>JAYTLR010000155.1:0-7092 GCA_043729195.1 Akkermansia sp.
CTCCATGGCTTGGGCGAGGGCGGAGGGGAAGTTGATGTAGTACTGTTCGCTGGCCTGGCGGCTGATGAGTTGGACTTTGGTCGGGAATCCCATGCGGGCGACTCTAGTCGAATAACTAGACTTTGGTCCAGTAAAATCAGGAGAAGCGGACAACCGAGGCTTCCAGCCAACCTGTTTATCTAGTCGGGGGCCAAAGTTCAGATGTCGCCTCAAAGGCGACACTCCCATCCCAAGCATCCCCACCCCGCCGAAAGAACCTCGACCCCGGACACCGTAGCGCCTTGGATAGCCCGACTCTGCAGGAATCATGGAGATTCTTGTCCTTTGCTTCATCCTCCGCACAAATCCGTCATGACCCCGACCCGACCGCTCCCCTTTCTCCGTGCCGTTCTCCTTTTCGCCGCCGCGGGCAGTATGCTGTCGGCGGCGGAACCGCTGGTGGCTTTGAAGAAAGGTGACCATGTCGCGATCGTCGGCAGCGGCCTGGCCGACCGTCAGCAGCATCACGGGTGGCTGGAAGCTCTGATCCACCGGGCCTATCCGGAGCTCGACCTGACCGTGCGGAATCTTGGCTTCGCGGCGGATGAGGTGAATCTCCGCCCGCGTTCCGACGACGCCCCGCCGACCGAGTGGTTCCTCGCGATGAAGAAGGGCGACACCACCGCGAAGCCGGGCGTGGTTTACAAGGCGGGGACGGATTTCGGTGCGGACGTGATGTTCGCCTACTGGGGCTTTAACGAGTCGTTCCGCGGGCCGGAGGGAATCGAAGGCTTCAAGGCTGAGCTTGGCCGCTACCTCGATGCCCAGCTCGCGGCGAAGTACAACGGCGAAGGGGCGCCGAAGCTGGTGCTTTTCTCACCGATCGCCCACGAGAACCTCAAGAGCGCGGACTTCCCGGATGGCGAAGCGAACAATGCGAACCTCGCGCTTTACACCAAGGCGATGGAGGAAGTCGCCAAGGCCAAGGGCGTGCCATTCGTCGATCTCTTCACCCCGTCCCGCGACCTCTTCGCCAAGGCCGGCACGCCGCTCACGATCAACGGCGTCCACTTGAACGAAGAAGGTGACCGCCAGCTCGCGCCGGTGCAGTTCAAGGCGGTCTTCGGCAACGAGCCGCCGTCGATGGGCGATCCGCTCGTCGCCAAGATCCGCGCGGCGGTGATCGACAAGAATACCGAGTGGCATCACCGCTACCGGACGGTCGATCAGTTCAACATCTTCGGCGGCCGCTCGCGCATCGCCTATGAAGGGGTGACCAACGCGGTGACGCTCGGCGAGGAACTCTCCCAGCGCGATGTGAAGACCGCCAACCGCGACCTGCGCGTCTGGTCGGTCGCAAAAGGCGGCGATCTCAAGGTCACCGACGACAATCTGCCCTCGGTCAACCTGGTGCCGCCGAACCGCAAGGAGGAGGTGCCCTACCTCAGCGGCGAGGAAGCGATTCAACACCTGAAGCTGGCGCCCGGCTGCAAGGTCGAGCTGGTCGCTTCGGAGGAGACCTATCCGGAGCTGGTCAACCCGGTGCAGATGAATTTCGACACCAAGGGCCGCTTGTGGATCGCCGCATGGCCGAACTATCCGGGGAACACGCCGACCACCAAGGTCTTCGACAAGTTGCTGGTCATCGACCTCGATCCCAAGACCGGCAAAGCCGCGAAGATCACGACTTTCGCCGACGGCTTGAACTGCCCGACCGGTTTCCAGTTTTACAAGGACGGCGTGCTGGTCATTCAGTCGCCCGATCTGTGGTTCCTGCGCGACACCGACGGCGACGGCAAGGCCGACTGGAAGGAGCGCGTGCTTCACGGCCTCGACGCGGCGGACTCGCATCACGAAACGAACTCGATGTGCCTGGAGCCCGGCGGCGCGGTCTATCTCAGTGACGGGGTTTTCCATCGCACCAACGTGGAGACTCACAGTGGTCCGGTCCGCAACACCGACGGCGCGATCTACCGCTATGAGCCGAACACCGGCAAGTTTGCGCGCCACGTGCCCTACGGCTTCGCCAATCCCCACGGCCGGGTTTTCGACTACTGGGGCAACGACCTGATCACCGACGCGACCGGCAACTCGAACTACTTCGGACCGGCTTTCAGCGGCCATCTCGACCGCGGTGCGCATCCGGGCATGAACCAATTCTGGAACCGCCCGTCGCGCCCTTGCGCCGGCACCGCCATCCTGAGCAGCCGCCATTTCCCGGACGACTGGCAGGGCGAATTCCTCAATGCCAACGTGATCAGCGTCCACGGCATCTTCCGCGCCAAGTTGAGCGACGAGGGCTCCGGCATCAAAGGCGAGACCCTGCCCAATCTGATTGAAAGCGACCTCTCCAAAAACTCGAATTTCCGCCCTTCCGGCGTAACCGTGGCACCGGACGGCTCGATTTATTTCATGGACTGGTCGCAGATGCTGATCGGTCACCTCCAGCACCACCTGCGCGATCCTAACCGCGACCACCAGCACGGCCGGATCTATCGCATTACCTACGAAGGCCGCCCGTTGCTGGTGCCGAAAGCGGTCGATGGCGAGCCGGTGGCGAAGCTGTTAGAGCTGCTGAAGGAGCCCGAGAACGATGTCCGGATGCGTGCGAAGATCGAGCTGGGCAAGCGCGACTCGAAGGAAGTCATCGTTGCCGTGAAGCAGTGGATCAACCAGCTCGACCCGGCGCTGCCCGCCTTCGAGCATCATGTGTTGGAAGGCCTGTGGGTCCACCAGTGGCATAACGTCGTGGACCTGGATCTGCTCAAGCGCGTGCTCAAGTCCCCCGAGCCGCGGGCGCGCGCGCAGGGCGTGCGGGTCATGGGCTACTGGCGCGACCGGGTGCCGGACGCGCTGGCCTTGCTGAAAATCGCCGCGGACGATGAAGCGCCGCGGGTCCGCTTGGAAGCGGTGCGCGTTGCCAGCTTCTTCCGCCAGTGGGAGGCCGCCGACGCGGCGCTCGTGGCGCTGAAACACCCGAAGGATTACTATATCGACTACTGCCTCAAGCAGACGATGCGGCAGTTGGAGCCGTGGTGGAAGAGCGCGATCTCGGAAGGCAAGCCGCTGGCTGCGGACAACCCTGCCGGCATCAATGAAATCCTCGGATCGGTCTCCACACCGGATCTGGCCAAGCTGCCGAAATCCCCGGTCACGCTGACAGCGCTGCTGACCCGCCCGGACGTCGCGCCGCTGCAACGCCAGGCCGCTTTGGGCGAACTGGCGGCGATGCAGAAAGTCACGCCGCTTCAGACCCTGGTCGCCACCCTGGCCCCGGTCGCGGCGAGCGGCAGCGGCGCCGCGACCGACCTTTGCCGCTTCCTCCTGATGCAGCCGGCCACCGATTTGAAAGCCTCCCGCGCCGACCTCGAGAAACTGGCCGCGCCCGGCAACGCGGGGATGGTCCGCCAGTCGGCAATTGCCGCGTTGATCATCGCGGACGGCTCCGTGGACGGCGTGTGGAACGGTGCGACGAAGAGCCCCGCCGCGCTTTCCGATTTCCTCGAAGCGCTGCCCCGGGTGAGCGATGCGGCCTTGCGCGGCTCGGCCTTCGACGAGGTGCTGCCGCTCTTGACGACGATGCCTCCCGAGATCGCGTCCGTGCTCTCTAACAAGACGACCGGGAGCGCCCGCTACGTCCGGATCGAGCTGCCGCGCTCCGGCACGCTGACGCTTGCCGAAGTGCAGGTCTTCGCGAACGGCGCCAACATCGCGACGAGCGGCGTCGCCAAGCAATCGAGCACTTCCAACGACGGCGTCGCGCAACGGGCGCTGGATGGCAATACCGACCCCGACTTCAACCGCGGTGGCCAGACCCACAGCGCTGAAGGCGAGGCGAACCCGTGGTGGGAAGTTGATCTCAAGAGCGATCAAGCGGTGTCCGAGATCGCGGTCTGGAATCGCGCGGGCTTCGAGGAGCGGCTGGAAGGCTTCACGCTGACGGTGCTCGATGCCGGGCGGAACGAGTTGTTCAAGAAGGCCGGCATCCCTGCGCCGCGGCCGACGACCAAGATCGCGGTCCCGCACGATCCTGCCGCGGGTGTCCGCGCCGCGGCGATCCGCGCGCTGGTGGCGATGGGCAAGGAGCCGCAGAAGGTCTTCGCCGGTCTCACCGGGTTGATCCAAAAGAACGAGGAAGTGCCTGCTGCGGCGAAGGGAATTTCCCAGCTTCCGCGCGAGGCATGGGCGAAGGATGCGGCCGATCCGACCGCCGCCGCTTTGGTCAACTGGGCGAAGAAGGTGCCGGTGGAAGGCCGCACGACCCAGGACTACAGCGAGGTGGTGCAGGTCGCCAACGAACTTGCCGCGCTGCTGCCACCCGACCGCGCCGCCGCCGCCCGTCAGGTGCTGCGTGACCTCCGCGTCAGTGTTTTCGTGATCAAGGCGGTCCGCGAGCAACTGCGCTACGACACCAAACGTCTGGTCGTCGAACCCGGTAAGCCGTTCGAGGTCATCTTGGAGAACCCCGACCAGATTCCTCACAACATCGTCTTCGTCCAGCCAGGCACCTTGCAAGCCGTGGCGGAAGCGGTGCAGGCGCAGGCACCGGACAAGCTTGATCGCCAAGGCCGCGCCTACGTGCCGGAGAATGACGCGCGGGTCTTTGCGGCGTCGAAGATGCTGGAAGCCGGCCAGAAGGAAGCGCTGACCATCACCGCGCCATCGAAGGAAGGCATCTATGAGTACGTCTGCACCTTCCCCGGCCACTGGGCGGTCATGCAGGGCAAGCTGGTCGTGACCAAGGACGTCGACGCATACCTGAAGGCAAATCCCGAGGTGAAGTGAGGACGGCTTTGGGAGCGCTGACTTGAGTCGGCGAGTGCTGGGCTCCGCTGTCTGGCGTGCCGGACAAGGCCCAATGCCCTTAGGGACTTCGTGGTCTGCGTCCCAACGGGACGAATCATAAGAGCCCGGCACGGAGTGCCGGGTGGT
This sequence comes from Akkermansia sp., assembly GCA_043729195.1. GTDB lineage: Bacteria > Verrucomicrobiota > Verrucomicrobiia > Verrucomicrobiales > Akkermansiaceae > Haloferula. The sequence continues at coordinate 4,912 of JAYTLR010000155.1, forward strand.
CCGGTCCGCCGTCCGGCGTCCTATCGGGACGCTTCATCCGGGGGCGGCCCGGCAGCGGTATCGGGTCCGCGAAGATGCCGACGGCGTTACCCCGCATGATCCGTCCCTGTAGGACGGCGGAAGGCATCTGCACCAACCCGGCACTCCGTGCCGGGCTTTTATGAATGGTCCCTTTAGGACCGGATGCACCCGATCCGCGATGCTGCGGGATTGTCCAATTCTCAAAGGCATTTGGCTCAATCCGGGACGACCTACCGCTTTGGATCCTGCCGTCCGGGTTGCCCCGTTCGCGGTCGAGGATTTCGAATTCACTTCGCTCCACGGCCACTTCGCCGCGCCATTTCACGCGTGGTATTCCTGAATGCTCTTCACCGTCATTTCCATTTCCTTCAACGAACGGATTGCCTTCACCGAGGCCGCGGCGGCGGCCATGTTGGTGCAGTAGGAGATCTTGTTCGCCACCGCGCCGCTGCGGATCTTCACCTCGTCCTCGCGCGCGGCATGGCCGCTCGGGGTGTTGATGATGAAGTGGATGTCGCGGTTCTTCATCATGTCGATGATGTTAGGCCGGCGTCCTTCGCTGAGCTTGTAGAGGCGGTGGCAGGGGATCTCCTCCGCCATCAGGCGGTCGCAAGTGCCGCCCGTGGCGTAGATCTCGAAGCCGAGCGCGACCAGTTCGCGGGCGATCGGCATCGCGACCGGCTTGTCGCGGTCGGAGATGGAGAGGAAGACGTTGCCCTGGGTCGGCAGCGGGTTGAAAGCGCTGGTCTGGGCCTTGGCATAGGCCATGCCCCAGTCGGCGTCGATGCCCATGACCTCGCCGGTCGAGCGCATCTCGGGACCGAGCACGATGTCGATGCCGGGGAAGCGGTTCCACGGGAAGACGGCTTCCTTCACCGAGAAATGCGGCGGGATGACGGTCTCGGTGAAGCCGAGCTCCGGCAGCGTTTTGCCGACCATGATCTGCGCGGCGTACTTCGCCAGCGGGACGCCGGTCGCCTTCGAGACGAAGGGCACGGTGCGCGAGGCGCGCGGGTTGACCTCGATGACGTAGAGCTGCTCGTCCTTCACGGCGAACTGGATGTTCATCAGGCCCTTCACCTTCAGTTCGCGGGCCAGCTCGATCGCCGCACGGGTGATCTCGGCCTGGATTTCGACGGACAGCGAGTAGGCGGGGATGCAGCAGGCGGAGTCGCCGGAGTGAATGCCGGCCTGCTCGATGTGCTGCATGATCGCACCTACGACAGACATCGTACCATCGGAAATGCAGTCGACGTCAACCTCGGTCGCGGCTTCCAGGAAGCGGTCGACCAGCACCGGGCGGTTGGGCGAAACATCGACGGCCTCGCGCATGTACTTCCGCAGCTCGCTTTCCTCGTAAACGATCATCATCGCGCGGCCGCCGAGCACGAAGGACGGGCGGACCAGCACCGGGTAGCCGATGCGCGCGGCGATGACCGCGGCTTCGTCTTCCGAGACGGCGGTGCCGGCTTCGGCCTGCTTCAGGCCGATCTTGTCGAGCAGCGCGGAGAAGTGCTTGCGGTCCTCCGCCAGTTCGATGCTTTCCGGCGAGGTGCCGATGATCGGAACGCCGTGGCGCTTGAGGTCGGCCGCGAGGTTGAGCGGGGTCTGGCCGCCGAACTGGGCGATGGCGCCGATGCAGCCCTCCTGCTCGTAGACCTCGAGCACGTCCTCGAGCGTCAGCGGCTCGAAATAGAGGCGGTCGGAAGTGTCGTAGTCGGTCGAGACGGTCTCGGGATTCGAGTTGATCATCACGGTCTCAAAGCCGGCTTCGCGCAGTGCGAAGGAAGCGTGCACGCAGCAGTAATCGAACTCGATGCCCTGCCCGATGCGATTGGGTCCGCCCCCGATGATCATGATCTTTTTCTTCGCCGAGGGCTTGACCTCGTTCTCGTCGCCGTAGCTCGAGTCGTAGTAGGGCGTGAACGCCTCGAACTCGGCCGCGCAGGTGTCCACGAGCCGGAAGGTCGTGTTGATGCCGACCTTCTTGCGGTGGGCGCGCGCGGTGTCGAAGTCAGATTTAAGGATGTGCGCGAGCTGGGCGTCGGAGAAGCCAAACTGCTTGGCGCGGCGGAGCAGCGCGGTGTCGATGGACTTGAGCGTGTGTTGCTTCAGCTCCAGCTCCATCTCGTGGAGCTCGCGCAGCTGGCGGAGGAACCA
>JAYTLR010000156.1:0-18205 GCA_043729195.1 Akkermansia sp.
AGCGCTGGAGGTGCTGGCCCGGGGCGGCAAGCTGTCGCAGGCCGATTACCTCCGCTGCAAGGTGCGCTACTTCAGCGACGGCGCGGTGATCGGCGGGAAAGCCTTCGTGGAGGAGATGTTCGCGGCATTCCGGGATCGCTTCGGGCCGAAGCGCAAGGACGGCGCGCGGCCGCTGCGAGGACTTGCGGGCGATTCCGCGAAAGACCGGCTCTTCAATTTCCGCCAGCTCCGCACCGGAGTGTTCGGTTAAAGCAAGTCTTCGGGGGTCCAGTCCTTGAATTCTGATGTCATTCGGTGACTGCCAGCTAAAGACCCGCCCGACCCGCGTGGTCGACCTCGGGGACCATGGCGGCGAAGCCTGCTCTACGGCATGGGATCCACCCTACGGTCCGGGTTTCGCGTTGCCGGGCTTGACCCTCTCCGCACTCTCGCGCATCGCATTGGCGTGCCTTTCTGGAAATCACCGGCCCTCATCATCATCGGCGCTCAGTTGTTATTCTCGATCTCCGACGTGATCGGCGCGAAGGCGATGAAAGCGCACGGCTTCACCGCCGCTTCTTTTTTCACCTGGTGGTTCTTCGCCTACACCGTCATCCGCCAGGTCGCGGTCTTCGGGCAGCTCTACATCTACGCGAACATGGAACTCGGCCGCAGCGTCGCGCTGTTCGGCGCCGGCTCGATCATCATCGGCAACGTGATGGGCTTCCTGCTCTTCAAGGAAACCCTGACCCTGCCCGTCTACGTCGGCGTCTCGCTCGCCATCTGCGCCTTCCTCGCCCTCGCGCTGCTACCGGTTCCGGCGAAATAGGACATCGTGCGGTGATCGACACCGCACGCCGCGACGAGCTTTTGCCATCGCCCCGGCGGCGCGTCCCTGCCACGTTCTCTCCATGGATTCCATCGATTCCGATCCGTTCGAAGCCTACGACAACTGCCCCTGGCGCCCGCCGCGCGAAATGCTGGCCGATCGCGGATTCACGTCACCACCGCCGGACGAGGTGCAGGACGAGCGCGAACTCCGCGGCCGCCTGTGGGAGTTGATCTACGCCTTGGCCGCCCAGCGCTTCTTCATCTTCGCCACCGATCATCTCGGCGACCGCGAACTCTATACCCTGCTTCACGAGGAGCTCCTCGAGGAACTGAATACCGACATCGATCCCCGGCACGAGTTCAACTGCCACGTCGACATGGCCGATGCCCAGACCGACGAGGGCGCGGAGGTCTGGCTGCGCTATCACGCAGGTCCCGACGATCGCGAGGACTGGGCCGCCCAGTATCCCGAGTTCCCGATGCCACCCCATGAAACCCCGCCGCACGACCGGGATCGCTTTCTGCCGTCGCCCTATCCACCCGCCCCGGAGCCTGAAGAACCCGAGGATGATCCGCTGGGACTCACCGCGGTCGACCGCGAGATCCGCGGCGAAGCGCCCGCCCGTCGCCGCACGACGTGGGAGCGTCCGCTCGACAGCCCGACCCGTGGCGGCTTCTCACCGCTGCCGCCGGACGAGATCACTGATGAGGCGATGGCCGCCTATCTCTGGTTGCTCCTTCACGAACTCGCCTGCCGCGGGTTCTGGGTCTTGAACACCGGCCACCTGAGCGATCGCGAACTCTACGAGGAACTCTGGCGCAACGGACTCCGCGCCGAAGCGGTCCTGCCCGGCAAGACGCCGCGGGGAGGGTGGTTCCACGATTGCACCGGGAGCGGCAGCGATGAGCACCACCATCTCTGGCTGCGCTTCCACGCCAGCAACGAGACCCGCGCCCTTCACGCCAGCGACTATCCGGACGAGCCGCTCCCCCCCCGCGAAGCCCCGCCCCATCCCCGCGACTGGCGGCTGCCGAAAGGCCCCTTCTGACGCCGACGTCCCATGATCCTCCTCATCCTCAGCGGCGGAAAGAGCCGCCGCATGGGCTGCGACAAGCTCCTGCTCACCCGGCCCGACGGCATCCGCCAGATCGACTGGCTGGCGGGCCTCGCGAAAGCGACGGGCTGCGAGGTTCTGTTGTCCCAGCGCGACGATTCGTCCCCGCCTGTCGATCTCCCGGTCATCGCCGACCTGCACCCCGGCGGCGGCCCGCTGGCGGCCCTGGCGGCCGCCCATGCCGCGCGGCCGGACCAGCCGGTGCTCATGCTCGGCGGCGATCTCTTCCTGCTTGATGCCACCACGCTCCAGCACCTGCTCGACCACCGCGACCCGGCCCGCCGCGCCACCGCCTTTGCCAACCGCCTCGACGGCCGGCCCGAGCCGCACTGTACGATCTACGAGACCTCTGGTAGTTCACTCACCGCCGCTTGGCTGGCCCGCGGCGATTTTCATGCGAGGCACTTCCTCGAATCGCTGGAACCGCGAGTGCTCGACCTTCCCCACCCCGCCGCCCTCGACGGCGCGAACACCCCGCACGAGCTCGCCGAATGCTTTACCAAGCTGGAGCGCGGCGTGCGGCTGAAAACCGTGATCGTCCGGTACTCCGGGAGCCTTCGCGAGATCCGCGGACAAGAAGAAGAGCCCATCGAAACCCTCGCCTGCACGGTCGCTGGACTTTACGAGGAGCTTCGCTTTCGCCACCGCCTCGGCCTTGGAACCGAGGATGTCGAAGCCACCCGCGACGGCCAGTCCCTCGCCTGGGACGAGATCCTAGCCGGGGACGAGGTGATCAACTTCGCCTCAGAGAGAGACTTCAGGAGAATAGGCTGACACCTTCGATCCCCCGGGTTGACAGGACCTAGGAACGCGCCATTCCTTCCGCCGCCGTGAGTCCCGAATTCATCAAGGAAGCCCTTCGCAACGTCCGCTACCCCGGTTTCTCCCGGGACATCGTCTCCTTCGGCCTGGTCAAGGACATCCGCCACGAGAAAGGCATCCTGACCGTCCGCCTCGAAATCGCCACCAAGGATCCGAAAGTCCCCGAGCAGATCTTCAAGGACTGCCACGCCATCCTCGACCCCCTGCCCGACATCGGCACCGTGAAGGTCGAGATCGAGGTCAAGGAACCGCAAGGCGGTGCCACCGCCGGCGACGTGGCGGGCAAGTCGTCCATCCCCGGCGTCAAGCGCGTCATCGCCGTCGCCTCCGGCAAGGGCGGCGTGGGCAAGTCGACCGTCGCCGCCAACCTCGCCGTCGCGCTTGCCAAATCCGGCGCGCGGGTCGGCCTCTGCGATTGCGATCTCTACGGCCCGTCCGTCGCCCAGATGTTCGGCAGCCACGAGCGGCCGATGGCCAACGAGAACGACGAGATCATCCCGATCGAGGCCCACGGGCTGAAGCTGATGTCGATGGGCTTTTTGTTAGAGGACCGCTCGCCGGTCATCGTCCGCGGCCCGATGGCCACGCGCTACACCCAGCAATTCCTCCGCCAGGTCGCGTGGGGAAACCTCGACTACCTCGTCCTCGACCTGCCGCCCGGCACCGGCGACATCCAGCTCACCATCGTCCAGACCGTCGCGGTCGATGGTGCGGTGATCGTCACCACCCCGCAGGAGATGGCCCTCATCGACGCCCGCAAGGCCGTCGCCATGTTCGCCAAGGTCAACGTGCCAATCCTCGGCCTGATCGAAAACATGGCCTGGTTCGACTGCGATCACGGCCAGCGTTATTTCCTCTTCGGCGAAGGCGGCGGCGTCCGCGAAGCCGAGGCGATGAACGTCCCGCTGCTGGCCCGGATCCCCATCGACCCGCAAACCCGCGAACGCGGCGACGCTGGCACCCCGGTCGCCCTCATCCCGCCCGCCGAGCACCCCGTCTCCGCCGCCTTCCGCGACGTGGCGGCGGCCCTGCGGGCTAAAGTTCCAAGTTAGAAAGTGCCAAGTGCCAAGGGGAGAAAGTTCCAAGTGCCAATGAACCGCCCCTTCGAAAAGCCGCGTCGTTTCTTCCTGCCTTTCTTGGCACTTGGAACTTTTTCACTTGGAACTTTTCCTCCGCTGTATGCTTCGCACCCCGCCGCAGCTCTACGATGACTTTGAAGCCGGCCTGCTGACCCGGGAGCAGCTTCATGCCGCGATGGCCTTCCACGCGCGGACGGTGATCGAGGAAGTCATCGAGGCCAGCGAGAACCCGTTGGCCGCGTGGTGGGAAGGCGTGCTGGCCCGCAAGACCGCATCCCGCCTCGCCGCGCGTCATGGCGAAAAGCGGATCCGTGCGATCTTCGCCGCCTTGGCCGAGGTGCCGGATTTCCTGCCCGCCCAGTGGCTGTGGAATGCCCTCCACCCCGACGTCCCGCTCTTTTGCTTCCTCCGCCTGCGCCGCGAACCGGTATTCCGCGTGATCCGCATCTTGAACGAAGCGGGCATCGTCACCGTGGCCCTCGAATACGGCGCCGCCGATAAACGCGACACCACCCGCGAGGTCTTCACCCTAGCCCACAAGCGCCTCGGCGGGTTGGAGGTCACGGATCGGCGGGCGGCTTGACCAAGGGGTCTCTGCACCTTCCCCGCGGCGATTACCCTTTTTCGGGGATGCAGAAAGTCACGATTGTCCGAAACATCTGGGCCCGCAGTCGGTTAAAGGTGGTTCATGACTTCGAAGAACTCGCAAATGATCTGGAGCGCCGGCGGTCTGGTGCTGGCGTTGGGTGCCGGTGTGATGATCGGGCGCCTTTCCGCGCCGGATGACGGCACTGCCGGCACTGCGGGCACATCCGACACCCGTAGCGCCTCCGCCAAGTCCTCCGACCGCGGTGCGGAAGGTGGCTTGAGCCTTGCGGAACGGATTCAGCGCAAGCGCGAAGCGGGGCCCCGCGAGGCCGGCAAACCGGTCGACAAGGACCTTCAGTCGATCATGGAGTCCACCAGCCGGCTCGACCGCACCCAACGGCTGCTCGCCTTCCTCGACCGCCTGCCGGCCGACCAGTTCGCCGGGGTTTACGAGGAGTTCCGCAACAGCCCCGGCGCGAACCTGCGCGGCTCCGAGCGCTCTTTGATCCTGCAAGCCTGGGCCGAGCGCGATCCCCTGAGCGCCCTCTCTTTCATAAATGAGAAAGGCGGCGAGGATTGGGAACGCGAGACCGCCGTGGCCACCTGGGCCGCCAACGATCCGCAGGCGGCCTTTGCCTGGGCAAGCTCGGCCAAGGACGAGGGCGACGTGAACAACTGGCTGCTGGGCGCGACTCGCGGGATCGCCGCGACCAATCCGGAACTCGCCCGCGACTTCATCGGCCAACTCGAAGGCCGGACGCGCGACCAGGCGCTCGATGCCGTGAAGCCTTACGTCATGCAATACGGCTTTGAATACGCCACGACTTGGATCGGCGGCGTCGAGGACGCGGGGGTCCGCAACCGGGCCTCCCGCGAAATGGCCCGCGATCTGGCGAATCTCGATCCCGCTCAGGCGGGTCAGTGGAACGCGGCGATGACCGATGTCGAGACGCGTCGCGACGTTTCCGAAACCGTGGCCGACCGCTGGGCCCGCGCCGACCTAGCCGCCGCCCGGACTTGGGTGGAAGGCTTGCCCGAAGACACCAAGTCCGAGGCCGCCGAAGGCATCGCGCGCCGCTACGCCCGCGAAGATCCCGCCGCCGCGGCGCAATGGCTCACCGGTCTCGGCAACAACCCCGATCTCGACGGCGCGCGCCGCATCCTGATCGAGGAAAGCTTCCGCAGATCCCCTGAGACCTCGCTGGAGTTCGTTTCCAGCATCAGCGACGTGCGGGCCCAGGAAGGCTACTACCAGCGCTACCTCAGCGGCTGGCTGCGCGAGGACGAAGCGGCCGCCCGCCAGTGGCTGAATTCCAATGCTCAGGCGCTGCCGGAACGGGTGGTTGCCCGCTTCAACCGGCCACAATAAAGAGGACGGGACGCACCGCGCCCCGCCCTCTGGAAAATCCGGCGCAGCCCCCTTTCGTGCAATGCCATGAAGGATTGCGCAGCGCCACAGCATCGCTGCTCGCGTGCTTTCGGTCCCAACGGGACCATTCATAAAAGCCCGGCACGCAGTGCCGGGTTGGTGCGAATGCCTTTAGCCGTCCTACAGGGACGGATCATGTGGGGAAACGCCATCTGCATCCTCGCGGACCCGAACCCGCCGCCGGGCCGCCTACGGATGAAGCGTCCCGATAGGACGCAGGACCGTCGATGAGATCACCCGGCACTGCGTGCCGGGCTCTTATGAGTCGTCCCGTTGGGACGCAGAACCACCTATCCTTAGAGCCATTGCCCTTTATTACGAGCAGCAACCGCCGCCGCCGCCACCGCCGCCGCAGCATCCGCCTTCGGACTCGGCGAGTTCGCCCTCGGTCGGCACGCGGCCGAGTTCGAGGGTCATCGTGATGTATTTGCCGATGGTCCGCTGCATGGCTTCCAGTTCGCCTTGGGCATCGAGAAACGCGCTGGCCACCTCGTTGCGCATCAGCTCGTCGCGCGCGGCTTCGAACTCGCGGATCTCGGTCGGGGCCAGCTTGATGCCGGCGTGCTGCTTCTGATGAAGCTCTTCGCCGCGCTCGTGGACGGTCTGGTACATCAGGCGGGCGCAGTCATTTTCAAGGAAGCGCTCGACGTCCTTCTGAAGCCGGGAAAAGTGCTCGTCGCCGGCAATCGCGGCGCACAATTCGCGGGTCTTGGTCATCACGGGCGAGGTCTCGGCAAGCAAGGTCATGGCGATCCCCTAGTCTTCCCGGGCTGGACTGGCAAACGCGATCTTGCGAAATCGTCCCGAACGGCGATGGATGGCCGCGCTTTCTCATGCGCCGTTTCCGCCGCTTTGCTTTCCGCTTTAGCCTCGTCCTCGCCGTCCTGGTGCTGGCCGCGATGGTGCTGATCGGTTGGCAAGGATCCGCCCGGCTGGTGTCACCGGCGCGCCGGGCCTTGCAGGACTATCATCGCGACATCCTCGCCCGGCCGGACGAGCACGGCCTCAAGATCGAGCCCTTCACCAGCGCCGGCGGCACGCCTTGCCTGATGGTGACCCCCTCCCCGACGCCGGGAGTGGCGGTAAAGTCGAACATCGCCCGTGCCGGACTTGCCGACCGCGGGGTCGTCGTGCCGCCTTGGGGAGCGCGCATCGGCACCGTGGTCCTGCTCTACGGCCACGCCGGGCGGAAGGAAGACCACCTGCCGATCTGCGAGCGTTTTTGTGCCGCCGGTTTCCGCTGCCTGCTGATGGACCTCCCGGGCCAGGGGGATCACCCCGCGCCGCTCGGCAGCTTCGGGCTGAACGAGGCCGCGCTGGTGGAGGCCACCCTCGACGATGCTGCCGTGCGGTTTGGATTTCCCGCATCGCCCGCCTGCCTTTTCGGAGTCTCGCAGGGCGGTGCGATCGCCCTCCAAACCGCCGCCCGCAGCCCCGGGAAATGGAAGGCCGTTGCCAGCATGGCCACCTTCGCCTCGCTCGACCGGCCGGTGCTGCGGGCTGCCGAAAACCTGATGCCGGACGAGCTCCGCTTCTGCTCGCCACTTGCCGCATTCAGCGTCGGCTGCGGCACCCGCCTGCGCGCCGGATTCTGGCCCTCCGAGGTGCGCCCCGTGGCCGCGGCGGCCAAACTCAACCTGCCCGTCTTCATCGGCCATGGCGATCTCGACACCTCCATCGGCATCGACCAGGCCCGCGACATTTTCGCCGCCATCCCGGGCAGCCAGAAGCGCTTCCGCGTGGTCGCCGGGGCCGATCACAACCACGTCTTGTCGGTGGGTTCCCACGCGCTTTATGCCGACCTCTGCCAGTTCTTTCTCGCGACCGTGGAGAAGACCGGAGTGCCCTTCGAACGCGTTGAATGAGACCCGCACCTCAGTCGCCGCCGCCACCGCAGCCTCCCCCGCCGCAGCCCGAAGATCCGCATCCCGACGAACCGCTGTCGTCCGAGCTTCCGCCTAGGAACGAGATCCCGCCCCCGCAGCCCCCGCCGCTGCAACCCGATCCCCCGCCGCCCTTGCCTCCGCCCTTCGCGACCTTGATGAGCACCGCGATAAAAACGAAGACCCCGGCGATGCAGAGGAATCCGCTGAAGTCGGTCATCGCCATCATGCCGCTACAGCCGGCCAGCAGCGGCAGGATGAAAAGTCCCGCGACACCCGTGAGCACCGCACGCTTCGGCACGATCCAGTAACTCGCCGGATCGACTGTTCTCCGCTCCACCCTTTCGAAGCGCCGCCCGACCGGTGGCCAGATATCGGCCGGTGGCTCCTCGCCGAAATGGCAGCGGTAGCTCTCGAGCGTCCGACCATACCAATCGACAAACTTCTCATCCTCGGCCCGGCCGCCCTCCGTCGGCCCGTGGTGAAGCGGCTTGCCGAGCACCTTGCCACACAGCTCGTCCCAGTACGACCGGGTGTAGCAGAGGTGGAGATGCCAAGCTTCATCGACTTCCTCGGACGGCGTGACCGGATGCCCGGCCCGCATCGCCAACCAGAGGAAGCGCTTGTATTCGCCGGTCACCCGGCGGGCGAACCCGCGGTCCCAGCCCTGATCACGCGCCAACCGGGCGCTGAAGGGGAAGGAAACCCCGGGTTGATCGATCTCGAATGACTCCAATCGCAACAGCAATTCGTCTTTCATGCGGTGGCATCCGAGCAGGTCGCCCGGCCTCCGTCGCCTTGAAAATCCTGCCGACTGTGTAGCAGCCGGGCTCGTCCGGACCCGCTTGTATGGCACAACCGGGAGATCTCATGTGAGGCCTTGGTAAAAGTCCCGCCCGCCATGTGAAGGAAAGGTAAAGTTCCTCGATCAATCGCTCGAAGTGGAGTTGGAATGAACCCGTGAAAAACCTCATCCTTCTCGCAAGTCTCGCCCTCCCGGTCGCCGCCGAAGTCCCCGTGCAGGTCCCCGCCGAATCCGCCGCGCTGAGCGCCACCCCGAACGCCACCGGCCTGCTGCTCGAGATCCGCGATCCCGGCAACCACGCCTGGATGCTGCAAAGCTCCGACCGGTTCGGCGCGTGGACCAACCACACGACCTACCGCGTCTTCAACGGCCGGCTGGAGATCCCGGTCGTGAACAACGGCCCTGCCCGCTTCTTCCGGCTGAACAGCGACGTCGCCGGCCCCGTCTCCTCCAGCGTGGCTTCCGCCCTGATGCTGCCAGCCAGTCCTTACAACTTCGCCAACCCGGTCCTGCCCCTTCACCTGACCACCCCGCAGATCCTCGGCCAGATCAACACGCCGGCGGCCAACCCGATCACCAACGCCGGTGCCGCCCTCGGCCGCGCCCTGTTCTACGACAACCGCCTTTCGGCAAACCAGACCGTCTCCTGCTCGTCCTGCCACCAGGCCGAGCACGGCTTTTCCGATCCGCGGCAGTTCAGCATCGGCTTCGACGGCCGCGAAACCGATCGCAACTCGATGGGCCTGACCAACGCCCGCTACTATCAACGTGAAAACTTCTTCTGGGACGAGCGCGCCGCCACCTTGGAAGACCAGGTGCTGCTGCCGATCCAGAACGAGCTGGAAATGGGCATGTCGCTCGACCTCCTGATCACCCGCCTCGCCGCCGAGCCGTTCTACACCCAGCTCTTCACCAACGCCTTCGGTACGCCGACCATCGACAGCAACCGCATCTCGCGGGCCCTTGCCCAGTTCGTCCGCTCGATCATTTCCAGCAACTCCAAATATGACCAAGGCATCCCGGTGAACTTCTCCAATTTCACCGCTTCCGAAAACCGCGGCCGCCAGATCTTCCAGGGACCGGCCGGCGGCTGCGCGGCCTGCCACGGGACCGACAACTTTGTTCCCGGCAATGCGATCTTCAACAACGGGCTTGAGAATCCCTACATCGACAAAGGCGTCGGCCGGGTCAGCGGGCGGGCCCAGGACGAGGGGCTGTTCAAGGTGAACTCGCTGCGCAACATCGGACTCACCGCGCCCTACATGCACGACGGCCGCTTCGCGACACTCGAGCAGGTCGTCGAGTTCTACAACTCCGGCGTGGTCAACCACCCCAACCTCTCGCCCCAGCTCCGCCTCCCCCCCGGGCCTCCGGGCTCTCCGCCTTCGCCACCGCGCCGCCTGAACCTCACCGCCACCCAGAAGGCCGACCTGGTCGCATTCCTCAAAACCCTAACCGACACCACGGTGACCACGGATCCCAAGTTCTCCGATCCGTTCCGATATGAGGCGGAGTAAGAAGCAGATCGTGGATCGTGGATCGTGGATTGAAGGTTTTGGATTCACCGCACCGTGGCGCGACCATCTACCATCTACCATCTACCCCGAACAAAAAAAGGCGCGGAAGGTTTCCCCTCCGCGCCTTTCAAATTGCTGGCGAATCACCCCCCGTAGGACGACTCCACCCGTTTGGCGACGTCTCGATAGCCGTAGTCGACTTCGTAGATCTGCTTGAAGGCTTCGAGGGCGCCGGAGTGGTCGCCCATCTCCTCGTGGATCAGGCCCTTTTCGTAGAGCACTTCCTTCTTGGTGTTGTCCATGCCGAGCAGGTCGCCGAGCGCGTCGGAGAGCTGCTTGGCGGCCATGTCCAGCATGCCCTTGGCCTTGAAGGTCCGACCGAGCAGCAGCAGCACCTTCGACTGGATGTGCGGGTTGCGCTTCGCCTGCTGGAGGTGCGGAATCGCATTGCTGTAATCCCCGGCATTGAAATACGCCTGGCCCAGCTCGTAGCGGGAAACCGGGTCGGTCGGGTTCTGGTCGACGCGGCGCTTGGCTTCCTCGACCGCTTCGGCCACGCGGGCCGCCTTGCGCTCGGCAAGCATCGCCTGCACTTCCGGATCGTCGGGACTCGATGCCGCACGGGCTTCCAGCTCCTTCATGTGCTGCTCCTGCACCCGGTCGTTCATCTGGCCGGCCTTGGTCTGCAGCGCCACGTCGCCGTTGCTCAGGGTGAAACCCCACGCGTAGAACGTGTGGGCGTTCGCCCAGTCTTCGAGCTGCTCGAAGATGTTGGCGAGGTCCTTGACGACGGCAAGCTGGTTGGCGTCCTCGTTGTATTTGGCGATCAGGCGGTCGCGGCGGTCTTCGAGCTGGTCCTTGGTGAGGCCGGACTTGTTCTGCGCTTCCAGCTCGGCGGCCTCGCCCTTGTTCCGCTGCAAGTCCTTCATGTTGGCCTGCTCGCTCCAGCCGCCTTTTTGCATCGAGGCGCGCGCGGTGCTGTCCTTCTCGCCCTTGATCGCGGTGCCGTCGGTCGGGTGGTGCTTGATGATATCCCGGTAAACCTCCGCGGCCTTCTGGAACAGCTCGTGGCTTAGGTAGAACTCGGCGAGCTTGTGCAGCAGCTTGGCGACCTCGGGGTGCCCTTTGCGCACGGTTTCCAAGGCAAAAGCGGCGCTGTCAATCAGCCCCATCGCCTTGAAGGCTTCGAACAACAGGTCGTTGAGCTCCGGATTGAAGGGTTCCTTCTCCAGTTCCTCCTCGATCATCGGCAGCGCCGCGACCGGATCCTTCTTGATCTGGGATGCGATCTTGCTGAATCCCCCGCTCGTTTTCATGCCGAGGAAGCTGGATTTCTTCTTCGGGCCGCCGGTGACGATGGTCTCGCACTTGCGCAAGACCTGCCGGCCTTCGAGGAAGGTCGGGGCATCCTTGAGGACGGTCTGGATCAGCTTCACGGCATAGCCGTGGTTGTTGGTCTGGACGGCGCTGAGAGCCTTGAGCCACAAGGCTTTCACGTTCGGCGCAAGTTCCGATTCGGAGGATTCAGGCATGGAGCGAAAATAGGTGGGATTTTGACGTTGGCGGGAACTTCCCGCCGTGGGCCGGAAAGGTGTGTCGCGAGGTGGCGCTTGGCAAGTCCCGGTGTGGGAATGCCACCAAGACTTCGGGATCCGGCAGGTGGCAAACAAAAAACGGGCGGCCCGAAAGCCGCCCGCCTTGAAGCTGCGCCGACGGGCTCAGCGGCGATTGATGAAACCGGTCTTGGGCCGGCTGCCGACCCGGCGCGGACCACCTTGGGCTTCCGGCGCCACGATCTCGACGGCAGCGCTCGTGCCGCCGCCTTTCGCGTCGGTCACCGTCTCGCGGATCTCGCCTTTCTGGGGGAGCACCGCGGGACCGTCGATGAACTCGCGGTTCTCTTCCTCGAGCTTGTAGCGGTTCTCGATGTCCGCCTGACCTTCATAGAGTCCCTTGCTGTTCACGATGATCTTGGGCTGGATGAAAATCAGCAGCTCTTCGCGCTCCTTGCCATTGGTCGTCTGACCGAACAGACCGCCAACCCACGGAATCGAGCTGAGGATCGGGATACCAGAGCGGACCTTGCGGTCGCGGGTGGTGATCAGGCCGCCGAGCACGATGGTCTCGTTGTTCGGCACCGTGACGGTGGTCACCAGTTCGCGGGTCGAAATGGTAGGCACCTCGCCCACGCTTTCGATCACCTGGCTGCCGACCACCTCGTCATTCTTCAGGAAGATTTGCAGGGTCACCTCGTCTTCGGAGTTGACCAGCGGGATGACTTCCAAGTTCAGCACCACGTCCTGATACTCGATGTTCGTGTTCGAGCCGGTGCTGCCCCCGTTGAAGGAACTTGTCGGGACGGCGATGCGCTGGCCGCTGGAAATCGTCCCCTTCTGGTTGTTCGACATGAACACCGTCGGGCGGGAGATCACGTTGAAGCGGTCGCTGGACTGGAGCGCTCTGAGGTAAACATTCAGGTAGGGACCGATCTTGCCGTAGATCCCGAGGCCGGCGCTGGCGGCGAGGTTGCCGGGGTCGAACGCACCGCCGTCGAGCGGCAGGATCGAACCGGAACCGCCGGAACCTCCACGGCCCCCGATGGCGTTGTCGCCGCGGTTTTCCACCTGGCGGAGGTAGTCGATGCCGTAGTTCAGGTCGTCGCCCAGGGCGAGCTGGCCGAAGATGCAGGAAATCATCACCTGCTCCGCCTTGACGTCGAGTTCATCGAGCAGGCGGGTGATGATTTCCAGACCGGCCGGCGGGCCCTGGATGACAATGGAATTGGTGATGTTATCGGCTACCAGCAGGGTGCGCCCGACGAGCAAGGACTCGGGAGCGCTGCTGACAGTGGGCTCGCCGAGCGAAGCGCCACTGCCACTGCCACTTCCGCCGCCGCCGAATCCGCCGCTGCTGCCACCGCCACCGAACGAGCTGTTGTTCGAGCCGCCCAAGCCGGACGAGGAACCGCCGCGCGAGGAGCCGTTGGTCCGGGATCCGCTACCGGACGCGCCGCTGCCGAAGTTCGCGCCGGTCGAGCGGCCGCTGCTGCCGCCACCGGCCGAGCCACCGCCGGCCGACCCGCCTTCGGTGTTGCCGCTGAAGGCGCGCTGGAGCGCCTGTTCGGCGACCGGCAGGAAGTCGGCCACGGCCAGGAACTTGAGCTTGCGGCGGAGGAAGTTCTTTTGGTCGGTCGGCGAATCGAAGCCCGCGACCAGGCTTTCGACGAAGACGATGTCGACCGGACGGCCCATCGCGAAGATTTCGTTGGTCCGTGGGGCGGGCACGATCTGGATCGGCACGTCCTCACCGGCCGAACCACCGTCGCTGCTGCCAGCCATTCCGGCCACTGCGCCGCCCGGAGCACCCACTGGAAGATTGATGCCCGGCGTCGCGGGAGCACCACCCTGCACGCGCTGGATTCCGGCGGAATTGCTCTGCTGCTGCTGGCTGTTGAGGATCTCGTTCAGAGTCTCGGAGAGTTCCTGGACATCGGCATACTGCACCTTGATGAAACGCGTGCCGACATTCTGGGATGGGACGTCGATCGTTTGTTGAAGCTGGATCAGGCGGCGGATCAGCGAGGTGTTCTCGGTGATGATCACGCTGGCGGCGTTCGGCACCGCGGTGATGGAGCCGAAGTTGCCGAACTGCTTGACGATCGAGGTGAAGGCGCGGACCACCTCGTCCGGCTTGATGTGCTTGAGCGGCATCACGTAGGTGACCACCTGTTCCCCGGCCGGCAGGTCGGCGGCATCGGTGATGAACGGCAGATCCTCGTCGTTCGGGTTGGCGACGCTTTGGGAGTAGAGCAGCTTGTCGTGATTCGGAATGTCGTCGGAAGGGACGAAGACGAAGCCTTCCATCAGCGCGGCGATCTTGAGGAGCTGGGCGGCTTCACCGTAAGTGATCGGTCCTTTTTGCACGAAGCGGAACTCCGCGGCGATCGCCGGGTTCCCGACGGTGACACGGCGGCCGGTGAACTCGGAGTAAAGTTCCGCGAGGCGCTCGCCGTTGATCTTGGGCTCGAGGAAGCCGTCTTGCTTGACCTTGTTGGCGAGCAAAGCGGCATTGGGCAAGCCTCCCGCCGGTTGCACGATGCCGGCCGGTTGCACGACGCCCGCGGGCGGCACGACACCGGGCGGGATCGGAGCGCCGGCCGGTGGCGGTGGCGCGGGCTGTTGGGCGAACGCGGCACCGGAAAGAATCAGGCCGGCAAGTAGGAAACGCGATATGGGCAACATGGGAAAATTCGGACGAATTTAGCGACCGGGGGTCGGAGCGGGAGGGACGACGACACGCTGGCGGGGCGGGCGGATGCCGGCCTGGCCGGGGACGACCACGCCGGGCTGCTGGATCTGCGCCGGGGGCTGGCCGGGAATCACGGGCTGGCCGGGTTGACGTCCCTGAGCCGGAGCCGCGGAGGCGGCAGGTGCGATGAGTTTGTCGTCGAAGGCAACCTTGTCCGAGCCACCGTTGCCGGACGAAAGGTAAACCACGGTGTCCTTCCAGCTCTCCTTGCCGTATTCGACCCGCTCGACCTTGTAGCTGCCGGGCGCGCCGGGATCCAGCCACTTCATTTCGTCCTTGGCCGTGATCATGGTGCCGCTCGGGCGGATAATCTGGGTCTCGCCGGCGTTCTTCTTGTGGAAAATGGTGACCATGTGGCCACCCTCGACTTCCGACACACCGCCAAGCGCCCAGTCGTCGAGCGGGGCCGGACCTGCCTCCGCGACCGGCAGCGGGGGCTTCGAAGTGAAAGGCGAGTTCGTCGAAAGATGGCTGTAGCTGCCTTCCGGCTTCTTTTCCGGGGCCTTGGCGAAGGTAAGCGACGTTGCGAGAATCATCACGGAACCGATGGAGATTGTAGCTTTCATGGCTGTTCGGGAGTCGGAGTCGGAGCTGGGGTCGGAGTCGGGGCCGGGGCCGGGGCCGGGGTCGGCACAGGCACAGGCACAGGCACAGGCACAGGCACAGGCACAGGCACAGGCACAGGCAAAGGCACAGGCACAGGCAAAGGATTCGGAGCGGGTGCCGGGGTCTCGACCGGGGCTTCTTCGCCGTCGCCGGAAACCGGCACGTACCACTGCTCCACGATCACGGTGCAGTCGATCAGCGTGTCGTCCTTGGCATCGGGTGAAAGACGCAGGAAGGTGATCGCGCGGAACTGCTCCGGCATCTGCAGACGGCCGAGCCAGCGGTAGAGCGAGTTCTCCATGCCGGTGGCTTTGAACTGCACCTTGGCGCGGTGGAAATACAGGCCGGTTTTTTCGTTGGGGAGGTAGGCAGGCGTGACCTCGAGCTGGTGGGTTTTCGCCTGGTTGGTCCCATACTGCTCCAGTTCGCTCGAAACCAACTCCCCGTTGCGCTCTTTCGGCGCATGAGCGCCCATCCAGTCCATCTCCTCGATGACCGTGTCGAACTTCCGGCTGAAAGTATCCGCCGTATCGACCTCGCCTTCCGCCGCCCGCAGGTCGATCTCGAGCTTGCTCTTGTATTTGCGAAACCAGGATACCCCGAACGCATTGAGCAGGACGAAGGCGGCAAGGCCGAACAGGAGGACAAGTTTCTTTTCGCGATCGCTCATGAATCGTGGGGTCGGGAAGGGAAAGCCGCCGGGCGTTTGAATTGTCGGTAATTCACTGCGCGTCGGCGTCGGGAAGGGCTCCGGTCAGGACGAAGCTCCATCCCTTGTTGCTGTTGGTCGGCTGGGAGTCCTCCCATATGTATTGGCTGAGTCCGAAGGATTCCCGGTTGAGGTTGACCTTGAACTGGTTGAACGGAGGTGCCTGGGGGACCTCGCCGGTTAGCTTGATCTGGCCGGCGTTGATCTCCGCCGTCTTGAGCCGCAGGCCGCTGTTCGGCGGGATGGCCTTGGCCACCCGCGACATCAGTTCGACCGGGGCCTTTTCGGAATCCACCACCAGATCCAGCTCGGACCACATCGCCTTGTGCTGCTCGTAGGCCAGCCGGTCCTCTTCCGACAGGATGCTGTTGGCCTCGGCCCGGAGGTCCTTGATCTGGTTCTGATTCTTCCACAAGCCGTAGCCGAACCAGCCGGCAAGGCCGAGGTAGGCGAGCAGCACCGCGGCGACCATGGCGAATTTCTGCTGGCGGGCACGCAAGGCGCGGCGGGCGGCGCGGACGTCGGCCGGCAGCAGCTTGCTGCGCGGCTCCGGCAGGACCGGATCCGGCCGCGGCGAGACCCGGCCGGGCACGCCCAGACCGGTGGCCAGGCTGCCGGCATCGCCGTCGGCCGACCAGACATGGACCGCCTCGGGCCGCAGAGCCAGGCCCTGGATCCCGAGTTGGCCCATCGCGAGGTGGATTTCCCGCAGGCACGAGGCATCGGGTGACGGCCCGCTGCTCGAAGTCGCTTGGGAGTAGAGAAGCTTGCCGTTGCGGAAGAAGGCGAAGACCCAGCGGTCGAATTCCTTCCACGCGGCGACAGCTTCGCCCCGCACCGGGTAGGCACGGGCGGAAATGTCGAATTCCCGGGGGCTGCGGGGCGGCAGGTCGCCCTCGCCCGGGGACTTGAGAACGGTGCACAGCAGCGTCGCGCTGTCGCCGTCCTTGGTCACCACGAAGGTGTCGGTAAGCTGGCCGGCCATCGGGTCCGCCCGCACGCCGAGCCGCTCCGCATGCATCGCCGCGAGGTCCTCGAACAGCGATTCGTCGGCGCTCGATGCCTTGAAGGGCAACGCGTGCATCCCCCGCACCGGGAACAGCATGGCCAGATTCCCGCCGGGCAGACCGGTCAGGTCCGAGGCGCGTGCGGGCCCGTCGGCGGAATGGAGGACGAATCCTCCGGTGCTCGCCTGCTTCCAGATTTCCCAGCCCCGGGGACCCGGGACCAGCAGCGAAGTCTCTTGTTGTTTGCTCAAGGTAACACCTCCTCAGTTCGTTCCAAAACCGCCGGACGTCCCGTGCGGTTGCGCACGATGACCGTGATCTTCCGCCGGGCCCCGGAGACGCTGCCAATGCTCTCCAGTCGGGTGGTGGTGTCATTCACGGTCATTCGGGCGGAAACTTCGGGGCGCAGCGTGCCGTCCACGCCGAGGAGTGCAAGCGCTTGCTCGACGGATTGGAAAGGCGCGTCGTCTTCGGTGTCGCGGAGCCCGTCGGATCCGCGGACGGTCTCGGGAATGATCGACGCCTCTTCCAGCGGGACCTCGGCGGCGGCCGCGATCAGCTCGGCGGCGGCCTCGTTCAGGTCCAGCGCGCCGGAACTCCAGATGGTGAACCAGTTCCGCCAGTCGGGCTTGAGCGCCTCGACGTAATCCATGCCGCGCACCAACCGGACCTCGTCGAGGTGGTAAAAGGGCCGGTTGAAGGGCTGGTTAAGCCGCCCCTGGTCGAGATACCACTCGGACTCCGCGCCGTTCAGGCCGACCTCGTCGTTCTCATCGGTCCAGTCAATCAGCGCGTCCACCACCGCCTGCGCCTCGTCGAGCTCCAGCCCCCAGTCGATGAACATCGACTTCAGCAGGCCCTCGTCCTTGCGGAGCACAATGGCGTTGATGTTGAATTTCTCACCCTCGGAAATGATCCGCGCCTCGAAGCCCTCGCCGTTTTCCTCCGAAAGCTGGCGCAGCAGCGGGTCGGTGCGCTTCACCGCGGGGTTCGAGGCCACCGCGATACCCATCTCGGCAAGCTGCCGGGCGCGGAAGCCATGCACTTGGGCGCTTGCCAGATCCACGTCGAAGGACACCACCCGGATCGCCGCGATGGCGGCCATCGCTAGGATCGCGATCAGCCAAAGCACCGCGACCAGGGCGGAGCCGTTCTTCTGGCTCGGGTTCGAAAATGTCTTCATCGACCACCTCCCGGTCCACCCCGACCACCGCCGGGACCACCTTGACCGCGCCCGCCGCCACCCGGCCCTCGGCCGCCGTCGCCCCGTCCCGGACCTCCGGGGCCTGCACCACCGGGGCCCCCACTCGGGCCACCGCCGGGAATCTGACCATTATCGATCTGGATATCTCCTCCCGGCAGGCCTGGTTGCCCGCCCGGTTGCCCACCCTGCCCCTGCTGCTGGAGCTGGCGCATCATCACCTCCGGATCCTGCTTCGGGGTGATCCAGAAAATCTGCCGGATCCACTTCCCTTGCGCGCCGAACGCGATGGTCAGCTCCATTTGCAGCGGCAGGCGGCCGACCAG
>JAYTLR010000157.1:0-10958 GCA_043729195.1 Akkermansia sp.
TCTCCTGTCTCCTGTCTCCTGTCTCCTGTCTCCTGTCTCCTGTCTCCTGTCTCCTGTCTCCTGTCTCCTGTCTCCTGTCTCCTGTCTCTTCCCATGCGCCCCCGCATCGCCATCCTTGCCGACTTCCCGCTGGCTGCTCTTGAAGGCGGTGCCACCGGCCGTGGCGGTGGCCAGGGCTGCACCTGGCTACCGCAGCTTGCGGAGTCCTTTGCCGGCTATCCGGAATTCGAGATTCACTGGGTGATCCTCGACCGTCGCGGCAACCCGCCCGCGACCTTCCACGCCCACGGCCAAACGTTCCACCGCCTCCAGGGCTCGTCGGTCAGCCTCGATCTCGCCCTCGGCAACCTGCCCACCCGGCACACCATCCGGAAACTCCTGCGGCAACTGAAGCCGGACCTCGTCCATGCCTGGGGCACCGAGTTGATCTATCCGGCCGCGCTGCGGGATTTCGACGGACCGACCATCCTCTCCATGCAGGGGGTGCTCACCGAATACCAGCGCATCGGCGGCATTCCCGACGACTGGCGCTGGCGGCGGATGGTCGCGAACGAACCCGCAATGATCCGCTCCGCCACCGTGGTGACTTCCGAATCGGAATGGGGAATCGCCCGGGTCAAGGAAGTGGACCCCGGCGCTGATTGCCACCTCGTGGAATACGGCGTGCATCCCCGCTTCTACGACATTCCCTGGCAGCCCGATCCCGCAAAACCCTACGCCATTTACGTCGGCGGTGCGGGAACCCGGAAGGGATTCGACGTGCTGGTCGAGGCCATGAAGCAACTACCCGATCGGAAATGGGAACTCCGCCTCGCCGGCGATGATGCAATGAAGACCGCGGTCGAAGCGGCGGGCCTCCAGAATGTGAAGTGTCTCGGGCTCCTGCCGTGGGACGCCATGGAGCGGGAGTTCCAGGGCGCCTGGGCTTTCGTGCTGCCGACCCGCGGCGACACCAGCCCGAACTCCGTCAAGGAAGCCCGGGTGATCGGCTTGCCGGTGGTTACGACGGTTCATGGTGGGCAGGCGGGCTACATCAAGGACCGGATCAACGGCCGGATCGTCGACCCGCTGGTCGCCGCCGGCTTGGCGGACGCGCTGGCCGACGTGATGGATTCTATCGAAAGGGCGCGCGAACTCGGACAAGGCCGCCATTCCGAGGACCGTGCTTACCTGCGACCGGAACGCACGGCAGCAGGATTCTCAAGCATTTATCTGGAACTTTGGAAGTCCTAGCAAGGAAGTATCAATAAGATAATGAATATCAGGGCATTTTTATCCAGTCTAATTAAGCCGATCAGAAGAAAAATAAAGTGCGGAAAAGCAATTCGGCGTGCTTGCGCGGAATTCTCGGCGAGTAGTTACCAAGATTTGGTAATGTATGATGTTGGCGCAAGGTGGGGTGTTAGCAAACCTTATGACCAGCTTGCGGATTTGCCTGGCTTTTTCACGGTCGGATTCGAACCGGATGTAGAAGAAGCTCTTCGATTGGAAAAATCTGGGGTGTTTGGCAAGGCTGTGCCGGTCGGGTTGAGCGACAGAGAGGAAGAGCGCGTTCTTAATATTGCTAGGGATCCAGGTAGTTCCAGTGTTTTCAAGCCGAATATGGTCGAAATTGCAAGGCATACCGGCAGCACGCAATTCGAGACGGTGCGGGAAGTTTCTGTTTCATTGACGACTTTAGAGAACGCATGCAAGCAGTACAAGTTGCCACTTCCAGATTTCATCAAAGTCGATTGCGAGGGTGCAGAAGGGATCATCTTCGCGGGCGCCGGCCCCGTCCTTGATCACGTTATCGGGGTTTCTTTTGAAGCGCGAGTATTCGAATTCTATAAGGGCGAGCCCCGTCTCCAGAAGCTTCTCGATTTCTTCTTTGATCGAGGTTTTGTTTTGCTGGATTTGGATCCGGTGGGGTATTTTCATGGAGAAAAAGTCATGTTTGATGTGGCGATGATACGGCATCCCGAACAATTCAAGACGGATCGAGATTTTGCCGTCGGTGAATTGTTTGCTCTCATATTCGAAAATATGCTCTATTCCGAGAAGATTAAAGATTATCGATCACGCCGACGTTCATAAGTAAAGATAAAGAATCTTACGTGCTGTCACGGATTCAGAAAATCAATGCCAAGAATGTGCAGTCTGCTTTTCTGTTTCACTCCCTTCCGTGCTTGATCAAACAGCTGGCAGCCAAATCCATCCCAACTTCACGGCATGTCATGGTCCCGCTCCGTCTTGCTGAAAGCTTTCCACGGTTTCGACCGGATCGCCGCGAAGCTGCCGTCTGCCGGGCCTTTCCACCCCGTGAAGGGAAATTTTTCCGCGCACCGGCTTCTTCAAGAAGGGCGGCTCGAAGGAGAAGTCCTGCGGGAGCAGCAAGCGCCCGGACCCTGTCCGCCGGGCAGTATGACCGCGCGCTCCGGCCTCGGGCAGCATGACCACCAGCCATGGCCGGTTTTCTGGACCCGCACCAACAACGCCCGCATCGTCGGTGCCCTCCGCCAGTGGCGGGATCCAGCAGGCCGGGTGTGCAGCGAGGGAAGCTATCATCTGCTTGAGCGCCGCCGCCTCGGCGAGGACCGGCTGCTCGCGCCTTGGTTTCCGGGAAAGGAGACAAACCTTCGGGGGGCCTGGACCTCGCTCGCTTCGAACTGGGGGGACGGGCGTAATTATTTCCACTGGATCACCGATAACCTCACCCGCTTGCTGGTTCGCGAGCGACTGCCGGAAACAACCCGCGTCCTGATCCCGCAGACTCGTCACGGCTACGTCCGTGAATCGCTGGAGATGCTCGGAGTTCTGGACGTATGCGAGATGCGCGATGACCCCTGTCTCCAGCCGGAGCGTTACTATTTCTGCTCCCCGCTTGCGATGACCGGCGTCTGGAACCCGCTGGGCTGGGACTGGCTGCGCGAGCGCTTCCTTCCCCATTTCCGGACTGCCGGCAGCGGCCGCCCGGTCTTTCTAACCCGCCGCGCCGGCACCCGCGTGCCAGCTACGCTGGCCAGGATCGAATCGATTTTTTCGGACGCGGGCTTCGACGTCGTGGATTGCGGCAAGCTGGCCTTCCGCGAACAGATCGCCATGGCAAGCGGCGCACCGGCTCTCGCCGGCATCCACGGTGCGGCCATGACCAATATCCTGTGGTGCCGCCCCGGAACTCCCGTTCTGGAGATCTTCCAACCGGAATATCTCAACGCCTGCTACGAACAAATCGCTTTCCAGGGGCAGCTTGACTATGCCGTCAGTGTGCTGGAAGGGGAGAGTCCTCTCCGCGAGATCGAGGATTGGCTGGCCCGGTGCCAGCCTCAGCGTGTGATCGATTGATTCAAAAGGGAACCTTCTGCCGTCAATGCCCACACCCATCGGAGAAAAGCCGTTCGTGAGAGTCCTCTTGATTACCGCGATGGTGGATCACGGCACGCGCAGCATTTCCAATGCCTACCGCCGGGACATGCAGCCCTTCCAAATGGTCGAGATCCCGAGCAGCCTCGCCTCTTTGGGGTGGAAGGGCATGCTCGCGCTGCGACGGGAGATCATCACGGCGGCGAGGGATGCGGATGTGGTCCTGTGCCTCCACCATGGAGGCTTGATCGCGGCGGCCCTGCTGCTGCCCAAGCGTCGCGGCCTGCGCCGGTGCGCGGTGCTCGATTGGACCCGCGCATTCCCCTCGCTGCGGCAGGACCGCTACATCAAGTTCTACAACCCGATCTTCAACCGGCTGATGAAGCGCTTCGACCTGGTCGGCGCGCCTGCCCGCAAATTCTGTGATTTCTATCAGTCGGTCCACCGGGTGACGGTCCGTGAGACGCTCTATCCCTTGCCCTATCCGGAGCATGTGGGCCGCCCGTTCCAAGCCCATGAAATTCCCCGGCTGCTGTTCATCGGCGCCGATTTCCAGCGGAAGGCGGGCGACGTGCTGCTGGACCGCTGGGTCAAACAGAAGCCGGCCGGTCTCCAGCTCACCTTCGTCTGCCCCAATCCGCCGGAAGCGGATCTGGAAAACGTCACCTTCCTCAAACACATCCAGGCCGGGACACCGGAACATCTGGAGATCCTGCAAAGCCACGACGTTTTCGTCTTCCCCTCAAGGCGCGAGGCCTTCGGTTACGCGGCCTTGGAGGCCTTGAACTTCGGCCAAGTAGTCGTGACGACCCGGCAAGCCGGGATCGCCCAGTTGGTGGCGGAAGCGGGCGGAATCATCGGCGAAAGCCCCGAGGAAGTCGTGGATCTCGCGTTCAAGCTCGCCGCGAATCCCGGCGAGGTAACCCAACGCCGCGAAAGGATCCGCCAGTTCATGGCCGGCTACCCGGGACGCCTCGAGGCCGATCTGGACGTCCTCCGCGGCCGCTGACCCGATACCGTTAAGAATTGTTCCCAAGACTTGCCTCCGCGTCTTCACGGAACCTCGCTCGATCAGGATTACCCAATTCCTAAAGGCATTGGTCTTTAACCCTAAAAAATGGTAACAACGAAATCAGCGAACCACCGCGAAAACCAAGGCATGGGGATAATCACTTCGAACACCCGCAAGGTTGATCTTACCATCTTCCCAGCCCTCTGATATTTCGCCAGTTTCGTCCCTTTCGTTGTTCTCATCCCGGTATTTAGGTTGACCGGCCCGCAGGGAAGACGATCCCACCGAAAGATGGAAACCGCAGTCACACTGGTCCACAAGGGCGCGATGCCGATCGGCGTTCACGCCGTGCGCTCGTTCGCCCGGCACTTTGCGGATCGCTACCGGCTGGACATCCACACCGACGGCTCGCCCGACGCGGCGGACGAAGCCGTGTTGCTGAAGGCGGCGGCAGGCATGGAGGCCCGGATCCTCAGGCCGGAGGATCGCAAGCCGGCACTCGACGGGCGTCTCGCCGGGTTTCCCAAGACCCGTGCGCTGCTCGATGGGATCGGCTACTTCGCGAAAATGGAACTCCCGATGGCGGCCACGGAGCCGTATTTCTACTTCGATTCCGACATCGTCTGGTTGCGTCCGGTTTCCAATCTCAAGCCCACGCGCGCGCCCAACGCCTTCTCGACCGAATCGTGGTCCTGGTACAACGGAATTGCCAACGACCGGCTGTGGCTCCGCGCGAAGACCCCGCGGCGGGTGAATTCCGGATTCTACTATCTTGGCGAACCCTTTCCCTTTGAGCGGATGGAAGAGATGCTGGCAGCCGGGATGTTCGATCCCACGCTCCGCTACAACACGGACCAGGAAATCATGGCCTATCTGTTCCGGGACATGCGGATCTATCACCCGGAAGATCTCAAACGCAGCCGCGTGCGCGTACGCTACGATCTGGCCGGAGAATCCTGTGCCGCGCTTCACTTTCCGGGCGGCATGTGGCGGGACCACTTGGACCAGATGGATGCCCTGAAATCGAATGCCGGCCGGCCCACCGTGGAGATCCGGCACGAAGCTCCCGCCCCGCTGACCCGCGCCGAATTGATCCGGATGCGGCTCAGCGTGCAGGCGTCCGACTCCCGCTTGTTCCAGGAAGCGATCAACCGCCTCCGCGATTTCCGGGGGAGATTCGCCTCCCGCTAGAGCGGATTGGTTGCATCCACCCCGGTTCGAAATACGTTCCAATTCCTGAATAGCCCGGCGTCTTCGATAACACTAAAAAAATGGTAACAACGAAACCCGCGAAACTCCGCGAAAATCAAGGCATGGGGAGAATCACTTCGAACACCCGCAAGGTTGATCTTACCATTTTCCCAACCCTCTGAAATTTCGCCAGTTTCGTCCCTTTCGTTGTTCTCATCTCGGTTTTTAGGTTAACGCGGGAGCCTTGCGGGGGCCGCCCCTACTTCGATCACGATGAACCCAATTTCCATCTTCCGGTTCCGACCCTCGCGGTCCGCGTTGAGATCACGCATCGGCATCGTCATGGCCTTGGTGTTGGGATTCTTCCTCGTCCCTGAGGCGAAATCCCAAAATCTCACCCAAGGCCCGGAGTTCGCGCTTGTGGAGGTCAAGAAGACCGAAGTTCGTGTCAACTTCGCCACGAACGCGGATCTCTATTATCAGTTCGAGATTTCGGCCGATCTGGTTCACTGGGATCGCGAGGGCTACACCTTCCGGGGGACCGGCGGGAGAATGTCCACCGTTCTCTCCAACCGTGGACTCAACCGTGCCTACTTCCGCCTTCGCAACGATGGCAAGCCCGAGGAATCCGCGCCTTACGGACCTTATGGTCCCTACGGCTTGACCTCGATCAACGGGCAACCCGGACCCACAGGGCCGCAAGGGCCGGTCGGCCCGCAAGGAGCGGTCGGACCTCCGGGCCCCACGGGCCTGACCGGCCCGATTGGACCCCGGGGAGTCCCCGGTCCGACCGGCCCCCAGGGCGCTCAGGGCGTCCAGGGAATCCAAGGCGTGCAGGGAATCCAGGGACCTCCCGGAGGAGTGACCACCCAGAATGTCCTGCTTTCCCTGGAGACGCTTACCCCTGGAGAAAAGGACAGCCTGCTCACCGACTTGGGACTGAAAAGCGTCGGGTTCTACGACGAGTACCAGCGCTTTCCCGACGGCTACGAGATCGGCAACGGCACCACGAGTCCGCTCGTCGGCCCGGCATACAGGCAACACTCGAACGGTCCGTCACCCGGTTCCATTTTCATCGAAAGCAATGCCTTGAGGGGCCGGGTCGGCTCGAACAATTATCTGGGATCCGCCGTAGCGACTCCGGACGGCAGCCTGGACATGACCTTCGACCTCGAGACCGTCAACCCGCCGGGATCTTACGAGATCAACCAATACGGCTTCACCTTCTCCTTCAAAGACTCGCAGATCGTGACCGACGACGGGAGCGGAATTGCCGTGGGTGGTGGAATACACATCAATGTCGTCCCGTGGGGAGTCACGGATTGTTCTCATTTCCAGCGCGCTACCGGAGTAACCGCCATCACGAAGCCGCCCCATTCGTTCCTCGATGGCAATACTCTGCCGGGGTCGCAGTTCAGGTGGCGGGTCAACATTCATGCGGAGGGGAACCGCTGCCACATCACCGCTTTCGGAAAAACGATTACGTTCGAGTCCGAAGGGATCCGGGAAAATCTGCGCAGCCCGCTGACTTGGTTCTATTTTCAGTTCGGCATCACCGAATTCCCCGGATCGCCCGCCCCCGGAGTCCGGAATTACACGCGCTTGCTCCGCATGTGGGGCAACGCTCCCGAGTTGTCCGCCCGGTTCGCCGGAGTAGGACCCCAGTCGAGTCGCTTCACCGGGAATCCCGTTGCGGTCTATCCGAATCAAATCTCGATCCGGCCGGGTGACCGGCCCCTGGTCGGGCACTCGCCGGAAACCTACCGCTTGAGCACCTTGCGGGTGGGCGGCGCCACCCTGGATCCCGCGACCAACCGATACGCCGGCGGGGGTGCTTATGTGGAAGGGAAAATCCGCGCCACCATGCCTACCGGCGGCCTCAATCCGGGAGTGGCCGTGCTCGGCGTGGAAGCCCCGCTGACCTCCGCGCTGGAAAGTCCCGCCAACACCAGTACCAACACTCATTTCAGGTCGTTCTACAAGGGCACCAACCTGGCGAACGGCATGCAGGAATGCACCCGCCTCTATGGGACTTTCGGTTCCAATGCGAACCCCAAACAGATCAGGATCTACGACAACGGCGAGCCCGTCTTCGACACCGGAGCAATCGCCCAGAACGGCGGTGCTTGGAAACTCGAGATCACCCGGCAGTCCCTCGCCGGGAACACCGAAACCTTCATTTTCGATTTTTGGAGCAAGCAGACCGGTCCACTGGTGACCACCGTCGCCCGCAACCGGGGACTGGCGAATACCTCCCTGACGATGAACGTGCTCGGCACGGCGAAGGGCGATGTGACCCTTTTGTCCGAGCGGGTAATGGTCTTCCAATAGACCTTCTGTGGCACCGCCCCGGACCTGTCACCGCGGCCACTTCCGGTCTTCCAATATCTTTTGTCATGAGCACCCTCAAGTCCCTTGCTCGCCATCTGGCGGAAGTTGTCGTGGCACGCGACGCCCTTTGGCGGCCCCTTTCGCGTACGCTGGTCCGCGGCAGCCAGTTTCTCTGCGCCATGCGCAACCAGCATGAAGTGGAGCAAACCGTGGCGAACCATCCACCCTTGCGCGACGCGCTGCAAAAGCGCGAGATCCTGGCCGGTCCCTTCAAGGGAATGAAATACGGCCAAACCACGGCGATGTGCAGCACGCTCCACCCGAAGCTGCTCGGCACTTACGAACACGAGCTCGCCGCGGCCTTTGACCGGGCGCTCACGCGGAAGCCTCCGCTGGTCGTCGATGTCGGCGCCGCGGATGGCTACTACGCGGTCGGATTTGCCTATCGCGACCCATCGGCACGCGTGATCGCCTACGACCAGGATCCGCGCGCCCGGGCGGAACTCGCGAAACTTGCCGAACTCAACGGCGTCGCGGATCGCATCGAAATCCGCGGCCGTTGTGAAGTGTCCGACATGAAGGCGTTCGCCGGGGAAGCTGGCTTGATGATCGTCGATTGTGAGGGTTTTGAGGATATTCTGCTGGATGCGGAAAACTTGCGCCACCTCTCCCGGTGGGAGTTCATTATCGAAACCCATGACGGCTTTCGTGCCGGTGTCAGCCAGCGGCTGGCGGAGCGCTTCGCCGCCACCCATCAGGTCGAAGTCGTGGAAGCGATCCACGACTTCGACAAGCTCGATCATGTCGAGGTGCCGCTGCTGGAAGGGTTGCCACGGCGTGAGGCGGACTTTGTCCTTGCCGAAGGCCGGGAGCACGCGTGCCTGCGCTGGCTGGTATGCAGTCCGACGGCATCCCGGAAAATTTGATACCAACGATCCGTCCATCACCCTAAAATCCGGTATGTTCAATTTCAACTCTCCCGCCAACCGGAGCCGCATCCGGCACGGCGTTGACCGCCTTTCTGACGTCGAGACCGTGCGCAAGCAAACGCGCGTGATGGGCATCGTGGGCTACACGCTGCTCCGTCGCCGGATCTTCGAGGAACTCGAGATCGACCTCGTGATCGACGCGGGTGCGAATGTCGGGCAATTCGGTCAATCCCTGCGCCGCTTCTATCGGGGAGACATCGTTTCCTTCGAGCCGGTCCCGCCGGTTTTCAGGGTCTTGTCCGAAACCGCGAAGGGCGACGCCGGCTGGCACTGCCAGAACATGGCGCTCGGTTCGGGAAAATCGGTGCTCACCATCCATGTCCCGACCGACAACACGATGAGCTCCTTCCACAAGATGAACGATTTCTGCGAATCGAAGTTCTCCCTTGATGCCGGGCAGGCGGCCGAGTTCGAAGTGCCTGTGGACCGGCTGGAGGCGGTGCTTGATCGGACCATTCCTGATTGGAAGAGCCGCTCGATTTTTCTCAAGATGGACACTCAGGGCTACGACCTCGAAGTGTTCAAGGGAGTCGGGGCGGTCATGGAGCGTGTGGTCGCGCTTCAATCGGAAATCTCTCAGATTCCGCTCTACGACGGGATGCCGGATTGGAAAGAAAGCCTGGCGGCCTATGAGGCGGCCGGCTTCCAACTGTCCGGGCTGTTCCCGGTGACCATGCAGAACCTTGCCGCGATCGAGTTCGATTGCCTGATGGTGAGGCGCTCCGCGTGAAGACTCGGCTTTTGGCCTGCCGCGCGGTGAAAGCAAAATAGGGATGGCTAGGGGCCCCCGACCACTTCTGCACGCCCACGATGGTGTGCAGGCCGTCCGAACTTTCCTGAGGCAGGCACAATCATTGAAACCACCAGCATGGACAGAACACTTTTCAGAAAACGCGTTCGGGGAATCGCGGCCAAACTCGGCATCCTCAGGCCATTGCGGAAACTGGTTTTCCGGATGCGGGGCGGGAAGCCCGGTAACGATGACCGGGTGTTCCTCAAACGCTTCATCGGATCCGACAGTCTGGTCTTCGACGTTGGTGCGAACCGCGGCCAGAGCTCGGAACTCTACATTGACCTCGGGGCGAAGGTCGTCGCCTTCGAACCCCAGACGGATCTGCATCCGGAGATCCGTCAGCTATGCCGCAACAGTCCGAAATTAAAGATCGAGCCCTGTGGTTTGGGCAGCAAAGAAGAGACACGGCGGTTCTTCATCACCTCCTACGATCAGGTCGCGTCCCTCCGCGATGACTGGGAGGGTACCAGGATCGGTGAAACCACCATCCAGGTTTCAACCCTCGATCTCCAGATCGCACGCCACGGTGTGCCCTCGTACTGCAAGATCGATGTGGAAGGATGGGAGCTGGAAGTGCTACAGGGATTGAGCCAACCGATTCCGCTGATCTCTTTCGAGTATCACAACTCGCCGGCCGAGCTGGAAAAGGCCCGGGCGGTGCTCGACCGGGTCGGGACTCTCGGTTCCTATCATTGCAACATCAAGGAACCGGCAAGCACGGACTTCCTGATGGATCGCTTCCTTCCGATCAATGAATTCTCCCGCCTGTTCCCCGACGGGCTGAGACCCGCCCTCCAAGGGGGCTACGGGGACATCTTCTGCGTGATCGATGTTCTTTTGATCCGACCCTTCCAGCCGTGACCGAAGCGCCCCCAGTCTTCGCATTCCCGAGCAATGTCGTCGGGAGCACCGGCATGCCGCTCGAAGCGCATGGAGAAACGGTGTTCCTCGATAGGATTTTCAGCGCGCTCCGGGAACGGATGGGCGATAACTTTGGGAAGTTCACGTTCGTCGTTCATCGCCGGGTTTTCGGCGAGTTTGCGGGAAAGCCGATCCAACTGGACCCCGGGGGCCCGGACCGGGTGCTGATCGTGATCGCGGACGAGCGAGAGGTCTTCCCCTGCGAGGAATTCCTGTCCTACCGCGCGGTGTTCCGGGCCTATGGCGATCCTGGAGGCGGAGCTTCCGGAGTTCACGTGTTCCCGGTCGGGTATCTCAACGCGGCGGGTCTCGCGGAGACGGTTCCTTTCGATCAGCGGGAGACCACGGGATTCTTCTCGGGCTACCTGAACCGGAACCG
>JAYTLR010000158.1:0-7877 GCA_043729195.1 Akkermansia sp.
TTTACGAGGTTTTTTCGGCCGACGACCCCGGGGTATGCCGGCTTAAGGCGGAGACGCTGAGAGAGTTTGATATTGCGCGCGATTTTTTCCACTGCGGACGCTTTCCCGAGGCCGCGCGGGGATTCCGGGAAATCCTCGAACGAAATCCTGACGACCATGTCGCCCGTCACTATGCCGGCCGCTGCACCACCGCTGTTGCCTGACAATTCTTTCCTCCACAAAATTCCATGAGCACTGAAACTGAAGAACAACCCCGGCGCATCGCCATCATCGGCGGCGGCATTTCATCCCTCGTTACCGCGCTCGAACTGACGGCCACAGAGGAACTGCGCCGGAAGCATGAGATCACCCTCTATCAGATGGGGTGGCGGCTTGGCGGGAAACTCGCCAGCGGAGCGAATCCCCACGCCCACGACCGGAATGAGGAGCACGGGCTGCACGTTTGGTTTGGCTTTTACGACAACGCATTTTTCGAAATCGATCAGTGCTACAAGGAACTGCTGACGATTCAGCCGCAGTTTCGCTATCAATCCTACCTCGACGCTTTCAAGCCGAACGATTTCACACCCATCGGCCACCGCAGCCAGGGTCCTGGAGGATACGCATTCTGGGACATGCACTGGCCCACACGGCCGGGCACACCCGGCGTCTATGAGCCGCACGCGGAACCGCTCGCCATTTTGCGTGAGATCCTCGGGTGGCTCCGCGATCAGGTTCACAATGAGATCGGCCTCGAGAAATTCGTCTCCGCCGGCCTTGAGAAAATCATGGGCCGCTGGGCGACACCGCTCGAGCGCCTGCTCTCATCAGTTACCGGAGCAGTGAAGCGCGGGCTTATGCCCCCGGGGGGAGTGTTCGATGCCTTCGAACATGCCATCCATTGGCTGGAGGCGATGGAAGTGTCGGCGGCTCACGAGATAGAGGTCGAGGCGGAAAGACTCTCCGGCTTCCTCACCGATCTAAAAAAACACCTGATCGCCGAACTCGAGCGCATGCTCATCCGTGATCCTGACGATCATCCGATACTCAGCGCCGTCGAACTGGTGTTCACCAATATCGTTGGCCTGCTGAATCCAAAATACGGCTGGCTGCAGGACTTCAACCTCAATCGCCTCGACTACCTCGACTATCGCGCATGGCTGCTTGAGAACGGCGGAGATCCTGACGTCGTGGCCCGCTCCTCCTACATTCGTGCGCTTTACGATATTCCGTTCGCTTATGAGGACGGCGACATCACGAAGCCGAATTTTGCGACCGGTGCCGCCATGCGCTGGTGCATCCGTTCGGCGTTCACCTACCGGGGCCATGCGATGTATGTGCCGCAGGCGGGCTTCGGCGAGGCGGTCATCGCGCCGTATTACGAGGTGCTGAAGAACCGCGGCGTCAAATTCAAATTCTTCCACCTGCTCAAGTCGACCGCACTCTCGGACGACGGGAACAGCATCCATTCGCTCCATTTTTCCATTCAGGCGGAAGTGCTCACGGCCGGTGGCTATGAGTCTGTCAAGTTCACGGATGGCCTCTACCATTGGCCCATCCACCCTTACTGGGACCAACTCAAGAACGGCGAGATTCTTGCCGGCGAGGGTGCTGACTTTGAGTCGCACTGGAACACGACGCCGTCCGCGGGCACGCTTGATCTAACATACGGCACGGACTTTGATCACATCGTGATCGGCCTCGCCGGTGCGGTCTGGAAGAGACTCAACGCGGAGGACACGCCGCCGCTCGCGGCGCTGCTTGATGCCAGTCCGGCGTTTCGCGGGATGAGCGAAAGCCTCGGCATCGTGGCTACAGCCGGTGTGCAGTTTTGGTTCAATAAACCGGTCACCGACCTCGGGTGGAAAGAGCGTCCCGCCACCGTGGGCGGGCCGGAGCCGCTTGATGTGTGGGCGGATATGTCCCAAGTCCTCGCCACCGAGGGTTGGCGGGGAGTGACGTCGCCGCCGCAATCGCTCCATTACCTTTGCGGCCCCATTGCCACCACATTGTTCAACCAGCCTGCATCGAAGTCCGAAGTGCCCGGGAAGGCCCACGACCAGGTGATAGACCTCACGACCAAATGGCTGGAGCAGCATGGCGTGGCCGACTGGCCCGGGGCAAATGACGGGAGTGGAGGATTCAACTGGAACGAACTCTACGATGACTCGGGGGCGGTCGGTAAGGATCGTCTCGCCTCACAATTCATGCGCGCCAACATTTCCCCCACCGAGTGCTGCGGCACCTCGTTTGCCGGCACCACGCGCTTCCGTGTCAGCGCCGACCGGATGCTTTTCACCAACGCCTCCATCGTCGGGGCGGACACCGACACCGGGATCAATGTCACCTGCGTCGAGGGTGCGACCATCTCCGGCCGCAAGGCCTCGCGCGCCATCTGCGGCTCCCCTCGATTCATCCCCGGCGAACATTTTATGGGAGGCGGCTTCCCGCCTCCACCCAAACCACTGCCACCCACCGAATCATGAGCACCGCCCTTCCCACTTATGTTGATATTCCCGGACGCGCGGATGCCTCCGTCATCCCGCCGGGCGTTTTCACCGGTGCCCGTTCCTGGGTTTTTGCCACGTACGGTGATCGCGGACGCATGCAGGCGCTCGCGGATCAGGTTCTTGCGGCGCCAACCGGCGGCGCTCTGAATGTGATCGTGCCGAGCCGGCTGGTTTTATTCATGTTCTACAATGGCGACAAACTCGCATCGCCCCGCCAGCCCATCGGTTGGACGCCGAATCACGAGTGCGTCATCGCATTCCCGGTCATCCTGCACCGCGAGGGGCATATATTCGACTATCACTTTGGGTTGCTGACGCCTTTTGTCTACATCGACAACTATCGCGGCATGGTGACCGGCCGGGAATCTTGGGGATACTTCAAGAATCTCGGCAACATTTCCGCACCCAAACAGTGGAGCCCGGGTTTCACCTGCTCGCTGGATACTTTGAACTTTCAGCCAGCCTCACCTGACACGGAAGGTGTCGTCTCCCGTCTCGTGACCGTGAACTCCACCGCCTCGGAATTTCCCACTGACATCACCGGCGAATCCCGGGAGCAGCACCGGCATCTGATGGAACTGATCGCCGGTCACATCGAAGGCGATCTACTCGATATATTCTGGAAAGCGGCGGAAAAGCTCCTGCCCTTTCAGGTTTCGGCTTTCAATCTGAAACAGTTCCGCGACGTGGCCGATGGCACCAAAGCCTGCTACCAGGCAGTCACCGCCAGCCCGCTCGAAGTGAACACCATCCACAGTCTGCAACGGCTGCCCCCCGGACTGACGATCTCGATCGAAACGTGTGCCAATGCCGGGCTCGCAGAACTCCTCGGTCTTGAGCCGTCTCCCATACCTGTGCAATTCGCCGTTGGTGCCGAACTCGACTACCAGGCAACTGCGGGCGAAGTGCTCTGGCAGGCATAAGGCCGAAGGTGTCAGGATTGCGGACGGTCCGGATAGTTGGGGATCTTCTCTGGCACTCCGCAAATGCCGCGGGAGGCCGCCATGCCGGATTCCACCGCGGCCTCCACGCAACCTCCGTTTACGCTCGATACGGTCCAGTCTCCGGCGAGGAAAAGATTATCAAATCCGCTGTTATCCGACCACAGGCGATGCTTCGAAGTGTCGGGGAACGAGGCTACATAGCGCTCGCTGGGGTCAATGTTCGCGCGCCAGTACTGGGAGTCGAAGCGGGCGGTACCGGACTGATTGTTTGGGTCATGGAGTTTGCTGAAATCGAGCCCTTGGGTTCCAGTGATCACAGCGTCCGGCCAAATATGACCGATCTGCCCGCCGAGCCAGCGCAGGGCGGTCTGTTTCACCTCCGCAACTGATAGCGCGGGGTAATGTGGATCACTGAGCGGCGGCTCCGCCGGGCCGGGCATCGCTCCGCAGAAGTAATGCAGACTCTGTGGCTTCGTCGTGCCGCTCCAGTTTTCCATGGGCAGCACCTCGGACATCTCGCCCCAGGTATCGAAGGGTTCGGTGTAGGTTGTCATCACGGTGGGATCATTCGGCCAGCCGAGATCCCTGAGCGGCGGCGTCATCCACAACTGCACCGCCTGGGTTTCCACTGTTCGCAGACTTTCCACCATGCAGTGCCAGTGCGCATCGGCGTCACTCAGCTCCGCGGTGATTTCCTTCACACCCGCCACAGAGATGCCCAGCACGATGTGATCGAAGTCGGTTCCCTGACGGAGCGTCGCAGGGGCTGTCCCAACGCTGCACCATGCGGATTCGAAGGTCAGTCCGCAGGCAGCCAGCACCGCTTTCAGCCTGTCAGCATCTTCGATCTGCTCCCAAAGCGGCTCGTCCGGCCAGCAGGGGAAGGACTTACCGTTCGCGAAATGCACATCGAACAACGGGTGGTATTCGGCACCGTCCTTTATCGTTGCCTGCACTTCCATCTCCACAGCAGCCACCAGCCGCTTGTCTGCCGAAAGCAGCAGATTCTTCACCCGGTGGAAAAACTTAAACTTCACGCCGCGCTGTTTTAATACTTCGTGGATCGGTGCGAATATCGTGTCCCCCATTCCGCCCAGCATGCGCCACATGGGAGCGTCCTTGTATCCAAGGGCCATGCGCAGATAAATCATCAGCGCAGTGCCGGCCTCGAACGCGGCGTGCTGCTGGTCGGAGACTCCGCCCTCGAAGGAGAAGGCCAGATTGTACACCGCCCGGGTGAATGCGCTCCACTGCGTGCTCACGTCCGCTCCGTGCCGGCCAATCCATTTGGAGAAGTCTTCGTCATTGATCATCGCGATGCCGTCCTTCCCGTGCGGAAGAATATCCGTCACGATGCCGAGGCCGGCTGCCGTGGCGAAATCCAGCATCTCCCAGTACCAGCGGGCACTGTCGCTCACGGCGGCGATGGCGCGAATGAAAGGCGAGTGCAGCCAGTGCTGGAAATCCGCGAGAAAGTGTGAGGCGATGCCGTGCAGCGCACCCGATTCCAGCGCCCCCGGAGCCGTCTTGTCATCTGCCAGCCGGGCGGCCGCCAACTGCACATGCAGCAACGACGGGTGGGTCTCCTCCCGGGCGTGGCCGAGGATCACATCCGCCTCCTGCGCGAGCCGGTTCACCAGAGCTTCAATCCACGGAACATGAACGGGCGCATCCTCAGTCTTTTGAGAACGGTGCCCGAAAAAATCCGACGCCCGGAAGCTCTGATGCAGCCACTCGACAAGGCGAACGAAGTAATCCTCCAGGTCTGTAAGCCAGCTCGCTTCGCCAGGCGTGCCGGGAAGCTTCGGCATCGTAATGTTTCGCGTTACCCACCGCACGCTGCCGGCTTCGGGGATGTCCTGCTGCAGTGTGAAAAACCGCTGCGGGGCGAAGGCGTCCTGCCAGGTCTTGAAGGGATTCTCCGGCTTCTTTTGCCATTCGGTATAGACGTCCTGAATCAGCTTGAAGGCGTTATCATACCAGCCCAGCCACATGTGCAGTCCGTGCTCGTAAATGCGCTCGCCGTAGTCAGCCCGCCGGTCCCGTCCAGTGGCGCCCTTTCCTCCCAGCCGCCAGCCCTGCTGATAGACTGTCACCTCATACTTGCGCCGGAGTTCCTCCGTTGAGGACAAATAACACGCCGCAGCCATCGCTCCGCAGCCGCCGCCGAGAACGGCAATTTTGATTTTCCCCGGGTCGTCAGTGTCAGCCATAACAGTGAAGGTGAAGTGAGTCGATTACGTGCAGCGGGAGAGGGGGCGTCCCCGCCGCAGTGAAATATGACCATGGACCCGCGGCTGTCCATCCGGAATCCACGCGCGGCACCAAAACCCGTTCTGGCCCCTCACAACGATGCTCCCGTCTGCGTTATCCCGATATGCGTGCTGGTTTTTCGCAAGGCCCCTGTCAAAAATCGCGCCATGTCCGACGTTACCCTCCTGCTCAGCGCCATTGATGCGGGCGATCCCCGTGCCGGCGACCAACTGCTGCCGCTGGTCTATGCAGAACTGCGCAAGCTGGCGGCGGATAAGATGGCGCAGGAGCAAGCCGGGCAGACGCTGCAGGCCACGGCGCTGGTGCACGAAGCATGGCTGCGGCTTGGCGGGATGGAATCGCCGCAGGCATGGAATGGACGGGGCCATTTCTTCGGCACCGCCGCGGAGGCCATGCGCCGGATCCTTGTGGACCGGGCCCGGAAGAAGGGCCGCATCCGGCACGGCGGCACTCTGGAACGTGTGGACCTTGAGCATGTCACCATTGCGACAGAAGACAGTGATGACACGGTGTTGGCCATTCACGAGGCGCTGGAAAAGCTGGCGCTCGCATCGCCGCAGGAGGCCGAAATCGTCAAGCTGCGCTACTTTGCCGGCATGGAGCATCAGGAGATCGCGGATGCTCTCGGCATCTCGGAACCGACGGTCCGGAGGCACTGGGCCTACGCCCGCTCCTGGCTGTATGCGGAGCTGAAGCAGAATTTGTCCGGCGGCTGATCGTTCCGCCGGCGAAACGGCGCACTGAGAGAACAATCCAGACTGACTACCACCACGTGACGACTGAATCCAAACCCTCCCTCGAAGAAGCGCTGTTCGAACTGGCCGTGCAGAAAACAGACGCGGCGGAACGGGCCGCGTTCCTCGACGGCGTTTGTCAGGACAATCCCGCCCTGCGCGCCCGGCTCGACATTCTGCTCGAAGGCTGTTTCGGCGGTGACGGATTCCTTACCCAATCACCGGAGCGCGAGGCCCTTCCCCCGACTCTGGCTGCGCCCGCCTCCGAAGAGGTTCCCGCCCGGATGATCGGCCGCTACAAGCTGCTCGAAAAAATCGGGGAGGGCGGATTCGGCGAAGTCTGGATGGCGGAGCAGCGCGAGCCGGTGAAACGCCGCGTCGCTCTCAAGATCATCAAGCTGGGCATGGACAGCCGGCAGGTGGTCGCCCGCTTCGAGGCCGAGCGTCAGGCGCTGGCGATGATGGATCATCCCAACATCGCCAAAGTTCTCGATGTCGGCACCACGGGCCAGAGGTCAGAAGTCGGAGATCAGAGGTCGGAGGCCGAAGGAGGAGCGGTTGCTCCGCTGACCGCTGACCTCTGTCCTCTGTCCTCTAATCGCTGGCTCCGGCCGTCCCTACTTTGTGATGGAGTTGGTCCGTGGGATTCCCATCACCGCTTACTGCGACCAGGCCAATCTCAGCACCAAGGAACGGCTCGATCTCTTCATCAAGGTTTGCCAGGCCATCCAGCACGCCCATCAAAAGGGGATCATCCATCGCGACATCAAGCCGTCGAACATCCTCGTCACGCTGCACGACGGTGTGCCGGTGCCGAAGGTGATTGATTTCGGCATCGCCAAAGCGACCGAAGGGCGGCTGACGGACAACACGGTTTACACGCAGTTGCATCAGTTCATCGGCACGCCGGCTTACATGAGCCCGGAGCAGGCGGAGATGAGCGGGCTGGACATCGACACGCGCAGTGACATCTACAGCTTGGGCGTGCTGCTCTACGAACTGCTCGCCGGCAGCACGCCGTTCGATGCGAAGGAACTAATGGCCTCCGGCATCGACGCGATGCGCAAGACGATCCGCGAAAAAGAGCCTCAGCGTCCCAGTACCCGCCTGGCAACCCTTGGAGCCGATCAACTCACGACCACGGCCAAACGACGTTCCGCCGACACATCGAAATTACTGCACATGCTCAAGGGCGACCTCGACTGGATCGTGATGAAGTGCCTGGAGAAGGACCGCTCCCGCCGCTACGACACGGCCAACGGTCTCGCCGCCGATCTCAAGCGCCATCTTGACAACGAGCCAGTGCTCGCCCGTCCGCCGAGCGCAGCTTACCGGTTCCGAAAAATGGTGCGCCGGAACAAGGCCGCCACCGTGGCGACCTTCGGCATCCTGGCGGCTCTGGCGATCGGGATCGGACTGGCCATGACCTCGCTGGT
>JAYTLR010000159.1:0-49325 GCA_043729195.1 Akkermansia sp.
ACCTGAATAAGTCGCATCCGCCATCAGCCGAAAACGAGTGCAAGGCCACGAGAGATCAAGGCGCGAGCGTCCTTGTGCCCGGCCTATGGGATGACTGTGAAAAAAAATCAAAAATCGTCATTCCTCAATCGTCAATGAGGCGTTGCGATGGAGGAGGCGGATGCAGGGGCGGATTCTCTGGCGTCACGCCCTCGGGGGTGAAGTGGGCGGGTACGCCAGCCCTCCGTCGCTTCAGCGAAGGAGGGGCGGTCCGGCCCTACCGGAGATGCGCGAACCGGCAACTCCATCCGCTCTCTGATGGTCAAAACGCGCCGTTCAGCTTGCGACCCGTCCAGAAGATCGCGAGCAGGAGGATGACGGCGGCGACGGCCGACCAGTGGGACCAGAGTGGCACGCGGTTCTCGATCGGACGGGGCTCGGGGAGGGCGGTGATCTCTTTGATGAGCTCGGGCAGTTGCTCCGGGGAAATCATCCGGCCCTTGGCGATGCGGGCCATCTCCTCGAGGACTTCCGGGCGGGCGGGTTGGCCGGTTTGTTCGAGTTCCATGCCTTGGGCGAGCAGCTTGGTCTCGACCGGGGCAGCACCGGCCTCGTCGATGGATGCCTTTAAATTCCACTCGCCGGAGAGGTTGATCTTGAGGCGACCGGAGTAGGCGCCCCAGGCGGTGTCGTTTTTATCGAGGGCGATGCGCTCCTTGGTGCCGTCGGGCGCGGTGGCATCGACGTAAACGGCCCCTTCTTCCAGCGGCGCGCCGTTGGCGTTGAAGGCGTTCGCGTTGAGGGTGACGGTGTCGCCGGGGACCGGCCGTTCGGGCGTGAAATAGAGGCGGACCCGCTCGCCGGAGGCCATGTTGCGCTGGTAGGACATCCAACGCGCGACCTGGCCCCAGAAGCGGTAGTGATACTTGTCCTCGACGCCACGGCGCCAGCGCCAGGCGGAGTCGATGCCCATGAACAGCACTTTGCCGTTGCCGGCGGCCTTGGTGACGATGATCGGCACCGGGCCGAAGCGGCCGCGGCGGTTGGCGTGGACGGCGAGGACTTCGGTGCCGCCCTTCGACTTGATGACCGGCGCGTGCCAATGGAAGCCGGGCAGGCTGCGCCAGACGTCCGGGTTGGCTTCCTCCGAGTCGGCGAGCATCGTCAGCAGCGAGCCGCGGCCTTCGCCGGTCAGGCTCAGCGGCGAGGCGACGGGATCGTTGAAGCCGCCCTTGTTCTCCTCGTCGAGGTTGACCGGGATCAGGTCGCCGAGCGCGGTGTCTAACAGCGTGAACTGGTTGCCCTGCTTGCCCGGCATGAAGACGATGCCGCTGGCCTGGTTCTCGACGAGGCCGCGGAGCAGTTCGCACTGTTCCTTGGTGAGCTGGTCGGGCGCGACGCCGACGTCGCCGAGGAAGATGACGTCGTATTTGGAGAGGTCTTCGGGCTTCGAGGGGAACTCCTGGATGTAGTCCGGGCCGTCGCCCTTGCCGAGTTGCGGGTGGAGCATCAGGCAGGAAAGATCGACTCCGGGGTCGCGGGATAGGGCGTTGCGAAGGTAGCGGTATTCCCAGCGCGGCAGGGTTTCAATGACCAGCACCTTGATCGATTCCGGGCGGCCGGAGAGGGCGAACTTCCGTGAGTTGTTGGCTTCGATCCGCTCGCCTTCGGCCATCGGAATGGAGAGGTCGAGGGTGGAGGAGCCTTCCTTGTCGAGCTTCCACAGGATGGCGTCGTAGGTCTCGGTGCCGGGAGCGAGGACCAGCTCCTTGGTCTTCTCTTTGCCGGAGTCGTCGCGCAGGCGGACGATGGTGCGGACCTCGCGGTCGAGCGATGAGCGGACGGTGAAAGGAATCTGCACGTTCTCACCGACGATGCCGTAGGCGGGCGCGGTGACGGCGAGCAGGTCGATGTCCGGCAGGCGCTTCTTGCTGCCGACAGGGATGGTGAAGAGCGGGACGCCGCGCTGGAGGAGCTTCTGTGCGGCGACGACCGGTGGCTGGCCGATATTGAAGTCGCCGTCGGAGATCAGCACCACGGCGCGGAGGTTGGTTTCGTTCTCGAGGAGCTCCTCGATCGGTGTCGTGAGGTCGGTGCCGGCGAGGGCGGGCGGGGCGTCGGGGGGTGGGGCGGAGAAGGAGCGGTCGAAGACCTCGTTCGCACCGCCGTTGGCAAGGGGTTCCCACAGCGGGCTGTCGAGAGCGCTGCGGGTCCATTCGGCGCGCGGGACGATTTCGCGTTTCGGCGAGAAGAGCTCCGGCAGCTCGGCATCGAGCGTCTCCATCGACTTCGAGGCGTCCCACAGGATGGCGATGCGCGGCTTGGTCTCCGGATTGAGGATGGTCAGCCACTCCGGCTTCCACAGCAGAAGCACGACGAGCAGCGTACAGAGAAAGCGCAGCGACTCCAGCAGCGCGGTGCGCTTCGGATGCGGGCTGCGTTTCCAAGAGACGACGCAGAGCACGCCGACGATGACCAGCGCCGCCAGCCCGATCGCCAAGGCGGACGGGGTGGGGGAGAAGTGGAGGTTGTGGAGATTGAAGGACAAGACTTTGAGAAAGTGCCGAGTGATCAGTGATCAGTGATCAGGGGAAGATTTGAATAGCGCATTTCGTGGATGCAAAGAGCGGCATGGGTTGAGGTCACGCGTTGCTGGGGCGGGCGGGGAGGGAATCGGTGCCGGCGACCGGTTTCTTCGGCAGGCAGAGCAGGGCTTCGGCGATCAGGAAGAAGAGCATGGCGATGAGGAAGCCGCGCCAGACGTCGCGGGAGATGCTTTCCTTGGCGGAGGTGCCGCGGTCTTCGAGCAGGGTGAAGTTGGTGCCGTCGAGCACGCTGTCGAGGGCGTCGCGGGAAAGGATTTCGGGGTCGTCCTCGCTGGCTGGGCGGTTGAGGGCGAGGGTGCGATCGCCGAGGCGGTGGATGCCGGCTTCGAAAGTTACGTTCGAGGGGACGGGCGCGCCGTAGTCGTCGAGGCGGACGTGGTTTTCGCCGGGGCGGGACTCGGCGGTGCTGCTGCCGATGTCGGCGAGGTAGCCGGCGTCGAAGCGATCCGCTCCGTCGGCGATGCTGCGCTGTACGATGGGGAGCAGGACATCGGCATCGGCGAGGTTGGACCAAGTGTAATCCGGGAGCGAGCCGACGAACCAGGCGGTGCCGCGGTCGAGGACGCGACGGACGAGGAAAGCTTTGCCATCGTCCCAGCGGGCGAGGGTGGCGGCTTCGCCTTCGGGCAGGCGGCGCTTCACGGCCTTGAGGCGGTCGGCGGGGATGGAGCTGCCGTCCAGGCCGTCGCGCAGCAGGCCGTCGTCGTGATCCCAAGAGTCGAGGATGAAGAATTTCCCCTCCGCCGACTCGGTGGCAGCGGACCACTGGATCTCGAGGAATTTCGCGGTGCTCTCGCCGGTCGGGGCGAAGAAGACGACTTCGCCGCCGTCGGTGAGGAAGCGGTTCAGGGCTTCGGCGACGGTGCCGGTGGGCAGCGGGGCGGCCCAGAAGATGGAGGCCACGCCTTCGGTATCGAGGCGGGAGAGTTGGGCGGGATCGAGCTGTTCGATGGTCTGGCCGGCAAGTCCGCCGGGGGCGGCGGCGATGGCGAGGTAGTCGGCGGCCTCGCCGGGCGGGGCGACGAGCAGGCTTTTCACCGGGCGGGCCGGGCCGTAGGCGAAGAAGGCGGCGTTGTCGCGAAGGTTGCCGTCGCCGGGGATCGACAGCCAACCGTAGCCGGAGTCCTCGCGGGGTGGGATCGGCAGGATTTTCCGGAAGCGGAAGTTTTGGCCGGCGAGGGTGATGTTCGAAGTACTACGGACGCCGTTGAGGGTCGCGGTGAGGGGGAGATTGACCGCGGTGGCGGAGTCCTCGCCGCGGGTGACCTCGATGTCGAGGATCAGGTCGGAGCCGCTGCGGCGGGAGGCGAGCAGGCGGATGGCTTGATTGGGAGAAGACTCGCCGCTGAGAGAAAGCACGCGGAGCTTCGGCGGTTGGGGCAGGGCGGCGAGGGCGGCGCGGGCGGAGGTCCAGCGGTCGTTTTGCGCCTGCCAGTTGGAGGCTTGGAGATCGGAGGCGATCCAGACTTCGGCGCGGCCCGGGGTTTCGGTCAGGTATTCGGCGGCGCGGGCTGTTAGAGCGGAAAGATCGGATGCGGTGTCGGTGGCGGCGGACGATGAGATCTTGTCGAGCACGTCCGGGCTGGGCACGTCCTGGGGTTCGGCAGAGGCGCTGTCGATGAGGACGAGGCGGGTGCCTTCGAGGTCGGCGAGGGCGTCGCGGACTCGCTGCAATGCAAGTTCGCGGCGCGGGACGGTGCCGCCTTTCGGCGTGGCCTCCATGCTAGCGGAGCGGTCGAGGATCAGCACCACAAGGTCCGGCTTGCCGCCGCCCCAGCCCATCACGCCGCTGAGTAGCGGGCGGGCGGCGGCCATGGCGAGCGCGGCCACGCCGAGGGTGCGGCAGGTGAGGATGAGGATGTGGCGGAGTTTCTTCTTCCCCCGGGACTCGCGGGTGGCCTTGAGCAGGAACTGCATGGCAGCCCACATCACCGTCTTGTGCCGCCTGCGGTTGAGCAGGTGGATGATGACGGGGATCGCGGCGGCGAGCAGGCCCCAGAGCAGGAGTGGTTGGAGGAAAGACATTGAGAGGAACGAACCGCGAAGGCGCGGAGGTCGCGGAGG
The DNA here is from genome assembly GCA_043729195.1 of Akkermansia sp. Lineage (GTDB taxonomy): Bacteria > Verrucomicrobiota > Verrucomicrobiia > Verrucomicrobiales > Akkermansiaceae > Haloferula. The sequence goes on from JAYTLR010000159.1 coordinate 4,650, forward strand.
TGAACGCGGAGGCTATTTCAGTGGGAAGCGGATCGGGTGGCTGGCTTGGGGAGCGCTGACTTTAGTCGGCGTGTCGGGGTAGGGGAGTGAGTCTCGCCGACTAAAGTCAGCGCTCCGCCTGCTGCGCTTTGGATGGGGACGCTCGATCATGAGTGGCCTTTCTTCGGGAGCCGGGCGGTGAGGAAGTCGCGCAGCAGCGGTTCGAGCGGGGTGTCGGTGGCAACGAGCTGGTAGTCGGCGGCGGCGTCGTGGCACTTGGCCTTCACGGTGACGAGGAATTCGCGCAGCGCGGTGTGGTATTCGTCGGCGATCAGGGTGGGTTCGACCACCAGCGAGGTGCCGTCTTCCATGTCGACGAAGCGGTGCGGGCGATCGAATTCGAAGCCGAGCTCGAGCGGGTCCATCAGGTGGAAGACGCAGATGTCATGCTTGCGGTAGCGCAGATGCTGGAGAGCGTCGGAAAAGGCCTGCGGATCGGTGAAGAGGTCGGACAGGATGATGACCAGCGCGCGCTGGCCGATCTTTTCGGCGATGGTGTGGAGGGCGGGCACCAGGCCGGTCTCACCGGAGGGCTCGAGCTTGCCGAGGGTTTCGAAGATCCGCTGGAGATGGGCGGGCCGGCGGCTGGGCGGGACTTCGAGGTGGAGCTTGTCGGTGCAGAGCGAAAGGCCGGCGGAGTCACCCTGATTCACTAACAGATAGGCGAGCGAGGCGGCGATGCGGTTGGCGTATTCGATCTTCGCCATTCCGCGGCCGGCGAACTTCATCGAGCCGGAGGCATCGACCACGAAGTAGGCGCGGAGGTTGGTGTCGGCTTCGAATTCCTTGATGTAAAATCGGTCCGAGCGGGCGAAGGCCTTCCAGTCGAGGCGGCGGGTGTCATCGCCCGGGACATACTTCCGGTATTCCGCAAACTCCACCGACGATCCGCGGTGGGGCGAGCGGTGTTTGCCGGCGACGTTGCCGAGCATCGGGACCCGCGTTTCGAGCGGGATCGAGCCGAGGCGGGCTAGCAGGTCACTATCCAAGAACTCGTATTTCATCAGCTCTCCCGCATTTCAGCGATCAGGCGTTCGACGACTTTTTTGGAAGTCATGCCTTGGGATTCGGCGGCGAAGTTGGTGATGACGCGGTGGCCGAGGACCGGGACGGCGACGGCTTCGAGGTCATCGAGGCTGGCCATGTAACCGCCGCGCAGTGCGGCGCGGGCTTTGGCACCGAGGACGAGGTACTGCACGGCGCGCGGGCCGGCGCCCCAGGCGACGTAGTCCTTGATCCAGGCCGGGGCCTCGGGGGTGCCGGGGCGGGTCTTGCGGACGATCGAGACGGCGTAGTCGTAGAGGTGCTCCGGGACCGGGACGCGGCGGACGAGCTGCTGGTAGGCCATCACGGCGGGTCCGTCGAGCAGGTGATTCAGGATGGCGCGCGCGCTGCCGGTGGTTTCGCGGGCGATCCGCTTTTCCTCGGCGGCGCTCGGGTAGTCGACCTCGATCAGGAACATGAAGCGGTCGAGCTGGGCTTCGGGCAGGGGATAGGTGCCTTCCTGCTCGACCGGATTCTGGGTCGCGAGGACGAAGAACGGCGGGTGAAGTTCGTAGCTGCGGCCGAGGACGGTGACCTTGAGTTCCTGCATCGCCTCGAGCATCGCGGACTGGGTCTTGGCCGGTGCGCGGTTGATCTCGTCCGCCAGCACGATGTTGGCGAAGACCGGGCCGCGGACGAACTCGAACTCGCGGCGGCCGCCGACGCCGGATTCCTGAATGATGTCGGTGCCGGTGATGTCGGCCGGCATGAGGTCCGGGGTGAACTGGATGCGGTTGAAGGAAAGGTCGAAAGTGCGGGCGACGGACGAGACGAGCAGGGTCTTGGCGAGGCCGGGGACGCCCATGAGCAGGGCGTGACCTTTGGCGAAGAGGCAGATCGCGAGTTCCTCGATGACTCGTTCCTGGCCGATGATGGCCTTGCCGAGTTCCGCTTTCAGGGCGGCGTAGGTTTTCCCGAGCTGATCGATGGCCGCGACGTCGTCGGGGGGGAGCTGGTGGTCCGTGGTGGGGGCGGGAGAGGCGAGTGGGGCGTCGATGGTATCTTCCATGAAAGCGGTCGGTTGGCGGAACTCCAGCGAAGCTAGAGAGGGGCTTTGTTTTGTCGAGACGGATGAAAGGGAAGCGGCTTGCAGCGGACGAGAGAATTGTCAGCCTGCGGGCCATGAGAATCACATGGATGATCGCGGGAATGTTGGCGACCTCGGCGATGGCCGAAGAAAAGCCATGGGTTTCCCTGTTCGACGGCACCACATTGGCCGGCTGGAAATCGCCGAGCGGTGGCGCCCCGGGCAAGGGCTGGAGGGTGGAAGATGGTTGCCTGCACCGCGCGGAGGCGGGTGGCGACCTTCTCAGCGAGAAGGAGTATGCCGACTTCGAGTTGGAGTTTGAATGGAAGATCTCCGCCAAAGGCAACAGCGGGGTGAAATACCGGGTCCGCAAGTCGCCCGGGGGCTGGTTGGGACCGGAGTATCAAGTGCTGGACGATGCGGGTCATCGCAATGGCAAGGTCGAGGACACCGCCGCAGCGTCGCTTTATGAAGTGGTGCCGGCGGCCAAGGAGAAACCGCTCAACCCGGTCGGGGAGTGGAACCGTTCGAAGATCATCGCCAAGGGGACCACTCTGGAGCACTGGCTGAACGGGAAACTCGCGATGCAGATCGATACCTCCGGCAAGGAGTGGCCGGTTCTGAAGAAGGCCAGCAAGTTTGCCAAGATGGAGGGCTTTGCAGGACCTGCCGCCGGGCATCTGCTGCTTCAAGATCATGGCGACAAAGTGTGGTTCCGGGCGATCCGGATCCGGGAGTTGTGAACTTCGCCGGAAAAAATCGAATTCCCTCTTGCCAGAGGGGTCGCGTCTGGTAAACAGCCCGCCCGCTTCCGGGGGTCCGATCATGTTCACATGATCCTCCTCCGGATCGGCTACTCCGCTCACCACAGCATCACATGGCACGTATTTTCGGCATCGAAATCCCCAACGAGAAGCGCATCGAAGCTTCGTTGCAATACATGTATGGCATCGGCACTACCACCGCCGGCCGTATCCTCGAACAGTCTGGCATTGATCCGGACATCCGCACCGGCCAGCTGACCGAGGACCAGCTCGTGAAGATTGCCACGGTGATCCAGAGCCAGAGCATCATCATCGAAGGCGACCTCCGCCGCGAGAAGCAGGCCCAGCTCAAGCGCCTCACTTCCATCAACTGCTACCGTGGCATCCGCCACAAGCGAGGCCTGCCCGTCCGCGGCCAGCGCACCCGCACCAACGCCCGCACCCGCAAGGGCAAGCGCCGCACCGTCGGCGTGAAGAAGTAAGCCGCGCGGCATCCCGAACCTTTTTTCAAAATGGCTGACGAAGACACCAACACACCGGCACCGGAAGCCGAAGCGGCACCGGTTGCCGTTGCGACCCCGGCTGCTCCCGCCGCTCCTGCCGCCGCTCCCGCGGCTCAGGCTGAAGAAGTCGCTCCCAAGAAGGACGACAAGAAGCGCGACATTTTCGCCGAGATCGCCGGCGCGGAGGAAACCCAGATCAAGGTCCACAAGGCCAAGGGCTCCAAGAATATTTCTCGTGGTATCGTCCACGTGACCGCCACCTTCAACAACACCATCGTCAGCGTCACCGACTCGAACGGCAATACGCTCGGCTGGTCCAGCGCCGGCAAGATGGGTTTCAAGGGTTCCCGCAAGTCCACCGCTTACGCCGCCCAGGTTGTCTCCCAAGACGCTTGCCGCCAGGCGATGGGCCACGGTCTCAAGGAAGCCGAGGTCCGCGTCAAGGGCCCGGGTTCCGGCCGCGAGTCCGCTGTCCGTGCTGTTCAGGCGCTCGGCATCGAGCTGCTTGCCATCAAGGACGTCACTCCCATCCCGCACAACGGCTGCCGCCCGAAGAAGGCCCGCCGCGTTTAATCAAATTCTCCAAGAATCATGGCTCGCTACACCGGACCCCGCACCAAGATCAGCCGTCGCTTCGGCGTCGCTCTCTTCGGCCCTTCGAAGGCGCTCGACCGCCGCAATTTCCCGCCAGGCCAGCACGGCTTGCGCGCCGGCCGCAAGAAGAAGAGCGACTACTCGATCGCCCTCGGCGAAAAGCAGAAGCTTCGTTTCCAATACGGCGTGCTCGAAAAGCAGTTCCGCGGTTACTACGAGGAGGCTGCCCGCCGCCGCGGCGTCACCGGCGTGATCCTGCTCCAGTTGCTGGAAACCCGCCTCGACAACGTCTGCTACCGCCTCGGTTTCGGCAACAGCCGCCAGGCTGCCCGCCAGCTCGTCAACCACGGCCACGTGCTCGTGAATGGCAAGCGGGTGGACATCGCCAGCTTCCAAGTGAGACCCGGCGACAAGATCAAGGTCGGTGGCAAACCGTCCTCCCAGCAACTTGCGCTCCGCATGATGGACCTGACCCAATCCGCACCACTGGTCGATTGGCTCACCCTCGACAAGGAAGCGCTTGAAGGCATCGTCTCCCGCGTGCCGGAACGCTCCGACATCGACCCGCTCGTCAACGAGCAGCTCATCGTCGAACTTTACTCGCGCTGATCCTTCCCGGATCGAACGATTTCAAACGACGCCCGGAGGAAACTCCGGGCGTTTTTTGTTTCGGGTGGGTGGAGGGGGGAAAGGGATGATAGCCCGGCCAGGAGCAAGTGGTCTGCTCGCCGGCACTTTGTCCTGATCTTCATAGCAAGTTACCCACAACTCCCGAACCGGTTCATCTCCCATCGGGCTTCGATACTCCGCGACCCGGGATAGCGCGTTCCTCGCGACCGGGGGCTCTGAAAGGCAGTCCGCTAGGGACACTGGAGCGCAGTCCCCAACCCCGGCCCGCTATGGTTCACTGGTCGAGCCGCCGCAGTTGAAGGAGCGGCGGTCATCGACGCGGCCGCTACAAGTTGAGGAGTTCTTGCAGTTCGTTGATCACCTGATCGGCACCGCTGTGGTCGAGACTCCGGCCTCGGAGGCGGAGGGAGTTCGGATCGCCGGCGAAGAGGGCGGTGCTGAAGCCGGTGGCGCGGGCGGGGTCGATGTCGTTGCGGACGTCGTTGCCGATGTAGTGGACGGCGGCGGCGGAGATGCCGCGTCGGGCGAGCTTGTCGCGGAGGATCTCGAACAGATAGGAGTCGGGTTTGGCGCGGCGTTTGAGGTAGGAGAAGCAGCAGAGGTCGGGATCGATGCCGAGGTCTGTTAGAGTGGCACCGAGGGCTTCCTCGAGGATTGGCACGGTGTAGAATTGGGCGTTGGAGATCAGGCCGAGCGGGATTCCTTTCGCCGCGAGCTGGCGGAGGGTTTCGGCGGCTCCGGGCATCGCGGTAACCGGGTTCGCTTTCCGTTCGTGGTCGATCGCAAGGGCTTCGATTTCATCCGGTAAGAGTTCCGGGTGGAGCGCGGCGTGGATCTCGCGGATGTCGATTTCCGGGAAGGGATGCGGCGAGGCGGCGTGGACTCGGGCGATGAGGTCGCGGAGCGCGGGGTCGGGATGGAGTTCGCCGGCGACAGAGCTGAGGAGCGTGCCGTAGATGTCGAAGAGGACGGCGCGCGGGCTCACGTCAGCAGGAAATGGAAGGAGCCGGGCTTGAGGAAGCGGGTGAGGACCTTGTGCTTCGGGACGTAGTCGGGAGCGGTGGGCTTGGCGTTGATGAGGGAGGTGTAAAGGCTGCTCAAGCGGGCGGTGTAGGCCTCGGTCGAGTAGGCGGCGAGGTCCTGCGGTTTGGCGGTCGGGGAGTTCTGTTTCAGCGTGCGGCGCAGCCAGAGGCGCAGCGGGACGGTCTCGGTGCGGCTTTCGACGAGGATCTCGTCGCCCTCGCCGCCGGCTAGGATGCGGTGGATGACCTGGCGTTGAAGATCTTCGGGCAGGTTGCCGAAATCAAGGTGGCCGCGGTGGAGCATCGCCGCGAAGGATCGCTCGACGTGTTCGTTGGACATCGCCTGGCCGTAGGCTTCCAAGGTTGCGCTCAGGCTGCGGACGAGGCGTTGGCGCAGGGTTTCCATGCCGACCCAGGCGACAGGGACCAGCAGGCGGTCGTAGAGCCGGCCGGGGACGATACCGGCTTCGGAAAAGTCGTTGGTGACGTTCGGGAGATTGCGACCGAGCAGCGGCTTGCCGAGGGTGACCGGTTCAAGGAAGCCGAGGCCGAAGCCTTCGGCGACCGAGGTAGTAAGGCAGTGGGTGGAGTGCCTCAGCCAATTGGCATAGCTGCGCGAGCCCTTCGGGACCGGCGAGACACGGCCGACGACGTCGAGCATCACCGGCAGTCCGGAATCCTGAGCGAAGGCGACCCATTCGTCGAAGATCGCCTGCCAGCGGATGTTTTCCGGCGAGAGAGTGAGGGCGTAACGGGTGCCCTTCGGCGACAGGGCAGCGAGCAGGAAGACCTCGCCGAGGTTCTTGCGGCGGATCCCGCGGACCGGGTAGAGGACGAGTGGCTGCTCGGGCGGCGCGTCGAGCGGTTTGACGGCGGCGGGCGGGGTGATGGCGTTCGGCAGCAGGATCGAGCGCTCGGCGGGCAGGCCGGCAGCGAGGAAGAGCTGGCGATCGTGGGAGTTGAGGAAGGCCTGGCGGATCCGTGGGGAGTGCGGGTAGAGCGTTTCGGTGTTGGCGATGACGGGGTAGTTCTGCGGACGGCCGTCTTCGGCGAAGTCATGGAATTGCAGGACCATCGCGTCGCCCGACTCGGCGAGGATCGCGACGGCATCGGCGATCGCCCGGTTGCGGCCGAGCGAGTGGTTGTGGAAATGCCAGACGATGGGGCCGGGGCCGAGCACGCTGGCGGCGGCGGCGCGCATGGCTTGGGAAAGCTGGAGCCCGCTGGGGCCGCCTGGATCGGTGCCGTAGCGGAGGCCTTCGACGACTTGCACGGGCAAGTCCGGGTCGCGCTCGTCGGGCTCGCCGCTCAGGATCACGTGGGGAATTCCCGCCGACTTCAGGCAGGCCGCGGCGGTGTGGATGACGCGCGTCACCCCGCCGCGGTTGAGGTGGTAGTGGACGATGGCGACGGAGTAGGGCGGGGTGGTCATCAGCGGTCGAGCGGGGCGAGAGGTTTGATGAAATGGAAGCCGCGGATTTCGTAGCCGAGGCGGTGGTAGAGCCGGTGCGAGGCGTGATTGGATGTGTAACTGTCGAGCACGCCGATGTTACAGTTTTCCTCGATCGCGAGGGCTTCGAGAAAGCGCATCAGAGCAGAACCCAGGCCGGACGAGCGGCGGGCGGAGTCGACCACGAGGTTGTCGATCTCCAGGTAGCGCCCGCACCAGATTTTGGTGGCGATCCAAGCCCCGGCGACCGCGGCGAGTTCGCCGTCCTCGAAAGCCCCGAAGATCCGGTAATGCGGATGCCCGGCGAGGATGGTGGCGAAGCGCTGGGCGAGGACCGCCGGCGGGACGTCAGGGTTCAACTGCGCGAACAAGGCGTTCGCGGCGGGATGATCTTCGGCGGCGAGTTCGCGGATCTCCGGAGGCTTCACGCCGAAGTTCTAGCGCGGTCGGCGGGGGTGGGGAAGCGTGTGGACGAGGAAATCGTGGGCCGGGACGTCGGTGTGGGGGCTGCCGGTCTTTGCCCGGGACCGCCGGTCATCAGACCGGCAGTCAGGGACCATTCGTGCCGGTCTGCCTACTTCGCTAAAGCTACGAAGGCTAGGGAGGACCGGCGGTCCCGGGGAAGCGTTCGCGGTAGTCGGGCAGCGAAATCATGGGCGGGCGTTCCGGATGGAGGCTGCCGGTCTGAGGACCGGCGGTCCCGGCGCGGGCGAAAAACGCGTCGAGGATCTCCCCGGACATCCGCCCGAGCTGGGCCAGCGAGCGGTTGCGGTGGATCCGCTCGTCGAGGTCGGTCTGGGCGATCGCGGCGATCCCGCACGTGCGATGCACGTCTAACAGATGGGCCGTTTCCACGCCGTAACCGGTGGGCATCGGCAGGGTCTCCAGGATCTCGCGCCGTGCCGCGTATTCGCCGGCCAGCGGCTGGTGGAGGCCGGCGAGCCCGGGGCAGAAGCGCTGGAACAGCGGGCGCACCAGGATTTCGGTCACCCGGCCGCCGCCGCGGGGATCGACGCCTTCCGCGGCGAGCAAGGGGCGTTCGTAGAAGCCTTTCACATAGCCGAGCTCCGCGTGGCGGATCAGCGGGCCGACGGTGCCGTAGACGAAGCGCGGGTGGATATTGCCGATATCGCCATCGACGAAGCACAGGATATCGCCGGTTAGGTGATGGACGGCCTTCCACAGGTTCTCGCCCTTGCCGCCGCGGTGGCCTTGGAAGGGCAGGATGTCCGCGGCGAGGATCACCTCCGCCCCGGCCTCGGAGGCGAGGGCGCGGGTGCGGTCGGTGGAGCCGGAGTCGATGACAACCAACTCGTCGAGCAGGCGGTGGCGGTCGAAGAGTTCGGCCTTCAGCACCGAGACGACGCGGGCGATGGTGCCTTCCTCGTTCAGCGTGGGGATGCAGAGGGAGATCCGCAGGCCGGCCGCTTCCTTCGCCGCGACGAGGGCGGGGAGATCGGCGAAGTCGAGGTGGTGGAAGCTCCGGACCATCTTTCAGCGAGCTTCGGGCAGGATGAATTCCAACTCAAGTTTTCCCCACTCACCGGAGGGGAGGAGGAGCCATTCGGAATAGCGCTGAATGCGGCCACCGGAACGCGATGCGCCGAGGCGCGATTCTCGGTCGTAGAGTCGGGTGAATCCACGGGAAGAACTCATCCAGTTGACGTTCCTCACATTTTCCATGGGGTCGAATGTTCGAATCCAGTCAGTGATTGAAGTCGTGCAAGGCGCCCGGGTGCGATACTTCGCGAGCGAGCGGGCCGCTTGGATCTCCTGAGGAAACGACTTTTTCAATGCTCTGTTTTGTCTCAAGTCGAATGCCTTCTCCGCGCCATTGGCGAGAAAGATCACAGCAACGACGCATCCGGATTTTTTAACCACCGGCGACCAAAATGAAATCCCCCGCTTGCGAAAGGCGCTGAATGCCAAGATCACGGCTGTGGTGAAATAGACATTTGGGCAGATTCCCAGGCTCCAGAACTTCAATTGCCTAAAGCCAAACCAGGTTCCTCCGATCTCGAAAGGCCGAACTGATGCAAACGTCAGGGTGATCTGAGTCCAGCCGACGACTGCCAGCAGTATCATCAAGAACGTCGACAACCGCAGTGCGGCTTGTGAGCCGCGGATGACAGCTATGCCCGCAAAAAAGAAGATGACGCTGCCCAAGCTGACGTCGGCTCCTGAAAATGCGGCGGCAATATCGAAACCAAGTGTCGCGATCAACATCCAGCCAAACAGCTTGGTCGGCATGGACTGGCGCTTGGCGGGCTCTTCCTCGCGGGCCTGATCGACAGTCTCCTGAAAACTCTTCTTCTGGGCGTCCGAGAGCGAGGTCCGATCGATGGGGCGGGGCTCCGGATGCTCTGGACTCGCCGATTCCATGCGGCTTCAGATCATATCCCGCGTCACCTCGTACCTCGCGGCGCAGCGGGGGCATTGGACGGTGATGACGTCGGCGCCTTCGAACAGTATATCGGGCTTTTCGCGCCAGGAGCCTAGGATGGGCAGGATTTTCCCGAGATCGCAGCCGCAGTGGAAGCGGAAGCGGCGGGTCTCTAACAGGGTGGTCTCCTCGGTTTCCTGGATCCGTTCCGCGGCCTCGGCATCGAGCGCGGCCAGCCAGGCTTCGTCGCAGTCGGGCTGGGCGGTGACGAGCGAGAACAGCTCGTCGTCATGGCGGAAAATCCGGGCGGGGCGCTGTTCGGACTGGGCGTAGTACTGTTCGACCCAGTGCAGCGGGTCGCGGTCGTCGACTTCCAGCGTCGACAGCCGCGGCTCGGCCTGGTGGTTGGCGGTGACCTGGGAGTAAAAGTAGTTCCGGTCGGGCTCGCGGACGTCCTCGGTGAAAAGGCGGCCGGTGACGGCTTCGAGCAGCGAGCCGGCGGTGACGAATACGTTGACCCGCGGGGCGCGGAGATTGACGGTCCAGGCGACCGTTTCCGCCCAAGGTCGGGCGACGGCGTGGAGGGTGATGCCGGCGATGAAGTCCTTCAGCATCTGGTCGAGTTCCGCGGAGTGGCGGATCCCGTGTTGCATCAGGTGCAGGTAGTAGTCGGTGTAGATCGGCGCGAATTTTGCGCGGAGCACGAGGGCATTCCGATGGCGGACGAAGATGGATTCAACCTTGATGAACTCTTCCTGGATCTCGACTTGTTCCGGCTGGGGCACGGCGGAAGGTAGGGATCGGCCCGGCGGAATTCCAAACGCTAATTTCCGAGGTCGAGGCGGAGATGCTGCTGAATCTGCGCGATCCACGCGGGAGCGACTCCAGCCCGTGCCGCGTGCTCCGGCCAGGCGGCGACGGCTTCGTGAACCTGCTGGAGGATCTCGCGGGCGAGCCGCGGCTTGAGATCGGCCGAGACCGCGGCGGCGAGGAGGTCGGCGCGGGTGAAATCCTCGCGCTTGCCGGCGAGGGTCATCTGGTGGCGGTGGGTCCAGGCCCCGTCGGGATTGTAGGCGAAGGTCAGGTCGAAGGCGGGGGCGAGATGCCAGTCGCCGCGGCGGGTCATCCGAAAGGCGAGGTTCTTGGTGTGATCGTCCTGATTGCGGGCGAGGATATTGAAGATCGCGCGGCGGCAGAGTTCGGCGAACGCGCCATGGGGCAGGGAAAGGCGCCGGGCGAGCTGGAAGGCCTGCTCGTAGGAATAGGCACCGGCGCGGTTGAAATCGAAATGACCGAGCGCGCAGAGGCTCTGGATGTGGATTTTTCCGGGATCGCGGTCGAAGCGGCGGGTCATGAAATGGGCGCGGCCGTTTTCTTCTAACAGATGGCAGTCGCTCATTTCAATGCCCGCCTGACGCGCCATCAAGTGATAGGCATACTCGATGCGGCCGTAGCCGGTCGCGTCGGCGAGTTCCTTGTCGCGGTTCCCGGAGACGCCGTCGAATTTCAGCAGCCAGGGCTCGAAGCCGTCCGCCATCGGCACCTGGCCTGAGCGGATCTCGCCGGTCGCCGGATTCCACGCGATCACCGCCTTGGCCCGAGCGCCACCGGCCGAGGTGCCGACCTGGAGGATGGTGGCGAGTGCTTCGGGCGGGCGGTCGAGCGAGACGCGGAGGCCTTTCCTCGAGTCCAGCGCGTCGTTCGCCAGGGCGACCAGTGCGTCGATCTCCAGCCGCACCGACGGCGCGTCGGCCATCAGCGAGGGCTGAAATTCCAGCGCACCCATCGCCCGACTGCCGAGGTAGCAGAGGCGCTCGACCGGGTGGAAGGACTGCGGCGTGCGGCCTTGGCTGGCCAGCCATTGGTCGATCAGCAGGTTGCCGAACTTGTCCGGCAGCGAATCCGCCAGCAGACCGGGCAGGCCCTTGAAGGTCTCGCGCGGCAGGTTGGCGAAGCTGAATTGCCCCGGGCCGAGTGGCATCATCACCGGCGAGACCTCGATCCCGCTGCGCAGGAAGTCCGGATCGTATTCGAAGATTCCCAGCTCAAGCAGCGGATCCCAGGTTATCGCGCCGATGATCGTGTCGTAAAGGCGGACGTCGGCGGTGGTCATGGCTGCTCAGCGTTCATCGCCCCATTTCCAGGGAGTGGCGGCGGGTGGCTTGCGCGGCTTGGAAGCGTGGTAACGGACCGGTTCTTCCCGGAGGCGCGACAGGGCGATCGGGCTGGGTCCGCGGGGAGGTAGGAAGTTTTCCAAGGTGGACAGTGCCCCCAGCGCGCGCAGCAGGGCGATCAAGCTCGAGAGACTGGAGCCTTCGCCGTTTTCGATGGCGGTGATGGTGCGGCGCGAAAGGCCGCTGCGACCGGCGACTTCTTCCTGGGTGAGATTTCGCTCCAAGCGCTCGGCGCGAAGGCGTTTGCCGAGTTCGATCTCAATCTGGCTGTTGGAAAGGAGGTCGATCATGGTGAGTGGAAATCCGCGCAAAGAAGGGCGAATGCCGGTAATTTGAGCGAGTTTTTGCTCAATAGCAAGGTGTTTGTTTTAGGGAGAGCGGAATCTTGCGCAAAGACCTCTTTCCGTTGCCTTCCTGAGCGGAAATCTGCTCAGAAAAGCTCAGGCTCGGTCGCCGGCTCCTCGAGGCGGCCGTGGGCGACCGAGAGGTAGTAGTCGTCGAGCTCGATCCCGGTGAACTCCGCGATGCCCTGGCGTTTCGCCGCGACGGCCGAGGTGCCGATACCGAGGAAGGGATCGAGCAGGCGGGTTGCCGGGCCCTTGCCGTGGAGGAGGACGCACTGCTCGACCAGCGCGATCGGGAAGCTGGCGGGGTGGGGGCGTTCCTTTTCCCGCGACAGGATGGTATCGTAGGGGATGAACCACGTGTTGCCGCGGCAGCGGCGGTCGATGCCGCCGGTGTGGCCCCAGCGGGCGATGTTCGACTTGTCCTGATACGGCACGCCGCCGCCGCGGCGGTCGAGCTTCACGGTGCCGGACTTCGTCAGGTGGAAGACGTATTCGTGGCAGTCGTTGACGTAGCGCTGCGAGTTGATCGGCTTGAAATGGCCGGCGCTGACCTGCTCGCCGCGGCGGGTTTCGACGGTGATCGACTTGATCCAGTGGAAGGTGTTCTGGAGGGTGAACAAGGCGTCCGGACCCTCGGTGAAGGCGATCACGATCTGGTGGGGTAGCAGCGGGTTGGACGGGGATGCGCCGACGTTGAGGAAGAAGGATCCGTCGTCGGTGAGGACGCGTTTCACCTCGGCTGCCCAGGCGCGGCACCATTCGAGGAACTCGCCGCGGCCGGCGGTGTCATCGAAAGAGCGGTAGTTGATGCCGAGGTTGTAAGGGGGCGAGGTGACGACGAGATCGACGGAGCCGTCGGCAAGGGTCGGGAGAACTTGGAGGCAGTCGCCGTGGTGGAGATGGAAAGATGGCATGGAACGAATCGCGGAGACGCGGAGGTCGCGGAGGGGACGGGGAGATGAAGGAGAGAGGCTGAGTATCTTCAATCGACGAAGCGGAATTCCTTCATGCGGCCTTCGTTGTTGATGAAGTCATCATGAAGCTTCTCGAACGTCATTTCACCACGACGTGCAAGTTCGGGCACGATCTCCTCGCAGATCCATCGCTGGTACTCCGCGAACGTCATCTTCGGTGGCGCAGGATGACCGGAAAAGTCGGGGAACTCGAGATCGAAGGCGTTCATGAGATTTTCCTGACGAGATCGTATCCGTGCGGTCCGATGAATTTCTCGCAAAGTTCGCGAAGCCGCGCCTCGCTGATTGCCCGGGGATTCAACGCGAGCAGCTCCCTGATGTCGAGGAGGTCCTTGCCATGGCGGGCTTCGTTGTCGTTCACAGCATGAAGCTTCATCGAGACAAGTGCTTCAAGTTCGATCACCGGGATGTCGCCGTGCAGCCCGGTCCTTTGATCGGTCGAGGCCATCTTCCCGAAGGTCTCGGCGCTCACCCACAGCAGGTCCATCGGGGTGAAAGCCGGATCCCTAGCCATCTGAAAGCGGGTCGCCATCGAATCGAAGACCTCGATGAATCCAAGCGAGCGCATGAGGGCTTTGGCCCTTCGCTCATCATCCCGCGAACAGATCCAGTCCACATCCCGGGTGTACCTCGGATAGCCGTGATGGCCGACCGCCCAGCCGCCCGCGAGGAGGAGCGGGATCCCTTCGCGGTCGAAGCGTTCGTAGAGTGACTGCGCGAATTCGGGAAGCATGGTGTGCCTGGGAGAAGGATGCGGAGGGCTTTGGATCTTCATGCATCGAAGCGGAACTCTCCCATGCGGCCTTCGTTGTTCATGAAGTCGGCGATGATCTGCTCATCGGTCCAGTTCGCGCGGGTGGGTGCCCAAACGTTGAAAACGAGCCACCCGAAGATATCCATCGGCAACCTGTCGGCTTCATCGATGGGGAAGCCCGGGAAGTGTTCCCTCACAAGGCTTTTGATTTCTTCACTGATCATGGTGGAGCGGAGGTTGGTTGCTACAGCTTCCCCCTCAACAGATCCGTCACCTGCTTCGGGTTCGGCTTGCTGGTGGAGGCTTTCATGACCTGGCCGGTGAGCCAGTTGAGGAGCTTGTCGTTGCCGGCCTGGATCTCGGCGACCTTGTCGGGGTTGGCGGCGATGACCTGGTCGCAGAGGGCGTCGAGCTCGCCGGCGTCGGCGGGCTCGAAGCCGAGGTCCTTGGCGACGGCGGCGGGGTCGCGGTCGGGGGCATCGAGCAGCATGGCGAGGACTTCCTTGGCCTGGCTGAGGGCGAGGGTGCCTGCTTCGACGAGGCCGAGCAGCGCGCCGGTTTTTTCGGGCGGGAGAGGGGAATTGGCGATGGCGATGGAGCGGTCGTTGAGGGTGCCGAGGAGGGTGTTGAGGAGGAAGTTGGCGGTTTTTTTGGGGTTGAGGAGAGGGGCTGCGGGCGAGCCGCCCGCGCCCCTCTTGAGGATCGCCTCGAAGTAATGCGCGAGTGGGAGGTCGGACGAGAGGACGGAGGCATCGTAGGCGCTGACGCCGAAGTCGGCTTCGTAGCGGGCAGAGCGTTCGTGGGGGCGCTCGGTGAGCAGGGGTCGAACTTTTTCGAGGATCGGGCCGGTGACGATGGGCAGCAGGTCGGGGCAGGGGAAGTAGCGGTAGTCGTGGGCGTCCTCCTTGGTCCGCATGAGCTGGGTTTCGCCGCGGTCGTCGTCCCAGCGGCGGGTCGATTGGATCTGCGGGATGCCAGCATTCAGTTCCTCGGTCTGGCGCTCGATCTCGTGGGCGATGGCGCGGCGGATCGCGGAGATGGAGTTGAGGTTCTTGAGCTCAATCTTTGCCCCGAGCGGGTCGCTTTGCTGGCGGCGCAGGGAAATGTTCACGTCGCAGCGGAGTTGGCCTTTTTCCATGTCGGCGTCCGAGATCCCGCCTTGCTGGAGGATCATCTGGAGCGAGCGGAGGTAGGCTCCGGCTTCTTCGGCGGATTCGAGGTCGGGTTCGCTGACGATTTCCATCAGCGGGGTGCCGGCGCGGTTGAAGTCGATCAGCGAGGAATTCCCGAGGTGGGTCGATTTGGCGACGTCCTCCTCGAGGTGGATGCGGTTAAGTCGGATCTTCTGGCCGGGGCGGGTGATGTTTTTCCGGGCATCGGTCGGGTAGCAGTGGTCGTAGAGCGGGACCTCGCCGCCGATGCAGAGGGGGAAGTCCATCTGCGTCGTCTGGAAATTCTTCGGCATGTCCGGGTAGAAGTAGCTCTTGCGGTCCCAGCGGGAGATTTCCGGCGAGCCGCAGTCGAGGAGCAGTCCGGCGAGCAGGGTTTTCTCGATGGCGTGGCGGTTGAGCACCGGCAGCGCGCCGGGCAGGCCGAGGCAGACCGGGCAGGTGCGGGTGTTCGGTTCGCCGCCGAAGGACGTCTCGCAGGCGCAGAACATCTTGGTGCGGGTTTTGACCTGGCAGTGGACTTCGAGGCCGATGGTAACTAAAAAAGACATGGAGAGAGCGGGAAATTAGGAAATTGGGTAATTAGGAGATTGGGTGAAACGCCTTCGGGATGCCGCGATTCTTGATGCCGGGCCTTCAAACTCAATTCCCCAATCGCCCAATCGCCAAATTTCCCAATCCTTTGATGCCTTTCCCCACGCTTGCCATTTCCGGCCGGGCGGTGCATGGCCGGTGCCGGTCGACCCCCGCACGGGGAGACATTTCCCATGACCCTCGAAATTGGAATCACCCTGGCGCTCATTGCGCTAACCCTGATTGCGTTCATCCGCGAGTGGGCCGCGCCGGATGTGATCGCGCTGACGGTTCTCTGCGGCGTGGTGGCGCTGGGGTTGATCGATCCGTCGAAGATGACGGAAGTTTTCAAGAACGAGGCTCCGCTGGCGATCGCGGCGCTGTTCGTCATCGGCGGGGCTTTGGAAGCTTCCGGCGCGGTCGACCACATCGGCCGGGTGCTGCGGGACCGGCTGCCCAGCAACACCCGCTGGGCGATTTTGGGATTCTCGGTGCTGACCTGCTTTTTCAGCGCGTGGATGAACAACACCGCGATCGTGGCGATTCTTCTGCCGGTGGCGCTGGGCTTCGCCCGCTCGAAGGAGATCGCGCCGTCGCGGTTGCTGATGCCGCTTTCCTACTGCTCGATCCTCGGCGGCGTCTGCACGCTCATCGGCACCTCCACCAACCTGCTGGTCAACGGCACTTTGAAGGACCTGAAGATGGAGCCGATGACCATGTTCCAGCTCGCTCCGGTGGGGATACCCTTGGCGATCGCCGGAATCATCTACCTCACCGTGTTCGGGCCGAAGTTGATCCCGTCGCGCACGACCATTTCCGGGAGCTTGGAAATCAAAGACCGCTCGACGCCGCTCTACCACGTCCTGATCGGCGAGAACTCTCCTCTGATCGGCAAGCCACTGAAGGACACCCCTTTGTTCGACCGCGGGCGTCACGTCCACATCATGGAAGTCCGGCGAAAGGGGGCCCGTGAAATGCACGCGCTCAACACGCTGAGCATCGAGAAATACGACCGCTTCCTGGTCGCCCTGCACGGCCGCCGAGCCAAGGCGGGCAGGGCGGAGGATCTTTGCACGGAGATCGGGGCGAGCCTGCTTTCAACGGTGGATGGCGTGGTGACCGAACTGGTCATCCGCGACGAATCCTCGCTCGCCGGCCAGACCCTGGCCGCGGCGGATTTCCGCCAGCACTACAACAGCGTGGTCATCGCGGTCCATCGCAACGGGGTGAACATCACCCACCAGATCGCCGAGATTCCGCTGGAGGTTGGCGACACGCTGCTGGTGATCACCGCGCTCAACAACCTCGAGTCGCTGGAATCCACCCGCGATTTCATCCTGACCGATTCCCCGGAGGACAGCCCGGCGCCGCCCGAGAACAAGAAGCCGAGGCACCATGCCTGGGTTTCGTGGGCGGTGCTCATCGGCGTGGTCCTGGTCGCCACGCTGACCGACGTGCTGGGAGGAAAGGGCGGGGTTTTGCCCTGGCTGCCGGTGATCCCGATTCACTACAGCGCGATGGTCGGGGCGCTGGTCCTTCTCTGGTCGAAAATCGTCACGCCGCGCGAGGCTTACGCGAGCATCGACTGGCAGGTGCTGCTGATGCTTTACGGCCTGCTGGGCTTGGGAATGGCGATGCAATCGACCGGTACGGCCAAGTGGCTGGCGGAGGGCATGGTGGCGATGGCGCAAGGCTTCGTCTCCCCGGAAATGCTGCCGCTGGTGCTGCTGTGGATGGTCTTCCTGCTGACCGTGCTGCTGACCGAAGTGCTTTCGAACAACGCCACCGCGGTGATGATGGTGCCGATCGTGGTGACGCTGGCACACAGCCTGGGGGTCAGCCACTGGCCTTTCGTCATGGGTGTCACGGTCGCGGCCTCCACCGCCTTCGCGCTGCCGATGGGCTACCAGACGCACATGATGGTCTATGGTCCCGGCGGTTTCAAATTCTCGGACTTCCTGCGCGTCGGCATCCCGCTGAACATCATCTGCTGGATCATTTCCTGCCTGCTGATCCCGCTGATTTGGCCTTTCCATCCGTGAGGGAAAAGGCTCATGCCCGCGAGATCGGACGGGGTGGTGGAAGCGGGGTTCATCGGGCCTGCGGATGGGCGGCTCAGCTTTCGGGATGGAAGGGGAAGTCGGTATAGCCTTCCGCGGTCGGGGCCGACCAGGTTGTCATCTCGGCGGGCGGGTTGAGGTCCCAGCCGTTCGCGAAGCGTTCGACCAGATCGGGATTGCTCAGATAAGGCCGGCCGAAGGCGATGAGGTCGGCGTGGCCGGCGGCGATCGCCTCCTCGGCGCTTTCCTGGGTGTAGCCGCAATTGCCCATCAGCGGCCCGTCGAACACCGCGCGGAACTCTGCCAGCGTCATTGGCTGGCCTTGCTCGTGGAACCCGAAGGCGAGGCCATCGACGACGTGCAGGTAGGCCAGCCCGTAGCCGTTCAGTTGCGTCGCGGCGTGAGTGAAGGTCTCGCGGAAGTCCGGCGCGCCCATGTCGTTGAAATTGCCGTTCGGGGAAAGTCGCACGCCGACGCGGTCGGCTGGCCAGACGGTGAGGACGGCCTCGGTGATCTCCTTGAGAAAGCGGAAGCGGTTTTCGACGCTGCCGCCGTAGTTGTCGGTCCGCAGGTTGGTCTTCGAGTCGAGGAACTGGTTGATCAGGTAGCCGTTGGCCGCGTGGATCTCGAGGCCGTCGAATCCCGCGGCTTTCGCCCGTTCGGCGGCGCGGCGGTAGTCCTCGACCACTGCCGCGACTTCTGCGGTCTCCAGCGCACGCGGCACCTCGTAGGGCTGCTTGCCGGCGGGCGTGTGAATGTACTCGCCGTTTATCTTGACCGCGGAGGCCGACACCGCGGGCTGGCCGCCGTGGAAGCTGCTGTGCGAGGCCCGGCCGCAGTGCCAGAGCTGGAGGAAGAACGGCGTGCCGCGCTCGCGCAGGGCGGAGGTGATTTTCGACCAACCGGCGACCTGCGCGTCATTGTAGATGCCCGGGGAGTCGACCCAGCCGAACCCCTGCTCCGAGATGGTGGTCGCCTCCGCGACGATCAGGCCGGCCGAGGCGCGCTGGAGGTAATATTCGACCATCAGGTCGTTCGGCACGCGCTCCGTCCCGGCGCGGGCGCGGGTCAGCGGCGCCATGACCACGCGGTTGCGCAGCGGCAGGCCGCGGAGATCGAAAGGAGAAAGGAGATGCGGGGAATTCGTGGGGGCGCTCATGGTTGGAATGGACGCCATTCACGTCGCGCCCGGCCGGCTCCGCAAGTCCGGAAGAATGGCGCTTACTTCACCGGTGCCGCGTTCGCCTTCTGGTCGCGGGACTGGGCCTGGGTCCGGATGGCCTGTTTGATGGCGTCGAGGCGCGCCGGCCATTTGAACGTGGGGGCTTTCGAGGGATCGTAGCCGGCGAGGTGGCCGGTCAATCGGGTGGCCGGTTTGGTGTATTTGAACTCGGTGTCGCCGAAGACCTCGCGGCAGATCGCGGCGAGGCCGGGGTCGTATTCGAGGAGTTCAGCACGGGTGTCGACGTGGTTGTGGTCGTGGTCGTTCTCGCGGTTGTCGTCGAACCACGACTGCACGCCTTCAGCAAAGTACTCGTGGTGGTTGATGCTGGCGTATTTGCCCTTCCACAGGCCGGCCTTCATCGCGTCGTGGTAGGCCTTCTTGAGGCGGGGATCGAAGGTCGGATCGACGTTATTCAGGCCGCGGAGGTGGATGTTGTGGGCGAACTCGTGGATCAGGATGCACTCGCTTTCATAAGGATCGCCGGGGTAGCCGAGCACGTTTTCTTCGGCGCAAGTGCAGTAGGGATCGGTCTCGCTGCCGCCGGTGCCACGGGCGCGGGCGTCCCAGAAGTCCTTGCCGGAGAAAGTCTCGAAGCCGGCCATCGGTTCTTTTGCCATGCGGACGAACTCCGGGAGATCGGTCGTGTATTCATCGTGGGCCATGATGCAGAGACGGGCACCGCTGAGGACCATCGCCTTCAGCACATCGGGGCGCTTGGCCAGCATCAGGTCGCCGATGAACGCGGCCTCTTTCAAAGCGTAGGGATTCACTTTGGCCGAGGCCACGATGGGGAAGCCGCGCAGCCGCTCGATCTGGGTGTAGAAGGCGGGGATGCCGTCCTTGCCCGCGGGATCGAAGCGCAAGGCCTGGTGGAGAACCTCGGCGGTGACCCTGGCTTCCGTCTTGTCCTCGCGGCCGACGATCAGGAAGCGGTGGCCGGGGCTGGTGGTGAAGATCGTGTCCTTGCCGGGAACGACCGAGCCGTTCGGGACGCGCTCGGAAGCTGATTTCAGCCAGAACAGGTCGATCGGCTGGGTGCTGCCGTTGAGGATCTGGAGACGCGGGCGTTCCTGTGCCAGCACGGTGGAAGGCGTCAGTCCGAAGGCGGCGAGCAGGAGGGAAGTGCGGAAGAAATGGTGCATCGGTTGCGGCTTGGAGTCGCCGCCGCCCTTTTTCTCGGCACGCGGCGCTGCGGGATACGCCGCTATGCCCCGGGAATCTGTCGCCGGACCTTTTCAGCCCTCTCCCGGTCATGGTCAGGCGATGAATCGCTTGCACCGCCGCTGCTTGATGCTGTCCGACAGATTACCCCTTGTCGTTTGACAGGAAATCATTTGGATGGATTTTTAAATTTCCCCGTCCGCCACCCAAGGACCGGTCAAAAATCCCAACCCGCCCAAACTCTTGACGCCTCTCGCTCTGCGGCCACTTGCCTGGTCGGCCTTCCTCGCCTTCACGAGTCCAACTCTCGCGACGAATCTATTGGTCGATTTTAACTCGACCAACCAGGACGGCGGTCCTCGCAACCAGAGCGGCTACCAGCCCTACAACGCCGGCCATGAAATCGCCGCGGATTTCCTCGCCGCCCGCAGCTACAGCGCCTTCAACACCACCGTCTCCCTGCAAGTCACCTGGCCGGATACCACCGGCAATCGGGTCCAGCAGATGATCGACCGAGCTTCGACCTTCGACGCCAACTGGACCGGCCAGAAGCTCGACCTCCTCACCGACTGGATCGGCGTCGATACCCGCACGGCGGAACAAGGAAACGGCGACTACAACGGCACCACCGGCACGCCCACCCGCATCGTCTTCCGCCTCACCGGCGTGCCCGCCGGCACCTACACCTACCGTTCCTACCACCACGACACCGAGAACGTCCACACCCCCTACCGGGTGGAAATCTCGACCAACGGCGGCACCACATTCGGCCCCTTTGCCGGGCCCTTCCCCGGCACCGACAGCACCCCCGGCGGCACCCCGGCATCGACCCAGACCTACACCGGCGCCGGTGGACAAGACCCGGCCACCCTTCCTTCCACCTTCACCACCAGCCTCGTCGCCACCCAGGGCCAGGCCATCGTCATCCGCTACACCCCGCTCTCCAGCACCGGTGCCAACCTCCGGCTGCTGGTGGTCAACGGTCTTGAACTCATCGCCGTTACCCCGCCCTCCGCCCCCACCGACATCCAGTTCTCCGCCACTGCCGTCACCCGCACCGCCGTCGAAGGCACCGTGGCCGGCACCCTGACGACCACCGACCCCACCCCCGCCGACACCTTCACCTACTCCCTCGTTTCCGGTGCCGGTTCGGAAAACAACGCCGACTTCGAAATCATCGGCAACCAGCTCGTCGTCGACCGCCAACTTGCCGAACTCCAAACCGGCGCGACCATTTCCATCCGCATCCGCAGCACCGACGCCACCGGCGGCTTCCTTGAGAAAGCCTTCCCGCTCACCGTGGTCAACGACTCCGATGCCGACGGACTCGACGATAGCTGGGAGCTGTTTCATTTCCAAGATCTCGACGAGATCGCCAGCGGTAATCCCGACAACGACGGGCTCACCCACCTCGAGGAGGAAGAAGCCGGCACCTTGCCGCTCGTCGCCGACACCGATGGCGACCAGCTCCACGACGGCCCCGAACTCAAGACCTACTTCACCGATCCCCTCGACCCCGACAGCGACGACGACGGCCTGTGGGATGATGAGGAAGTGCTGGATTATTTCACCGACCCCCGCCTCGCCGACTCCGATGGCGATGGCTACAACGACAAGGTCGAAGTCGACAACCAGACCGACCCGAACGACATCACCGACTACCCGCCCTTCGCGCTCCCGCTGCGGATCAGCGAATTCCTTTCTAGCAACAATACCGGCCTCAACGACGGCAGCGGCAACCGCGTGGATTGGATCGAAATCTTCAACCCCAATCCCGGGGCAATCAACCTCCAGGGCTACCGGCTCACCGACAGCTCGCTGGATTCCTCGAAGTGGGTCTTCCCGTCCATCCTGATTCCATCGAACGGCTACCTCGTCGTCTTTGCCTCTGCCACCGGCGTGCCTGACCTCGCGGGAAATCTCCACACTAATTTCAGCCTGTCCTCCGCCGGCGAATACCTCGCGCTGATCCGCCCGAGTGGCGAGATCGACGACCAGTTCGCACCCGCTTATCCCCCGCAGTTCTCCGACGTTTCCCATGGCCGCCTCCCGGGCAACGGCAGCCCGCGCTTCTTCTCCCCACCGACGCCCGGTGCCGCAAACGGCATCAGCTACGACGGCGTGGTCGAGCCGGTGGCCTTCGCCGTCGGCCGCGGCTTTCGCGACACCGCCTTCGACGAGGCCCTGAGTTGCCCCACCCCGCAGTCGCTCATCCGCTACACGACCGATGGCTCCAAGCCATCGTCCACCGCCGGCACCCTCTATCTCGGCGGCCCCATCCCGGTCGCCACGACCACCAAGCTCCGCGCCGTCGCCTATCGCCCCGGCTGGCTGTCGCGGCCGGTGCAAAGCCACAGTTATGTCTTCGTCGATCACGTCGCCCAGCAGCCCGCGAACCCGCCGGGCTGGCCGACGAACTGGGGCTTCAATTCCGAAGTCAACGGCATCGTCCCCGCCGACTACGAGATGGACCCGCGGGTCGTGAATAGCACCCTGCCCGGCTACGGCATCCGCGCCGCGCTGCTGGATATCCCCAGCGTCTCGATCAACATGCCGATGGACGATTTCATCACGCCGCCGGGCGGCATTTACGCCAGCCCGCTGGCCCGCGTCGAAAAGGAATGCTCCGTCGAGTTCCTACCCGTCGATGGCTCGACAGGCTTCCAAGCGGACTGCAAGGTCGAGGTCCACGGCAATTCCAGCCGCCGCCCGTTCCGCATGCAGAAGCACTCGCTGCGGCTCACCTTCAGCTCCGCCGTCGGCCCGCCCAAGCTCGACTACCCGCTCTTCCCGGACTCACCCGTCACCAAGTTCAACAAGCTCGTTCTCCGCGCTTGCTTCACCGACAGCTGGGGCCTCGCGAGCTGGGATCCCGCCCGCTACCGTCCGAACGATTCGCAGTACACCCGCGACGTCTGGATGAAGCGCAGCTTCGGCGACATGGGCCATCCCAGCAGTTACGGGCGCTACGTCCACCTCTACGTCAACGGCCTCTACTTCGGCCTCCACGATCTCACCGAAAGGCTTGAGGACGACCACTATGCCGAGCACCAGGGCGGCGCGGCGGAGCACTGGCAGGTCAACGCCGACTTTTCCATCACCACGCCCCGCTGGACGGAAATGATGACCATCGCCAACTCCGCGGCCATCGCCACTCCCGCCGGCTACCAAGCCATTCTGCCCTATCTCGACGTCGCGAATTTCGCCGACTACATGCTGCTCCATTTCTATGCCGACTCCGAGGACTGGCCACTCAAGAACGGCTACGCCGCGGCCAACCCGGTCAGCGGCGATGGCAAATTCCGCTTCTCCGTCTGGGACCAGGAGATCGCCTTGGATAAGTTCACTTGGAACCGCTACAACGCCAACTCCGGACCGACCAGCCCCGGACCCCTGCTCCAGCGGCTGCGTCTGAACCCGGAGTTCCGCCTGCTCTTCGCCGACCGCGTGAAGAAGCACCTCTTCGACGGCGGCGCGATCAGCCTCGGTGCCAGCGCCGCCCGCTACCTCGCCGTCGCTTCGAAGATCGACAAGGCAATCGTCGCCGAGTCCGCCCGCTGGGGCGACACCGCGGAGAAAACCCCCTACGGCACCGCCGTCCAGCAGCCCAGCCCGCTCACCAATGTCGAGCACGACGCCTATCCGCCCGCGCCGAACTTCGGCCTTCCCGGTGGTGCCTATTTCACCCGCGAAGGCTCGTGGGTCGTCGAGCGGGACAACATCGTCAACAACCACCTCCCCATCATCCACAGCACCACCGACAGCCGCGGGCTGATCCAGGAACTGCGGGCGAACAACCTCTACCCGGCGCTCGATGCCCCGGTCTTCAGCCAGCACGGCGGAGCCCTCCTTCCCGGCCAGACGCTCGCCATCACCGCCCCGCTCGGCACCGTCCACTACACGCTCGACAGCAGCGACCCGCGCGATGCCGCCAGCGGAAACCCCGCCGCCACCAGTGCGGTTTACAACTCGCCGCTCACCCTTCCCGGCATCGCCACCGTCAAGTCCCGCGCCCGCCTCGCCGACGGCACCTGGAGCGCTCTGTTAGAAGCGGAGTTCTACCCGCAGGGCAGCATCTCCGAGTTCAAGCCCGGCGGCAGCGGCAACTGGACTACTGGCATCAACTGGACCAATCCGCCGTTCCCCAATGCAGCCGGAGCCCGCGCCCGCATCATGGCCCCCGCCTCCGCCGATCGGAACATCGACCTGCAAAACCCCGTAACCGTCGGCGAGATCACCTTCGAGCAAGGCACCACCGTCTTCCGCAACCGCGTCCGTGACCAAAGCCCCGACAATCTTCTGACCTTCCAGACCGCCGAGGGCAACGCCTTGATCCGCGTCAACGGCACGGGCACCGGCTGGGCCGAGTTCGAGTTCGCGTCGCAGTGCATTCTCGCCTCGCCGCTGACGCTCGAAGTCAACCACATCGCCGGCAACCCCGATTTCGGAGCCCTCCGCCTGCGCAGCCTCTGGACCGGCCCCGGCGGCCTCGTCAAAACCGGCCCCGGCCTCGCTTCTCTAACAGGCGAAGGAAAACTCTACACCGGCCCCACCGTGATCAGCCAGGGCGTGCTGCAAGTCAGCCAGCCGGCCGCCATGAGCGCGACCTCATCCGTCACCGTCCAGCCCGGCGGCCAGCTCCGTCTGAACTCAGGCGGCCTCATCACCGACCCGCGCATCCACACCTTCGGCGGACCCATCATCCTCAACAGTAGCGGCCGCTCCGGAGTCGGCAGCGCCGCGGGCCTCGGCGTGCTCGGCGCCCTCCGCTACGATCCCGGTAACGGCGAAAACCGCGCCATCCTCACCAACCCCGTCACCCTCGCCGGCCCCAGCCACTTCCACGTCGATGGCTCCGGCAACCAACTCGAACTCACCGGCACGCTCTCCGGCAGCGCAGGCTGGACCAAGACCGGCGGCGGCACGCTCCGCCTGCTCGCCCCCAGCCCGGCCTATCTCGCCCCGGTCGTCGTTGAAAACGGCACGCTCGATCTCGACGCCCGCATCGGCAGCCCACTACACCTCGCCACCACGGGCATGCTCACCGGCCACGGTCGCGCGGGTGATCTCACCGGCAGCGGTGCCATCCTGTTAGACCGGACCATCTTCCGCGCCGATTCCCTGGACGGGCTGCACGGCCGCTTCGTCCTCTCCACCGCCGGCTCGCCCGATTTCTCGACGCCCGCCGCCAGCCTCAACGGCACGCTCGTCGCCGACGATCTAACAGCCCCGCCCAGCGGCCTGACCCTTTATCTCGATACCGCCGCGCCCCAAGCCGGCGACCGATTCCGCGGCGGACTGCTCCTGCCTCCCGGCAGCGATTGGGCCGCGACCCTCCTCAACTCCGAGCCCCTCGTTTTCGCGGTCGATCCCCTCGGCACCCACATCTTCAACGGCCGCACTTGGTCCGCCATGCCAAGCGCCCGTCTGACCCGTGTCCCCATCACCGCCAACCTCGGCGATGGGCTCGTGACCGCGGAAATCCTCGAAATCCGGCTCGACGGCATCCCCACCCACTTCGCCGCCTGGCAGGCCGGCAACTTCTCACCCGCCGACCTCGCCAATCCGCTCGTCTCCGGCGACAACGCCGCGCCCTTCGGCGATGGCATCCCGAATCTCCTCCACTACGCCCTCGGGGCCGCGGCCGGCGATCCCATTCAGCTTCCGCAATTCACCCGCTCCGGTGCCACCGGCACCTTCCGCTTCCGTTACGATCCCTCGCTCTTCGACCTCGTCTATCAGGTCGAAGCCACCGCCAACCTCGCGGATTGGTCAAATCCCGTGGTCCTCTTCAACTCCGCCACCTCGCCGCTGCAACCCGCACCCGACGGCTGGTTGACCATCACCGATCCCGCCCCACCGCCCGGCAGGCGCTTCTACCGGCTGCGCGTCGTCCGGTGATTGATCCCGCCAGCGCGATCGAGTAGTTGTAACCACCCCCGGATCGTGGCACAGACTCAGCCGGGTGGCCATGGAAGAAGCAAGTAACTTACGGACGTTCCCGAGGTTGGATCGAGCCATCCACGATGGTGGTGCGACCTGACCACGGATGGCGGCGTTAGAAAGTCGGAATTCAAGTAATTTCTGGAAAGGGAGACGCTCTCCGAGGTGGCGATCGAGTGCGGGTTTTCTTCCATCGCGGCCTTCACCAAGGGTTTCAAGCGGCACGCGGGATGCACCCCGAAGGAAGGACGCAAGCTGGAACATGCCTTGGAATCAGAGCCCTAGGGGGCATTCCCAAGGTTTTTATTGCGGGTTTCTGAATGCGGGGTCTATGCTCGCGGCCCGCCGTCGCGTCCTTCCTGCAAGGTGCCGGAAGCACGCGGCGGCGGTCTTTCGCATTTTCATCGAGCAATGAATCCCGACCGAGCGACGCTCAATTTCCTCAACAGCTTCCCCGAAGAAGCCCGCAAGCGCGGCGAACGCCTCCAAAAGGACGGCGCCGTGACCCAGATTTTCGGCAATCACCTGTTCATCCAGGGCCGCGTCGAGGACGAGACCGGCGTCTTCCGCACCAGCCTGCGTCTCCAAGGCAACCGCTGGTTCGGCTCCTGCACCGCCGAAGACGAGATCATCTCCGCCGCCTGCCAGTATGCGACGATGATGGAGCGGATGCACCGCGGCGAGGACCTGCCGGAGTCGCCGAACGAATTCGATGACACCCCGGTGCTCGACATCATCGAGGAAAAGCTCGGCCGCGAGCTCGACGACAAGGAGGCCGACTTCGTTTCCAAGATCGAGAAGCGCTATCGACGCTACGTGATCGAAGGCGAACTGCACGACCACGACATGGTCCGCATCACCCCGCGCTGGGAGATCACCACTTACGAGCCGCTTGAACTATGGCCGATGCCGCCGGGCGACATTCTCGAGTTCTGGAACTACCTCGCCTACGCCTTCTATAAGAGGAAGCTCCCTTACCCGGAGTTCATGAGCGTGATCACCGATCTGGGCCACGTTCAAAAAAAGATGGCGGATTGGGAGCAGGAGCGCGAGGTCGCTTCTTGGTATGATCGGATCGAGCAGGTCAATGAGCGCCCGCCGCAAGAGCCGCCGATCGAAGTCGCGTTCCGCTTGGTCGCGACGATCAACGAGGCCCGCATCGAGGCCAAGGAAGGCAACGGCTTGTGGACGCAGATCCGCGAGAAGAACGAGATCGAGCGCTTCGTCCAGATGCACCACCAGGCCGCGCTCCGGATGGACGCGCCGAGCCAGGTGCTGTGGGAGCACTTCCTGTCCTACTACCGCGATCAGAACGAGACGACCTTCGACTTCGACGTCGAGGAAGCCTGCCGTTTCATGAACCGCGTCTTCCGCCAGCCGGCCTTGAAGGGCTATCTGGTCAACCTCGACGAGCGCGAGTTCAAGGTGGTCACCGAGGCCCTCAAGTGGGTCTGCGAGGACGATCCATACGATCCCGGCAGCTTCGCCCTGCAACTCGTCACCGCCACCGGCGAAAACGTCTCCCACTCGGTCCGCATGCTGCCGGGCCGCAAGGAACTCTATCAGTCCGACGAAACCGTGTTCCCCGGCCCGCCGCGCTGGCTGGAGGAGACGGAAGTCATGCCGCGCTACCTGATTCCAAAGCGGGTCATCGACTCGCTGGAAGGCGTTGAATTCCTTCGTAAGATCGGTGCCTCCCTGCCCGAGTCGCTGAAGAAGCGCGTGGTCGATCTCGAGCTGAAGCCGAAGTTCGAGCTCAAGCTCGTCGCCGGCCTGACCGCTGCGGAAACCGAGCACTTGGTGATCGATGTTACCGCGATCGAGTCGAAGGAACGCCGCACCGAGCGCCTCACCAAAGAGGGCTGGGAACTGGTCGAGCAGGCCCCGCTCAAGGGCAAACAGCTTCTCCGTTTCGCCCGCGAGGAACTCTATCCGGTTCCGCGCATACTCGATGAGATGGGGCTCACCTACGATGAGAAGCTCCTCTCGTTCAAATCGCGCATCACCAAGCAATTCCCGGAGAAGTTCGCGGAATGGATCAAAGCGATGCCGGAATCGGTGACGCTCGACATCGACCTGCGCCTGAAGTCGATCCTCTCCGACCCGGTCACCGCCGCGGTCCGCTTCGAGGTGATCAACCAGGAGATCGACTGGTTCGACCTCCGCATCGTCATCGATGTCGAAGGCGTCAATCTTTCGAAAGCCCAGATCCGCCAACTCGTCGCCGCCCGCGGTGGCTACGTCCGGATGGAAGACGGCTCGTGGATGCGGCTTGAAATCAAGCTCGACGCCGACCAGCGCGAAGCGGTCACCCGGCTCGGCCTCGATCCCTTCGACCTTTCTGGCGAAACCCACCGGATGCACGCCCTCCAGCTCGCCGATCCGAAGGCGGCCGATGTCTTCGACCCGAAGGCATGGAAGCGCATCAAGGACCGCGCCGGCGACATCCAGATCGAAGTGCTTCCGGATGTCCCGGAGAAGCTCAACGCAACCCTGCGCCCCTATCAGGTCGACGGCTTCCGCTTCCTCGCTTATCTCGCGACCAACGGTTTCGGCGGCATCCTCGCCGACGACATGGGTCTCGGCAAGACCATCCAGTCGCTGACCTACGTGCTGTGGCTGATGGACGAGGCCGAGAAGAACAAGGAGGCGCACCGTCCGGTGCTCGTCGTCTGTCCGAAGTCCGTCTTGGACGTGTGGGCCAGCGAAGCCGTGAAGTTCGCCCCCGGCGTCCGCGTCAAGGTTCTCCGCAACCGCGAGGACCTCGACGTCAAGGACACCCAAGAGAACATCGACATGCTGGTGCTCAACTACGCCCAGCTCCGCGTCTGCGGTGACCTGCTCAACGAGATCAAGTGGCTCACCACCATCCTTGATGAGGGCCAGCAGATCAAGAATCCGGACTCCAAGGCCGCCAAGTGCGCCCGCGAGCTGGACTCCGCCAACCGCTTGGTCCTCACCGGAACGCCGATCGAAAACCGCCTGCTCGACATGTGGTCGCTGATGGCTTTCGCCATGCCCGGCGTGCTCGGCAGCCGTGCGTATTTCAAGAAGCGCTTCGACAAGCGGAAGGACCCGCTGTCGCAGAACCGCCTGGCCGCCCGCCTGCGTCCCTTCCTGCTCCGCCGTACCAAGCTGCAAGTGGCCCAGGACCTGCCGCCGCGGACGGAAGAGGAGGTTTACTCCAAGATGGAGAACATCCAGATGGAGCTCTACAAAGCCGAGCTCAAGCGGATCCAGAAGGCGCTGCTCGGACTCGATTCGGACGAAGCGGTGAAGAAGAACTCCTTCGCGATTTTGCAAGGCTTGATGCGCCTGCGTCAAATCTGCTGCCACCCCGGCTTGATCGATCCGAAGTATCTGAAGGAAGAGTCGGCCAAGATGGAGTCGCTGTTCTACCTCCTGGACCAGCTCCACGAGGAAGGCCACAAGGTCCTCGTCTTCTCGCAGTTCGTTTCGATGCTCGACCTGATCAAGGCGCGCCTCGAACTCGAAGCACGCCCGTTCCATTACCTCACCGGCCAGACCAAGGACCGCAAGGGCGAGATCGAGCGCTTCCAGACGACCAAGGAAGCATCCGTCTTCATGCTTTCGCTGAAGGCCGGTGGCGCCGGTCTGAACCTGACCTCCGCGTCCTACGTCATCCTCTACGACCCGTGGTGGAACCCCGCCGTGGAGAATCAGGCCATCGACCGGACGCACCGCATCGGTCAGAAGAACAAGGTCATCGCGTATCGTCTTCTCACCCGCGACACCGTGGAAGAGAAGATTCGCATCCTACAGCACCAGAAGACCCAGCTTGTGACGAACGTCCTCGGCGACGAAGGCTTCGCCTCGAACCTCGGCTTGGAAGACCTCCAATTCATCCTCAATCACGGGGGAGAGGACGAGGAGGGCGGCTGACGTTACAAGGGGCGCGGCATCGCGCGACATCATCGGCTGCGGCGGCAATATTGCCCCCGAGATCGTTTCACCGCTTCAACTCCGCGACGGGGCGGAAGAAACGGCGGGGGCGGTCGGCGGGGATGGCGCGGGTAGCCCAGCCGGCGCCGGCGTCGGTGGTCGGTAGCGGATTGAGGGTGTCCCATGTAATGAGGTCATTACTGGGTTCCAGAAAGACGTTCACCAAGGGTGAGTAGCGCGCCGGCCAGTGCGCGCGCACCTGCATGGGCGGGAGGGTGACAATGTCGAACGCGTCAAAGGCCACCGCGATGGGGCCGACGATCGGGCTGATGGTGTTGCAGCGGGGGTCAGTGCCTTCGAGATATTCCTGAGCGAGCGAATACGCGGAGCCGTCGATGTTGGCAAAGCCATCATGAGCGAGCGTGCCGAAGTGGCGGAGTTCCCAGTTGTCGGCGAGCAGGTCCCCGTCGCTGTCATCATCGACAACGACGGGCAGGGAGGAGAGGGAGAGCGAGATGACTTCAAGCGCGGTGAAGCCGGCGATCTGCGGGATGTCGTTGTAAGCGGTGACTTCCAGCGGCGTGCCGGCCGGTGCTTCGGCGCTGGTGGGCAGCGCGACTTCGGTCAGTTGCCCGGTGAGCAGGAGTTGCGGCGTGCCACTGCCGTCCTCCACGAGCGAGAGGCCGGGGCTGTTAGGAGTGCTGCGCGTGTAAAGCGTTTGCGCGAGCCAGCCGCGCACGGGGATGGTGGTGATGATGCTGGAGAGTTTGGCGGCGGCGTTGGTGCGTTCGACAGGCGAGAGGCTGGTTGCGGTTAGATAGGCGGCGGGCAGCAAGCCGGTGGTGACGAACTCGGCGAGCGCATCGAGCGGCATCGGCAGCGCGTCGAGGTTGTCGGTGAGCAGGGCGTTGTGCTGTGCATACACGTCGCGCGCGAGTTTGCGCAGCGCCACGGCGCCGATGTCGGCGGCGGCGAGTTGGTCATGGACGTGGCGATGCACGGCATTGAGGCGCACGATGGACGCGGTGGGATGCGCCGGGTCGGTACGGCGGAGTCCTTGGAAGCTGCTCACCAGCACATCCGAGAGTTTATATCCCGTGCCATCTACAGGCGTCGTGGGATTCCGCTGGGTGAGAAGATCGCCCACGAGCTTGCCGACGATCACGGCCTCCAGTGACGTGTGCGGCGTGAGCGTGATCTCGGCATAGGGCTGCGCGCCACGGTTCATCGCCGCCTGAAACTCCGTGACCCAGCCTGCGGCGGAATACGCGCCGGTCGGGGTGCTGTCCCACAGCGGATCGAGCAGGCGTGTGCTCCAGTTCGAATCCGCGCCGGGCAGGTCGCCGAGCGCACCGCTCCAATTACTGCTGCCTGCCTGCCAGTTCACGCCGCCCCAGCCCCATGCGGTGGCGATTCCGATAGCTCCATCGCCCGTGCCCCAGCTCCAGGATTCCGGCTCGAGCGCGGGCACGAGCCCGATCAGCTCACGACCGCGCGGTTCGTTGGTGCCCGCCGGATCGCTCGTGAAATGCGTGCTGCCGCGCACAATGAGGAAACCCATCGACGCATCGATGCCGACCGTGTTGACGCGGGCGAAATTCGTCGCCGTGCCGCCGCTGCCGATGACTTCCGAGCCGAGCGCGTTGCCGAACGCATCTTCGATCGTGACCGTGCATGCTCCCGGTTTGCCATGCGCGACAACTCCCCCCGCGACGGCGAGCAATCGCAGCCGCGCATCAACGAGCATCGAGTCGAGCGCCGGCGCGGGCGATGCTGGAAAATCCGCCGCGTTGTTGGGATTGGTTCCAGCAGCGAGTTCGTCGGCGTCGCCAAACCCATCGGCATCGGAGTCGCTGCCGCCATTCGGATCCATGCCGTAAGCGATCTCGACGAAATCAGGCACGCCATCGCCGTCGCTGTCCTGGAGTGCGGCGGGATTGCTGAAGCTGTATTGCGCGCTGCGCGTCGGGGATGCGCCGGTCGCGCGGCTGGCATAATACTCGACGGTCGTCGCCCGCGTGATCCACGGGGCATTGGCGGGATTCCATGCCTGGAAGCTGCCGCTGCCGTTCATCCGCAGATAGACGGTCGTGCCGGCGAGCAATCCGTTGAAGGTGATTTTCTGCGCGGTCGGGTAAGTGCCGGGGGGCGGCGCGATGGTGACTTCATCCACCTGCGGGCCGCTGTTGGCATTGAAATTGAAGATCGAAAACTGCGGGTGCATTTGATTCACCGCGGTGCCGCCGGGTGAGGTCGCCACGGTGCCGACGACCTGCGTCGACGGCGTGCCGATGCCTTGCGTGCTCCCGCCGTAATTGCCGGATGTGGCGAGGATCGTGAACGGGCCGCCGCCGACGGAAGTGGATGTCGCCCAATCGCCGAACTGGTAGGTGCGGAGGAGATCGACGTTGTCGCGCCGGAACAATCCGTCATCGAGCAGCATGATGTTCGCGTAGATGCTCAACGGTTCGAGCGCGGGCAGCGCGGTGATGCCGGTTTGGTTCCAGCCGCTGCCGCTATTGCCAAAGCTGACCATGCTGCGCGTTGGACCGCCGGGCGTGGTGGCGTAGAGAAGTTGGAACGCATTCCCTGGCATCGGCACGACACCGGAGAGCACCCCAGTCGCGCCCGCCGATGTGATCGGCAAGCCAGCGGAAAGTCCGCCCGCGAGCGTGTAGCCGTGCAGAGCGACCGCGCCGTTGTCGAAACGCACGAGCACTCGCAGGCCGCTAGGACCATTGACCGGCACGAGCTGCGCGATCGGCGATGCGAAGGTGGTCGTGGTGACAGATGCAAACGTCCACGCGGCTCCGGCGGGGACGATGCGCCCGAGGACGACGGTGCTTTGTCCCGGCACCCACGCCATCACGTCGGCGTTGGGACCGTCAAAGATGCCGCAGATGAACTGCGAGCCATCGGGAAGACCCGCACCGCTTAGGACTTCGGATGCGCTTGTCCCGGCGAGCGACCAACCGCGAAGACTGTTCGTCGCGCCGTCGTCGCGCATGTGCGCGAAGATCGCGGGGAATCCGGCGCGCGGCACGAGGGGATTGCCGTGGGCGACGGTGAAATCGGGCATGTCGTCGCTTTGTAAAAACGACCAGGTTCCCGAATTTGAGCGCACCTGCCGCATCTCGGTCTGCCTCACGAGATCAAGCGAGGCGATCACGCCGAGATCATCTTCCGCCGTCGCCGCGGGACCGCCCGTGATGTCGAGCGCGGCCATGACCACGGGGCCGAGCCCGGCACTGAACACGGCTTTTGGCTCGGTGTAGCCGCTGCTTGTCGGTGATAAGATGTTCGCGCGGTTTTGCGCCGGGCTTGTCACGGCGAAGGAGTCTGCCGTGATCCCGCTGAGTTTGCCGACGGCGACGCCGCTGACGCTGGTGACGCCACTGGCGCGGCCTGGGGCGAAATTGAACTCGCCCGCGGTCGCCGTGCCGTAGCCGATGCGGTAGAGGCCGGTGGCTTTGTCGATGACGAGCACGTCACCGCTGCCGTCGCCGTCAAAGTCGCCGCTGGCGGAGAATTCATTCGTCGTCTCTTGGACGGCGGTGCCGGCGCGAGCCACCGCCACGGCGGCGATCAGGAAGATGGAGAGAAGCTTGGTATTCATGGCACATCGACGGTGTTGGTCGCGATCACGCGCTCGATTTCCTTGGTGGGACTAAAGCGGACGATGAGGTATTTGTAGCGCGCGCCGGTGAGCACGGGCTGGCGGTCGATGAGCAGTATGTCCTGGTCGCTGCCCGTGATGGTGCGCGGCAATCCGGTGATCGTGCTGGGAAGGATGGCGATGAAGGGATCGGTGACGACGTTGCTGCCCGAGTCATCGAATTGCGCGATCTGCTCCATCAGCGGCGAGACCTGCACGATGTCGCCCGACACGACGGGATACTTCGCATTCGTCACCTGCACGCGATACAGCGCGATGGGCAAAATGACGCCGGGGATGGATGCGAGCGGCTCGGCTTGCGCGACTTCGTCGTTCGTGTAGAGGTAATTCTCGATGTCCCGCGTGCTGGGGACGGCGAAGCTCCGCACGCCCGCCGGATTGGAGATGCCATCGGGAGTGATGATGAGCGTGCCCTGACCGGAGTCCTCGTATTCGCCGATGCGCACGAGATTGCCCTTCCAGGGTGTGAGTCGCGCCGAAGCCAGATACAACCCGGCGATGCCGTCGTGAAAATCCGCCTTTGGCGGCAGCGGGCGGTCGGGCCACGGCACCGGGATGTCGAGGCCGAGCTTCCGCAGGGCGAAGGAGAACTTTTCGATGTTGCTCCACTGTCCGGCGATGCGTGTGCCCCATTCGCCCACGCCGACCGCGCGTACCATCACGGTGTATTCGTCCGAATTGGTCACCGGCAGCGTGAATGAGTAATGCGGTTCGCCCCCGGCGGTGAGGTGGCGCGCAAGTCCGGTTTCAAAGACATGGAAATCGAGACCCTTCGCGTCATCCAACAGCGGCACTTCGTTCGGATGCACCTCAGCGAGGTCGTCGGAAAGGCCGCTGTTCGCATTGCCCGGCGGGTTGCCGGAAGCGCGCGCGACCCACACTTCGAAGCGCTGCACGCCCGCCGTGTTGCAGAACCAGCTCACTTTCATGCGCGGATTCAGCGGGGTGGTGCCGGTGATCGGCTCCAGCATCGGCGTCGGCATGTAGATCGTGTCACCGGACTCGACGCACTCGCCCTGCTGGACGAGCGGGCCCGCGTTGCCGTGCTCATCGAACAGTTGGAGGAAATAGCACAGCGTCGCATTGCTCGCGGGCGGCGTGGGATCGGTCCAGGTGATCGGCGCGGCGCCGGCCACGGTGCCGGAGGCGATGAGCGTCTGCGCGCT
Source organism: Akkermansia sp. (assembly GCA_043729195.1). Lineage (GTDB taxonomy): Bacteria > Verrucomicrobiota > Verrucomicrobiia > Verrucomicrobiales > Akkermansiaceae > Haloferula. Next base: position 39,231 of record JAYTLR010000159.1, read on the forward strand.
GTCGTCGACGCGCCGATACACTTTCCATTCCTTCGATCCCGCCGTCGGCGTGAAGGTGCCGCTGACATCCGTCGGGCCGCCGCTTGTGGGATCGACCGCGCCATGCTTCCAGTCGCAAAGCAGGCCGTCGACCGCGAGGCCGTTGAGCGCGACATTCCAGAGCGCGAGGATGTATTTGTCGTTCTGTGCTGGTGGCAAAACGGTGCTTGGCACCCAGTCCGAGATGACGCCGCCTTTGGTGCCCACGCGGCAGGAGGCGATGGGGCTATCACCACTAAGGTAATCGGGTAATGTCTTGCGCAGGGCTGCGACCAGATTGCCCGCTCCGTTCTTGCTAAAATACGCGCGACCCATTTCGACGGGCGGGCTGTTGGCCTTGGTGATTCGGAACTCCGCCCAGTCGAGTCCGCGTGGCAATGTGCTGGCGCAGGTGAAGAGGAAGTGCCCCTGGTCGTCCGTCAGTCCGTTCAACGGGACCTGGATCAAGTTATCAAACGTGAGCGCAGGCTGGTAGCAGCGCAGCTTCAATCCACCCGTTGCGCCTGCCGGACCTTCGCGGTCACGCAGCACGCCCCACGCCGGAGCGCTGTGACCGGAGAGATTCTGCGCCACGGTATTGTCGATGGCGCGCACGGTATAATAGAACGTCTTGCCGAGATCCGGTGGCACACTCGGCGGGAGCAGTTCGACCTCGGCCCACGGCGGTGCGGCGGTGCTGCCGTTGTCGGTGAAGGTCGTCTGCGCGGCCGGCAGGATCGCGATGAGGTTTGCATCGGGCCGGTTCGTCACGGGATCGAGGTGGCGGCCTTTCTTTGCGATATCCGCCGGTGTGCGCCAGCGATAGACCGCGTAAGCGGACAGTGACTTGCCCGCAGGCAGTTCGGGTGCGGCCCAAGTGATCGTGAAGCGCTGATCGCGCGCGGTGCCATTGTAAGTCGAGACGTTCTTCACCTCGACCTGCTGCGGCGGGTTCGGGGGCATGCGGTCTTTGATCATCGACAGCATCACCGGTGACGGCACGCCACCGCGCCCGAGCAGATCGCGGGCGAGGGCGAACCAGCCGAACTCCTGTCCATCGGTGAAGGACGCGCCACCGTCGAAGCGGTGGTTGTCGTCGTTGAGAAAAACCGTGGTCGTATCGGCGGGATTCGTGGCCGCCGCGGCATCGAGAAGCGCGGGCGGCAGCACCGCGAGGCGATTCACTTTCACCACCCCGGCCCCGGTGAGCAAGGTGGCGACGGACGCGGGCGGCGTGACATTCCAGCCGCGTGCGAGCACCGTGGCCTTGGGCACGCGATACACGTCGTAGCCGTAGTGCAGCGGCGAAAGATCACGGAGCGCGTTGGGCGTCTCCCAGCGCATCCCGATGTTCACGTTGCCCTTCACGCTCTCATCCACGACTTCAAACGGCCGCCCCGGCGCTGGCAGCACGAGTACCGATGTAGGATCCACCGTCACCCGACCAAGCACACCGATGTCCGCGCCTGATGCGAGATCGAACTCACGCAGTTCATACGTCTGCGCACCGGCGGCGGGGATCTTGTCCGCGAGCCCGAAACCTCCGCACATCGCGATGGCGGGATGCTGCCTGCCGAGGAGGATCACGCGCTGCATGTTCGCCGCGTTGCCATGCGCGCCGACGAGCAGGGCGGAGATTTTCTCCGCCGTGGTCACCGTCCCCGCGGGCATCGCATCCTTCAGCATTTCAGTGAGCAGGCCGTCGAGTTCGACGAGGTCTTGCCCGAGCTTTTGTGAGACAGGCAGCAGCGATTGGATGAGCCGCGTGTCCGCCGAACTCTCGACGACCGAGATGCGCGAGAACGGCAACGTCGAAGCCGCATTGCCGGCCTTGCGGTAGATGGCGACGCTTTTTCCGACGATGAGCAGCGGATCACTCGGCTGCCATACCAGCCACGCGAACGTCTCCGCGCCGACCTTGGCCGTGGTGCCGGTGAAGACAAGACTCTGATCGAGCGCGGGCTGCGCGCTGAGCGTGACCGCTGCGGTCAACGTGAGGATGAGGGTGCGGAACATAATCACTGAAAATGGGCGGTTAATATTCGATATCCCAGCCGCCGTTGGTGGTGTATTTGAAATCGACGCGGAAGTCGGCCTCGGTGCAGATCGGGCAGATGCCGGCCTTGCCGAAGACGCGGCCGGTGCCGGCAAAAGTGTAGACCGTGCCGCTCTTCACGCCGACCAGCGCGATCTCGCCGCCGACCTCGACGACGCAGAGCGCCTCGCCATACACGCCGAGATCCATGCGGCCGCCGAAGGTCGGACCTTCGGCGAAATAGAACACGCCCGCGCCGACTTTCGCGCTGATGTTGAAGAAGCAGCCGCCGCCAATAATCGGGAAGGTGGCCGCGCCGTATGCGTAGATGCCGGTGATGCTCGGCGTGGTGATCACCTCGGCGACGAGCGGGTCGATGAGTTCAAGCGGCTCGAGGTCGCAGGATCTTCCAAGGAAGATGCCGCCCGCCATGCTGTAATCGGCGAGGTTCACGCCGACGCTCGCGGCGATGTAGTTCTCCGTCGCGCCAAACATGACCGAAGCGCCGAGTTCATAGATTTCGAAGGTCTCGAAGTCGATGGTGCCGCTGGTCAGCTCGAACTCGCCGCCGAGTGAGACCGGTGCGCCACCCGAGATGCCGAACTTCACATCCATGTCGGCGCGCACATCGCCATTCAAGCCGAGACCGACCCAACTGAGGCTCACATCTTCGACACCGATCATGATCTCGACGGTGTTCGCGCCGACCGTGCCGGTGCAGGTGCCGGGACCGTCGGAGTCGAGCTCCTTGATTTGGAAATAACCTGCCAGCGTCATCGCATCGGGCACATTCATCTCCACCATCGCATCGAGGCGCAGCAGGTCGAGGCTGTCCCCATTGATGTGGGCGAAGCCGGTGATGGAACCCGCGCCGATGGCGCTAGCGAAGGAGCCTTCGAGCGGATTGATGCTTTCATCCAGCTCGGCGAGCACATCGGACAGCGCCTCGCGCACGGCGGCATTGAGGGCGGCAAAGGCAGTGTCCACGGCCTCGTTGAAACTAGCCTGCACGTCGTAGATCCGTTCCTTCACCGCTTCCTGGATGTCGGCAACGAACGGCTTGGCATACAACTCGTCTTTGATGGTTTGGGCGATCTCCGCGCGCCATTCGTCGGCAAGCTCATCGATGTTTTCGAGATCCTCCGCAGTCGCGGAGAACACGAGGTCCTCCATCGCCACCTCGGCACCTGACAAGACGCTGGCGATGTCGGCCTGGCCGCCTGCGCCGTTGACGAGGTCCTGGATTTCCTCGCCGAGATCGGTCGCGCTTTCGATCTGCGTCCGCACGGCGGTGACGGTGGCTTTCACGCTGGTGAGCGTGGCGGTGACGGAGTCGAGTGTGGCGGACTGGTCTTGAATGAGATCATTGAGCTGCGCCTCGATCGCGCTGGCATCGACGACGGTGCTGAGCACATCGACCAGCTCGGTGGCGAGCGATTCAAAAACAAGTCGGCGCAGCTCGCCGCCGCCCACATCGGTCGTTTTCAAAAGTCCGTCGGCGGGCGGGTCCGGACCAATCGTGACCTGTGCGATGACCGAGTCGATGCCTTGCTCGATCGTCGTCAAGCGTGTCGTCAGATCATAGAGGAAGCCGTTTTCGTTGGAGACGGTGTCATCGAGTTGATTGAGCGCGGTGGACAGATCGGAGCCGGTGCCGAGATGCGCGGTGATAATTGCCTGTAGCTCGCCGGTTGCGTAGGTGCCGGAGCTGATCGTCACCTTCAGATCGTCAATGAGGTCATCAAGCAGCGGATCAGTTAGCTTTTCGAGCGCGGTGCCGAGGAGTTTGTCGGCTTCATCGCTCACTGCGTTCGCCAGTTCATCGACGCCGTTTTCCAGGGCGCCGAAGACTTTGTCGCCAGCCGCCGTGACGAACGCGGAGGAGACGCCCGTCGCATCATCGACGGCGTTGAAGACAAAATTCGTGAGGCTGATCTCCGGCAGGCCCTCGTAGCGCAGGCCGAAGGTCAGCTCGGTCTCCTCCGCGTCGAGGTAAAGCAGCTCGGACTGCGTTTCGAGCGCGATCAGATTCTGCGTGACCGGGCCGCGACCGGTGAAGTTGAAGGCGCTGTTCGACCACTTCACGGGGTAGTCGAAGGTGACAAGATCGAGCCAGAACTGCTGCGCGCGCGGCAGGTAGGTCTCGCTGCCGTCGTCGGTCGTTTTGCGATAGGCGGCGAGCGTGCCGGTGTGGCCTTTGTGATCCACGTCGAAGCCCGTGGTGGTGAAAGGATCGAACCCGCCCTCGGTCCAGCCATTGCTCGGCCAGCCGCCCATGAGATGGACCGGCGTCGATGTCACGGGATCGACGGTGAGCGGCGTGAGGCTGCCGCAGCCGGTGTGCAGATGGACCTGCATGTCTTTGAAGAACGGCACGTCGATGGTGCCGAACAAGCTCCAGAAGCCCTCGCTCGCGCCGGCGGAGTGGTTCAGGTAAGCGCCCTGGTTGGGGAAGAAGTCGTAGCTCTCGCCGGTGGTGCCGACGAGCAGCATCGCGCCCGGCAGCGTGATGCGCACCGGGACGCCATCACCGACCGCATCATTGAGCGTCGTGAACTCGCCGTTTGGATTGATGCCGAGCGAGCCGGTGATCGCATCGGCGAAATGCGAGGCGTGCGCGCCGAAGCCGAGCACCAGCGTGGTGCCATCGCCGGGATCGCATTCGCTCGTGCTGACGAACTGCGCGGAGTAGGGCGTGAAGAGAGCGTTCCAAAAGTCGAACTCCTTCGAGTCCACCGCGCCAGCGCCGGTGATTTCGAATCCTTCGAGCGCACCGAGACATGAGAGTTGCAGCTCCGTGAACGCCAGCGTGAAGTCGGTGGGATCCGGCAAATCGAGACTGCCCGCGGTGCGCGTGTCCTCCATGTCGTTCGAGAGGAAGCTGAATCCATATTTCGTCAGGCTGAACAGGTAGCCGCCGATGATCGCCGTGCCGGGGAAGCCCGCGTCGGGCGCTTCATGAATGCCGGTCACGCCGGAAGTGCGGATGTAGTACTTCGAGCGCGTGGTGAGATCATAGGGCCCGTACGGATCACCTTGCAGCGTGCTCTGGCCGTCGTGCAGACCGCTGGTGGCGCGGAAATTGAGACCCGCGTAATCGGCGAGGCCAGCCTGATACGGCGTCGTCTCCGGGCGCTCCTCGGTATCGGGATTCGCGGGATCGACACCGCTCAGCAGCAGTACGCCGGGGCCGTCGTTGTCGCCGAGCGCGTTCATATCGCCGCGCAGGAATGTGCCGGCCATCAGGAAGTTGCCATCGCTGAAAGGGGTGACGACCTGATGCGCATATTCCTGCGGCGTGGTGGCGGGGATCGCACCCCAGGCGAGCGAGGTCATCGCCACCGTGCCGCTCGCGCGGATGCCGCCGTCGTTGGTAAGTTTCAAGCTGCCCGTGGCGCTGGTGAGCGTGGCGCTGCTGATGAGCTCGGTGCCGCAGTTGTTCTCCAGCGCCTCCTGGCAGTGCTGCGCGTAAGTCACGGCGAGCGGACCGGCGGTATCGAGGCTGCCGAGCGTGCTGCTGAGCAAATCGCCCTCGACGTGGATCGTGCTGACCGGCGCGCTCCATTGCACCAAAGTGCCATACGGGAAGTGCGTGAGGAAGCTCGATGCGGTCACTCCGAACGCGGTGCTCATCTCGCCGCCGCCGCTCGCGCCGACCTTCACCCTCGCGTTCTCCGCCGTGATGACGCGATTGTAGAGATGGTCGTTGGATCTTTTCACCGCCATGTCCACATCGGGATAGGACGCGGTGTAGGACGCGAGGAATTCGAGCAAGGGCTTGCGGATCGAATGGGCATCCGACATCGCGCCCGCTTGGAATTCGCCGAGCGCGGTGTTCCAGGTGAACGTCTCGCATTCGACATACACGGGCTTCGTTTCCTCACAGAGGTAGAACGAACCCGCGCCGGGGCTGATCGAGGGGTTCGCCAGCGGGTCGAGGGATTGGTTCAAATCCTCCGCGCCAAAATCCAGCTCGTCATCGAGGATGCCCCCGTTGCGCGTGGCAGCCCAGCCGGTGCCGACGGGTAGCCAGGACTTGATGAAACCGTGCGCGCCGGTTTCGTCGAGTTCGAGGTCGCCATAGCGCTCGAAGGCGATCCCGTTGAGCACGTCATCGCGCGCTGCCGGCGTGTCCGGTACGAGCAGCGCGGGACCGCTGCTCAGGATGAGCATGCCGCTGACGACATCTCCCATGCAGGTGGCAATGCCGTTGGCGCCAAGGGTGACATTGATGAACGTGCCGTCGCCGTAGCGGTGGTTCGTGATGCCGTCCACCGTGCCGCTGCTCGCGTCCGGTGAGATGCGCAGCGCCACGGCGGGTGGCGGCACGACCACCGACAGCGGGAGCGGAGCGAAGGCCAGGCTGGTGAAGTGCGTGGTGATGGAGGCGAAGTTGAGTTGTCCGCTGAAGTGGTAGAGGACCGTGGGTGCGGATGAAAACACGTTGCCGGTGAGGACAGTAGATGGCGGTTGCTCGAGGTGAGTGATCTGCGTCTCGATGCGATAAGTTTCCGGCGGCAGGATGGCAGCGGGGTCCACCTGGATGATGCGGGTGCCAGTGACTGTCGCCGGCACTTTCGGACCGGCACCGGTGAAGCTGTTCACGCCGGGCACAGGAAAGATGCCGTTCATGACGGTCGATGGCCTGAGCGAGCCATCGCCATTCAGCCGAACAGCGGTGTTGTCGAGATTCACCACCACCGGCTTCGGATCATTCGCCGCGTCCCAGTTATCGTAGCGATGCAGCCGGTAGCTCACCTCCACCGGGATCGTGGCCAGTGCCGGGTTCGTCTCCAGCAGGAAGTCGCGGTTGATGGCCACGTTGGTGATTTCAGAAACCACGTTGAGTGCCGTGGAGGCCGGGTCGGTAGCCGCGAGATGAATGTAGGTGAGGCCGACCGGCTGGGTCCTCGTGTCCGCCGTGACTGAGGTGCCCGTGTTTACCAACTGAGCCCGCAGTCGGTAAAGTGCGCCGACTTGCAGGCGGAGCGCCGCTGTCGGGATGAGACCGCCGGTTACCGTGCGCGTGTCGGGGATCATCGCCGGCGTGATCGTTCCGGCGGTCGAGGTGGACGTCGCCACCACCGAGTTGTCCGGTGCCAGCATCTGCCAGGTGATCCCGTAACTTCCCGGCGTGTTGATCGTGATTTGACAGCTCGTGCCGACGATGTGCCGGTTCGTCCCGGGCACCCCATCCACCGCATCCGCCCCAATGACATACCCCGGTGCAACGTAGCTTGGCAGCGCGAGGCTGTTGATCGTGTTCTGCGCCCCTGCGGAAGACAGACACAAGAAGGCCGTGGCAAAAAAGGAGAACAATCCTGGAACAACCGGTGTGCGTCGCGATCTGCCGTTTGCCATCGGCCCCTGAAACGTTGAATCCACCGCACATGCTTGCTCCCCATCCGCTGCGGCCGAGGGCGGTGTTCCCGTGGGGGAAACTGTCGGGCCACGCCCCTGCTGGGCGGAAATCGGAACTCTCGCGGCCTTTTTCATGAAGCGCGAAATTAGCTTTCACCTCCCCGCTGCCAAGAACGCATTGCGCAGCGAAGAAGCTTTTGGGCGGGCGATCAATTTCGAAGCGCCGAAGACTGGTCCGGCGATCGGATCTCAGGAGCTTTCCGGTGAAGGTTTCGCTCGATCCGGGCTGGATCGCCTGCGGTTTTGGGATAGATTCACGTCGTGAAAAAGTTGATCGCTTTCATTTTCGCGCTGGTTTCCGGGCTCTACCTGCTGGTTTGGGGGCCGATGATCGGCCCGCTGGACCCGATTCCGATCATCGACGAGGCCACCGCGCTGCTGATCTTCGTGAAATCCATGGCAGTGCTCGGGATTGACCTGAGCCGCTTCATCCCGTTCCTGGGCAAAAAGCCGAAAGATGCAACCAAAGCGCCTGGTCCGGTGGTTGACGTTTGATCTTTCAGGCATATGCATCGAAAAATCCGCTCCGCTTTCGCGTAATACTCCTGTCCATGACTGAATCTGAATCACCCCGCCGCTCCCTGAAAGGCCCCGTTTTCCTGACCTTGATCGGGTTGGTCGTCATCGCCGCGCTGGCTATCCTGCCGTTCTGGGCGGGTCCGCCGCCGGAAGAGGGCCTGCCGGACATGGCGAAATTCATCGGCCGCTTCCACCCGGTGCTACTTCATTTGCCAATCGGCATGCTGCTTTTGGTGTTGGCCTTGGAAACCGGGCGGCTGTTCTCGAAAAGAAAGCCGGGAAGCTCGACCCAAGTCGCGATGTTCTTTGCCGCCGCTTCCGCCGTGGTCGCGGTGCTTCTTGGCTTCGTTCTCTACTACAGCATGCCCGGCGACTACGGCCAAGAGTTGGCGGAGCGTCACCTGAATGGCGGGATCATCTTCGCCTGCGGCACGGTCGCTGCCTTCGTGGTCAAGGTCTGGGTCGATGTCGCGGAAGGCCGCGGGGCCTGGTTTTTCTGGGTGCTCCTGCTCGGGAGTTCAGGGGTGATGGGCTACGCCAGTCACGACGGTGCCTCGCTGACCCACGGCGAGGATTATCTCACGAAGTATGCACCGAACGAGGTCCGGAAGTTGATCGGCCTTCCCATCAAGGAAGAGAAGGGCGACAAGGACGGCGGCGGATCCAAGCCGGCAGCGGATGCCAAGCCGCCGGCCGAACAGGTGGTTTACACCGATATCATCGTCCCGATCCTGGAACAGAAGTGCTACTCCTGCCACAACGCGGACAAGCAGAAGGGCAAGTACCGGATGGACGAATACGACCTGCTCGTAAAGGGCGGCAAGGAAGGTGACGGGATTGTCCACGGCGAGGTGGACGACAGCAACATCGTCGTCCGTATGGACCTGCCTGAGGACGACGACGAGCACATGCCGCCCGAAGGGAAGAAGGATCTCGCGGCGCACGAAGTGGTGCTGATCAAGTGGTGGATCGACAAGGGGGCATCGAAGGATGCGAAATTGGCCGATCTGGAAGCTCCCGACGCGGTGAAAGAGGCGCTGGGCAAGGTGGTTCCGCCCGAGGTTTTGGCGGCGCAGAAGGCCGCTGCGGAAGGCGAGATCAAGAAGAGCGCGGAAAAGCGCGAGTCGGTGAAGGTGGACGTCGAGCGCCTGCGCAAGGAGTTCCCGGCGGCACTGAATTTCGAGTCGCAGGCGTCCAGCGGGGTCACTTTCACCGCGGTGAGCATGCGCAAGGACTTCGGCGACGACGACCTGGCAAAACTCGCGCCGGTATTGCCGGCAATGGTTTCGCTCGACCTTTCTTCCTGCACCGTCACGGACAAGGGCGCCAAGCTGCTGGAAACCGCCAGCGAGTTGCGCTCGCTGCGGCTTTCGGAAACCGCGCTTACCGACGCGGGGCTCGATGCCTTGGCAAAGCTACCGAAGCTCGAGTCGCTGAATCTATACGGCACCCAGGTCACCAATCAGGGCGTCTTGAAGCTGGCCGCGCTGCCGAACCTCAAGAAGCTCTACCTATGGCAGACCAAGGTCGACGCGGCCGGCGTCGAAGCGCTGAAGGCGAAGCTGCCGGACTGCGAGATCATCATGGGGCTGTGACCCTTTTCCGGGCACCGTGGGGCATGTCACGAGTCCCTGAAAATAGGAGGGGGCCCGTTGCGTAAGGGGGCATGATTCTTTCGACCCGTGCCCGCCTCGCCACCCTTTCGCTGTCATTGCTCCCGTGCCTTCGGGCGGCGGAAGTCCCGGCACCGAACGACTTTTCGACCCAGCCCCAGGTTCCGTATCTAACACCTGCGGAGTTCCTCAAGACGGTGGAGCTGCCGGAGGGATACTCGCTCGAGCTGGTGCTGAGCGAACCGCAGATCAAGGAGCCGGTGGCGATCGCCTTCGATCCTGACGGGGCGATGTATCTGGCCGAGATGCGCACCTACATGCAGGACATCAACGGCACGGGCGAAATCACGAACCAGAGCCAGGTCTCGCTCCACTGGTCCAGCAAGGGCGATGGCAAGTTCGACAAGCACACCGTCTTTGCCGACAAGCTCCTGCTCCCCCGCATGATTCTCCCGCTCGGCCCCGGCGAGTTGCTCATCAACGAGACTG
>JAYTLR010000160.1:0-8948 GCA_043729195.1 Akkermansia sp.
CGTGCCGATCTCGCGCATGGTCGCCCTCAAGGTGATCAAGGCCGGGATGGACACCAAGCAGGTGCTCGCCCGCTTCGAAGCCGAACGCCAGGCGCTGGCGATGATGGACCACCCGCACATCGCCAAGGTGCTCGATGCCGGGGCCACCGCCACCGGTCGGCCGTGGTTCGCGATGGAGCTGGTGAAGGGCATCCCGATCACCGAATACTGCGATGAGGCCGGACTCGGCACCAAGGATCGCCTCGCCCTCTTCCGCGATGTCTGCGCGGCGATCAACCACGCCCACCAGAAAGGCATCATCCACCGCGACATCAAGCCGTCCAACGTGATGGTCACCCTGCACGGCGACAAGCCGGTGGTGAAAGTCATCGACTTCGGCATCGCCAAGGCGACCCAGGGCAAACTCACCGACCGGACGCTGTTCACCCGCTTCGAGCAGTTCATCGGCACGCCGGTTTACATGAGCCCCGAGCAGGCCAGCCTCAGCGGGCTGGACATCGACACCCGCAGCGACATCTACGCGCTGGGCGTCCTGCTCTACGAAATGCTCGTCGGCAAACCGCCTTTCGATGCGAAATCGCTCATCTCCGCCGGTTACGAGGAAATGCGGCGCATCATCCGCGAGGTCGAACCGGTCAAGCCGTCGTCGAGGCTCGTCACCCTCCTGGGCGAGGAGCGCACACTGCTGGCCAAGGCCCGGCACATCGACGAGGCGAAGCTCAACAAACTCGTCGAGCCTGACCTCGACTGGATTGTCATGAAGGCGATCGAAAAGGACCGCACCCGCCGCTACGAGACGGCCAACGCCTTCGCCCAGGACATCCTGCGCTTTCTGGCGGACGAGCCGGTGACCGCCACGCCGCCGAGTGCAGGCTACAAGTTCCGGAAGTTCGCCCGGCGCAACAAGGCGGCCCTGCGGGTTGCGGCGGCCATTGTGGCGGTCCTGGTGGCGGCCACGGCGGTAAGCACGTGGCAGGCGGTGCGGGCGACGGCGGCGGAACGGAAAACCGCCGAGACCCTCGAGCAAGTCGCCGCCGAGCGCGATGCCAAGGAACAGGCGCGCAAGGACGCGGAGGATGCCGAGAAACTGGCCAAAGACGAAGCCGCCCGAGCGACCGATGCGGAAAAGAAAACCGCCGACACGCTCAAACAAGTCGCCGCCGAGCGTGATGCGAAGGAGCAGGCACGCAAGGACGCGGAGGACATCTCGAAGTTCCTCAGCGAAGTCCTCCGAAGCCCCGACCCGACGCGCGACGGTCGCTAGATCAGGGTGGTGGAACTGCTCGATAAGGCTGCAAAGAAGCTGGAAACCGACATCGCCACCCAGCCCGACCAGCGGGCTACTCTGCAGAACGCCCTCGGGAGGAGTTACCATTCACTCGGCCTCGCCCGGCAGGCGGTCTCGCTGTACGAAAAGGTGCGAGACTACCGCCTCGCGACCCTCGGCCCGGAGCACCTCTTCACGCTCGGGGCAATGTACAACCTGAGCATGATGTACTCCACCGTTGGCCGCAACGCCGAGGCACTCAAGCTGGCGGAGGAGGTGCTGCCGCTCAGCCGCAAGGTGAACGGTCCGGAGCACCCCCTCACGGTCCTGGTGATGAGTGAGCTGGTGAGTTCCTACTCCGCCTCCGGCCGCAACCCCGAGGCGCTCATGCTGGGGGAGGAGGTGCTACAGCTCAGCCTCAAGGTAAACGGCCCGGAGCACCCCGGCACGCTCAGCGCGATGACCAAACTGGCGAATTCCTACTCCGCCGCCGGGCGCGAAGACAGGGCACTCAACCTAAAAGAAGAGTTGCTGGTGATCCGCCGCAAGGTGCTTGGCCCGGAGCACCCCGACACGCTCGGGGCAATGACGAACCTGGCGAATTCTTACTTCTCCGTCGGCCGCAAGAAAGAGGCGCTTAAGCTGGTGGAGGAGGAGCTGCCGCTCAGCCGCAAGGTGCTCGGCCCGGAGCACCCCGGCACGCTCAGCGCGATGACCAATCTGGCCATTTTCTACTTCTCCGCCGACCGCAAGGACGAGGCGCTCAAGCTGGGGGAGGAAGTGCTGGCGCTGTGCCGCAAGGCGCTCGGTCCGGAGCACCCCGACACGCTCGGAGCGATGACCAATCTGGCCATTTCCTACTCCGCCGTCGGTCGCAAGGACGAGGCGCACAAGCTGGAGGAGGAGGTGCTGGCGCTCAACCGCAAGGTGAACGGTCCGGAGCACCCCGACACGCTCAAGGCGATGAACAACCTGGCGGTTTCCTACGACCAAGCCGGGCGTCTGCCGGAAGCCGTTGCGCTTCAGGAACAAGCGCTCGCCTTCATGCGGCGCGCGCTCCCGGCGGATCATCCCCACTTTTCTAACAGGCTGGATCACATGGCGGAGCTCTACGAGAAGGTCGGCCGCAAGGACGAGGCAGCGAAGCTGCGGGTGGAGCTGGAGGCGCTCAAGCCGAAGAAGGAATGAGGGGAGCACCGACTAGCGGGCTCAGGCCGGTCTCGGAACCACCGAGCGCCTCACGCGTTGAAGTGCGGGCGGGCGGTTGGCGTCGGAAGACGAAAGTGGGGATTCATGATCCTGCCGGGTGGTTTTGAAACTGATCGGCGAGAGTCATCTTGATGAGGGATTGGTAGGGCACGTCGCGCTTGTTGGCCTCGATCTTGATGGTTTCCAGCAGGGCGGCGGGCATCCGCAGGGAAATGGTCTTGGTGGACCGAGACTGCAGTCGAGTTGGATCCAGACAATTCCAGAGCAACTAGGACGGGCCTCGGATTGAAACCTCATGAAGACTTCCACAAAGTCACAAAATTATTGTAAAATGACCATAGTCTGACTATTTTTGGACATGGACATTTCCGTAACACAATTCAAGGCCACGTGCCTCGGGGTGATCGACCAGGTGCAGAAGGAAAAATCCCGCGTGACCATCACCCGCCACGGCAAACCGGCTGCCGAATTGATCCCGATTTCCGCCAGCTCGCCGGGGAAATTATTCGGTCGGTCCAAGGGTTCCACCATCATCCTGGGCGATTTGCTGGGCACGGAAGAGCACTGGGATGCTGAAGATTGAAAACCTCATCGCGGCGGTTTTCGACACTCATGTCTGGGTCTGGTCGGCGGCAGGCGATCCACGGGCCGAAAAAATTCGCGCTTTTTCAGGGACTGCGATCATTTCCGCCATCTCGCAGTGGGAAGTCTCGATGCTGGCCATGAAAGGCAGACTGAGCCTGAAACCTGACGAGGTAACCTGGTTTTCCGCCAACCTCGAAGCGCCCGTTTCCCTCACCCCGCTCACGGCGGAAATCTCCATGGCAAGCTGCCGCCTGCCCGACTTCCACGGCGATCCAGCCGACCGCATCATCGTCGCCACGGCGATCACTCTGGGAATCCCGCTGATCACGGCGGACGAGAAGATCATCCGATGGAATGAAATGCAGCACTTGGTTCAGGTCATCGCGTTATAGGCCCCAAGCTGACTCCTTTGCTTGCGCTCCCTCGCGTCCCGCGCAGACTGCCCGTCATGGCCGACCTCACGCTCCTCCTCGTGCCATCCAACGCGGCGAGCCTGACGCCGCCGGTGCCCTGCTCGCTCAGGTCTACGCCGAGCTGCGCCAGATCGCCCGCTCCAAGATGGCCCGCGAGAATCCGGGCCACACGCTCCAGCCCACCGCGCTGGTTCACGAAGCGTGGCTGCGTCTGGGCGACCAGTCGTTTGAAAACCGGGCGCATTTCTTCAGCGCCGCCGCCGAGGCGATGCGGCGCATTTTGATCGATAGCGCGCGGCGGAAGCTGGCGGTGCGTCACGGCGGAAATTTCCAGCGCACCGAGCTGGACAGCATCAACATGCCCGCTGTCGCGCCGGACAAGGCGGACGACCTGCTCGCGCTGGATGAGGCGTTGCAGGAGCTGTCGGCCGCGGATGAACGCAAGGCGCAGTTGGTGAAGCTGCGCTACTTTGTCGGGCTGGAGATCGACAAGCAACACCGCCGCGTTTTTCCTCGGGGAAGGCGGATTCACGCGCAACCTCATCGAGGTCGAACACGCCTTTTACCTCCTGAAGGTCGAATCGCGGCAAGCGGGCAAGGCGGAGGCTTTCGATGAGCCGAAAGCGCAGGAGGCCATCAAGGCGGTGCTCGCCGCGCAGTCACGCGGGGATTGGGAAAGGCGATACCTGGCGCGCCTCCAGGACAAGAAGCCCGATCTCATCATGGCAAGGATGCAGAACATGGCGGCGACCTATCTCATGGTCGCGGGCGATTTCGGCAAGGCGGAAAAGCTGCTGGGACTAGCCTTCGCGCTGCAACGGGCGGAACTTGGTGCAGAGGATCCCAAAACTCTCGACACCATGGGCAACCTCGCTGCGTGCCGCCTCCGCCTGGGGCAATCGGAAGTGGCGATGAAGATGCACATTGATCTTTTGGCGCTTTGCCAAAAAGTGCTCGGCCCCGAGCACCTCGACACCCTAATGGCGATGAACAACCTCGCGATTTGCCAATTCCAGGTCGACCATGATCCGCGAGGATCAAGCGACTGCCGAGAATCAGAAACTGTTGCCTTACAACGATTTCCTCCGCGCGCTCGCCACGGAAAAGAAATGCCTGCTCGCCGATCTCAACGCCGACATGCAGTGCCCAAAGTCTGCCTTTTGGTGTCCCTCCCCAAGCTGCTTCGAGCGGTCCACGAGTAGCGTCCCCGAAGCCGAAACAGCGTCCGAATCCCCGGCGCCCCCTGTCAGGAATGATCTTGTCATGGGGCTCCTTTGAGCTAGTTTCACCTTCCGATCTTGGCGCTGCCGGGCTTCCGCCTCGGCAGCGTCTTGGTATTCCGGACCAGGAGCGAATGACGATCCCGGTTAGAATTACCCCGGAAAGTTGCAAAAACCCAATTATCAGAGATTTATGACCAAGAGGCCGTTGCTTTGGACCCTCGTCGCCGCGCTGTGTGTTTTTGTCGGGATCTGGCGTTCCGCTCAAGTAAAGACACCGCTTCAGGATCGTCGGGAATCGATCAAGCCACCGGCGGTCGCCGCGGAAGTGGAAGCATCCTCGCCCAGCGGTGAAGTCGCGGGTGGACCCATTGCCCCGGCTGCCCCTGCTTCTGATGAGGTCCAGCGGCCCGCCATTGCCGAGATCTCCGACTTCCGCGACTGGGCCCGGTCCTATCTTTCCGCACCCGGCGGTCAGCGCGAGGCCATGCTGGAGAAAGGCAAGGAACTTGCGGCCGCCCACACCCGCCGGATCGCGGAAATGATCCCCCTCGATCCCGAGCAGGCGATCGCCAATGCCGTGCCGATGGTGATCCGCCAGGACTTGCCGGAAAGCATCGTGTCCCTGTTGGAAGACCGCGTCCGCTTGAAAGCCGCACTGATCGTCAACGGCAACGTTCCTCTCCCCGGACAGGAGAGTTCTCCCGATTTCAAGCCCTACACCCGTGTGGTCTCCACCGAGGAAGGTGAGCACTGGAACGCCTATGTCTTTGGAAAACGCGGCCAGCAGCAAACCTTGTCCTCCACCTCCATCAACGGGATCTCCGTCGGATACGACATGGCGGTGGCGGATTCTCCCCTGCGCCAGCTCGAGAACGGCGAACGCCCGGTTCCGGCCGGCAGGGAGGTCGTCGAGAGCTGCCCTGTATCCGACAAGGAAACCGTCGTTGAGAGAACGGAGACCGGCACGCTTCCTCCCGTCACTGAGGAAACACCCGCCTTCGAAACCCCGGAGCGCATTATTTACGTCTGCTCGGGCGGCCACATCCAGCAGGTCGCCGAGGAATATGCGGCCGAGGAGGAGCGCGCCCACTGGGAATCCCGCGGCGCGACCTTGAATGCCGGAGCAGGATCCGGCGCGCCCACCGACCCGACCACTGCGATCCCCGGCGGTTCGACCACCGGCCAACGCAGCCTGCTTTACATCCGGGTGACCTTCCCCGACCACCTCATCGATCCGCAATCCGAGGCGGAGTGCCACGATTCCCTCCGCCAGATGGCGGACTGGATCGCACAGACCAGCTACGGGCGGTGTTACTACACCTACACGGTCGCGCCGCTGATTGTGCTGCCCTATCCCGAGAGCTGGTATGTCCAGCATCAGACTGATGGTGCCTCTGGCGATTCGATGCTCAGAGGCCATGCCATCACGCTCGCCAGAGCCGCGGGCTACGACAACCTCGCCTATGACAACGAGGTCATCCGTTGGAACGGCGCGGTCGGACCCTACGGCGGCTCCGCCGGGGTCGGCGGTCGCAACATGAACCTCAAGACGAACTCGGTGGGCACGTTCCTGCACGAACTCGGCCACAACCTCGGCCTGTGGCACGCGAACTACTGGCAAACCAGCCCGCCCAGCTCCATCGGACCCGGCAGCAACGGCGAGTATGGCAACCTTTTCGACCTGCTGGGGAGCAGCGGCGGCTTGGGCCAGTTCACCGCGTCTTTCAAAAACGCCATCAGCTGGCTGCCCAACGAAACCCATTGGACGGTGAACAGCCCCGGCGTTTACCGCATCCATCAGTTTGACTCCACGGTCCAACACCCCGCCTACCGTTACGCACTCCGCGTCAAGAAGGACACGGAAAGGGACTACTGGGCCGAGTTCCGCCAGCTTCACACGACCAACCCAGGCTTCATGAACGGCCTGATGCTGACCTGGGACCGCTGGGGCCAGGGCAACATCGGCGGCAGCGGCGGTGCGCCGGGAAATGGCAGCAATGGCGGTGCCCATCTGCTGGACATGACCCCCGGCTCTTTCGGCAACGGCATCACCGACACCCGCAACGACTCCGCCCTCTGGGTCGGCCGGACCTTCAGCGACACGGATACCAATATCCACATCACGCCCATCGCGAAGAACAGCACCACACCGCCCTCGATGGACGTCTACGTCCACACCGGAGACGCCCCGGGCAACCTCGCCCCGACCCTTTCGATCACTGCCAGCAGCACGAGCGTGGCCACCAACGCCAGCGTCACCTTCACAGCCACCGCGTCCGACCCGAACAGCGACCCGCTCGCCTACTCCTGGGTCTTCAACGACGGCACCTACTCGACCAACAACAGCGCGGTGCAGACGAAGTCGTGGAGCGCCGCAGGGCACTATCAGGTGCTGTGCACGGCGAGCGACATGAAGGGCAAGCGCACCACCCGTGCGGTCCTCGTCACCGTCGGCAGCCCCACCACGTTCACGGTGAGCGGAAACATCACCGGCCCCGATTCGCTGCCTCTCGAGGGCGTCTATGTCGCGAGCCACACGCCTTCCAACACCACCAGCCATCCTAACAGCTCCACCTTCAGGGGCACCTGGACCGACAGCGCCGGCAACTACACGCTCACCGGCCTCGCCGCCGGCAGCTACACGATCAGCCCCAATCTTTATCCGAACGACTTCACTCCATCGGGCTTCACCAATCCTTTGACCGTAGGCCCCAGCACGACCGGTAAGAACTTCACCAGCGCGTCTCTGCCCACGATCACCATCAATATCACGGACTCCGTCGCCAATGAAGGCACCTCGCCCGGAACGGGAACGATCCGGCTGGAACGCACCGGCAGCACCGCGAGCGTCCTTTCCGTCCAGATCTTCAACACGAACACCGGCACCGCCACCCGCAACACCGACTACAGCCTCTCTCCTGCACCCACCGCCTCGACGGCCGGAGGCGGCAGCGGCACGTCGGAATACATCATCCCCGCCGGCGCGTCGTTCCTCGACATCACGGTCACGCCGGTGAACGACAGCACCGCCGAGGGCGCCGAATACGCCGCGCTCAATTTCGCCAACACCAGCGGCGGTTACATCCTCGCCGGTCCCGCGGTCGCCTTCGTGGAGATCGTCGATGACGAAAACTCCAATCTCCCGTCCGTCAAACTCACCCATCTCGACAACGTGGCCTCCGAGGCCGGCGCTGACACCGCGACGCTGTTGCTCGAGCGCAATGGCTCCACCGCCGCGAACCTGACCGTCAACCTGACGATGACGGGAACCGCCACCAACGGCACCGATTACACGATCCCGTCCTCGGTGATCATCCCGTCCGGCAGCCCGTCGGCCACCTTCACCCTCACTCCCGTGGACGACACGGCGCAGGAAGGCACCGAGACTTCCATCGTCACCATTGCCACCAATGCCGCCTACGCCCGCGATCCCTTGTCCAACGCGCAAACCGTGTCGATCCACGACAACGACCTGCCCGTCGTGTCCATCGCCGCGACCGACGCGACCCTGACGGAAACGGCGGGCGATCCCGGGGTGTTCACCATTTCACGCACCGGCGGCGATTCCTATCTGCCGCTCACCGTGGATTATGCCATCGCCGGCCGTGCGGTCCATGGTGCGGACTACCGCCGACTCGAAGGTCGCGCGGTCATTCCCGCCGGGGCTTCCGCCACGACCGTGGAGATTTATCCCATCGACGATTCGGTGGATGAAGGCATCCAGAACATCATCCTCCAGCTCCGGAGCACGGCCACTTACACCATCGGCGGCACCGGCACCGCGACGATGAGCATCACCGACAACGATGACTCGCAGGTCTATGTGAAACTCACACAAAGCGGGGTCATCGAGCCCGCCAGCGGCTCGGTCACCGCCGTGTCCTATCAGATCATTCGCCCCGCCAGCGGCGCGGCCATCACGGTGAACTATGCCATGAGCGGAACGGCGACCAACGGCGTGGACTACACCAGCTTGCCGGGAACCATTGCGTTCGCTGCTGCCGACACCACCAAAACCATCAACGTTGCGGCTCTCGCCGATACCGCTCTCGAGGATGCCGAGTCGGTCACGCTCACCCTCCTGCCGGGCACGGGATACACGTTGATGACGAGCCAGATCCCCAGCGCCACGGGAACCATCGTGGACGGCGACCAGCCGACCTTGGACGTGTCCGCCGCGAACACCGTGACATCGCTCACCACCGCGGGATCCGAGACCACGGCGAGCCTCCGCTTCATCATCTCGCGCGA
>JAYTLR010000161.1:0-9979 GCA_043729195.1 Akkermansia sp.
TCGATGACCGCTTCAAGGGTAAGGTCTACAACTCGGTGTTCGACGACTACAAGGAAGACCTCATCGAGTCCACCGGCGACGGCCAGGGTTCGGGCATCATGTTCGCCCACAACACCGTCGGTCGCTTCGGCGGCGGAGCCTACACGGGCTCGAACGCCAGCAACCTGACCTTCCTCAACTCCAATGTCGCGGGCAGCGCGGACGGCACCTTCTTCAACGCCTCGGGCTCGCCGATCAACGGCAACTCGAACGGTGGAGTGAATCCGCAGTTCCGGGCCTACAGCCGCGACGCTGGTCTTGAACTGGTCGAGATCGATCCTCGCCCGGCAAGTGGCTCCCCGCTTCTCTCCAGCAGCCTTCAAGCCGGAGCACCGGTGGCCGCCGCCTATCGCGGTGCCTTCGGCTCCGAGAACTGGGCCGCCGGTTGGACCAAGCTGAGCTTCGCGGGAATCCTCAAGGGCGAAGCCCCGACCTCCGGTTCCGCACCGTTCGCGGACGCCGACGGCGACGGGATCTCCGATACGCTCGAAGCCACCTCGGCCCTCACGGCCCTCGGCTTCAGCGCCGGCGTCAACAACGTGAGCCCGGCCAACCTGTTCAGCAGCATCTACACGACCTCGAGCATCCTCGATCTCGTCGCTCCGAACCAGGTCATGGTGCAGAAGTCCGGCGGCAACGTCACCCTGAGCCTCGAACTCTTCCGGTCGACCAACCTCCAGGTCTTCACCCCGGCACCGGTCCTTGACGCGACCTTCCCGGCCACCGAACCCGCGGAGTTCTACCGCATCGAAGTCCCGAACGCCCAGTAAACCGAGTATCTGACGAAACCGTCACATCGGGGTCATCGGCAAACGCCGGTGACCCCTTTTTTCTTTTCCCCGCCACCCGCCATGCGCTTTTCCTCACTGATTCCAGGTGTCGTTTTCGCCACCTTCCCCCTGCTGGGACAGGAGCCCGCCGCTCCTGCCGCCGCCGATGAACTCCGCACGTCCGTCCGCGAATGGATCGAGACGATGCAGAAGGTCCAACTCGAAGAAGACAATTGGGAAAAGGACCGCGAGGAGCTCAAGGGCTACAAGGAAGGCCTGGAAAAGGAAATCGAGGATCTCAAGCAACAGATCGAGAGCGCCCGGACCCGCAAGGAGGGCGGCGACAAGCTGTCCCTCGACAAGCTCGCCGAGCGCGACCGCTTCGCCGCCGCCCAGGCGGAACTGGCCCGCCAGCTCCGCGTGCTGGAGGAAGGCCTCGCCGCGAAACTGCCGCTTTTCCCCGAGCCGCTACGCCAGCAGGCGAAAGTCGCAGTGATGATCGACTCGCTCCAGAAGAGCCTCCAGCTCCCCGCCGACAAGCAGGCCGAGGAAGCTTCCAAGCGCCTCTTCAATGCCGTCGAGCTGCTGGCCGAGATCGAAAAGTTCCAGCAGCTCGTCAGTGTCTTCCCCGAGCTCCGGAAAGACTCCAGCGACCGCGAATTCAAGATGCAGGTCGTCTACTTCGGCCTCGCGATGGCCTACGGCGTGAACGAGGACGGCAGCTTCGCACTGGTCGGCCGGCCTGCCGCGGACGGTTGGAAATTCACCGAACGCAACGACCTCGCCCCGCAGATCCAGCAGCTCGTCAAATCCGCCACCAGCGAAAAAGACGCCACCTTCTCACAGCTTCCGCTCATCCAGCCATGATCCACCGCTTCGTCACCGCGGCCCTTGCCGGCCTTGCCTTGCTCCAGCCGGCGCCGGCCGCCGACAACGCCATCGCCACCGCCCGCGATTCCATCAAGAAGGCCGGCACCGAGCTGCTTTCCACCCAGAAGGAATACGCCGACCTCCGCCTCGCCCTCTACCGCGAGGTCAACAAGCTCGACGACCAGGTCGTCACGCTTTCGAAGGAACTCCGTACTTTGGAGCGCGACGAGGAACTGCGCACCAGCAAGGTCCGCTCCCTCGAACGCGAGGTCGAGACCCGCAAGGCCGACTTCACCTATGCGTCCGGCGTCCTTAACCAGTATGCCAAGGCGATCATCTCCCGCCTCCACCCGGCCGAGAGCCAGCTTTACAAGACCGAGATCGAAACCCTCGATCAGAAGGCCACCGCCGCCACCGGTGATCCCGTCGCGGAAGTGATGGACCGCTGCAAGATCATGGAAACCGGCATCAAGCGCCTCTCCGCCATCGCCGGCGGACACCGCTTCGATGGCAAGGCCCTCGGCCGCGGCGGCCAGGCGATCGAAGGGACCCACCTCATCGCCGGCCCGGCGGTGCTGTTCGCCGCGACCGACAAATCGTTTGAAGGCGTGGCCTCCACCGCCGACACCGGCGCGGGGCTTGCCGCCATCGTGCCGCTCGCGGAGACCAACGGCACCATCGCCAAGGCGATTGAATCCGGCGAAGGCACGGTCCCGCTCGACGCCACCGGCGGCCGGGCGATCGAAGCCGCCCTCAAGAACCCCGGCGGCGACCACGGCGGCGGTGCCATGGAGCACCTCGCGCTCTTCGGCGACATCGCGAAGAACATGATGTTCGACGGCTGGATCGCCATCGCGGTCTGCGTGCTGATGATCGTCATCGGCTGGACCATTGCCGCGCGAAAAATTCTTTACCTGAACTCGATCGAAAAGGGCACCAAGGAGTTCATCCGCCAGTGGAGCCTGCTTTCCTCCGACCTCACGGCGATCGACCATGGCGACAAGGGCAGCGTGAGCAGCCTCGGCGGCAACGCCGACACGGCCACCCAGAAGCTGATCGAGAAATCGCCGCTCTACGAAATCTACCACATCGGCTCCGACGAAATCCGCCACCGTTTGGCAAACGACCGAACCCACAAGAAGGGCCTCACCGGCCGCTCCATCCAGGCGATCCGCGCTGCGCTCGACGCCGGCATGGTCCGCTGCCAGCACAAGCTCACCGACGGCCTCGTCTATCTCACCATCAGCATCGCCGGCGGCCCCTATGTCGGACTGCTCGGCACCGTGGTCGGCGTGATGATCACCTTCGCCCTGATCGCGAAATCCGGCGAAGTGGATGTCAACGCGATCGCCCCCGGTATCGCCTCGGCGCTGCTCGCCACCGTGGCCGGTCTGGTGGTCGCGATTCCCGCGCTCTTCGTCTATTCCTACCTCAACAGCCGGATCAAGAGCATGGTCGGCGAGATCCAGGTCTTCATCGATGAGTTCGTCGCAAAGATGGCCGAATTCTATCAGGGCTCCGACAACCAGGGCACCGTTTCGAAAGTGATCGACTGATCCGTTCCACCCGAAAACCACCATGGCCTCCGTCGACGAAAAATCTCCTGACGACATCAACGTCACCCCGATGGTGGACCTCTACCTCGTGCTGCTGCTCATCTTCATCGTGATGACCGCCGCCGGCGTGAAAGGCATGAAGGTCGAACTGCCAAAGGCGAGCAAGAGCGCCGTCAAGAACCTCAGCGCGCCGAAGATCCAGGCCATCACCGTGGATGCCGAGGGAAAGATCCAGCTCAACCAGACGCCCGTCACCCTCGACGAGCTCGAAAGCAAGCTGACCGCGATGAAGCTGACCGTCCCCGACATTCCCGTCGTGGTCCGCGGCGACACCGCCGCCCAATACCGCGAGGTCATGGGCGTGCTCAACGTCCTCGGCAAGCTGGGCATCGACAAGATCGGCCTGGCCACCGCGAAGCCCCAGTAGTTCCCGATCCGAAGAACCGTCCCGTTCATGGCCTACTCCAAGCCACCACCACCGGCAAAGTCCAAGCACCGGCTGATTCTCGGCCTGCTGCTTTTCGTGGTCGTTGCCGGCGGCATCGCTTCGTTCGTGATGTCGGGGAAAAAGTCGAAACAGGTGGATGAGGAGATCGTCATCGTCGACCTGGCCCCTCCGCCTCCCCCGCCACCACCTCCGCCGCCGGAGGAAGAAGCCCCTCCTGAGCCGGCCGAGGAGTCCGAGCCCACCGAGATTTCCGAGGCCGACGTGCCTGATGAACCCGCGCCGGACGACAGCGACCAGCCGGACCTCGGTCTCGACGCTGGCGACCTCCTCGAAGGTGGCAGCGGCAGCTTTGTCGTCAGCGTCCCGCGAATCGGCGGCCGCCGTGGCGGCGGCGGGGGCGGCGGCGGTGACGCATTGCTCGGCAGCGACATGGACTCGCCGCCGACACCAGTCAGCAAGATGCAGCCGAACTACCCGAGCGCGCTTTTGAGCAAGGGCATCGGCGGCAAGGTGCTGGTCACCTGCGTGGTCGACGAGAACGGCAAGGTCGTTTCCACCTCGATCAAGAAATCCTCCGGCAATGCCGAGCTCGACAAGGCCGCGGTCAACGCGGTGCTCAAATGGAAATTCAAGCCGGCCCAGAAGGCCGGCCGCAACCAGCGCGCCACCTGCGTGGTGCCCTTCAATTTCGAAGTGAAGAAGAACTGATGCTCCCGATGCGCCTCCTCATTCCCATCCTCCTCGCCGCCGCCCACCTGCCGGCCGCCGCCGAGATCAAGGCCTCCTCGATCCTCTACCGCGACCCGAAGTTCGTGAAGGAATTCGTCGGCAGCTACGGCATCCTGTCCGATGTCGAGCCGAAGGTCTCCACCGAAGAGCAGGCCCTGCTCGGCAAGGTCCAGGAGCTGTTCGGCAAGGACCAGTTCATCGCCGCCGAGCAGGAGATCGTCCGCTTCATCAAGGAAATCGAGAAGCCGACCGATCCCGAAAAGAAGCCCGGCGAGATCAGCGCGACCATGGTCTTCGTGCTTGGCAACCTCTACTTCGCCTCCGACCGCACCGACGAGGCGCGCCGCGCCTTTCTCGAGGCCATCCGCCGCTTCCCGCGCTTCCGCCGTGCCCATACCAACCTCGGCTACCTCTACATCTCCAAGAACCAGCTCACCGAAGCCCTGCCGATCTTGCAGAAAGCGGTCGAACTCGGTGAAACGAGCCCGCGCGTTTACGGCATGCTCGGCTACTGCTACCTCCAGGAAAAGAACGCGCTCGCTGCGGAAAACGCCTATCGCCAGGCCTACCTGCTCGACCCGAAGAACCGCGATTGGAAGGTCGGCCTGACCCAGTCGCTGATGCTCCAGGAGAAGCTCGCTGAGGCCTCCAGCATGTTCGACACGCTGATCGCCGAGAACCCGGAGGACCGTCAGCTCTGGCTCCAGCAGGCGAACGCCTTGATCGGTCTCGACCGCAAAATGGACGCCGCCGTGAATCTTGAGGTGCTGCGTCTCAAGGGCATCGCCAACGAGAGCGAACTGAACCTGCTCGGCAACATCTACATGGAGCAGGGCGAGGCCCAGCTCGCGTTGTTCGCTTATCTCGAAGCGATCGACAAGGCCCCGAAACTCGATGTCGCGCGCGCTTTGAAATCCGCCCGCATCCTCAACGACTACGGTTTCCCCGAGAAGGCCGCTGCCTTCGTCGACAAGGTCGCGAAGACCGGCGGACTAACCAGCAAGGAGCAAATGGACCTCGATCTGGTCCGCGTGAAAATCGCCAAGACCTCCGGCGAAACCGAGCAGGTCGGCACCCTGCTGCGCGACCTCTTCTCCCGCGATTCCGCCAACCCCGAGATCCGCCTCGAACTTGCCAAGCACTACGACAACCTCGCGAAAAATGAAACCGACGAAGGCAAGCGCGCCGCCAACTTCGGCGAAGCGAAGAACTACTACAAGTTCGCCCTCGAAAGCCCCACCGTCGCCTACGATGCGAACCTCGGCCTCGGCCAGTTGTTCGTCCGCGAGAAGCAGTACACCGATAGCATCCCCTACATCGAGCGCGCCCTTTCCCTGAAGAACGGCGACAAATCCACTCTCGAGCAATACCTCAGCCGCGTCCGCCGCGCCGCCGACCGCGAAACCCAGCGCAAGGAACGCGAGGCCGCAGAACGCGCCGCCGCCGAAGAAGCCGACGCCAAAGCAAAAGCGAAATGATTCCGATGAACCTCTCCTCTCCCCACTTCATGACTTGGCGCACTTTGCGACTAGCCGGTTCACTATTCCCTCTTCTAACAGCTCTCCACGCCAACGAGGCGCTTGACGTGCTGGAAGGCAAGAAGGACGCCGAGTCCGTCGTCCTTCCTCCCGCACCGGATGAAGCCGCAGCGGAAGGCGAGGGCGAAGCCGTGATCCCGCTGACCGACGAATGGGCCCCGAGCCCGCTCGATCCCATCTGGTCAAAGGCCGTCCTGTTCGACGACCCTTCCAATCCCTGGGTCCAGCAGCTCGCCATCAACGGCCTCTTCCACTGGAGCGCCGCCTGGGGTTCCGCCCAGCCGTCCGGCACCGCCGACGTCGATCTCGACGGCACGCGCACCCGCCGCGCCCGCCTCGGAGCCCGCTTGAAGGCCTTCGGCAACACCGAGATCGAAGCGGTCGCGGAGTTCGCCGGCGACTCGAACTTCAACGGCATCGAGCGGCTGAAGGGCACCACCCGCTTCCTCGACAACGCCTACGTCAGCTACGGCAAGATGCGGCCCGGCTTCACCACCGAATACCGCACGGAGCCACAGCGGATGCTCACCCCGGAGCGCTCCTTCCTGGTCAACATGGTCGCCCCCGCCAACACCCTCGGTCTGATGGTCGGCCAGGACACCGAACGCTTCGACTGGGGCCTCGGCTGGTTCTCGTCGGACAACGATTCGAATATCGGCGGCATCGAGGGCGACGGCTTCCTGCTCGCCAACCTCGCCTACGAGACCGTGGAGAAGGTTGAAGGCGGCACGCCGATCCGCACCCGCTGGCATGCCGACTACATCTACAACTTCGACGACAACAAGAACCCGGCCATCCCGCGCTACAACGTCGCCGGCCGCAAGTCGGCCAACGGCAAGCAGCTGATCGCCCGCAACCCCGCCTTCCGTCACTTGTTCTCGACCGGCGTCGAAATGGAGCAGGGCAAATTCTCCTTCGCCGGCGACTTCATCGTCGCCAGCGGTGATACCGACGTCTGGGGCCTCTCCCTCACCCCGAGCTATTGGGCGATCCCCGGTACTTTGAAAGTCGTCGGCCGCTACCACTACGCGGACACCGACGATGCCGGCGGCCTGGTCGGCGGCATGGGCGTCGGCAGCGATCCCTATTTCGACTCCACCCCGGTCTTCGTCGGCGACGAGTACCAGTCCTTTTACCTCGGCGCGAACCTCCATCTCTATCGCGACGACCTTATCCTGATGAACGGCGTCGAACACGTCATCCTCAACGACCAGGCGGGCGGTGGCTTCGACACCGACGCCTGGATCTGGCACTCCGGCGCGCGGCTTTCCTTCTAACCGACTCTCCCTCGTGAAATCCCTGATCTTCCTGCTCCTCATCGCCCGCGCCGCCGCCTTCGACAGCGCCGGCTTCGGCCAGAGCCTCAACGGCTGGACCCGCGACGGCTCGGCGCATTACTCGCTCGACGGCGCCGAATACCGCACGCTCCGCCCCGTCGTCACGCCATCGGAAGACGGCGGCGAAACGGTCGCGGTCACCGTGCTTCACCGCTCGAACTCCTGGGCCGAAGTCCCCTTCCAGCTCGAAGTGGCCTTTGCCGCGAACGGCACCGCGCAGTCCTTCCGCATCCACGGCACGCCGCGCGGCCAGAAGGTCGACACCGGACTCATCTCGCGTCCCTCGCCGCCCTCCGCACCGGCTCCCGTCGAAGGCCAGCCGACACCGGCGGTTCCCGCCTTCCACCCGCTTGCGGAGATGAAGAAGTCGCTCTTCGAAAGCTTCGAGTCCCAAGCCGCGACCGCCGCCGAGGCCAAGGACACCCGCAAGCGCGACCTCCTCGCCCGGATCTACGGCCCCGAGCCCGTCGATCCCACCGCGCTCTCCCGCGGCCTGCGCTACAATCTCGACCTCCTCCTGCGCCAACCCGTTTCCGCGAAGTAGTCCGGCTGCAGGGCGATGTTCGTGGTCGGTATCGAACGATTTCGGCGCTCAGCGTTGCCGAGGTGAAGCGGGTTCTCGCTCGAAGCGGCTCAAGACCGCGGCCAAGTAACGGTCATGACGGCTGGAACTGACGGCGGGTCAGGCGTTAGGAGGGACGACTTGTTGGGGGCTTCTGTTTCTTTTCGCGACGCTCCCAGTAGATCGCATTTAGTTCCTCCTCTGGTGGAATGAGCTTCTCTCGCCTCTCCATCGGCAACTTGAGTGTCCTGATGTCATACCAGACCTCCGACTCATCAAGCGATTCGAGATCAAGCAGGTCCTTTACGCCGATGAATTCAAAGAGCAACGGATTCCCTGCCTCAGATCTTCCATTGAACTCAGATTCTTTCCCGTGCGCCTTTGCCTTGCGCAGGGCCGATTCCGCATTCCGAGCAAACAAAACGATCAACCGCTCCTCACAGCGCCGCATCACATCGCTTTGACCGTTGCCAAGATCGGCTCGGTATTGGAAGAGCAGCATTGCGGAATATCGTTTCATCATTTTTCCCCAACGTCGAGGTGTGGCAGCGGCTACCGGGAGCGCCACTCCGCAACAGGGTTAGAGGTTGTAGTCAAGAGGGTCATTTTGACTCGGGGCGGGTAGCCGGTTGTCCACCACCGTTTTGTTCGCTGTTGATCGTCTCTGCCCGTCGCCAGCCATCCTTGTGGTAGAATCGAAACTCTTGCTCCTCTGGGCAGATGCCAGAAAAATAAACCCGTTCTGGATGCGCCTTCGATACGCCTTCCCCCATGTATCCGATGACCATCTCCTTGGAACAGTGCGGACAGGCAAGCTCCAGCGGCGCGACAATGTCCTGCTCCTTCCAGTCATCCCGATAAAACTGAACGAGCTTGGCTAACTGGATGTCCTTACCTCGCACCTTGCGGGAAAAAGCTTCATTGATAATTGATGACATGTCGTCTGCATGGTAAATGCCCAGCCGAGCAAAGTAGCGGGACAATGGGGAGTCGCCCCACAATCCCCATGAATTCCGCATACCCATTCCGCCCCCGAAATGCGCAGACGTCGCATAGTCATCTCCGGCGTCTTCAATAAATTTCCTGTTTTCGTCGGTGAGCCCCGTCATCATGAGATCCAGAGCTTCATCTAACGTTGCCGGGATTTTTTGATCCTTTGGAACCTCCTCCTCGACTACGGCAAACGGATCGGGACTCTCATTTGATTGCTCCGGCGGAGAATCCTTCTTCGACGTGTCGATCTGGCGGTCACATCCCGCGCCCAACACACAAGCAATCATCAGAGCGGCGATGGTTTGGATGTGGAGTTTCATTTCTTCAGCGTTTGAGTGGTGGCACCGGCGAGATCAAGCTCCGAGTCAACTTGAGACGTTATCGCCGGTTGCCACCCACGACTTGTTGTCTGCTTCTTTGGTTCATCGTGGAAAGCCGTATTGGTCGAGAATCTTCTGTCCCTCCTCAGTCTCGGAGAATCCAAGGACATCTCCAGTTGGCAAAATGCTCACATAGGCTGGGTGAGAATCCAGGTTGATTGCGTAATCCGCCGGCAGCTCATTCTGGGCGCGTTGAATCGCAAATACCACTTCTGGACCGAATTTATCGCAAACGACATTGATTGCGCGTCTGACATCGACATACCGGGAGAGCGAGAAATCGGCATCCTCCTCTGAATCCTCCATGGCAGACCCTACGGTCTTCAAGTGTTTGATGATCGTATCGTGTGCGGCATCGAACTCGGCCTCAAAATCCTCTTGCGACATCTCCTCAGGCACCTTGGGAGGGTTGAATTCGTAGTCCAAATACTCGGTGACATCGTCGTAGGACTCTACGCGTCGGAAGTTCTCGGTTCCTTTCATATCGTGCGCACTAGGCTGATCGCACGCAGTCGCGGCCATACACGTTGCGACCAGCAGGAGTCTTTTCATTAGCAGAACGTTTTATTCACCGACCGGTCGGAAATGCCCCCTGTTCACCGACCGGTCGGTGAACAAGGAAAAACCCGACAGGGAAGTACGGAATTCCGGGCAGATGGTTCATGGTCGGGACGCTAGCCCTTCCATGATGGCGATCCAAGGGGAAACTCCGGAGTGCGGGGGGAGGATGGCGAAGGAGCGGATGGTCCGAGATCGG
>JAYTLR010000162.1:0-42320 GCA_043729195.1 Akkermansia sp.
TTCCAGGTTCTCATCCTGGGTGACGGTGCCTTGGTAGCTGACGATCACCGGAGTTTCCTTGACCCAGTTGGGGAGGAAGATGAAGGCGAGGGTCAGGCAGATCAGCACGATCACGAGGACCGAGATGATGATCGAGGAGATCGTCGAATTCCTGCGCTGGGCATGGAGGCGGGCCTGGGCTTCGGGGCTGAGCTGGGCGTGAAGACTCATGATTCTGTTGGTTTTTGCGGAGCAATCTGCTCGTCCGGTCGGGGGTGGCGACCCCGAAATCCTTTTCCGACGAGAGAGTTCAGATCGTAGGACGGCCCGGCGAGCGAAATCTTGGGGCTTTCCGGCTTTTTCTCCGGCTGGCGGCCCCTTCGGCAAGGATGCCCCGGCCGGAGCTTGCTGCCGGTGCTGGCCCGGTCATAGGTAGCGGCATGGAAATCATGCGTGCGGGAGTCGCCGGGGCGGGATCGATGGGGCGGAACCATGCCCGCGTTTACAGTCTGATCCCCGGTGCCAGCCTCACGGCGGTCTACGATGCGGACCCCGGGCGGGCGAAGGCGGTGGCCGACGAGTTCGGTGCGGTGCCGGTCGCTTCATTGGAAGAACTGGCCGGTCTGGCCGACGCCGTGAGCGTGGCGGTGCCGACCGTGGCCCATCGCGAGGTCGGATGCCGGCTGATGGATCTGGGTGCCCATGTTTTGATGGAGAAGCCGATCGCCCCCTCGGTCGAGGACGCCGGCGCGCTGGTCGAGACCGCCAAGCGCACCGGCAGGATCCTCCAGGTAGGGCACATCGAGCGTTTCAATCCGGTGCTCCGCCAACTGGAGCACCGGCTGACCCATCCGAAGTTCATCGAGGCCCACCGGCTCTCGCCCTTCCCGAACCGCAGCATCGACATCGGCGTGGTGCTCGACCTGATGATCCATGACCTCGAGATCATCCTCCACCTCGTGCGCTCGCCGGTGGAGAGCATCGATGCGGTGGGCGTGCCGGTCCTGATGGCCTCCGAAGACATTGCCAACGCGCGCATTCGATTCGCCAATGGTTGCGTGGCCAACGTCACGGCCAGCCGCATCAGTCCGGAAAAGATGCGCAAGATTCGCGTGTTCCAGTCGGACTGCTATCTCTCGCTCGACTACCAGGAACAGGCTGGCCAGATCCACTGGAAGGAGGGCATGGGCATCCAGCGGGCGGAGGTAGAGGTCGAGAAAGACGAGCCGTTGAAGCTGGAACTGGCGGCCTTCATCGCCAGCGTCGCCCGCGGCGAAGATCCGGCGGTGACGGGTCAGCAGGGAACGGCGGCGCTGGAACTGGCGTTGGAGATCACGCGGATCATCCGGGAGCAGTGGTGACCAGATCCTGGTCCGGGTGTTTAAAAAGCTTTTGAAAGAGGCTGAATCGGCGAAAGGCGGAGCCGACACCGACAAGGCTCCTTGAACGAGTGCCATCGGACCTTGGCGCTGCCAAGGTCACTTCTTCGGTGGCGGGGGGCGGAAGTGCTCGGTGATCCGCTTTTCGGCTTCGCGGTCGATGACCTGGGCGCTGTAGAGGTCTGCTGCGAGATTCCGGGCGGCGGCGATTTCAAGGTCGGTGGGCGGTGTTTCCTTTGAATCGGCGGGCACGAGTTCCAGATTGGGCACGACCTTTTCCAAGCCGGGCGAGATGACAGGGTCGATGGTGAATGCGATGACCGGTTTGGGCGTCACGTCGGGTATTTTCCCGTCGGCCAGGTCGAGCCGGGCTTCGGGGGTTTCGACCAGCTTGAGCTGCACCGCGTGTTGGTGCGCCCGCAGCAGGGTTTCGCGGGCAAGCTTTTCGCGCGCCGGGTGGTCCTCGAACTCGTCGGCAGGGGAGTCCTTGCTCTTGTCACGCTTGAACACCCGGTCGAAGTAGGCGCTCGGCTCGACTCCGAGCGATTTGGCTTCCTCGACCTTGGCGATGCCTTTCAGCAGCACGCCACGGGCGTCGGTCTCGCTCAGCGAACGGTAAAACGAGGCCTCGGAGACGAGCGTCCGCATCTCATCGACCAGGGCCTCCTTGCGCTTGAACTTCTTGTAATGCTTCGAGCTGACGGAGAAGACGACGAGGGCGATCACGGCAAAGATCGCCAACTTGATAGTGGTGGCTACGCGGGGGTCCATCAGGTCCAGATCGATTTTGGTTTTTTCACTTCGGTAGCGGGTGGCGGCGTATCGAAACTACGTTTTTCGCGGCAGTGGAAGAGCGCTTCCTCGCGGGTGATGTAGCCGCTGTCGAGCAGGCCGGCGATCGACTGGTCGATGGTCCGGTTGCCGTCCTTGAAGCCGATTTCCATCAGGCCGACGAGTTGTTCGAGTTTTCGTTCCCGGATGCAGGCCCGGATGCCGTGGTTGGCGCGCAGGACCTCGGAGGCGAGCACCCGGCCCTGGCCGTCTGCGCGCTGGATCAGCCGCTGCGAGACCACCGCCTCGAGCACCCCGGCAAGCTGGGTGACGATCTGCGGTTGTTGGTCGGGCGGGAAGACATCGACCAGGCGGTCGATCGATTGCGGCGCGTCGACGGTGTGCAAGGTGGCCAGCACAAGGTGGCCGGTTTCCGCGGCGGTCAGGGCGATCCGGATGGTCTCAAGGTCGCGCAGTTCGGAGACCACGATCACGTCCGGGTCCTGCCGCAAGGCCTGGCGCAGGGCGATCGGGAAACCGCGGGTGTCGGAGCCGACCTCGCGCTGCTTGATGAGGCAGCTTGCGTGGGTGAAGAGGAACTCGATCGGGTCTTCGATGGTCACGATGATCCCGGAGCGGTTCTCGGAAACGCGGCGGATCATCGAGGCAAGCGTGGTCGATTTGCCGGAGCCGGTGATGCCGGTGACCAGCACCAGGCCGCGGCGCAGCGTGCAGATGTCGTGCACCGTGGCGTGGTGGCCGAGTTCGCCGAGTTCGGGGATGTGCTGCGGGATGTGGCGGAAGGCGGCCTCGTGGCTGCCGCGGGCGATGTGGACGTTGCCGCGGAAACGGCCGACGCCTTCGATCTGGAGCGCGTAGTCGAGTTCCCAGTTTTGCTCCAGCGCGGCGCGTTGAGTTTCCGAGAGAGTATCAAGGATGAGCCTGCGGGTGGTCTCGGGATCGAGCAGGAAGTCTTCCAGCGGGACGAGGTTTCCCCCGACCCGCGCCGCCGGCGGTGCCCAAGCGGAGAGGTGGAGGTCGGAACCGCCGAGCTCGACGGCTTGGCGGAGATAGTCGGTGATTTCGCGGGCTTGGCTCACGGTGGTGGCGGGCAAACTATGAAATGCCGCGCATCGCGCGATCAAAATCCTGCGGCCGGTCGGTGGCGGAGCGGGCGGTTTCGGGATCGATGAGGCCTTGCTGGGTGGCGGCGATCAGATAGCGGAGGAACGAGCAGGCGATCGAGTCGTCGCTGCGCTGGAGATGGTCCTTGAGGTCGGTGTAGTTGCCTTCCGCGATCCACTTGCGCACCGCGGCCTCGTTTTGCACGTATTCGAGGATGGCGAGGACGCCGCCGTTGATCTGGGGCAGGAGTTGTTGGGAAAGGATGCCGACCAGTTGCTGGCCGAGCAGGGAGGCGGTGGCCCCGTGCGCGCTGTCGAGCATCCGGGTCAGCCGCTCGACCGTATCGGCGACGCCGGAACTGTGGAGGGTGGCCAGCACCAAGTGGCCGGTTTCCGCGGCGCGCAGGGCGGTGGCTGCGGTTTCGGCGTCGCGGATTTCCCCGATGAGGATGACATCGGGGCTCTGGCGCAAGGAGGCGCGCAGGGCGACGTCGAAATCGCCGGTGTCGCGCCGGATCTCGCGCTGGGAGAACCACGAGCGCTGGTTTTCAAAGAGGTATTCGATCGGGTCTTCCAGCGTGACGACGTGGCGGGCCTGGTGGCGGTTGATCCACTGGAGGCAGGCGGCCAAGGTGGTTGACTTGCCGGCCCCGGTCGGCCCGGTGACCAGCACCAGACCGGAGCGTCGTTCCATCCAGGAGGTGAGCAGCGGCTGCGGCAGTCCGAGTTCGGGGAAGTCGGGAATCTCGCGTTTGATGGTCCGCAAGGCGACCGCCAGCCGGCCGAGGGTGCGGTAGGCGTTGACCCGGAGACGACCGATGTGATCGACGCTCATGCTGGCATCGCCATCGGTCGACTTGTCCGGATCCAAGCCGCATTCCCGCCAGATCTCGGCGATGGCTTCTCGCGTGACCGGGCCTCCGTGGGCGATGATGATCTCGCCGTCGCCGCGGACCCGCGGGCGCTCGCCTTCGATCAGGAAGACATCGCTGGCGCCGCCGGTGAAGGAGTTTTCAATGAGGGATCGGATCTCGGGGTCCACGACGGTGAGACTAAGGGGAGCGGAGCGGGGGAGGGGAAGGGAAAAGGCGGTGTTTCGGTAGATCGGTAGATCGGTAGGACCGACTCACCGAAACACCGAAGCACCGAAACACCGAAACACCGAAACACCGGCCCTACTTCATCAGATACCCCGTGGTGTCGGGGGTGAAGACGGCGGGGTCGATCTTCGGGTTGATCTTTGCATTCGAGAACACGGTGCGGATCCGGGTCTTGTCATCCATTTCCAGATCCATCGCGCGCAGCTCCTGGGTTGCGGTGTCGATGTCCATGAACATCCACGCCACGTGCTTGCGCATCGCCTTGTCTTTCGGGCGCACGGTGAGCTGGTAGATGCGGCCGGTCATGCGGGATTCCACCAGTTCGAAAGCCTGCTGGAAGCTGGCGAGGTCGCGGAAGGACTCGTCCGAAAGCATCGTGAACTGCTTCGCTTCCGGCGAACCGGCCTCGACCTTTTTGCCGCGCTTCTTCACGACATCGAGCAAGGTCATGGTGATCCCGTCGGACACCGCCATGGTTTTGACCGGCGTGCCGAGCTCCCACAGGAGCTTGCCCGGCCGGACCATCCGCATCCGCCCCGGCGTCGAGATCGGCTTCTTGAGCGAAGGCAGCTTCCGCTCCTGCACGAAGGTCACGTCGAGGCTCCGCAGGGTCTTCTGCCGCCCGATCCAAGCCTCCAGCGGCTTGAGGTCCAGTTCCGCGCGGGCGACTGAAATCAGGCTGAGCAGGGTGAGGAGCAGGCGCATGGGGGGAGAGTGAAGTTCCAAGAAGAAAGTACCAAGTGCCAATCAAGGCCCCGCCGCCTCACTCGGCACTTTCCACCGGCCTCATTCCACCTAGCCTCCGCGGGCATGCGGAAATGGTGGCTCTACGGGATGCTGTTGGCGGCGATCGCGGTCGCGGCGACGGGTCTTTCCCGGCTGAGGTTCGACACCGATATCCTCTCGATGCTCCCCGGCGAGCTGCCGGAGGTGAAAGGCCTGAAAGCGCAGCACCAGGCCTTCGCCCGCCAGGACGAGGCGATCCTGTTGTTAGAGACCGATGGCGAACACTCGCCTGCCGATGCCGCCAAGTCGCTCGCCGCCGCGCTTGAAAAAGACGGCGTGGTGGAAAGCGCCCGCTGGCAACCGCGCTGGACCGCCGACCCCGAGGGGCTGTCGGAACTTCTCGCCTACCTGTGGCTCAATGGCGACCCGGCCGAGACCCGCGCCCTCGCATCGCGGCTTTCGCCGGAAAACTCGCAGGCCACTTTCGATACGGCCCTCGAGGAGCTCGCGACTTCGCTCTCCGGGCAGGACCTGGCGATGAACGCCCACGATCCTTTCGGTTTCCTCGCTCATCCCGCCGTCGCCGATGTCCTCGCCTCCTCCGGCGGCGGGGCCGGCTTCGCCAGCGCGGATGGCACTTCGCACCTGATCTTCATCGATGCCCCCGGCGAGATCCCCGGCTACCGCGAGGCCGGTGCGTGGCTCGACCAGGTCCGGGGCTCGGTGGCCAAGTGGCAGGAAGCAGGGGGCAGGGGACAGGGAACAGGGGACAGGATGAAAGTGCCTGACTCGTCCATTTCTTTCCCCGCTGACTCCCGTCTCCTGACTCCTGGTTCCTTTCGGGTTTCCATCACCGGTGAGCCCGCTTTCTCGTCCGAGATCGGCATGGCGATGGAGAAGGACATGAGCGGATCGATCGGCATCACGCTCACCCTCATCGCGCTGCTCTTCTGGTGGATGCAGCGGCGGCTGATGCTGCTCCACGGGCTGGTCATCACGCTCTGCCTCGTCTTCGCCGTCGCGCTGGGCGTCGCCGGGTGGATCTACGGTGAACTTAGTATCATGGCGCTCGCCTCGGCCGAGATCCTGATTGGTCTGGCCACCGATTACGGGCTCGTGATCTGCCAAGAAGCGAAGTCCGTGGGTCATGATCGCACGAAGCTCCTGCGCGCCGCGGGTCCGCCGGTCCTCTGCGGTGCGATCACCACCACGGTCGTCTTTTCCGCCCTGAATCTCGGCGGCCTGCCCGGCATGGCGCAGCTCGGATCGATCGTCGCCTTCGGCCTGCTCGCCGCTGGTATTCTGATGATCGTCTTCTATCTCCCCTGGGTCGCGAAGTTCGGAGTCGACCGCGCCCCCGCCGAGGGCGAAGCCACGTTCCTTCCCCGGCGGAAAAAATCACTGCTGCTGACCGGCGGCTTGGTCGCCCTTGCCCTCACCGTCCTCGCCACGCTCGGCATGCCGGGTGTCGAGTTCGACTCCAAGATCATGCGGCCCCGCGACAGTGCCGCGATGGCCGCTTTCGAGCGGATGCAGGAGAAGTTCCCCGACAAGGACCCGCGCCAGCTCCGGGTGGTGGTCGAGGCTCCGGACGATGCCACGATGCGAGCAAGGCTCGCCGAAGCCGAGCGCCGCCTCGCCACCGCCGCGACCGATGGCGTCCTCCTCGAGTCGTCCCTGCCCTCCGGGTGGTGGCCGGATCCGGCGCGACAGGAAAGCAACCGTGCAGTCTTGCTGGCCCTTTCGAAAGAGGCGCCGCGCCTGCTGGCCGAGGCCGATGAAACGGGCTTCACCGAGGAAGGCACCGCGCTCGGTCGGCAGGTGTTCGGCTTTCTTGCCAAGGCGGGAGCGGGAGGAGGCTTCTACCCCGAATCGGCAGCCGCCCGCGAGATCATGCGACTGTTTCTCCAGCGTGGTGAAAAGGGCGGCGGACTGGTCCTCGGCTCGGTGCTTCCCTCGCCGGAGGTCGACCCGCTCACCCCCGGCTACCCTCGTCTGCGTGCCTTGAACGGCGACGGCATCTGGCTCGCCGGGTGGAGCCTCTTCAAGCCTGCGATCGCCGGCCTCGTGAAGGACGACATGACCCGCATGCTGGTCCCGATGGGCGTGCTGCTGGTGCTGATGATGTTCCTCATCTTCCGCCGGGGCCGCGATGTCGGGCTGGCGTTGCTGACGATGCTGGTCAGCACCGTCGTCCTGCTCGCGCTGATGCGGCTGTTCGGACTCAAGTGGAACTTCGTCAACCTGATGGCGACCCCTTTGCTGTTAGGCACCGGCATCGACTACGCCATCCACGTCACCTTGACCCTGAAGCGCACCGGCATGTCCTTCAAGGAACTCTGGAACGGTACTGGCAAGGCGCTGTTGTTCTGCGGGGCGTCGAACGTGATCGGCTTCGGCTCGCTCATGTTCTCCTCCAGCGACGCCCTCGTCAGCTTGGGCCAGGTCGCCGTCATCGGCATCCTGCTCAGCATGACCTTCTCGATCTTCCTGCTGCCGGGCTGGCATGCTCGCAAATAGGGTGCCTAGCTGCTGCGGTCCGCGGCGGGGCAGGCGAGCCGCTGCTATTTGCCTTCCTTGGCCCACCTCTTCATCAACGCGCTGTTAGCAAGTATTGCCTCCTTGCGGTCTTTGGCCGCGGTGGTTTTGAGTTCGTGGGCGAGGTTGGCATCGTAGATTCTTTCCGGTTCAGGACCGGGGTCGCGGGTTTCGACCATCCAGCGGTCGAGCCGTGCGCGCAGGGTTTCCAGCGTGGTGTGGTGTTCAGAATCACCGGCGAGGTTCCGGGTTTCAAACGGGTCCGCCCGCACGTCGTAGAGTTCCTCCGCGGGGCGGGTCGGTGAAAACAGGATCTCCTCCTGAAGCGGGCTCAACCTGCCTTCCGCGTGGAGTTCGCTCAGTGGCGGAAGAATCGGTTTGGTGTCCTTGTAGTTGTTGGGTTGGAGCAGGGGACGCTGCGGGTGGAAATTGCGGATGTATTTGAACTGTTCCGTGCGCACGCTGCGGACGCGGTCAACGGTCTCGCCACAACGATCGCGGGCCGCGAAGACGGCGTCGCGCGGCTTGTAATCACTGGCGAAGAGATCGCGGCCCTGCATCCACGATGGCACTGGAAGGTCCGCCCGAGCCAGCGAGGTGGCCGCCATGTCGATGTGCTCGATGAGATCGCCGCGGACGGTGTCGCGTGGGATGCCGGGGCCGTGCACGATGAAGGGGGTGCGGATTCCCTCGTCATAGAGAAACTGTTTTCCCCGGGCATGGCTGATGCCGTTGTCGCCCATCAGGATGATGACGGTCTGGTCGAGGATCCCTTCGGATTCCAGGCGCTGGAGAAGCGCGCCGATCTGCAGGTCGCAGAACCGGATGCAATCGAGATACTGCGCCCAGTCATCTAACAATACCGGATCGCGCGGATAGTACGGTGGCAGGGTCACCTCGTCCGGTTTGGTCAGGGTGCCGAGTGCCTTGGGTGCCACCTCACGATGCCAGCGTCCGTTGTCATTGCGGTTCTTTCCTCCCCAGAGTTGGATCTGGGCGAAGAACGGCTGGCCTGGCTTGCGACCCGCCCAGTCATTGCCGTCATAGATCGTCGGATCCCATTCGAAGTTGTAGTCGGTTTTGCCAATCCGCCCTCCCTTCGCGGGATAGTCGCCATTGGAGGTGTGATACCCGGCACGCCGGAAGATCGCGGGCACCGGTTCCACTCCGGCAGGCAAGTGGATCTTTTCCGTGCCCCGGCCACTGCGGTGATGGTGGGCACCGATGGTGGTCTGATACATGCCGGTGATCATCGCCGAGCGCGAAGGCGAGCAGACCGATGCCGTGAGAAAGGCGCGATCAAACCGAGTGCCCTCACGAACAAGGCGGTCGATGTGCGGTGTTTGGATCGTCTTTTCACCATAGCAAGGCAACTCCACACCCACATCATCCATAACGATCCAGAGGATATTGGGTTTGGCCGATGGCGGCGGCGCATCCGCGGCATGCAGCACGGTCAGGGACGCGAGTAATACCGAGGTGGCGATGGTGAAATATTTCACGTGTTTCCCATGGTGTGGTTTGTGATCATCGGCCTGGGCGCAGCATCGATGCGGACGGGTCGTGCGGATCAAGGCTTGTCGAAATGATCCAGAAGTCCGTAGGCCCGCTCGTTGATGCGTTTCATCGAGTCGAGCAGGGGGCCGTAGGGTTCATAGCGGTTGCTCAGGATGCCCTTGTTGGAGTCGCGGTTGGATGGATCGGACCGGGTGTCGGCCGGGTCGTTGTCGATGTATTTGAACCAATGCCAGCCAACGCAGTTCTTGGATTGCAGCAGGCCGAGCGTGAAGTTTTCGTAAAACAAACCGCGATCGCGCTGCGTCTTGACGAGCCAGCCCGCGCCGCTGGTGTTGGCGAGCCCGGAATCCGCGCCCTTGGCATACCATTCGGTGATGATCACCGGTTTTCCTGATTCGCGCGCCCACATGGCCAAGCGCTGCGGGTCGGGTGTCCACGCACGGTAGTAGTTCACCGAAACCACATCCAGATGCGGGCCGGCCGCGCGGAAAATCTCCGGGAAGCGCAGGTCGCTGCCATGAAAACGCGCCCCGAGGTAAAGATGGTTCGGGTCGTGCCGTTTGATGGCCCGCGAAACGATGCGGAAGTAGCGCTCCACCATGAATTCCAGAAAGGCAGGAAGGTCCGCTGGCTGGACGTCGCGTGCGGTTGCATTCGCTCCGCGGCGGGCGCGCAGCCAGGCCAATGCGGCTTGATGTCCTGAATCAGTGACCGGCAGCGCGAGGTAGTTTTTCAGTGCCGAGGCACCCAATGGCAATTCATTGTCCGAAAAATGCCCGAGCAACCACGGATCGTCTTTGTCCGCGGCCAACTGGCGTGCGTAATCCTCGCAAAACGCCTCGAAATCCGGGTCGAAGACGAAGATACAGTCGCCCGGATATCCGGTGTGGCCGGATTTCTGATAGGTGCCGCCGCGCTTCTTGCCGTAACCCGCCATGAAGTTCCACATGCGGGTGTGGGCGAGTGGAGGATTCACGGCACGCATGCGTTCGGTGTCCGCCCATGCGCCGAGGCCATTGAATCCGTGCGCCCGCAGCAACGACGTGGTCTGTTCCGCCCAGTGGGCTTCGCTGGAGAACTTTTGCGTCCACGCGGTTCGGGCTCCGGGGGAACGGAGCATACTGACGGACGTGACGCCGCGGTGGAGAAACAGGCAGCCCTCCGGGTCCACCAGCCACCAGCGTCCGTCAATCTTCGCCGTACGAAAGAAACCCGTGGCCTTTTCCTTGCGCGACGTCAGCCCGCCGAAGCGACTGAGGCCGGTGTCCGGTTTGATTCCGGCCGCGCCGGGCACGTCGGCCAGTGTTCGAGTCGCTTTGGCCACCCATTTGTCACCGGGCTTGACGGCGACATCGACGGTGCGGGACGGGGTTTGGCCGAATGACGTCGCGGCCCACGGAGCCGCCAGCAGGGTGGTGGCCGCCAGCAAGGCGCGGAGGATCGGTTGGAACCGATTTGTCAGGGTCATGTCCGTCCACATGTTCATCTTATGAGCGAAGTTTTGTCGTTCTCGATCGCCTTTCCGAAATCTTGCGATGCCGGTGAGCAGGAAGAGAGAGCGGGCTTTTCTGGATTATGGGCGTGTAGCGTGGCTGCGCGCCTGGAAAGGCGGCATCTGGCTCGCCGGGCAAAGAGAGGCAGGGCACGAAACCGACGGACCGCTTCACCGCGAATTTTCCACCGCTTCCTTCAGCGGGCGTTTGACGACGATGCCTTGTTCCACCGTTTGGTCGTTGCGGGTGACCGTGCGTTGGGTCACGCAGGAACCCAACGGCAGGATGATGGCGAATAGGATGAGGGCTCGGGCGAGGTGATGGAGGATGTTCATGACGGAAATGCTGTTGTGAAACGCCATGAAATCCGGTGCGCGTTCACAAGGAGGGATTTTCGGCCGGCTTTCCGGAAGCGCATGTCATGGATGGCTCCATGGCGGGCTTGTTCCGTAGCGGGGAGATTCATAGCTTCGCCGCAGACGACCTATGAGCGCCCCTATTTTCATCGGAATCGACAGCGGAGCCACGACCTCGAAGATCGCGGCGGTCCGCGACGACGGATCGATTTTCCCCAGCGAACTGCTCCAGCGTCCCACCGGATCCGAAGGTGGTCCGGCCGCGGTGATCGAGGCCTGGATCGGCGCGATCAACGAGTTCCTCGCGCAGCACGGGCTGGCCTGGTCGCAGGTCGAGGGCGTGGGCCTCGCGGTGCCCGGTCCGCGTCGGAGTTATGGCATACTGGATACCTCGCCGAATCTTCCCGCGGCCTTTGACGGCTGGAATGTCGAGGCCGACCTGCGGGTGGCGCTTGAGCGCGAGTCCGGCCGTGCTTTGCCGCTGGCTCTTGGCAACGACGGCAACCTCGGCGGCGTGGCGGAGGCGCATCGGGCGCGCGGCAATGCGGCGAGCAGCGTGGTGATGCTCGCGCCCGGCTCCGGCCTCGGCGGTGCGTATGTCGATGCCTCCGGCCTGCCGCTCGACGGCGACACCTTGGCCGGCATGGAAGCCGGCCACCTCGCGGCTCCATTGCATTTGCTCGGAGTGGATGCCCTGACCTGCGGCTGCGGCCGCGACTGGGGTTGCTACGAAATGTATACCAGCCTGGCCGGCCTGCCCGGTCTGCTGGAGCGTGCCTTGCCGCGCTATCCCGGCCATGTGCTTGCCGATCCCTCGCTCGGGAAAAAGGAGCGGGTGCTGAAACTGCGCGGACTTGCCCAGGACGGCGATGCGTTGGCGCTGGAACTTTTCGACCTCCAGGCGAAAGCGATGGGTCTGCTGGTGGCGGAGCTGGCGATGGCGCTGGATCCCGGCTGCTTCGTGATCGGCGGCGGGTTGATCGATCCGGATTCGACGACCGTGGCCTTCCGCGAACGCTATCTCGGCGGCATTCGGAACACCGCGTTGAAGTATCTTTGGCCGACCCAGCGGGAGATGCTGCGGATCGTTCCGGCGACCCTTGGCGAGCTGTCCCAAGCGGTGGGCGCGGCGCTGGTCGCACGTCACATCGCGAAGGACGTGTCTTGAACGGGTAGGCGCGATGGCCGTGGCCCGAGCGGCAGAGGGTGTTGGGTGATTGGGTGATTGGGGACCTACTCGATCGCGTGATTCTCAAATGGTCGGTAATCTCCAACGATGAGGTTGTCCTCGGAATCTCACACACTTCCCCGGACGAGTCCACACACACCTAACCACTTGTTCATTATGCCATCTCAATCAAGGATGGGCCTCATGGCATTTTTTGCCATGGCCCCTGTCTGTTCACAGACCCACCCGATGTCGCGGTTTCGTTCCGCATCACCGGAGCGGGATCCCAAGCCGGGACCGAAAGAATCCATGGCGGACGCTCCGGCACTTCCCTTTGTTCCTTTTGCCTTCAAGGGCACTCGGGAGTTGAAGGCGATGCTTGCCGAGCGTCATGCCCACAGGAATCGCCCCCGTCACCGGCCGCCGCTGGCTTTGGCGATGTTGGCACTGCTGGCATCGACCATTGCCGTCATCGCCACGTCACCTGCCGGTGAGTCCGCCATCAGGGCGACCGTCCCGGTGATCAAGCGCAGCGTGGCAGAAGTCGAAGTTGTAGTCGTCGAAGCCGTGGCCTACGAGCGCGGTCAGGCGGATCTGGACATCGACTTCTGAAGTCACCCGGCGCGGCCGGGGAGGCGGGAGCGATCCTGCTGTTTCCCGGCCCGCCGGTTATTCAAGTGCGGTGCGGCGACATCATGGCGGCGACTCCGGCTTTCCGGTCCGTGCCGCGGCTTCGCGGAGCTTGTCTTTCTTGCTCTTGCGGCGGCCCTTGATGCCTCCGGCGGCGGGCGGCGGCGGGGACTCGGTCGGCTCGAAGCCTGCGACCTGTTCGCGCGGGACTGCCAGTTGGTGGCGCTTTTCAATCAGGCGGAAATGCGCGTGGCTCTCCGCGGTGACCAGGCTGACCGCGAGTCCCGGTTCGCCCGCGCGACCGGTGCGGCCGATGCGGTGGACGTAGTCGGTGGCGGAGCGTGGGAGGTCGTAATTCAGCACCACGGGGAGCTGCACGATGTCGAGCCCGCGGGCGGCAAGGTCGGTGGCGACCAGCACCCGGACGCGCGAGTTCTTGAAGTCATCGAGCGCCTGCGTACGGGCACCCTGGGAGAGCTCGCCGTGGAAATCGACCGCGCTGATCCCGTTGCGCCGTAGCTTGTCGGCGACGTGGCTGGCGCTGTATTTCTTCGCCACGAAAACAAGCACGCGGGGCCAGCCTTCGGACTTGATCAAGTGAACGAGCAGCGGCGTGCGCTTGTCGGTGTCCACTTCGATCGCGCGTTGGACGATGAGTGGGGTTTCGGTGGGCTCGGCCGCGATTTCGATCACCGTGGGCTCGCTCAGCAATTGTCCGGCGAGGGATTTGACGCCCGGCGGGAAGGTGGCGGAGAAGAGCAGGTTCTGGCGCTTTCGAGGGAGCAGCGGGAGGATGCGGGCGAGCTCCTTGGAGAAGCCGAGGTCGAGCAGGCGGTCCGCTTCATCGAGCACCAGCGCGGCGACGTGGGAGAGGTGCAGCGCGTTGTGATCGATCAGATCGAGCAGTCGGCCCGGCGTGGCGATCACGAAATCCGCACCGCCGCGCAGCGCCATCATCTGGGGATTGATCGACAGCCCGCCGATGGCGCTGACCACCTTGAGCCGCTCCGGCAGATGCGCGGCGCAGCGCCGCACGGTCTCGGCGACTTGCGCCGCGAGTTCGCGGGTGGGGACTAGGATCAGCGTGTGGACGCGGCGCGGGGTCTCGTGACTTGCCGCGAGCCAGCGATCGAGCAGGGGAAGTACGAAAGCCATCGTTTTTCCCGATCCGGTGCGGGCCGTGGCCATGACGTCGCCGCCGGCCAGCGCCGCCGGAATGGCGGCCGCTTGAACGGGGGTCGGGGCGGAAAGGGAAGCCGTGGCCCGAACGAGACCGGGGGAAAGACCGAGAGCGGCGAAGGGCATGGCGGAGCTATAGGCATTCCCCGGAAACTAGCAAACCTCACGCGCCGGGCTGGCACCGGCACTCATCCGCGAAGAAATTCACTGCCGTACGGAAATAAGACCGCTAAAGCCTTCGTCCATGTCGCAGTGGCATTCCGGAAGATTATGAATTGCAACGACTCCCTTTTTCTCCACTCCAGCGCTGCCCAGCGCGCGGCCTTGTCCCGGCGCACCTTCCTGCAGCGCTCCGCCACCGGGCTGGGCATGGGGGCGCTCGGCTCGCTGCTCAATCCCACCAACGCGCTCGCCGCGGGCGGGTCGGGCTTGGCCGGACTGCCGCATCTCGCGCCGAAAGCGAAGCGGATCATCTACCTGTTCCAATCCGGCGCGCCGTCGCAGATGGACCTGTTCGATCCCAAGCCGCAGATGGAAGCGCAGCGCGGCAAGGACTTGCCGGCATCGATCCGCCA
Organism: Akkermansia sp.; assembly: GCA_043729195.1. Lineage (GTDB taxonomy): Bacteria > Verrucomicrobiota > Verrucomicrobiia > Verrucomicrobiales > Akkermansiaceae > Haloferula. Next base: position 14,537 of record JAYTLR010000162.1, read on the forward strand.
GGGCCAGCGCTTGACGACGATGACTTCCGGCCAGTCGTCGTTCCCGGTCGCGCCCAGCATTTTCAAGTTCGCCCAGCACGGGCAAAGCGGAGCCTGGCTGTCGGAGCTGATGCCGAACATCGCGAAGGTGGCGGACGACTTGTGCTTCGTCCGGTCGATGTTCACCGAGCAGATCAACCACGACCCCGCGATCACCTTTTGCCAGACCGGTCACCAGCTTTCGGGCCGGCCGAGCATCGGGTCCTGGGTGGGCTACGGCCTGGGCAGTGAAAACGCCGATCTCCCGGCTTACATCGTGCTAACCTCGTTCGGCAGCGGCCGGCCGGATGACCAGCCGCTCTATGACCGGCTGTGGAGTGCGGGCTTCCTGCCGTCGAAGCACCAGGGGGTCAAATTCCGCAACCAAGGCGACGCGGTGCTTTATCTCGGCAATCCGCCGGGCGTCGATACCGCGATGCGGCGTGGGACGCTCGACGACATCGCCGCGCTGAACCAGCAGCACTTGGCCCGCGTCGGCGATCCCGAGATCCAGGCGCGTATCGCCCAGTATGAGATGGCTTTCAAGATGCAGGCCAGCGTGCCGGACCTGCTGGACGTGTCAAAGGAGCCGAAGCACGTGTTAGACATGTACGGGCCGGACGTGAAGCGGCCCGGCAGCTATGCCTCGAACTGCCTGCTGGCGCGCCGGCTGGCGGAGCGGGACGTCCGCTTCGTGCAGCTCTTCCACATGGGCTGGGACCACCACGGCGGCCTGCCGAATGCGCTCAAGGGCCAGTGCCGCGACACCGACCAGGCCACCGCGGCGCTGATTCAGGATCTGAAGCAGCGCGACATGCTCAAGGACACGCTCATCGTGTGGGGCGGCGAGTTCGGCCGGACGATTTATTCCCAGGGCGCCCTGACGGCCGACAACTACGGTCGCGACCACCATCCGAAATGCTTCACCATCTTCATGGCCGGTGCCGGGGTGAAGGCGGGCCAGACCTATGGCGAGACCGATGACTTCTGCTACAACATCACCGACCCGGACAAGGCGGTCCACGTCCATGATCTGAACGCCACCATCCTGCACCTGCTCGGGATCGACCACGAGCGGCTGACCTACCGCCACCAGGGCCGGGATTTCCGGCTGACCGACATCCACGGCAAGATCGTCAAACCCCTGCTCGCCTGACCATGACGCCTCCGATCCTGATTCGATGGTCCGCCGTGTGCTCGCTCGCGGCCGGCTCCCTCCATGCCGCTCCCCGGATTGATTTCAACCGCGACGTCCGGCCGATCCTCTCCGACAACTGCTTCACCTGCCACGGGCCGGACACCGCCAAGGTCAAGAGCCGGCTGCGCCTGGACAGCCGCGACGCCGCGCTCAAGGGAGGGAAGTTCGACGGCCCGGCGATCGTGCCGGGGGATCCCGACGAAAGCCCGTTGCTGCAGCGCATCCTCAGCACGGACGAGGACGAGCACATGCCGCCGCTCGACAGCCCCAAGCCGCAACTCACCGGCAAGCAGGTCGCGACCTTGCGGCAGTGGATCGAGGAAGGCGCGGAATACCAGGGCCACTGGGCATTCACCGCTCCTGTTAGACCGGAAGTTCCGGCCGTCGCGTCCGGCGCGAATCCGGTCACGCCGATTGATGCCTTCGTGCTTACAAAGCTCGCGACGGAAGGCCTGACGCCCCAGCCGCCGGCCGACCCGCGGACCTTGATCCGGCGGGTCACGCTCGACCTGACCGGCCTGCCGCCTTCCGTCGATGAAGTCGCCGCCTTCCTCGCCGACCCGGCGCCCGATGCCTATGAAAAGGTGGTCGACCGCTTGCTGGCGTCGCCGCGCTACGGCGAGCGGATGGCCATGCCTTGGCTCGACAACGCGCGCTATGCCGACAGCAACGGCTTCCAAAGCGACGGCTCGCGGCAGATGTGGCTGTGGCGCGACTGGGTAATCAACGCCTTCAACCGCAACCTTCCCTTCGACCAGTTCACCATCGAGCAACTCGCGGGCGACATGCTGCCGGGTGCCACCGCCGACCAGATCATCGCCAGCGGCTTCAACCGCAACCACCGGATCAACGGCGAAGGCGGGCTGATCCAGCAGGAATGGTTCGTCGAGACGGTGATTGACCGCGTTGACACGACCGGCAGCGTCTGGATGGCCCTGACCTTGAATTGTTGCCGCTGTCACGACCACAAGTATGACCCGATCTCGCAGAAGGAATTCTACCAAATGTTCGCCTACTTCAACAGCGTGGACGAGACGGGTATTCTCGCGGGAAAAAGCAGCAACACGGCGCCGATTTTCCGAATGGCGACGCCGGAGCAGGACCGGCAGGTGGCCGACTTGAAGAAGCAACTCGCCGCCGCCACCGCCGCGGAGAAACAGGTGCGCAAGCAGGCCGCCGCGGGTCAGGCTGCGTGGGAGAAGTCCCTGTCGGCCCGAGATGCCGGGCGACCCGCATGGCGGGTGATTTCGCCGGATTCGACGAAGGCGGAAAAGGCGACGCTGGTGGCGAAAAACAACGTGATTTACGCGAGCGGTCCGCATCCGGACACCGACACTTACACCATCCGGTTCAAGACCACCACGCCGACCGTGACCGCGATCCGGCTGGAGCTGCTCGCGGACGACCGGCTGCCCAGCAAAGGCCCGGGGCGGCACCCGAATGGCAACCCGATCATCTCCGAGCTGACGCTTGCCGCGGCCGGCCAGACGCCGGTCTTCAAATCGGCCAGCGCGACCTTTGATCAACCCAACTGGGAGTCACCGAAAGCGATCGATGGGAATCCCGCCACGGGATGGGCGATCCACCCGCGGGTCGGGATGGATCAGAGCGGCATCTTCACCTTGGCCACGCCCTTGCAGGTGCCCGTCGGCACGGAGCTGACACTGGGGATCGTGCAGAATTACGGGTCCGGGGCGACCCTCGGCAAGTTCCGCCTCGCGCTCACGGATTCTAACACCACGTCCCCGCTGCCCGCGGCCGTGGCGGCGATCCTTGCCAAGCCGGCGGCCAAGCGGAGCCCGGCGGAGAAGAAGCAACTTGCCCAATACCACAGCGGCCAATCCGGAGAACTGATCACCGCCCAGGCGGCGACCAAGCGGGTGCAGCAGGCGCTCGCGGAGTTGGAGAAGGGCGCGCCGACGACGATGGTGATGAAGGAACTGGCCACGCCGCGCGAAGCGGTGATTCTGGATCGCGGCGAGTACGACCGGCCGGGGGCCAAGGTCGAGCGCGGGTTGCCCGCCTTTCTCCCGCCGCTCGCCGACGGGGAACCGAACAACCGGCTCGGCCTCGCCCGCTGGCTGGTCTCGGGCACCCATCCGCTGACCGCACGGGTCTGGGTGAACCGCGCGTGGGAGCAATTTTTCGGCTACGGCCTGTGCAAGACGAGCGAGAACTTCGGATCGCAATCCGAATGGCCGAGCCACCCGGAATTGCTCGATTGGCTGGCGACCGAGTTCGTGCGGATCGGCTGGGACATGAAGGCGATGCAAAAGCAGATCGTCATGAGCGCCGCCTACCGTCGTTCCGCGAAGGTGACCCCGGACTTGTTAGAGAAGGATCCGGAGAACCGTTTGCTGGCCCGCGGCCCGCGGCTGCGGCTGAGCGGCGAGACCCTGCGCGACCAGGCATTGGCGGTGTCCGGGCTGTTGAAGGAAAAGATCGGCGGACCCAGCGTGAGGCCTTACATGCCCGAGGGGGTATGGGACGAGACCAGCCGCTACGGCGATCTACGCGGTTACAAGAACGAGTCGGGGGAGGGGCTCTACCGCCGCACGCTCTACACGATCTGGAAACGCAGCGCCGGTCCGCCGACCTTGCAGTTGTTCGATGCCCCCACGCGGGACATCTGCACCATCAAGCGGGGCCGCACCAACACGCCGCTGCAAGCGCTCGCCCTGCTCAACGAGGTGACCTTCGTCGAAGCCGCTCGCCAGCTTGCACAGCGCATGATGACCGAGGGCGGAGCGACGCCCGACGCGAGGTTCAATTGGGCGATGGAGCACGTGCTCGCCCGCCCCGCCACCCCTAACGAACTCAGCGTTCTCGGCAAAGGCTTGGCCTCCCGCTTGGCGTGGTTCGAATCCCATCCGCAGGAAGCGGCCAAGTTGCTCAACTTTGGCGAGAGCAAGCCGGCCGAAGCCACGCCCGAACTCGCGGCTTATGCCATGATGGCAAACGTGATCCTCAATCTGGACGAGGTGATCACCCGTGAGTAGCGGCCACCTCAGGCCTCCGCCATGACTGCCGGCGCCACCGGCTTCGCGGCGGACGGGTCGGGCAGCGCCTCGATCGGGCGGGTGAAGAAGGTCTCCGCCTCCAGCTTGAACCACACGCGCATGCCGTGGAAGAGGTGGCGCACCGCCTTGGTGTTCGCCTCGAAGGGCATCCGCAGCAAATGGCGGTGCTTCAGGTTGTTCTTGCCGTAGGTGCCGGCGGCGAGGCGTTTGCGGGCGATGACTTCCAGGCGCTGGTTGTAGAAGGCCATGAAGCGGGCGAAGATCGCGCCGCCGGGGCCGTTGTAGGGCATCGTGGAGTATTCCTTGTCGGCATCGGCATAGACCGCGCGGACCGGGCCGATGAAATACGTGGCAATGTCCATCAGGAAGGCCGCGTGCATCAGGTCGGCATCGCCGAGATACTGATACTTGTTTTTATAGAGGGCGTTGTACCAGCGCTGGTAGGACTGCGGATAAATCATGTTGTGATGGTCCAGCGCCATCTTCACGCACTCGCCGTTGAGGGACTTGAGCAGGATCTTGTGCGCCGCGTAGGTCGCGTGGGAGCAGTAGTCGAGGCCCTGCGAGTAGAGCGGGTCCATGAAGCCGGCCGCGTCCCCGGCGAGGATCCAGCCGTCGCCGCAGACTTCGGTCGAGTAATAGGGGAGATACTTGTAAATCCGCGCGTCGTTCTCGATCGGCGCGGCATCCTTGAACATCAGCTTGCCGATCGGTTGGCTGGTGAGGTGCTGCTTCACGCGCTCGCCGACGGGGCCTTCGGACGGCGGGGTGAAGATCCGCTCGTCCCAGGTCACGCCGGCGGAGAAGTCGCCGTTGGAAAGCGGGATGATCCACGACCACCAGCCGCGGCCCATCAGGTGGTTGGTCGCGCTGGCGCGGGCGACGCTGGGGCCGTCCTTGAGGCAGGGGGCCTGGGTCCGCGCTTCATGGGTGTCGAGGCTGAGCACGTTGCTGAAACGCACCCACATCGAGTGGACCGGATGACTCTCCAGCTTCCGCCAGATGCCGCGCTGGCGGGCGACCAGGCTGGCCTTGCCGGAGCAGTCGGCGACCCAGCCGGCGGTGAGGGTCCGGGTCTCGCCGTCGTGCTTGAGGACGATGACGTTTTTCCCTGCTCCGTTCAGCTCGAAGGATTTGATGGAGGCTGGCCGGATGACGGTGCAGCCCTCCTTTTCGGCCATTTCCAGCAGGTGGAGGTCGAGCTTCGAGCGGTCGAGCTGGAAGGTCGGAAGCCGCGCCTGGGTGTTCGGCCCGATTTCCGCGCAGGCATTCGGGCAGTCGTTTTCGGGGGTGGTGAACCACATCCGCAGGCCGTGCTTTTGGAAATGCTCGCAGGAAAGGTAGTGGGAAAGCCCGAGGACCCGGGTCAGGAAACAACCGGCGACCTCCGACGTCGATTCGCCGACCTTGCGGTCGAAAACCTCCGATTTCTCAACGATCAGCACCCGCGTTTCCGGCCGGGCGCGCTTCAGGAGCAGGCCAAGCGAGGACCCGGAGAAAGCCCCGCCGAAAATGACGACATCGTAGTCGGTGGCGGGGGATGAGGTATCGGGAGAATGGCTGACCATGACTTGAACGCCGGCATTGTAGCCGCTTCCACGCACCGGGCAACCCGTCAAAGTGCGGGATCCGAACTTTCGGGGATTTCCCCGGTTTCGGGCCGGGTGAAGGGCTTCTTGTACCAGTCGATGCCCTTCTTGACCTTCTCCACCAGATCCTCCACGGCCAGGTAGGCGGAGGGCACCAGTAGCAGGGTGATGAAGGTGCCGAACAGCATCCCGAAGCCGATCGAGACCGCCATCGGATTGAGGAACTGGGCCTCGGGCGATTTGTCGAAGATCGTGGGAATCAGCCCGACGAAGGTGGTGGTGGAGGTCAGGAAAATCGGCCGGAACCGCCGGATGCCGGACTGGACCACGGCATCGAAGAGGTCCATTCCCTCGCGGCGGCGCTGGTTGATGAAATCGACCATCACCAGCGAGTCGTTGATCGCCACCCCGGCCAGCGCGAGCAGCCCGAAGATCGAAAGGTAGGACGGCGTGATGTCCATGATCAGGTGGCCGAACAGCGCGCCGAGCACCGCGTAGGGGATGGCGATCATCACGAAGACCGGCTGGAGGATCGAGCGGAACGGGATCGCCAGCAGGACGTAGAGCGCGACCAGCAGCGAGATGCCCATGACCCAGAAGCGGATGCCGGTTTCGCGGTGCTCCTTGATATAGCCATCGAAGCGCCAGCTCAGCTCCGGGTGGCCTTGCAGCAGCGCGTTGATCCGCGGTTCGATCGCGTCGGCGATGGCCACCACATCGATGGTCTCGTCCGACGGCTTGGCGGAGACGGAGCCGACCTGTGCCCCGTCGCGGCGCTCGATGTCGGACTGCGCCTTCTCGAAGCGTGCATCGGCGACCGAACGAAACGGCGCGGCACCGCCGTCGGGGGTAAGCACCCGCATCTCTTCGAGCGTGTGCAGCGACTGGCGCTTCTCAAGCGGCAGCCGGACCATCACGCGGACGTCATCCCGGCCGCGCTGCATCCGCTGGGCTTCCTCGCCGAAGAATGCAGCACGGACCTGCGTGGCCAACTCCCGCTGGGTCAACCCGAGCGCTTCGCCTTCCGGCCGGATCGTCACGTGGAGTTCGTCGCGCATCCGCGAGTCATTGGTCCAGGCGTCCTGGATCCCGGGATAGGATTCGAGCAATTCGGTGAGCTGATCGGTGATCGCTTCCTTTTCGGGAGTGGCGGGGCCGCGGAGCTCGATCTCGATCGCTTCCATCTCGTCGTCGTTGCCACCGCCGCGGAAGCCTCCTCCCGAGTCGCCTGAAATCCAGAATTGCTGGGCGTCCTTCAGCTCACCGACCAACTCCTGCCAGCGTTTGGCGATCTCCTTGTTCCTCGGGCCGGGTTCGCTCCGCTCGCCGGGATCGAGAATCTGGATCACCACGAAGCCTTGCCGCGGGTCGATCCCGCCGCCGCCCGACCAGCCGCCGGTGCTGGTAAGCACGTCGAGGATGATCGGTTTGCCGTTGCCGGGGTCGATGAATTCCTTCTTCAACTCCTCCGCGGCGGCGAGCACCTGCTTGACCCGGTCATCGGTGATCTGCATCGCCGTGTCCCGCGGCATCGTCAGGGACGCCACGATGCGGTTGCGGTCGATGGACGGCATCGAGACAAAGCCCAGCCTCCCGCTGCGCAGCACCGCCACGCTGATCATTGCCACCGCGGCGAAGATCGCCAGCGTCACGTAGCGGTGCCGGGTGGCGAGCAGGATCACCGGCTTGTAGCAGCGGTCGATGAAGGTCTCGAGGCTGTTGGAAATGGCGGTCTGGAAGCGGTCGAAGCGCAGGAAATACCTCGGCTTCAAGGTGATGTTCTTGAGATGGCAGGGCAGCGCCAGCTTGGTCTCGATCAGCGAGAACAGGATCGTCGCGATCACCACCGGCGGGATCTGGCGGGCGTAGGCGCCGTAGAAGCCGTCGAAAAACATCAGCGGCAGGAAAGCCACGCTGATCGTGATCGCGCCGAAGGTCACCGGGATGGTGACTTCCTTGGCTCCGTCGATGGCCGCGTCGAGGCCGCTGACCCCGGCGCGCAACTTCGTGAAGACGTTCTCGGAGGTCACGATGGCATCGTCCACCACGATCCCGACCGCGATGATGAAGCCGAAGATGCTCATCGGGTTGAGCGTCATCCCCATCGCCGCCATCACGATGAATGCGCCGGCGAAGGAGATGGGAATGCCGAGCACCACCCAGATCGCAATCGAGGGCCGCAGGAACAGGCCAAGGATGATCAGCACCAGGAAGCCGCCTTGGACGAGGCTCTCCAGCAGGCTGCCGAGTCGGCCGCGCAGCTCGATCGAACTGTCGTCCCAGACGCCGAGGTGGATGCCTTGCGGGAAAGATGCCTCCGCGCCGTGGACATACTGTTTCACCCGGTCGGCGATCTCCAGCGCGTCCTCGTGCGGCAGCCGCAGGACCTCGACCAGCAGGGCGGGCTTGCCGTTGAAGCGGATCCGCTTGCGGTTCTCCTCGAAGTCGTCCTTCACCGTGGCCACGTCGCGGACTTTCACTTCCGCGCCGCCGCTGCTGCGGATGACGATGTTCTCAAAGTCGTCGCGCGAGTAGGCTTGGTTCTTGGAACGGATGGCCAGCGCGCCTTCGTCGGTCTGGATCATGCCCGCGGGCAGGTCGAGCGACGAGCGGCGAATCGCGGCCGTGAGATCGGAGAAGGTCATCCCGAAATCGCGGAGACGTGCCAAGTCCGCTTCGATCGACAGCTCGAAAGGGGTGGCACCCTGGATGTTCGCCTGGGAGATTCCAGGCAGGCCGGTCAGGTCGTCGCGAATCCGCCGCGCGGCTTGCAGCAGGTCCTTTTCGTCCATCTCGCCGGAGATGGCGACCTTGATGACGTCGAACCACTTGCTGCTGTCGGGAATTTCGTAGCGCGGCGGTTCGGTTTCCTGGGGAAAGGTCGTGATGCCGTCGATCAGCGGCTTGACTTGTTCCAGTAGCTCCCGGGGATCGGTGCCCTTGGTCACGTTGAGCTCGATGCTGCCGCGACCGACGCTCGCGCTGGATTCGATCGACTCGATGCCCGGCAAGTTTTCCAGCGCCTGCTCGATCGGGACCACCACCGCGTTCTCGACGTCTTCCGGGCTGCCGCCGCGGTAGTTCACATCGATTTGCACCTCCTCGAACTGCACCGTTGGCTGGACCTCCGGCTGCACCTTCTCGAAATAGCACCACGCGCCCACGACGATGAGGACCCCCATCAGGAGATTCGAGGCGATGGAGTTGATCGCAAACCAGCGGATCATGCGGAGTGCATAGTCGTGCCACCGGGACCAGTCCAGCGCGACCTCGCCCCGGCCCGACGAGAGGGCCTGCCCATCAAATCCCGGTAGGGCTGGACCGCTGGGCCCGCCCACTTCACCCCCGAGGGTGAAACGCCAAAGAATCTGCCAATGCATTCGCCTCCGCAGCCTCAAGGTGAAGTGGGTCCGCCCAGCGGTCGGTCCCTACCGTTCATGGGGGAGGGCTGGCCCGCCCGCGACAAATGCGTCCGCTGGGCCGAAGCCTCGACCCAAGCCCCCAGCAACCGCTCGCCGGAAGCCACCTCCATGTCAGGAAACAGCCGGCTGCCGGCAGCCCCGGTCCGCTCGATTTCGATTCGGCCCTCAATCCTCACCTCACTCAGCCCCCCGACTTTCCCCTTGGATCACCATCATGGAGGGGCTAGCGTCCTCATCAAGAGCGACCTTCCCAAAATTCCGTCCCTGCCTGTCGGGTTTTTCCTTGTTCACCGACCGGTCGGAGAACAGGGGTCAATTCCGACCGGTCGGTGAACAAAACTGTTCTGCTAAGAAAAAAATGCCAAGATCAAAACCATCAGTTGGCTCCGTATTCCGCGTTCCATTGAGCGACGGCGGATTTGCTATCGGTCAAGTGATCGCATACGAGCCACAGATGCTGAATTCGATCAGTTGCGTGTTCACTTCGCAACGGCACTGGACACAAGGAAGCAATATTCCTGAGTCAGCGATTATCGCATCTCTCTTCACCACCTATGACCTACTGACCAAGGGGCGATGGGAGATTCTCGGCGAAGCTGGAATCCCAATCTCAAATCGGGACTTTCCTTTTGAGCATCTTCGATCCGAAGGGTGGGTTGGAGCCAAGATGATCGGCTCTCGTAACGTTGAGGAGTTTCTGAATGCTTGGTTCGGCCTTACCCCGTGGGATGATTGGGCGGATCCCAATTACTTGGACAAACTGCTTTTTCGCGGAGTCACTAGGCCTGCATCCGTCACCTACAAGAACCGCGAGGCAGAACAAGTCATGGATGTCAACCGCCCATAATCATCTCAATTTCCTTCTCAATTATACCGCAATGACGCGGTGACATCACATCTAACGTTTCTGCAAGAAATTTAATGTATCGCGCACTAACCCTAATTGCATTGGCTTGTTGCTCGTGCAGCGAGCGAGAGCCGAATTCAGGTTCTCGTAGCGATGAGCCAAGGAACCCACCTGAATCCCAATTCTGGGCCGACGAAGAAAAGTTGGCCAGCATGCTGGTAGGCCAATGGCGCAAAGACGAAAACTATTACTACGGAAGATTTATCGGTGAGGTGACCTTCAGCGAGGACGGGCGATGCGCGAGATCGTTTGCGGTCTACAAGAACGATGGAGTCACTCTGCAACCGCTTAGCATCGAGCGCGGACGTTGGAGCGTTGAGAGCGGCTACATTCTTTTCACCGACACAATTGGAGAGGGGCTTGAACCCGGCGAGGAGGATTACAAGGTGCCAACCAAGTCTCCGGATCAGCGCGAGTGGGTTATGCAGCTGAATGCTGAAGAGTTGATGACGGTAGACGAACGAAACAAGATTGATGCTTACAAGCGCCTCAGGAAGGAGACGCCCGACAACTGAGCCGAATTGCAAAGCTGAACCCCAAAGATAGGTTCGGGCGATAGCCCCGAACCTATCGGTTGTTGGACAGGCCCAGTCGGGTCGGGCGGGAGCTTGCTAGCGCTCTTGCGGTTTCAATCCGCGTCTCAGGGCCAGCGACTTGCCGTGAGGCGGCGGTTGACGACCCGAATCGCTCGGACCCGGGGGATCGCGGTCAAAGTTTCGGCAGGTCCTGCCATGGAGCGGAAGTCTTGAAGAAGTCCCATCGTCCGTTCAACCTCTGCTCATGACCCGTTTCATCCCCAGGTTTGCCGTTGCCTGCCTCTTGCTCCTGCCCACCCTCTCGCCCGCTGCTTCTGAAGAGCGGGTTTACAAGAAAGTGGACGGGAAGGAGCTCAAGCTGCTGGTGGACAAGCCGCCCGGCTGGACCGCGGCGGACAAGCGGCCGGCGATCGTGTTTTTCTTCGGCGGCGGCTGGGTCGGTGGCACCCCGAAGCAATTCGAGCGCCACAGCGCGTATTTCGCGAGCCGAGGGATGGTCGGGATCCGGGTGGAATACCGGACCATCGCCAAGGGCGACGACGGCCCGCCGCTGCTGAGCTGCGCGGATGCCAAGTCGGCGATCCGCCATGTCCGCGCCCACGCCGCCGAACTGGGGATCGACCCGGCACGGATCGCCGGGTCGGGCGGCTCCGCGGGCGGGCATCTGGCGGCGTTCGCGGCGCTGGTGGACGGGCTCGACGACCCGAAAGACGATCTCAAGGTCTCCTGCAAGCCGGACGCGCTGGTGCTTTTCAATCCGGTCTTCAACAACGGCCCGGGTGAGTGGGGGCACGAGCGGGTCGGCAAGCGTTACCGGGATTTCTCCCCGGCCCACAACGTGAAGAAGGGTGCTCCGCCGGCGATCGTGTTCCTCGGCGAGAAGGACGACTTGATCCCGGTCAAGGTGGCGAGGGATTTCGAGTCCGACATGAAGAAGGCCGGATCGCGCTGTGACACGCATCTCTATCCCGGTGCCGGCCACGGATTCTTCAATGCCGCGCCCTACTATGAGAAAACGGTGATCGAGTCCGACAAGTTCCTCACCTCGCTCGGCTGGCTGACGGGTGAGCCGACCTTGAAGCCTGCCCCTTGATCCTTTCACCCTTTCCCCTCATGCGCTTTCCCATCGCCGCCGTTCTCGTCCTCGCCTGCCTTACCGCCACCGCCGCGGACAAGCCGAACATCGTTTACATCCTGGCCGACGACCTCGGCTATGGCGATGTCCAGGCGCTCAATCCGAAGCGCGGGAAGATCAAGACGCCGAACCTCGACCGCCTCGCCGCGGAGGGGATGGTTTTCAATGACGCGCACAGCGGATCCTCGGTCTGCACTCCGACGCGCTACGGCATTCTAACAGGCCGCTATGCCTGGCGGAGCTCGCTGGTCAGCGGCGTGCTCGGCGGGACGAGCCCGCCCTTGATTCCCGCCGACCGCTTGACCGTGGCGGCGATGCTGAAGGGGCAGGGCTACCACACCGCGTGCCTCGGCAAATGGCACCTCGGCCTGGAGTGGGCGAAGTGGGAAGATCCGGCCGAACGCAAGAAGCATCCCGGCTGGCAGCACGATTATTCGAAGCCTCTCACCCAGGGGCCGACCGCGCGCGGCTTCGACACGTTTTACGGCATCAGCGCCTCGCTCGACATGCCGCCTTACGCATGGATCGACAATGACCGCCTGACCGCCCTGCCGACCGCCAAGAAAACGTGGATCCGCGAAGGTCCCGCCGATCCGGCCTTCGAGGCGATCGACGTGCTGCCCGGGCTCACCCGCAAGGCGATCGAGCTGATTGCCGGCCGCAAGAAGGACGACAAGCCCTTCTTCCTGTATCTCCCGCTGGCCTCGCCCCACACCCCGATCCTTCCGACCGCGGAGTGGAAGGGGAAGAGCGGGCTCGGCGACTACGGCGACTTCGTGATGCAGACCGATGCCTGCGTCGGCGAAATCATGGCCGCGCTGGAGAAGAGCGGCATCGCGAAGGACACGCTGATCGTTTTCACCAGCGACAACGGCTGCTCGCCCGCGGCGGAGATTGAGGCGCTCGAAAAGCAGGGCCACTTTCCGCTCGGCGACTTCCGCGGGACCAAGGCCGATATCTGGGAGGGCGGCCACCGCGTGCCCTTCCTCGTCCGCTGGCCGGCGAAGGTCAAGGCGGGCTCGACCAGCAGCTCGCTGGTCTGTCTGACCGACCTGATGGCCACCGCCGCGGAGCTCAGCGGCGCGACCGTGCCCGATAGCGCGGCTGAGGACAGCTTCAGCTTCCTGCCAGACCTGTTAGGCAGCGGTACGACGGCGCGACGGAGCATCGTGCACCACAGCATCAACGGCCAGTTCGCGATCCGCGAGGGGAGCTGGAAGCTCGCCTTTTGCCCTGGCAGCGGCGGCTGGAGCAAGCCGGGCGACAAGGAGGCGAGCGCGGCCGGCTTGCCCGCGCTGCAGCTCTACGATCTCGCGAAGGACATCGGGGAGAAGGATAATCTTCAGGCCAGCGAGCCGGACCAGGTCAAGCGCTTGACCGGCCTCCTCGAAGAGATCGTCGCGAAGGGCCGCAGCACCCCGGGGCAGGTCCGGGAGAACGACAAGCCCGTCGACTTCCGCAAAGCCCGCCCCTGAACTTCCCTCTAACATGATTCGCACCCTCGGACTTTCCCTGCTGCTGCTCGCTCCCGCCGCACTCGCGGCGGACAAGCCGAACATCATTCTCATTTACGCCGACGACCTCGGCTACGGCGACCTCGGCTGCTACGGCGGCAAGGCGATCGCCACCCCGAACGTCGACCGCCTCGCCGCGTCCGGCCTGCGTTTCACGGATGGGCACGCGACTTCTTCCACCTGCACGCCGTCGCGCTACGCCTTGATGACCGGCAGCTATCCGTGGCGGAAAGAGGGCACCGGCATCCTGCAAGGCGACGCGCCGCTGATCATCCCGCCGGGTAGTGTCACCTTGCCATCGCTGCTGCAGAAGGCCGGCTACCGCACCGGCGTGGTCGGCAAGTGGCACCTCGGGCTTGGCACGGTCGAGAAGCCGGCCGATTGGAACAGCCTGATCACCCCGTCGCCGGCCGAGGTCGGCTTCGATCACCACCACATCATGGCCGCCACCGGCGACCGGGTGCCGACGGTGTTCGTGGAGCAGGGCCGCGTGGTGAATCTCGACCCGAAGGATCCGATCCGCGTCAGCTACAAGGAGAAGATCGGCAATGAACCGGTCGGCCGCGAGCAGCCCGGCGCCCGCCTGATGGGCGCCGATGACCAGCACAGCGACACCATCACGAACGGGGTCAGCCGCATCGGTTACATGAGCGGCGGCAAGGCGGCCTTGTGGAAGGACGAGGACCTCGGCGACCATTTCACCGCGCAGGCTGTTTCGTTCCTGGAGTCTAACAAAGAGAAGCCCTTCTTCCTCTTCTTCGCGCTCCACGAGCCCCATGTCCCGCGGGTCCCCGCGCCGCGCTTCGTCGGCAAGACCGGCCTCGGCCCGCGCGGCGACGTGATCGCGCAGCTCGACGACCACGTCGGGGTGATCGTCGCGACGCTCGAGAAACTCGGTCTCACCAAAGACACGCTGGTTCTCCTCTCCAGCGACAACGGTCCGGTGCTCGACGACGGCTATGCCGACGACTCGGCCGCGAAGAACGGCGAGCACAAGCCGGCCGGTCCCTTCAGCGGCGGGAAATACTCGAAGCTCGACGGCGGCACGCGGGTCCCGCTGATCGCCTCGTGGCCGGGAACCATCGCGCCGGGCGAGTCCGCCGCGCTGGTCTCGCAGATCGATTTCCTCGCGACCTTCGCCGCGCTCGCCGGCCAACCGGTGCCGGCGGGTTCCGCCACCGACAGTGCCGATGCCACCGCCGCCCTGTTAGGCAAGGATGCCGCCGGCCGCAGCGAGATCGTCCAGCAGGGCACGGGCGGTCTTGCCTACCGCCGCGGGAATTGGAAGTTCATCCCGCCACACCCCGGCCCCGCCGCGAACAAGACGATGCGTTCCGGCAACGCACCGAAGCCCCAGCTTTACGACCTGAGCAAGGACCCCGGCGAGAACGACAACCTCGCTGCCGAACATCCCGACAAGTTGAAGGAACTTGCCGAGGCCTTCCGCAAGGTCGCGGGCAAGCCCGGGAAGTAACCACGGGCGGATTGACCTGAGCCGAGGGATGATATCGGGAGACTCTTCCGCGACCCTCATGCGCCCGCTGCTTGCCCTCCTCCTCGTGCCTTGGCTTTGCCACGCGGCCACCATCGAAACCGTGGCCGGCACCGGCAAGGCGGGCTACCGTGGCGACGGTCGCCAGGCGCTCAAGGCGGAACTGAACCAGCCCTTCGGAGTCACGGTCGGGCCGGAGGGAGATCTCTATTTCTGCGACACGAACAACCACGTGATCCGCAAGGTCAGCCGGGCGAAGGGGCGGATCGAGACGGTGGTCGGCAGCGGCAAGAAGGGCTACTCCGGCGACAGCGGGAAGGCCACCCGGGCAACGCTCAACGAACCGTATGAGATCCGCTTTCATCCCGACGGCTCCCTCTACTGGGTGGAGCGGCTGAACCACGTCGTGCGCCGGATGGACCCCGCGAGCGGACGGATCGAAACGGTCGCTGGCACCGGCAAGCCCGGCTTTTCCGGCGACGGCGGACCGGCCGTGAAGGCGGCGATGAACGAGCCGCACTCGATCCAGTTCGACCGCGAAGGCAAGGGCCTCTTCATCTGCGACATCCGCAACCATCGCATCCGGCGGGTCGATCTAACAGACGGAAATATCGCGTGGGCATCAATCCGAAGACCGGCGACCTCTACATCGGCGACAGCGAGACCCACAAAATCCGCGTGATCCGCGGGCTGGGCAATTGATCGGCGGCATCGCCTGAAATGAATCTCGATCTCGCCGAATGCTCGGCGCCTCCGGGGTCACCGGATGCCGGCTTCGCTGAGGCGTTCGGCCATTTCGGCCTTCTGGAGTTCGGCGGTGAACTCGCTGAGATCGCCGGCCATGACTCCGGCGAGGTTGTGGGAGGTGTGGCCGATGCGGTGGTCGGTGATGCGGCTCTGCGGAAAGTTGTAGGTGCGGATCTTCTCCGAGCGATCGCCGGAGCCGATCTGGGCGCGGCGGTGGGCGCTGTGCTTTTCCTGCTCCTCGCGGACCTTCATTTCGTAAAGGCGGGTGCGCAGAATCTGGAGGGCCCGCTCCTTGTTCTGGCCTTGCGAGCGGCCGTCCTCGCAGCGGACGTAGAGGCCGGTGGGAAGGTGGAAGACCTGGACGGCGGACTCGGTCCGGTTGACGTGCTGGCCGCCCGCCCCGCCGGCGCGGCAGACTTCGATCCGGAGGTCGTCGGCCTTCAGCTCGACATCGACTTCCTCGGCTTCCGGCATGACCGCGACGGTGACGGTGGAGGTGTGGACGCGGCCCTGGGTTTCCGTGGCGGGGACGCGTTGGACGCGGTGGACGCCGGATTCGTATTTCAGGGTGCGGAAGACCTCGTCGCCGGTGACGCGGAGGAAGACTTCCTTGAAGCCGCCGACTTCCGACGGGCTGCTGGAGAGGTGCTCGGTTTTCCAGCCGCGGCCGTCGGCGTAACGCTGGTAAAGGCGCAGCAGCTCGGCGGCGAACAGCGAGGCCTCGTCGCCACCGGCCCCGGCGCGGATTTCGACGATCGCGTCGCGGTCGTCGTTCGGATCGGCGGGGAGCAGGGCGTATTGGAGGTCCTCGGCGAGCTGGGGGATTTCCGCTTGGAGCGCGGGGATTTCCTCGCGGGCGATCTCGGCGAGTTCAGGGTCGTCTCCTTTGGCCAGGTCCTCGTTCTCCTCAAGCTGCCGGCGTGCGGCGTCGAGGCGGTCGGAGAGGGAGAGAGTCTGCTGGATCCGCCGGTGCTCGCGCATGATCTCGGAGGCCCGCTTCGGGTCGTCGTAGAAGCCCGGGTCGGAGATCATGTCGTCGATCTCACCGAGCCGGCGGCGGCGCTGGGTGATGAGGGCGGAGTAGTCCATGGCGGGTGGCGGGAGGGATGTGAATACGAAAAAGCCGCGCCTCGGAGGGAGGCGCGGCTTGGAAAATCAGTGCCGGAGCGAACTAGGCTTGGGCCTTGGCCGCGGTGCGGGCCTTGCGGATGAAGCTGTTGACGGTCTCGGAGACCTTGGCGCCAACGCCGACCCACTTTTCGGCCTTTTCGAGGTCGATGGTGTAGTTGACACCTTCCTTGAGCGGGTCGTAGGTGCCGACTTGCTCGATGTAACGACCATCGCGGCGCTTGCGGCTGTCAACAGCGACGATCTTGTAGTAGGGACGGTCTTTGGTTCCCTGACGGTTGAGGCGGAGTGCGACGGCCATGTGCGTGAATTCGTTGAGAGTGCCCGCCGGGTGGCGGGAGGGCGGGGAAACTGAATGAGCCCACGGGGCTTGCCAAGTAGAATCTCGGGGAAATTCGGTGAGTTGGTGGAGCGGTGAGTCGGTGAGTCGGTGAGTCGGTGGAGCGGTGGGTCGGTTGAGCTTGGCCACGTTTCGGGTTCGAGCTGGATTTTGATCCCGGGAGGGATCGTAGCGCCGGTAGCCGGGGGTCGAGCGTAGCGACTACCCCCGGATCTCGGTATTTCACGCTCCCCGCTCCCCGGAGGGGTGCCAGCAGTGGTTGACGTCACGTGGGGTGCGGCCGGGCTTCGATCCCTCCCGGGATCGCAGAATCGTTTAAAATGCGCATCTACCGGGGGTGGTCGCTGCGCTCGACCCCCGGCTACTTGGGCTTTGATCCCTCTCGGGATCATGACGGGGGTGGGTGATTGACGAGATCGAGGTTGTTGACGTGATCCACTGAAACACCGATCCACCGATCCACCGAAATACCGAAATACCGAAATACCGATCCACTGAAACACCGAAACACCGGCCTACCTCGCCGTTTCGTGCCAACGAACGTCGGCAAGCCGCCATTTGCCGTCGATCTTCCGCCAGGTCATGTCGAGGTGCTGGATTCCTTCGACGGGGCGCTGGTTGTTTGGGAGGTCGATCACTGCTTTGGCCCGGGCCTTGACGGTGGCTTCGTCGCCGGTGATGGCGATGAGATCGATCTCCGGGGCCTCGATCTCGATCCGGCGGCAGTAGCGGGCGAGGGAGGAGAAGAGCGAGACGATGGAGCTGCGCGATTGGGGGCCGTCGATCTCGTCGGTGGGACCGTCGGGGCCGTCGAAGGTGATATTGGGGGCGAGGAAGGGCTCGATGGCATTGCCGCGGGTACTGCGGGTCAGATTGCCATCATCGGTGGATACGTTGGCGGCGGAAAAGAGGTCGGCCACGCGGCGGGCTATCACTTTTTCCGGCTGATACCACCACCAACCGAAGCCGCCGCCGAGCAGGAGCAGGAGGGCGAGGGGAATCAGGAAGCGGCGGGTCATGCGGCACGCTGGCAGGGGAAGGACGGGGCCGCAAGGGATTGGAGGAGGCGGAGGCGGGCGGCAGGATGCCGCCCGACCGTTGTCATGTCGCCTTGAAGGCGACACTCCGCTGCCATGTCGCCTGGGAAGCGACACTTCGCTGCCATGGCGCTTGCAATGCGGCACGGTGGCCGGGATGGTCTGGCCGCCGAATGACGCCGCTGTTCCGGAAACTGCTCGGGTTGAACTGGCCGCTCGTGCTGACGATGTACGGGCTGCTGGTGTTCGGCGTGTTCTCGATCGAGAGTGCGGCGCGGCATCTGGACAACGGCGGAGCGTGGTTCGCGGAGCGGCAGAAGACGTGGATCCTGATCGGCTCGGCGGTGTATTTCGCGACGGCGCTGATCGACTACCGGTGGCTGCGGTGGCTGGGTCTTCCTCTTTGGCTGGCGGGCCTCGGGCTGATGGCCATCTCGTCGGGAGTCGGTCAGGTGACGTTTGGCTCCATTTCCTTCCAGCCCGCCCAGCTCATTCTCGCCGGTGGCCTGATGCTGATTGGCAGCCTGCTGCAGGATCTGCCGCGGCTGGGGCGCAGGATTCCCAAGGTCGGGTGGCTGCTGGATGAACCCTTTCTCAAGATCCTCATCGTAGGCGTGATATCCGGCGGCTCTTTCCTCGTCGTCATGGGCAAGGGTGACATGGGCTCGGCCATCGTGTGGTTGCCGCTGGCCGGGGTGCTGCTGCTTGTGGCCGGCATTCCCTTCCGCTATCTTTCCGCGCTGGGCTTGGTCGGGATCGCCATCCTGCCGATCGCGTTCTACATCATCTTGCCCGAGGTGTCCGAGCGCGGTCCCGGCCGACTGGACACTTACTGGAGAATGCTCCACGGCGAGGAGGTGGATATCCAGGACGAGGGCTATGCCGCTCACCGGATTTCGGTGGCCGTCGGCAAGGCCGGATGGTCGGGAACGGGCTGGATGGCGGACAATTCCAGGGGGAATTCCCTTCATGCCGCGGGATTCATTCCCAAGGACACGGCGCACAATGACTACATCTTCGCGGTGATTGGCGAAGAGCACGGTTTCAGAGGCAGTCTTCTGCTGGTGACATCCTTCGCGCTGCTGCTGGTGCTTTGCATGTTCATCGGCACCTATGCCCGTGATCCGATGGGTCGGCTCATTGTCGCCGGCACGGTTGCGATTCTTTTCGCGCACATTTTCGAGAACATCGGGATGTGCGTGCTGATCACGCCGATCACCGGGATTCCGCTGCCCTTGATCAGCTATTCCGGCACCTTCGTGCTGATCTGCATGTTCCTGCTCGGCCTAGTGCAGAGTGTGTGGGTGCATCGCTCCGTGGAGCGGGTGGTGGTTGAGGAGAAGCCGAAGGTCTGAAGGTCGCTGAACGGAGAGTGCCGAGTGAGCAGTGATCAGTGATCGGTGAGCAGAAACGGGCAGTTGCGAGGTCGGAGCTTGGACGGGCTCATGGGCCTTTTGACCTTCGACCTTTGACCTTTAGACTTTTAGACGGCCTTTTACTGCTTTTCCGCGTTCCAGGCGTTGATGCCGCCTTCGATGTTTACTGCCTGCGGGTAACCGGCTTCGTGGAGGAAATTTACGGCGCGAGACGAGCGGCCGCCGGACTTGCAATGGACGAGGATCTCGCGGTCGGCGGGGAGTTCGCTGAGTCGATCCTGCAGGGTGGCGAGGGGGATCAAGAGGGCACCGGGGATGGTGCCTTCCGCTTCTTCTTCCGGTTGGCGGACGTCGAGGATGAACGGCGTTTCTCCGGCAGCGAGGCGGGCGGCGAGTTGCTGGACGGTGATGGATGGCATGCCGGGATCGGGCAGGGAACAGGAAGAGGAGGCCATGGTTTCGGGGTTGTGGACGGAGTGGATCGACGGGGTATCGCCGCACAACCGGCAGGCGGGATCGCGGCGCAGGCGGAGGCTCCGGAAGCTGGTGGTCAGCGCGTCGTAGCAGGTGAGCTTGCCGAGCGGTGGCTCGCCAATGCCGAGCAGCAGCTTGATGGCCTCCATCGCCTGGAGCGAGCCGATGACGCCGGGCAGCACACCGAGAACCCCGGCTTCCTCGCAGGATGGGGCCGCGCCGGGCGGGGGAAGGGAGGGCAGCATGCAGCGGTAGCAAGGGCCGCCGAGATGCGGGGCGAAGACGGTGAGCTGGCCCTCGAAGCGGAAGATGGAGCCGTACACGCAGGGCTTTTTCAGGAGAAAGCAGGCGTCGTTGGAAAGAAAGCGGGTGGGGAAGTTGTCGCAGCCGTCGAGGACGACATCGTAGCGGGCGACGAGGTCGAGGGCGTTGTCGGGTGCGAAGCGGACCGGGTGGAGTTCGAGTTCGACGTGCGGATTGATCTCGCGGAGCCGGGCGGCCGCGCTGGCGAGCTTGGGTTGGCCGACCCAGGACTCGCCGTGGAGGATCTGGCGCTGGAGATTCGAGCGGTCGACCGTGTCGGGATCGATCAGGCCGATGCGTCCGACGCCCGCCGCCGCGAGGTAAAGGGCGGCTGGCGAACCGAGTCCACCGGTGCCGATCATCAGGACGGACGATCCCTTCAAACGACGCTGGCCTTCCTCGCCGATCCCCGGGACCGACAGGTGGCGGGCGTAGCGCAGGCGTTCTTCGGCGGACAGCGGCGGCAGGTCGGGCATGGTGCGGGAAGATAGCGCCGGGGGCTCAGATCACCCGGCACCAGAGGAGTTTCAAATAGCGCGACTCCGGGTAGTTCGACAGCGTCGGATGGTCGGCGCCGGCGCCGGTGCGGTCGAAGATTTGCAGGCGGCGGTTCTGGCGGTGGGCCGCGGAGACGACGATCTTTTCGAACTCGTCGGCGGTTAGCATGCCGGAGCAGGAGCAGGTCACGAAGAGGCCGCCGGGCTTGACCATCTTGAGCGCCAGCTTGTTGAGGTCGTGATACTTGTTGTGGCCGAGCTGGTCTTCCTTGCCGTGGATGAATTTTGGCGGGTCGGCGATGACGAGATCCCACTGGCGGCCGTTCTCGATCATGGTGCGGCCCCAGGTGAAGGCGTCGGCGTGGGTGAACTTGATGCGCTGCTGGTTGAGGTTGCCGTTGCGCTTGGCCATCTCGATGGAGTTTTCATCGAGGTCGACCGCGGTGACTTCCTCGGCACCGGCGAGGGCGGCGCTGACCGAGAAGCCGCCGGTGTAGCAGCAAAGGTCGAGCACGCTGCGGCCCTCCGCCATCGCGGCGAATTTCTTCCGGTTCTCGCGCTGGTCGCAGAAGAAGCCGGTCTTGTGGCCGCCGGCGGGGTCGATTTGGAAGGTCACGCCGTGCTCGCGGATCTTCAGCGGGCGGATCTCTTGGGAGAGGTGGTGGGTGAGCGAAGGGATGCCTTCGATGCGGGCGAGGTCGGGGTCGACGCGAACGTGGACCTTGTCGGTGTCGAAGGCCTCATTGAGCGCGGGGATCCAGCTGTCGAGGCGCTGGTAGGCGGCGAGGTTGGTGACTTCGAGCGAGAGGACTCTGCCGAACTTGTCGGCGACCAGGCCGGGCATCTGGTCGGCGTCGCCATGGATCGCGCGGTAGGCCTCGGTGGTTTCGTCGAGTTTCAGGATCTGGCGGCGGAGCTCGGCCGCGCGCTGGATGGCACTGAGGAAGAAGTCTTCGCCGACGACCTCGCCACCGTGGTCGAAGACGCGAAGCGGCATGCCGGCCTTCGGGTTCCAGAAGCCGCTGCCGAAGGGTTGACCTTCCTTGTCGAGGACCTCGACCAGCGAGCCCGGTTTGGCATCGCGGGTGACCTCGCCGATCATGCGGGGCCAGATCGCGGGGTGGTAGCTGAAGTATTTGAGTCGGACGGTCGGCACGGGCTGAGGGTGGGACGCCCGGGGAGAAAAGTGCAATGCGGAAGAGAGGCAAGGGCAAGAGGGGCTCGGGCGGCTCGCCCTTTGCTCCTTCAAAAGTCGGGGAATTGCTGCGGGCGAGCCGCCCGGGCCCCCCTTATTATTTCGCAACGGACTTCTGCTCCTTCAGCCACTCTTCGAAGCGGGCGATCCATTGGTTAACCGGGGCGCTTTTGCCGGGGCGGACGCCGAAGCCGTGGCCGCCGCCGGCGTAGAGATGCAGTTCGACCGGGACGCCGGCCTTCTTGAAATCGAGATACACCTGGGTCAGGCCTTCGGAAATGTCCGGCCGGTCGTTGGAGGAGGCGGCGAGGAAGGCGGGCGGGGAGTCCTTGGACGGGACGATGCGTTGGGATCGGCCGGGGTAGATGAGGGCCTGGAAGTCCGGGCGGGTGGCGGCTTCAAATTTCATGCTGGCGATGGCGCAGACCTCGCCGCCGGCCGAGAAGCCCATCACGCCGAGTTTCTTCACGTTCCACTCCGCGGCGCGGCTGCGGATGAGGCGGATCGCCTGGTGCATGTCGGCGACGGCGTGATCGTCGACGGTATAGATGGAGCCTTCCTCGCTCGCGAGGCGGTATTTGAGGACGAAGGCGGCGATGCCGTGGTCGGCCAGCCATTCGGCGACGTTGCTTCCTTCGTGGGTCATGCAGAGGATGCGGTGCCCACCGCCGGGAGCGACGATGACCGCGGCACCGGTGGCCTTGTCTTTGGCAGGGAGATACGGCGTGATCGTCGGTTGGTGGACCTGGGTGATGGTGATCTCGCCGCTGTCCGATTTCTTGACCACCTCGGCGGCGGTATTGCCTTCGGAGCCGGGGGCTCCGCCGGGCCAGACGAGGATTTCCTCGGCGTGAAGGGTGGTGAGGAGGGCGAGGAGGAGGAGGAGTTTCATGATATGGAGTGCGACGGCACGACGTCGCTTTGGCTTGGGGTGCGGCTTGCGTCCTCGGCAGCGCTGGCGGAGCTTTGCGGCTGGGAGCAATCGTTTTGGGTGGCGGGCCGCACCCGCAGCCAAAGCTGCGTCGTGCCGCAGCACTCCATGTTAGATCCCGGCGAGGCGGCCGGTGCTGTCACCGAATCGGTCCATCGGGGGCACCCCCATGGTGTCGAGCATGTTGAGATAGAGATTGCACATCGGGGTCGCCTTGGTTTCGAGGACGCGACCGGGGTTGATGGCACCGCCGCCGTTTCCGGCGAGGACGACCGGGAGATTCGAATGGGTGTGGCGGTTGCCGTCGGAGTTGCCGCAGCCGTAAACGATCATCGAGTTGTGCAGCACCGACTTGCCGTCGGCGTCCTGTTTCGACTCTAACAGGCCGAGGAATTCCGCGAAGCGCTCGGCGTAGAAGCGGTCGATCAGGCCGACCTTGCGGATCATGTCCTCGTCGTCGCGATGGTGGGATAAAGAGTGGTGGCCTTCGGCGATCTCGATTTCGGGGAACGAGCGGTTGCTGCCGTCGCGAGCGAGCAGCAGGGTCGCGATGCGGGTGGCATCGGTCTCGAAGGCGAGGGCGGTCATCTGGAACATCAGCCGGATGTATTCGTCGTAGGCCTTCGGGATGCCGTCGGGCGTGGCCATCGCGGGATCCGGGATGTCGGTGAAGCCTTCGGCGGTGATGATGCGTTGTTCGATCTCGCGGACGCCGGTGAGATACTCGTCCATCTTCGCCTTATCGCGATGGGTCAGTTGGCCCTCGATCGACTTGGCGTCTTCGAGGACGAAGTCGAGGATCGAGCGCTGCTGGGCGCGGCGGCGGGAGAGGCTGTCACTCCGTTCGCCGGGATTGCCGCTGCCGAACAGGCGCTCGAAGACGAGGCGCGGGTTCGACTCCGGAGAAAGTGGCGAGGTCGGGGTGCGCCAGGCGAGGTTCGACTCGTAGGCGCAGGAGTAGCCGGAATCGCAGCCGCCGGACTTGCGGTGGGGATCGCAGGAGAGTTCGAGCGAGGCGAAGCGGGTGCTGCGGCCGATGTGCTGGGCGGCGATCTGGTCGACGGAAACGCCGGCCTGGATGTCGCTGCCGGCGGTCTTTTTCACTCGGACTCCGGTCAGGAATGCGCCGTTGGCGCGGGCGTGGTCGCCGGCACCGTCGTTGCCGGGTTCGGCGTTGAGGTGCTCGAGGCCGGAGAGGACTTGGACGCGGTGCTTGAGGGCATTGAGTGGGGCGAGGGTGTTCTCGAGTTTGAAATTTTGACCGCTGCCGGAGGCGGTCCACTGATTCTGGATCGCGCCGTTCGGGAAGTAGAGGAAGGCCATTCTCAACGGCGCGCCGCTGGCGGTGGTGGCGATGCGTGCGGCACCGACGGAAGCGGCGGCCGCGCGGGGCAGGAAGGATTCGAAGGACGGCAGCGCGAGACAGGCTCCGATGCCGCGAAGGAAGTGGCGGCGGTTGGTGGTGGGATTCATGGCGTGGTGCGTTGGCGTTTTTGGAAGGGGACGGATTCGATGATCCCGGTGATCAGGGTCGAGAACCTGCCGCCCGACTTTTCGAGGTCGGCGACGATGGCATCGACGGCAGTAGTGTCGGACGGTTGTGGTCCGCGGCCAAGGGCGTAGGTCATCAGCTTTTCTGTGATGCAGCGGAAGTAATCCTCGCGGCGGGCGGTGATGAGGAGCTGCTTGAGTTCGCGGACGTCGGCGAATTTTTCGCCGGTTACGAGCTGACCGGCGACGGACGGGATCGGCTGGCCGAGTTCCTTGTCGCGCCAGGCACCGAGGGCGTTGAAGTTTTCCAAGGCGAGGCCGAGCGGGTCCATGCGGTTGTGGCAGGACGAGCAGAGCGGTTTTTCACGGTGGATGGCGAGGGCCTCGCGGAGGGTGAGTTCCCTGCCGTCGGCGGTCTTTTCGGAAACTTCCAGCGAGGGGATGTTCGGCGGGGCGGGCGGGGGCGGCGTGCCGAGGAGGTTGTCGAGGACGAAGAGTCCGCGCTTCACCGGCGAGGTGCGGGTGGGGTTCGAAGTGACGGCTAGCACCGAGCCCATCGTCAGCACGCCGCCGCGCAGGCTGTCTTGGGAGAGCTGGACGAGGCGCATGTGGTCGCCATCGATGCCATCGATGCCGTAGTGCCTGGCGAGTTCGCCGTTGAGGAAGGTGGAGTTGGTTTGGACGAGTTCGAGCACGCTGCGGTCCTCGCGCAACAGGTGGCGGAAATACAACTCGGCCTCGCGGCGCATCGCGGTGCGCAGCGAGCCGCCGAACTCGATTCGCCGCTGGCCGCGGAACTTCGAGCGGAGGACATTCATCTCCTCGCGCAAGGCGGCGACCTTGGCCTCGTCGCGGGCCTTCTCCGCTTCGTCGATCTCGCGGTTGAGGCGCTGGTAATTCTCGAAGCGTTCGCGGTTCTCCCGTTCGGTGCCGGCGTCGCGGGCGAGGATCACGCGGGCATCGATGCTCACGCTTTCGACGTCGCGGGTCTGCAGCCACTGGCCGGCGAAGTTCTTCACGAACTCGTCGGAGCGATCGCTTTTCAGCATCCGCTCGATCTGGGCGGGCAGGTTCTTCCGGAGCTCGCCACGGGCGGCTAGGTCGAAGAGTTCGTCGTCGGGCAGGGTGGACCAGAGGAAATACGAGAGGCGAGAAGCGAGGGAATACTCGTCGAGCAGCGGGTGGGTGGCGGGGTCGCTTTCGGGCAGGACTTGTTCGAGCCGGAAAAGGAAGCGCGGCGAGGCGAGGACGGCGGAGATCGAGCGGGCGATGCCTTGTTCGAAGGTGCCGCCCGGGGCCGCGGCGGACTCTTTGGCGAAGTCGGCCAATTTGCGCAAGGTAGCCTCGTCGGCCGGGCGGCGGAAGGCGCGGGTGGTGAAGCGGCGGAGGATTTCCAGCGCGTATTCATCGCGGCCGGCGGCGTCTTCGGGGACTTGGTCGCGGGTGAAGAACTTGTCGTAGTTCGGCGGGTGGACCTGGAACTCCGGTTCGAGCGGGCCGATCAGGGTGATGCCATCGAGATGGAAATGAACGTGAGGCGGTCCGTCGCCGAGGTCGGGCGGCTGCTGATCCTTGCCGACCAGAGGATCGAGCTTCAGGTGGAGCGGGTAATTGCCGGGCGGCCAGGTCATTTCGACCGCGGATTCAACTTTCTGGCCGGCACTCCATTTCAGTTCCTGCTCGAACTGCTGCCTGCCGTCGACCGACCAGGCGGCTTTCGCGCGGCCTGGATCGTAGGAAAAGGAGCCGCTGACCGAGGCGTTGAGGACGACGCGGTAGGTGCCGGCTTTCTCGATTTTCAGCTCCGTGTGCAGGTCGGCGGGATCGTAGAGCGAGATGTCGTAGTTCCATTCGTCCGGTCCGCCATTGCCCTGGCCGCGGAACATGCCGGCCGGGTATCGGCGCTGGGGCGTAATGCGGTTTTCGAGCGGCAGGGCCTTCGCGACGATGGTCTCGGCGGCCTGCATGTATTTTTCTAACAGCAACGGTGAGGTACTGAGGACGTCGCCGATGGTGTCGAAGCCGTAGCCGGTGTCATCCGCGGGGAATTCCTCGTCGGTGCGGTAGTCGTAGCCGGTGAGGTCGCGGATGGTGTTGCGGTATTCGATGCGGTTGAGCCGGCGCAAAGTGACGCGGCCGGGGTCGGGCTTGGCGGGATCGAGCTTCAGCGGGACGCGCTTGATCCATTCGACCAGGGTGGCGATGTCCTCGTCCGAGGGGCGCTTCTTTTTGGCGGGCGGCATCAGGCCGGCGCGGACGTTGCGCAGCGCGTGATCCCAGAGCGTGGTCTGATCCATCAGTTCGCCGAAGGAGCCGAAGGTATCGAAGCTGACCTTGCCCTTGTCCTCGCCTTCGCCGTGGCAACTGAAGCAGTGGTCCTCGAGGATCGGCAGGATCTTTTCTTCGTAGGCCGCCGCGGGGTCGTCCGCCCGGCAGAGCGGGCTGGTCAGCAGGAGAAGGATCGGGACGGTTCGCAATGGCATTTCGGGAATAAGGTAGGCGCAAAGTGGCGAGATGCCAAACGCAGTCAACGGGCCAAATGTTGCGGGCCGATCGTGTCACTTTCCGCCGTCGGTGGGGCACGGAAAGGCCCGGCGGGGAAAAAGGGGGGATCTCCGGCGGGGCGGAGGGGAAGGGCTGACCTGAAGCCCGGGCCTCCACCCCCGCCGGAAATCTCGCGCTCAAGGAGCGAGGATGGCCGTGAGGCTCATCGGGGAAATCCTGCGTGAAATCCGGCGGCGCGGGTATTCCGGGATCGCGGGGGTAGGGGTGCCCGATCGCGTGCCGCATCGGGAATCGCAGTGGACAAGCCGCGGGGCGGGCGGCACAAGGCGTCTCGATGAAGAAAAAATTTCCCCTTGAGCTTCCGGACCGCAAGCCGGCGCTGCTGCTGGACGCGGTCAAGCACGAGATCCGCAATTACCTGAAACGAGAGCGGAGGAAGCCATTGCCCGAGGGAGTGGACTTCTGGGACTTCGACTGCAGGGTCGGGGCGGCGGCGGAAGACGCGGTGGTGAAGCATCCGGGCGACCTGGAAAAGGCGATCGGGGAAGTGCAGGCGGCGGGGGGTGCAGAGGTTTACGTCGAGATTTTGGCGAAGCCGGGGCAGCGGGTGAAGAAGGAGGCGGAGGGAAATTAGGTAATTAGGGGATTAGGAGATTAGGAGATTAGGGGCCTCGTCGTCGGAAGGATTGAATGGCTCGCGGCAGCGGATTGGAGTGTCGCTTTCAAAGCGACATGGCAATGGACAGGCGGCAATCTGCCGCCTGTCGGTGCGAGATCCCGGTCGGGCGGCAGGATGCCGCCCTCCCATCGTAGTCGCCTTCAAGGCGACACCTGAACTTTGGCCCCTGACTAGATAAACAGGTTGGCTGGAAGCCTCGGTTGTCCGCTTCTCCTGATTTTACTGGACCAAAGTCTAGTTATTCGACTAG
>JAYTLR010000163.1:0-46855 GCA_043729195.1 Akkermansia sp.
AAGGGGCTTGTCAAAACAATGGCAGATCTCTACCGACTTAAATTAGAAGATTTTTATGCTACGACCCGAGTCCAACGCAATCAGAGGGTTAACAACGCCAGTGGAACTACTTCCACGCTCACGATCGACAGCAGCGCAGATTTTTCCTACGGTTCAACTGTTGTAGATGCCTTTACAACCACTGCTACCATCACAGGCAATCTCAATCTCGTCAAAAACGGCAGTGGCACCCAGACTCTCACCGGTGCAGCCAATTCCTTCACCGGTACCACCACCGTGCTAGGCGGAATCCTTAGCCTTGGCCACACGGGTTCACTGACAAACAGCGCCTTTGACACAGCCGCGAGTGTCGCCGGCACCTCAACCGCAGGCCTGCGCACTACCGTAACCACCCTGACCCTCGGCGGTCTGACCGGTGGCAATGACTTCTCCACTCGCTTTACCTCCACCACCGGCGGCTACACCGGCCTCACGGGGCTCACGCTCAATCCAGGCACCAGCGTCACCAACAGCTACGCTGGAGATGTGGGCGATGGTGCTACGGGTATGAACCTCACCAAGACCGGTGCGGGAACCCAGATCCTCACGGGCACCAACACCCACACCGGCACCACCGCGGTTTCCGCGGGCGTCCTCGCCGTCAACGGCTCGCTCGCCAACACCGCCGCCACCACCGTTTCGGGCACCGGCATTTTAAAGGGCAGTGGCTCGATCAACAGCAGCTTGACGATCAACTCTGGCGGCACCCTTGCTTCCGGCACCAGCATCGAAAGCCTCGCTGTGGGTAACGGCCTGAGCTTCACCACCGGCTCCAACTTCGAATACGAGTTGGACAAGGATGTGGCTGCTGGAATTGCGGGCGACCTCACGGCCGTAGCAGGCAATTTGAATCTCACTGGCACCGTCACCCTGAACCTGCTTGAGACCGGCACCGGTTCATGGGAACTGGGCACTCCCCTGGGCGATCACTTTGGAATCACTCCTGCCGACAAACTCACTATCATCTCCTACACCGGAACATGGAATGGCGGCTTGTTCACCTACCTTGGAAACGTGTTGCTGGATGATTCCTATTTCATGCTCAACGGCCAACAGTGGTTTTTAAACTACAACGACACCGACGCCGGCACGAATTTCACAGGTGATCTCGTAGGAACCAATTTCGTGACCATGACCGTCCCCGAGCCCCGAGCCGCCCTGCTCGGCGGCCTCGGCCTGCTTGTCCTGCTGCGCCGCCGCCGATGATCCATCCGGGGACGGAATTCTCGCACATCCCGCAGGGCCTCCCTGATCAAGCGATGGCAGACGCCGTATCGTTTGCGGGAGCACCTTGTTGCATGTAGTTTCCGAGCAATTCTTCCTCAGATGACGATACCCCGCTCGCTGCGATCCGCACTGGCAGCACTCGCGATGCTCGCCCCGCCGGGAGCGTCCGCCGCAGCCATCCTAGGGGGAACCGGCGACACCGACGTCCGCTCCGATGGCGTCCTGTCCCCCACCACCAACGCCACCCTTGTCTCCGGCGCCTCTGGCAGTCCCTTGTTTGACCGCTCGTCCGTCTTGATTTTCCAACTCCCCGACTTCGGGCCGGTGGCCAACCCCTTCACCTCGGCCTCGCTCCGCTTCAATCTCGCCAGCAAGACCGGCACCCCGCCCAACCTCGATCTCTACGGCCTCGGCCGCCGCACTTCCGCCACGGTCCTCGCGGGCGACTACTATGGGCAAAGCTCCGCCGCCGACCCGACGGACGCGACCTTTCTTCAGAATAACATCCTCATCTCGACCACGGCCAACGGTCCCGTTTACACCAACTCGGGCGGCGCGACCGCTCTCAGGACCTTCCTGAACTCCCAATACGCCGGCGGCGCGGGTGCCGGACAATACGTGTTCCTCCGCCTCAGCAGCGACGCCGCCTCCACCACCGCGCGAAGCTACACCATCACCCCTGCGAATGCCGCCGCGAACGGACCGAGGATCATCTACAACACCCCCTCCGGCTTCACCCGCCCCTTCATCTGGGTACGGGATTCGGAGAAGGCCGACATCCTCGCCAAGATCGCCGGCAACCCCTGGGCCACGAGTGTTTACAACGGCATGGTCGCCCGCGTTGCTGCCGATCTCGCCAGCCATCAAACCAACCGCGACGCCTTCCTCCGGGCGCTTCCCATCGTCGACTGGGCGGCCGCAACGCCCAAGTTCAAGACCATCCCCGCCTACGCGGAAAGCACCGTGCGCTTTCCGGCCGAAGCCAAGTATAACGATGCTTTGGATTGCGCGGTGCTCTTTTATCTAACAGGCGATCCGAACTACGCGCGGTGCGCTGCCGACATTCTTCACAATGCCACGAAGACCCTGCTGCCCGTGGTCGCTTCCACCAGCACCGGCAACGGCGGCTGGATCTTCCAGACCGACCTCCTCAAGGAAGCCCGGGTCACCGGCACCCAACTGCCCATCATTTACGATTTCCTCTACTCGTGGCTCCAGACGAACCAAGTCTACGACGTCAAGACCGCGAGCATGGTGAACTTCAACTTCACGACCGCGCAAAGCGTTTTCCGAAAGCAATACGAACTCACCCGTGACCACGGCCAAAAGGAATCCAACTGGTCGGCCCTGATGGCCACCATGATGTTGAATAACCTTCTGGCGCTCGACAACGCGACGGAGCGAAACACCGCACTTCAAATTTACCTCACCACCGGAACCAGCAAGCAGGCCTCGCTTTCCTACGATTACCGCCACTACACCCAGGCCGGTAATATCTGGCCGGAGTCCCTCCAATATGCGGGTGCCGTGGGCTCGATTCGCTCCACTCACATGGTGCTGCTAGAGCGGGTGGACCCCACTCTGAACCTCTTCGACGCCTACCCCAATCTCCCCCTGAGTCTTCCCCGCATCAGCTATCTACGCTACCCGAATGGCGAGCAGGTCATGTTTGGTGACGGCCACCGTGACGGCAGCAAAGGGGCATTCACTCAATACGAGTTGGTCTATCAACACGCGCTCGACAGAGGTAGGACCGATCTCACTTCCTTTTTCGGTTCACTCATCAATGGCGGTGTGGCCGACGGAAATTACAACCGGTCCACGCTCGATAGCTACTCGACCTTGGGAACACAAACCGCGCCCCTTCAGCTCCTTTGGCAAGCGGCTAGCCTTTCGGAACCTGCGGTGACCCCGACGCTGCCACGCACCGACAAGCTGCCATTCGCGGGCATCACCCTGCAGCGAAACCCGGCACCTTCGAGCAACTCCACTTACGGACTCATGGGTTTTGTCGGCGGCGCAGCCCACGTCCACAGCCATGCCAGCGGCATGAGCATGGAACTCTTCGGCATGGGGGAAGTGATGGGCGCGAAGTCGGGAACCGAGAGCTACGGCACGGCCATCAACGAAAACTTTTACCGTGTCTTTGCCTCAAACAATACCGTCATCGTCAACGGTGCCTCACGCGGTGAAGGCGACTGGGGCGGCTTCGGCATCAACACCGTGCAGACCGTCTCCATGGAGCCTCAGGCGTTTGCGAATGCGGTTTCACCCGACTTCTCGTTCTCCACCAGTTCCTTTGTCGACGACAAGGGAACTCAAGCAGAAGGCACCCAACAGCGCACCCTGGCCATCGTTCGCACGTCGCCGACCACCGGCTATTACGTGGACGTCTTCCGTTCTAAATCGACGGTCACCAACCGGACCGCAACCACGCTGAATGGCAACGTCACCAATCAATACCACGACTACATCTATCGGAACTTCGGCGACAATTCCGTAAACCTCCGCGCCGACGGTGTTCCTCTTCCACTCACCAGTCAGCCGACCCGCTTTCAAAATGACATCGGCGATGCCAACGATCAGCCCGGCTGGCGCTACTTCACCAACACCACGGTCTCCTTCCCGACCAGCGCTTCGATCCGCGCACAATTTGCGGCGACGGTATCAGGAACCGCACGCTACATGGATCTGCACATGCCTGCCGTGGCCAGTCGCGAATACGCCAAGGTGGACAGCCCGGATATTCTCGAGGCTCCGAGCCCTTACAACTCCCGCGTCGCCCCCACGCTAGTCGTCCGCCAGATCGGCGAGGCATGGAACAAGGCCTTCGCCACGGTCTACGAGCCGCACTTCGGCATCAATGGCGGCACGGTCCAGAACGTGACCCAGCTGCTGCGCGCCGGCATCGTCGTCGGAGTGAAGGTCGAAAGCACGGTGGGACTGAGAAACGTCGTGCATTACATCCTCTCCAATCCCGCTGCGGGTGAAACTTTCACGGACGCCACCGCCGGCATCTCCTTCACCGGACGTTTCGCCATCGCAGCGGACAATGGCGACGGCTCGACGACGCTTTACCTCGGCGACGGCTCTTCATTGGCTTATCGCGGAAATTCAGTGGCCACCGTCAGCGGAGCAGCTTCCCAGGCGGAGGTCCGTTTCACACCCGGTCAGCCTCCGGTCGTTACCGCCAATTCGCCGGTGAATGCGGTCATCGCGCCACCACCTGCGGGCTTCACCTGGGTTCCCACGGCCGGTGGTGCCAGCTACGACTGGACCCAAACCACCAACTGGAACCCGGCGACGGCCCCTAACGCAATCGGCGGAATCGCCTATAAAAACGGCAACATCACCGGCGACCAAACGGTCAACGTCAACACCCCCGTCACACTCGGCGAAATGGTTGTCGGAGACAGCAGCGGCAGCCAGAACACCCTGCTGCAAAAGGGCACCAACGGCTCACTCGTGCTCGATCAAACGGAGAATGGAGCAGCGTATCTCACCCGCACTGCCGGTGGCACCGGCACCGTGACCTTTAACGGTGACCTCAATATCACTCTCACTGACAATCTCACCGTCCGGCAGGCAGGCGGCACGGCCAATTCGACCATGGTCATCGCGGGCACCGTGGCAGGTTCCGGAAAGAGTCTCACGAAGGAAGGCAGCACCCTCACCTTGTCCCTCGCCGGTGCCAACACCTACTCCGGAGCGACCCGGATCCAAGGCGGCATCCTGAGCCTCGACCAGAGTCTCGCCCTGCAAAACAGCGCGCTCGATACCGTGAACAGCATCACCGGCGACGCGACCAACGGTCTCAGGGCAACCGTCACTACTCTAACACTCGGCGGCCTAACAGGTCCAAAGAACCTTGCCTCGATCTTCACCACCACCTCCGGCGGCTTCTCCGGCGTAACCGCGCTGACCTTGAATCCCGGAACCGGAGCCTCCTTTGCTTACTCCGGCAGTATCGCCAATGGCGCGGCGGGCATGTCGCTCACCAAAACCGGCCCGGGCACACAAACTTTCTCCGGACCTAACAGCTACACCGGCTCCACCACGATCTCCGCCAACTCCGGCACGCTCGAGATCGGCGGCGCGGGCAATCTGGGCGCGGGTGCCTACGCCGGCAGCATCGCCATCGGCAGCGGCTCGGTATTGGAATACAGCAGCAGCGCCGCGCAAACACTCTCGGGCCCTCTCAGCGGATCGGGCAGCCTGCTCAAGGAAACCGGGACCAGCACGCTCACTCTCGGCGGATCCAATACTTCCTTCACCGGTGCCGTGACGGTCAACTCCGGCGTGCTGAATCTGGCCAACCCCAATGCGTTGAGCGCAGCCAGTGCCCTCACGCTATCCGGGACCAGTTCGCTCAGGGCCTCGGTGCAGAACGCCACCGTCAACGCGCCGATCTCCGTGAACGGCACCCCGACGATCCATGCACCCGCTTTCGGCTCCGGCAGCACCGTTTCCACCCTGACCCTCGGAGGCGCGATCTCCGGTTCGGGTGCTGTCACGTTCAGTTCGCTCTCCACCGCCGGCGGAAATGCCCAGCAAACGATCCGTCTCAATGCGCAAAGCACCTACACGGGTGGAACGACCTTCGATCCCGGCGACAATGATACCAACCTGATCGTCAAACTTGGCATCAACAACGCCCTGCCGACGACCACTGTGCTCTCGATCAACGGCGACGCCGCCGGTGGAGGCGGCCGCTTTGCAAGACTCGATCTGAGCGGGTTCAACCAGACGATCGCGGGTTTGCGGAATATCGCGGTCAGCCTGAGATCGCAGCAAGTCAGCAACTCAGGAGCCGCTGCCACGCTCACGATCACTAACACCACCGACCACACTTTCTCCGGGACACTCATCGGCACCAATCTCAACTTGGCAAAATCCGGTGCTGCCACGCAATCCCTCGCCGGAGTCAACACCATGACCGGCACCACCACGGTCAATGGAGGCAAGCTGCTCGGTGTGGTGGGTGGCAGTTCCGCGACTTCAGCGGTGATCCTCAATAACGCGGCGGCGACATTCGGTGTCTCCATCACGAACAACACCGAGACCTGGACTTGCGCTTCCCTTTCCAGCACCGCTGCTGGAAACCTGGAGTTCAACTTCGGTATCATCGCACCCGGTGTCGTCAGCCCGCTCGCCGTCACCGGGCTCGCCGGGTTCTCAACGCCTCCCACCGTTCGCGTCATCACCAACAACGGCATCGCCACGGGCACCTACCCGCTCATGAGCTGGGGCAGCATTTCCGGGACCGCCCCCTCCGCGGTCACCATTCAAAAGCCAAATGGTTCCAACGGTCTTGTCGATGGCACCACCGCCAGCCTCAGCGTTACCGGCAACACGCTCAACCTCGTCATCGTCGGGGTAGCCGTCTCCGTAAAGGCCAACAACAACACCAACCTCAACGTCAACACCAGTTGGGTCGGCAGCGTTTTGCCCGGGACCGCTGCCACCACCCAGTGGAATAGCACTGTCACCGCTGCGAACACCACCGTGCTGGGCGCCGATCTAACATGGGGGGGGATTTCCATCACCAACCCCACCGGCACCGTCACCATCAACGCTGGCCACACTCTCACCCTCGGAGCCAATGCGACGGACATCGCGATGGGCAACGCCAACTCAAATCTAACCCTGAACTGCCCGCTCATCCTCGGCGACGAAAACACCTGGAACGTCGCCAACGGCAGAACCCTCACCATCGGCGGCGTCATTTCCGGTGCGTTCCCGCTCACCAAGGAAGGCACCGGCACCGCCGTCCTCACTGGCGTGAATACTTACACCGGCGACACCGTCCTCGCCGCAGACTCCGGCATCCTGGAGATCGGCGGGGCTGGCAGACTTGGCAATGGGACATACGCCGCCGCCATCGATATCGGCAGCGGCTCGACTTTCAAATACAGCAGCAGTACCAGCCAGACTCTCAGCGGAACCCTCAGCGGATCAGGAACGCTCAACAAGACCACCAGCACCGGCAGCACGCTCACTCTCAGCGGTGTGAATACCGACTTCACCGGTTCCATCACCATCAACTCGGGAATCCTCTCGCTCGGAAATGCCAGCGCACTCGGCAACGCCAGTACTGTCACGCTCACCGGTGGAACCACGCTCACCACCCAGACCACCGGCATCACCACCGCTGCTCCCATCACCCTCGGTGCCGCAGCCAGCACCTCCATCATTTCCTTCGGCCGGAACACCTCCGCTCAGGGCTCATTCACAGTCAACAGCCTCATCAACGGTTCCGGAAATCTAACTCTCACCACGCCCAACGTGAGCAGCGGAGGAAACGTCCAAACCATCTTCCTCGGCGCGGAAAACACCTACGGCGGCACCACGCTCATCACGACTGGTAATGGAGGCAACACCCTGAGCGTCCGAGCACGCTCGCCTAACGCCTTGCCCATCACCACCGTCTTGAACCTGACCGGCGGCGACGGCTCGGGCAGCGGACGAACGGTCACTTTCGACCTCAACGGCTACGATCAATCCCTTGCCGGTCTGACCAACACGATCAGCAGCCTCACCGCGAGGAACCAGCGGATCACCAACAGCTCGACCGATCTCGCGACTCTAACCATCAACAACGCCGCACCCTTCACCTTCGGCGGCACGGGCATTTCTTCCACATTCAATGGCAATACCGTCAACCCGACGGCTCAAATCACCGGCAATCTCGAACTGAACAAAGCCGGCACCGCCAAGTTCACCCTCGCCCCCGGAGCATCGAACACTTTCACCGGTGCGACCGCGGTTCTCGAAGGCATCCTGACTCTCGGCCACCCGACATCCCTGCTCAACAGCCCGCTCGACCTGCTCAACAGCGTGGTGGGCGATGCGACCAACGGCCTGCAAACCACCGCCACCACCCTCACCCTTGGCGGACTCTCCGGCGACAAGGATCTCGCCGCCATCTTCACCACCACCTCCGGCGGCTACTCCGGCGTCACCGCCCTAACCCTCAATCCCGGCACCGGATCCACCCAGGAATACACCGGCATCATCGCCAACGGTGCCGCCGCGATGACCCTCACCAAAAGCGGAGCAGGCACCCAGATCCTCGCCGGGGGAAACACCTACACCGGCGACACCCTCCTCAACGCAGGCACCCTCACCCTCGGGGCGAACGACGTGCTTCCCGACGCGACGGATCTGATCATCGGCAGCGCCACTCTCGATGCCGGCACGTTCACTGACACCGCAGGAACCCTCGATGTCACCAGCACCGCCACCCTGAACCTCGGCACCGATGCGAAACTCGCCTTTGCCGAGAGCAGCGCCATCGACTGGACCGGCGGCACGCTCAATCTAACAGGCACCCTCGTCCTCGGCGGCCCCGATGGCTCTTTCCGCTTCGGCACCACCAGCAGCGGTCTCACCGACGAACAACTTCTCAAAATTGCCGCCACCGGCTACACCGCCTTCGATCTAGACGCCAATGGCTACCTCATCGCCACGGTCATCACCAGCTACTCCGCCTGGCAATCCGCCAACGGCACCACCCAATCCCAGAGCCTCGACCACGACAACGACGGCGTTCCCAACGGCATCGAGCACTTCCTCGGCGGCACTACCAACACCACCGGCTTCACGCCGCTGCCCGGCGTCACCAACACCGCCGGAACCCTCAGCGTCACTTGGCTCAAACATCCCTCCTACACCGGCAGCTACGAAACCGACTTCGTTGTGGAAACCTCCGCCACCCTCACCGGCCCCTGGACCACCGAACTCGCCGATCCCGACCCCGGATTCACCGTCACTTTCCCCTCTGCAACCGAAGTGAAGTTCACCTTCCCTGCCGGCCCCAAAAACTTCGCGCGCCTCAAGATGATGCCCTGAGCAAGGCATTTTATTTCACCTCGAAGGAGACCTTGCCGGTCACCTCTTGATCGAGAAGCCAGCGCCCGCCTTCGAGCTTCGCGGGAACGGCCGCGCCGCCGGCAAAGACGCCCTTGCTGCCAGCCACGGCGGGAAGTTCCACCCTGGCCTTGATGCCCGCGGGAACGTCGAGGTCCACCTTGAAGCTCCCCTCGCTCTTCCAATCCACCTTCACCGGCCCGCGCGGCGTCGGGACCTTGCCTGCGGCGAACTTCAGCTTACCGGGAATCGGCGCGACCACCGCCCGGCTCCAGCCCGGGGCCAGCGCGCGAACCCCGAGGACGTAGCGTGGCAACAGGTTGGCCGGCGCCGCGCCCCAGGCGTGGTTCCAGTCCTGGTTCGGCTTGTACTTCTGGTCCCACGCTTCCCAGGAAATGGTCGTGCCGCTTTCGACCATGTGCCGCCAGCTCCGGTCGCCGGGCGCGATCATCAGGTCGAGCGCCTCCGTGCCGCGGCCGTTTTCGAACAAGGCATCCATCAAATACTGCGCCGGATAGACTGAGCACTTCATGCCGCGCTTCACCAGCCACCCTGCCACCACGGGTCGACGCTCCGGCGGGACCAGCCCGAACGCGAGCGGGAACAAATTCGCATGCAGCGAGGTGTGCGGCGTCTCCGCCCCGTCGCGATAGATGCCGAGCTTGGGGTCGAAGAACTTCTCGTTGAAGAGCACGCGGGTCTTGGCCTCGCGCGCCGCATACTCATCGGCTTCCTTGTCCCGCCCGAGCGCCCGGCCCATTTCCGCCATCATCGTCAGCGCACGGAGATGGAAGGCGTTTACGACGGTATTGAGCGGCGTGAAAACATAGCCGTCCCGCTCCCCCGCCGGCCAGTCGACGATGTCTTCCTTCGTGACGTGTTTCTTTTCGCTCTTCACGAGACCGTCCGGCCCGACCCGGTCCATCAGCATCTTCGCCTTGAGCGAATCATAGCGCGGCTTGAGCCAGGCAGTGTCGCCCGTGTGCCACCAATCGGCGTGCGCCATGAAAACCATGTGCGGTGCCCACTCGGTCGGCCACGTGCCGTGCTTCATCAGGTGGTCGAAAGTATCGCGCGCCATCTGGACGTCCTTGTCCGTCGTGTAATGGCTGAGTTGGTTCAGGTAGGCGTCCGCCTCGTAGGGAATTCGCTCGCGATCGCCATCGACATAGACACCGGCGAAGGTCGTCGCCTTGATCGAATAGCGGCAGAGATCCCACACGCGGTTCAGCATTTCATCGGACGAGCGGAAGTCCGAAGCCGCGTCGTCCCAGGTCGAGGCAAACGCCGCCTGGCGGACGATGGTTCCGGGATCGACGCCCTGCGGCCAGCCCTCGATCTCCACCCAGCGGAACGGCAGCACCACGCCCCATTCCTTCGGCGTCAGGATGGCCGGCGGATGGTTCTTTGAATCGACCTCCGTGTTCCGCTTGTCGACCGGCGGCGCTATCACCATTGGCTGCCCGCCGCGGAGTTCCACCTCCACCTTGGAATAACGCACGGTGCCCGGCGGCTTGCGGTTGATCGCCCCATTCGAAATCGCCTCGCCGAAATGAACGGTGATCTTCCCGCTGGCTCCGGCGGGTGCCTGGAGGCGGAGGTTGCCGAAGGCCACGCGCCCGAAGTCGATGAAGATCTTCCCGCCGTCGGGGCCGACCACCCGTTCGGGCGCTTGTTCGACGAGGTGGGTAGGCGCGGCACCGGCCGTGCCTAACAGGCCGGCGAGCAGGAGAGAGAAGATGAGACGGAGGATCATGATGGGTTAAAATGGCGGATGAATGAACGTCGGTAGGGAATCGTTTCCTGCTTTCATGACACACCCGCCGCCGGGGCCAAGTCCGATGATCAGGAAACTCGCTCCTTCACGGCCTCGGGCTGCCAGATCGGCCTCACGAAATCGATTTCCGAAGGTCCCTGATCCCGCGCCGC
This sequence comes from Akkermansia sp., assembly GCA_043729195.1. Lineage (GTDB taxonomy): Bacteria > Verrucomicrobiota > Verrucomicrobiia > Verrucomicrobiales > Akkermansiaceae > Haloferula. Next base: position 11,065 of record JAYTLR010000163.1, read on the forward strand.
CGGTCCCAACGAAAAAGCCCGGCACGTGCCGGGCTTTCATTCAAAAAACATACGCGCGAGAGGACTCGAACCTCCACGGGGTTGCCCCCACTAGAACCTGAATCTAGCGCGTCTACCAATTCCGCCACGCGCGCATTTTGTTTCCCGCCGGAGCGGCGGGGCGGAAAACCACCATGCCGGGCAGAGATTTGCAACACCGATTCTCGATAAAAATTCATCCTCTCAGGAGCCGCTTTCGCCGTTGCCAAACAAGGCACCGTCAAGCGAGCCTCGCGTCATGCGAAATCCGGCTCCGCTCATTCTCAGCCTGCTCCTCACGGCCATCGTGGCCTTCTTCCTGATCCGCAGTCCCGATGCGCCGCCAGCATCAACTCCCGCTGCGCCGCCCGCAGCGGCAGAGGCTCCAGCGGTCGCGGTGGAAGAGACGAAAGAACCCGAGCCCCCTACCCCCCCGCCAACCGTCAAGACCGACGTCGAGGTGGCCGAAGCACCGGCCAAAGACTGGCCGCACGAGGCGAGCGATATCCCCGCCGACCCGAAGGCGGTCTTCGGCAAGCTGCCCAACGGGATGCGCTACCTCATCTATCCGAATGAAGAACCACCCGGCCGCGCCTCTCTCCGCCTGCACATCGCCGCGGGCTCGCTGATGGAAGCCGACGACCAGCGCGGGCTCGCCCACTTCCTGGAGCACATGGTCTTCAACGGCTCCAAGAACTTCACCTCCGAAGAACTCATCCCCCGGATGCAGCGCCTCGGCATCGCCTTCGGTGCCCACGTGAATGCCTACACCTCGTTCGACGAGACCGTTTACATGCTCGACCTTCCCGACCTGTCGGAGGAGATGATGAAGCTCGGCTTCACCGTGATGCGCGACTTCGGCGATGGCGCGAAGCTCGAACTCGCCGAGATCGACGACGAACGCGACGTCATCCTCTCAGAGAAGACCAGCCGCGACTCGGTCGGCTATCGGCTGATGCAGCAGCAGTTCGAGGAACTCCTGCCGGACTCCCTGATCGCAAAGCGCTTCCCTATCGGTGAGGAGGAAATCATCAAGACAGCACCGCGCGAGCGCTTCGTCGATTTCTACACCCGCTACTACACGCCGGAGCGCATGACTTTCATCGTGGTCGGCGATGTCGATCCCGCAGCGATCGAGGCCCGGATCCGCGAAAGCTTCAGCTCGATGGCGAATCCCGCCGAGCCTGGCGAAGACCCCGAGATCGGTGCGATCAAGGCGCCGGAAGGCATCGAGACCGCCGTGTATTCCGACAAAGAAGTCACCTCCACCGATCTCTCGCTCGTGTCGATCCGGCCTTACAGCCCGGTCGCCGACACACGCACCCGCCGCCTTTCCATGCTGCCGCTGGGCCTCGCTCATGCCGCGGTCAGCCGCCGCTTCGAGCGGCTTGCGAAGCAGGACGGATCCCCGGTCGCCGGCGGCAGCGCTAGCCGACAGGAGCTCTTCAATCACGCCGAACTGGGCTCCTTCGACGTCACGGTCACCGATGACCGCTGGCAGGAGGCACTGCCGGTGCTCGAGCAGGAATTCCGCCGTGCGCTGGAGTTCGGCTTCACCGACGCGGAGATCACGGAAGCCAAGGCGAACCTCCTCAACGCCTATCAGCAGGCCGTCAAGACCGCCGCAACCCGCAAGTCGGACAGCATCGCCACCGTGGTCGCCCGCACGGTCAACGACGGCAGCGTGTTCTCGACCCCCGAGACCGATCTCGAAGTGATCACGAAGGGCCTCGACACCGCGACGCCGGAAACCTGCCACGCCGCCTTCCGCGAATTCTGGGCCGACCAAGGCAAGCACCTGATCCTCACCACCAAGGAAGAGCCCGACAATGCCCGCGGCACCCTGCTTTCGATCTACGAGGGATCTCGTAGCCAGGAAGTGACACCGCCCGAACAGACCACGTCGATTCCTTTCGCCTACGGTGACTTCGGTCCGGCCGGCACCGTGAAGGCGCGCAAGGAGATCGAGGACCTCGCCATGACCCAGTGCATCCTTTCGAACGGCATCCGGCTCAACCTCAAGAAGACCGACTTCGAGAAGGGCTCAATCCGCCTGCTCGCCCGCTTCGGCTCCGGCAAGCTCACCCAGCCGAAGGACAGCGCCGGCCTCGATTTCTTCGCGACCAGCGTTTTCGACGCCGGCGGACTCGGCAAGCACTCGGTGGACGATCTCCAGCAGATCCTCGCCGGCCGCAATATCGGCACCAGTTTCTCGGTCGGCGACGACAGTTTCTCACTCGGCGGCCGGACCACTCCGGAAGATCTCGAGCTGCAGCTTCAGCTCATGTGCGCCCAACTCGTCGACCCCGGCTACCGGGAAGAAGCGCTGACCCAGTTCTCCAAGGCCATCCCGATGATCCTCCAACAGCTCCGCCACTCTCCCGCCGGAGCGCAGGCGGAAATGGAAGCCTGGCTCCACGGCGGCGACTCGCGCTGGGGAGTGCCGGACGAAAAGAAGCTCGCCGCTTTCACCCTCGAAGACGCCCGCACCTGGCTGGCCCCTGCGCTGGCCAAGGACTACCTGGAGCTCAGCATCGTCGGCGACTTCGACGAAAGCGTCTTGCTGCCCCTGGTCCTCAAGACCTTCGGCGCCCTGCCCGCCCGTGCCGACGAGAAACCCGCGCTTCCCGCCGCCCGCAAGGTCGCGTTCCCGAAATCGCCGACGGAAGTCACCTTCACCTATGATTCGAAAATCGCGCAAGGCACCGCGATGGTCGTGTGGAAGACCGATGGCCTGCGCGGCAATACCAAGACCTTCCGCCGCCTCAACCTGATCGCCGAGATTCTCAGCGACCGCCTGCGCAAGGAGATCCGCGAGAAGCTCGGCGCTTCCTACAGCCCGAACGCGGGAGCCGGTGGATCCGAAGGCCTCGAGGGATTCGGCTACCTCCTCGCCGAATGCAGCGGCAAGGCCGAGGACACCAAACGGCTCGCCGACATTGCCGCGAAGCTCGCCGCCACCCTGGCGACCAAAGGCACCGATGAAGACGAACTGGAACGCGCCCGCAAACCGCTCCAGTCGCAGATCGAAAAGTCGAAGCGCGACAACAGCTACTGGCTCGGCACCGTGCTCGCCCAGTCGCAGGAAGATCCGGCACGCCTTGACCTGATCCGCGGCCGCGATGCCGACTATGCCGCGATCACCACCAAGGAACTCGACGACGTCGCCAAGAAATTCCTCGGTGAGAAGAACGTCCTCAAGGTGCTGATCCGCCCGAAGAACTAAAAAACAAGGAGCGGCGGACTCCGATCCGCCAGCAAACGGTCGAGATGCCGGGCCTCACAAGCCCGTCTTCCGCACCAGTTCCGCGAGCTGCTTCTGGAATTCGACGATATCTTCCGGCGACGGCCGGTAGCCCGGCGTGTCGGCATCCAGACCCGGGCGGCCATATTGGTCGAGCATCCAGATCGCCGTCTCGCCATCGGAAAAGCTCACCTTGCCGGACACCAACGCACCCGGCAGGGCAAGGCTGTCCATGGTCACGGTGACCACCCCCGTCGGCACCGGCTTGGCTGGAACCTCCTCGGCGGGCTTTGCCTCCTCCTTCGGGGTGTCCAGGAGTTCGATCCCCAGATCCAGCACCATGAACCGGGCGTCCATGTAGGTGATGGCGATATCGAAGTCCTCCTTCAGCCGCTTCTGGAGATCCGCGATCGACGCGCCCTCGGCCGCCCAGGCATGGAGTGCTGTCTTTTGGTCGTCGGATAGCTTGCTGGCGCTGAACATGCCGGGATTCAGCCCGCCAACCGGCTATTTCCAAGCCTCAAATCCGCCAATCTGGCCCACGCACTCCTGTGTGGACCTTGTCACCTTGCATGTGCTCGACTACTAACCTGGGCCCGTGAAACGACGAAGGGCCGCACGGAAGAACTTCCGAGCGGCCCTTTCAGATTCAAAGTGCGGAGATCAATTCCCGCGACCACCCGGACCGCCGCGACCGCCCCAGCCCCGGCCGTCGCTTTCGATCAGGCGCTGCTTGGCCTCGTCGCTGAGTGCGGTGGACTGCTGGATGTAAGCGGTAGCAGCCTCCTTGTCCTCCTGCATCCAGCGCATCGCGGCCATGCCGACAGTACGGTTGCGGGAGCCCTCGTCGGAGATCGACTCGGCAAGCTTGATCGTTTCCTGCGGATCGGCACCGCGGTTCGACCAGATGTAGGTGGAAGTGGCGTCGTCGCGCATTTCCCCGGCGGGCTGCCGCTGGATGAAGGCGAGTGTCGCCGCACTGTCCTGACCCGCCCAGGTGGAGATCACGCTGCGGATCGCATCTTCGGGATCTTCCTGCTGCTGCTGGATCACCCAGGCAGCGGCGGACGCGGGGTCCTTGCGAGCCCAGGCACCGGCGATGTCCTCGATCGCACGATCACGGTCGCGGCCGACGGGAATGCCTGCCACTTTCGCGGCGGCACCTTCGGGGTCGGTCGCGGCAAGGCTTTGCAATGCCTGCGACATGGCGCGGTCGCGCGCCTCGGCCGGCAGGCTCTGGATCCACGACTCGGCGGCGGCGAAATCCGTGCTGGCCCACTTGCCGGCGATCTCACCGTAGGCCCGGGCCTGGTCGTCACCTTCCAAGGTGGCGGCGACCTGGGCCGCCTTGGTCGGATCCTTGGAAGCCATCTCGCTGATCACGGAGCCAAGCGCGCCGCTCTTGTCGCGGCCTTCGAGACCGTTCGCCCAAGCGAGCGCCGCCTCGGGATCGAGCTTGGCCCATTCAGCGGCGATCACCGACGCGCCGCTCTCCCCGCCGCCCGGCCCGCGGCCACCGCCGAAGCCGCCCATCATGGCGAATTCACGCGGGTTCTCGCTGAAATACTTGGCGGCGTTCGCCGGGTCCACGCTGGCCCAGCTCTGGAGGATGGTCGGACGCACGAACATGCCGCCCATGCCCATCGTGTTCGAGTAGGCGAGCGCGCCGGTCGGATCGACCTCCGCCCAGCGGCCGAAAAGGAGGAACGAGGCCATGATCCGCTCTGCCATCGGCAGGCTGTCGAGCTTGGCTGCTTCCGCTTCGAGCTGCGCGGCATCCATGCCGGCGTAAAGGTCCAGCAGGGATTGCATGCGGGCCATCTGGCCGGGCTCGCGGAGGATGTCATTGACCTTCTTCTCACGTCCTTTGCCGGACTCCGCCGAGGCGGACGAACCGGCCCGGCGCTGGCTCTTGGCCTCGGCCATCGACTCCACCCTGGTCGTGTCTTTCTCGGCCCCCTTGCCGGCATTGCCGACGACATATCCCCCTGCAGCACCCGCGAGAAGGGCTGCAATTCCGATGGTGGTGGTGTTTTTCATGATCTTGAGAAGTAGGCACGGGGAACCCCGACGGCGAGGTAAGGTTTCGTGGGCAGGGTCATTTTAGCGGCTTCGCTCGAAATTCCACCTTGGGCGCTGATCGCTCGCCTTTCCGCTCCAGCGAGACAAAAAACGCTCCGAGGATCCGGTCGTTGAGCAATTGACCGTCGAACCAAATCTCAAGATCGACCGGCCCCGCGTCGAGATCCACCGGCATCCGGAACGACGTCGCGCCAGCCTTGATCTCGATCCTGACCTCCTCCTGCCCCGCCCGGATGTGGGCCACCCCCGGTCGGAGTTGGCCGATCGCCGTGCGCTCTTCCGCCGCGGCTTCCGGCGGGAGCAGGGAAAATCCGACCTCGTAGTTCCCGTCGCGCTCGACCTGGAGCTTCCAATGGCCGGAAGTGGAAGGCAGCTCGTTGCGCGTCGCGGCGACCTGGGCCTTTTTCAGGAAATCCCGGATCTGAGAATGAGCAAAGGTTCTCTCGGCCCCGACCGCTTCGGTTTCCTTCGACGGCCACCAGTCGTGGCAAGTCAAGCGGACCAGCGGGCAGGCCTCCGCACCGACGACGTAGCGCACCGGCTCGCGCACCGCCGGCAGCACGCTTTCCCACCACTTGCCATACCCGGTCATCAGCCGCTGGGCCTCCGCCGGCTGCTCGGCGAAAAGGTTCTTCGTCTGCCCCGGGTCGGCGATCATGTCGAAGAGTTCCAGCCCGACCAGCCGCCAGCGGGCATCCCGCACCGAGAAATCCCGCCCGCGGAAACGCCCCGCCGCCTCGTCGCCGTGCCAGCGACCGACCTGGGTGAACAGCAGGCGGTCCTTGGGAAACTCCGACTTGCCGAGCAGAGCCGTCGCCAGATCCCGCCCGTCGCCGCTCCAATCCTTCGGCCCCCCGATACCGCACAGCGAGGTCAGTGTCGGCAGCAGGTCGTAGTGCGCGGCGATCTCAGTCACCACCTTGCCCGCCGCGATTTTCCCCGGCCAGCGGACGAAGCACGGCACCCGCACCCCGCCCTCGTCCGGACTGCCTTTCAGGCCTTTCATGCCGGCATTCGCGGCACCGATTGCCGAGCCGTTGTCGGTCGTGAACACCACTACGGTATTGGCCGCCGCGCCGCTCTTTTCCAGCGCCTCCATCAGCTTGGCGAAGTTCCCGTCGATGTTCTCGATCATCGCGTGGAAGGCATCCTCACCGGTTAGCTTCGAATCCCGGACCGGCGGGATGTAGGGCGAGTGCGGGGCGTTGGTCGCCAGGTGCAGGAAGAACGGCTTGTTCTCCGCCACCCGCTCGCCCATCCAGCGGATCGCCTCGTTGAAGAAGACATCGGTGCAGTAGCCGCTGGTCTTTTCCCAGCCACCGCGGCGCCGGATCATCGGGTCGAAATAGCCGTTCCCCCAGTAGTCCGCCGTCTGGCCGATCCCGCCGCAACCGTGCACGAAGACCTCGTCGAAGCCCCGGTCCTCCGGCCGGCAGGGATAGGCGTCGCCGAGATGCCACTTGCCGAAGATTCCCGTCCGGTAGCGCGCCGCGCGGAAGATTTCCGGCATCGTCGGAATCCCCGGCCGCAAGAGGCTGCGCCCCATGATCGTGTGGCTGATGCCGCAGCGGAACTCGTGCAGCCCGGTCATCAGCGCCGCCCGCGTCGGCGCGCAGGTCGGACTGACGAAGAAACGGTCGAGCGAGGTCGACTCGCCGCGGAACTTGTCGAGCGCCGGGGTCTTCACCCTGGTGCTGCCATGCGCCGACAAGTCGCCGTAGCCCTGGTCGTCGGTGATGACCACGATCACGTTCGGCCCCGCCACAAGGACGGATCCGAGCAACACCTTTACGATTGCCGCCAGCACGAGAAAACGGAGCATGGGAAAGCTTCTCCACCCGATGCCCGCCGACCGCAAGCCCTTCCGTGTTCTCTTCGTCTGCATGGGGAACATCTGCCGCTCCCCCGCCGCCGAAATCGTGTTCCGGAAGCAGGTCGACGAAGCCAGTCTCAACGATGCCATCCACATCGATTCCGCCGGCACCATCGGCTACCACACCGGCAAGGGCCCCGATCCGCGGATGGCCGATACCCTGCGTCGCCGCGGCTACCCGATCGCCGGCCGTTCGCGGCAAGTCACCGCGTCGGACCTCGCCGACTTTGACCTGGTGCTCGCCGCCGATGAGGAGAACCTCGCCGACCTCCGTCGCGTCGATCGCGATGGACTTCACCGGGACAAAATCCGCCTGTTAGTCGATTACTGCGTCGAAAAGGAAGCGACCCACGTCCCGGACCCCTACTACGGCGGTCAGCAGGGCTTCGAGGAAGTGGCGGATCTGGTGGAAGATGCTTGCGCCGGGTTGTTAGAAGAGATCCGGCGGAAGCTGGCGTGAAGCCGCTTCTACAGTTGACGTGCTTGCCCAATCTGACGGATCAGATCCGCGCGGCGTTCCTCGAACATCGACAGGGCTCGATCATATTCACTGGCTTGCGAGAGTCCTTTGATTGTTTGCACGATGGACAGGACCGCCACCAGCAGTCCCACGAAGCCGAAGACGGATGAATTTCCACTCGATAAAGATATCCCGAGAAGAATCAGTCCAGCGATCACACCAACTACGAGGGACATCGCACTTGCATCTTTGCTCGGCAACGAACGTTTGCCGTGTTTGCCCTCCACCATGAAGGTTTCCCGCTCCTGCTCCCACTCCCGGTCCATCCGCGCCAACTCGTTCTGAAGTTCGATCACCCGCAGATTTTCCGCCATCCGCTCGGTGTTCTTCTCCAGCTTCTCCATCAGCCGGGTGTGGGTCACCGAGGGATCGTGCACCACCTCCAGCCGCGCGTGGCAATAGTTGCAGGTCACATAGCGGACGGTCTCGTCGACCTGCAAGTCCGCCCCGCAGCCCTGACAGCACACTTTCGTGATCTTCATCGCAGCATACCATGGCAAAATCGTCCCGCATCCCGCACGTGGAAAATCCGTGCAGGACTGGAACGCTGGATTTTGACCGGGCAAGCGTCGTTGTGGAGTGCGACGGCACGACGTCGTTTTGGCTTGGGGTGAATTTCGCCGCACCCGGGGGCTGCGGATCGGCCGGCAAGGCGATTCGCGGCCAGCAGACCTTAACACCCGCGCCCCAAGCCAAAGCTGCGTCATGCCGCAGCACTCCATGGCATTCCCCGTCCAAAGGCACGATCCGTCGAGCAGCCATCAGTCCTTCACCCGCCGCCCGCCCTTTTGGATTGGCACCGCGCCCGCGCCCCCCGATGGATGGCCCCGACGTGATTCTTCCCGAACCCGAGCGCCTGTTCTTTGTCTGCGGCCCCACCGCCTCGGGCAAGAGCGCCCGTGCCTTGGAAATCGCGCGGGAACTCGACGGCGAGATCGTGAATGCCGATGCCTTCCAGCTCTATCGCGGCCTCGAGGTCCTCACCGCCGCACCCTCTGCCGCCGAGCGTCGAGAAATCCCGCACCACCTGTATGGCACGCTTTCCCCGTCGGATCCGGTCGATGCGATGGCCTATCTCCGCCTCGTCGTCCCGGTGATCGAAGAGCTCCTCACCCGCGGCAAAACCCCGGTCATCACCGGCGGCTCCGGGCTTTACCTCAAATTCCTCTCCCACGGCCCCTCGCCGCTCCCGCCCGGCGATCCGACGCTCCGCGCGGAGCTCGATGCCCAGCCGCTCGAATCCATCGTCGCCCAGCTCCGCGAACTCGACCCCGCCGAAGCTTTGCGAATCGACCTCCAAAACCGCCGCTACGTCTCCCGCGCGCTCGAGGTCTGCCTCCTCGCCGGCGTCCCCTGCTCCACCCTGCGCGACGACTGGGAAACCGCTTCCTCCGCCCGCGCCGCGAAGCTCCGCGGCATCGTCCTCCAGCGCCCGCGCCCGGAACTTCACGAACGCATCGCGCGCCGCACCCGGCTGATGCTCGATGGCGGCGCGGTCGAAGAAGTCGCGGCGCTCGGCAACATCGCGCCCGGCCTCGAGAAAGCCATCGGTCTCCGCGAGATCCGCCAACTGCTCGCCGGCGAACTCGACCGCCCCGCCTGCGAGGACCTGATCAACGCCGCCACCCGCCAATACGCCAAACGGCAGGACACTTGGTTTCGCCGCGAAAATTGGCTGAAGCCCCTTGTCCTTGAGGGTTAGTGTTCTTCGTCCCATGGCGACCCGGTAAAGTGTCGCAATCGAGCACTGGGGTTATTCGCCGAGCTGCTTCCCGCCCCGCCCGATTCCATTTGCCCCCGCCCCGATGCCTGCTCTCGTTTCATCCTGATGGCGACACTCCTCCTCGTTGGTGCAACCGGTCTGGTCGGACGCGAAGTCCTTCGCCTTGCCCTCGCCGACCCGCAGGTCAAGCACCTCACCGCCCCCACCCGCCGCCCGCTCGCTCCGCATTCGCATCTAACAAATCCTCAGGTCGACTTCGACGCCCTCCCGCCCGACGCCCTCTGGTGGAAAGCCGACGCCGTCATCTGCACTCTTGGCTCCACGATCAAGCGAGCCGGCTCGAAGGAAGTCTTCCACCGCATCGACCACGGTTATCCGCTCGCCGTCGCCCGCCTCGCCCGCGCCCACGGCACCCGCGGCTTCGCCCTCACCTCATCGACCGGCGCCGACCCTCACGCCAAAAGCTTCTACCTCCGCACCAAGGGCGAACTCGAACGCGACCTCGACTCCTGCGGCTTTCCCTCCCTCACCTTCGTCCGCCCCTCGCTCATCGGCGGCCGGCGCGACGAGTCCCGCCCCGCCGAGCGCCTCGCGATGTTCGTCATGACTGCCGTCCGCCCCGTCCTCCCCCGCCGCTACCGCATGGTCCCCGCCGAAAGCATTGCCCGCGCCCTCCTCAAAGCCGCCCTCTCCGGGATTCCCGGCCGGCATGTGATCGAGTCGGAGGGGATTTAACCGGAACCTTGACGCTCCGGAATGCAGGTGTATTCGCTTTCGTATGACAAGAATTCTCACCCTGCGACTGGATCCTGTTTTGCTTGAGAAAGCCGAGGCGCGTGCCGCACGGCTTGGAGTGGACCGGGCGAAATACGTGCGTTCGCTGATCGAGGAAGATCTCGCCTCCGGTGCGGAGAAATCCGGTCCCGGCTTTGCATCGTCCGATCTGGCGGGAATGTATGAAGGCAGTGGCAAGGCGGCAACCAATCCCGAAACCCGCGCCCGCATGCGCCGGAAGTGATGACGGAAATCGCGGATACCGGGCTGATCGTGGCATTGCTGTTCCGCAACGACCCGTTCCACCCATGGGCGCTGGATGCATTCCACCGTTGCGCGCCCTTCCTCACCTGCGATGCAGTGCTGACGGAAGCCGCGAGCTTCTGCCCGGATCCAGTGGGAGTCCTCAAGTTGGTCACACGGGGTGACTTGATCGTGGACCCGGACTTCTCTCTCGCGGGGGAGGCAGCCCATCTGGCAGCGCTGGCAGCAAAATATGCTGACCGACCCATGGATCTCGCGGATGCGTGCGTCGTGCGCATGAGCGAGCTCCATTCGAAATGCCGGGTCTGGACCGTGGATCGGAGTGATTTCGCCACTTACCGGCGCATGGGACGACGGCTGATTCCCTGCGAGTTTCCACCGGAGGTTTGACGGCTGATCGTCGGGGTCCTCACTCTTTCTAAAACGGGTGTTCCCTACTTCCGCTCCCACGGCCCTCCAGCCTTGCGTTTCCCCCGTCACCATGATCTCTCCCACCATCATGAAGCGCCGCCACTTTCTCTCCGCCGGAGCCCTCGCCGCCCTGCCGCTTCCTGTTTCGGCTCAGGACAAGCCCGCGGCTCCCTCCCGGCCGAACCGGATCGGGGTCTCGTCCTACTCGTTCTGGGGCTTCCAGCGCGAGGCCCTGCGCGACATCCCGACCTGCCTCGATCATGCCGCGAGGATGGGCTTCGATGGCTTCGAAATTCTCCAGCGCCAAATCGCGGCGGCCAACGAGATCCCGGACAACGGGACGCTACAGAAATACAAACGCCATGCCTTTCTGTTAGGTCTCGATCTCATGGGCTACTCGACCCACCAGGGCTTCCTCAATCCCGACGCCGAGAAACGCAATGCCCAAATCAAGCACACCACCGACTGCATCGAGCAGGCCTACGCCCTCGGCATCCCGACCATGCGGGTCAACTCCGGCACCTGGGGCACTTCGAAGGATTTCAACGACCTGATGGCCAAGCGCGGCGTCGAGGAACCGATCAAGGGCTTCAACGAGGAAGACGCCTACGGCTGGGTCATCGAGTCCTACCAGAAGATCCTCCCCGTCGCCGAAAAGTGCGGCGTGGTCCTCGGTCTCGAGAACCACTGGGGCCTTGGCGTCACCCCGGAAGGCGTGAAGCGCGTCGTCGACGCGATCGCTTCGCCCTGGCTCAAGGTCACCCTCGACACCGGCAATTTCCTCGAGGACCCCTACGAGCGCCTGGCCAAGCTGGCCCCCGACACCGTGCTGCTCCAGGCCAAAACCTACTTCGGCGGCGGCGTCTGGTACACCCTCGACCTCGACTACCCGCGGATCGCCAAGATCCTGAAAGGCGCGGGCTTCACCGGCTACGTCTCGCTCGAGTTCGAAGGCAAGGAAGACCCTCTCACCGCCATCCCCAAGAGTCTCGACTTGCTCCGCAACGCCTTTGCCTGATCATCCAAGATGGAAAACGTCGGACGCCTTCTCGTCATCGCCGGGCTGGGTCTCGCGGTGATCGGACTCTTGCTCTGGTTCGGCGGCGGCCGCGGCTGGTTCTCGTGGCTTGGCCGCTTGCCCGGAGACATCCGTATCGAGGGCGACAAGGGCGGCTTCTACTTCCCCATCGTCACCTGTCTCCTCATCAGCGCCCTGCTCAGCGGCCTGCTGGCGCTCGCACGAAAGTTCTTCGGCAATTGAATATCGCCGTCAGTCCCCGACAAAACGACTCCTAACAAGAGGGGCGCGGGCGGCTCGCCCGCAGCCCCGTAGTTGCAGCCAGCCTATCGATCGGGTCCCTCGACACCCATCTGCTGGAGGTGCCGTTGTAGTAGCGGTATCCGTATTAGTGGAACCCGAAGGGCGCGACGCGTTGTCTCGCGTCCCTCGCGGGTCGGGCCCGATACCCCCACGCGCACTCAGCCCGGGCAGTGCTCCGGGTAGCGGGTTTGGGGTGACGGACGATCATGGCCGCGTTTAGAGGAAGATCAATGCGGCGACAAGATTCGAATGAAGGAGTAACACCGGAGAGGCAGCCCTCCAAAAATCCAGATGACCGGGACGCCCGGGCGTCGCAAGCTCCCTCCCACCCGCATGACACCCCTCACCCTGCCCACCGGCTACCCGCGCCTCCGGGTCGTCGATTCCTTTGAAGCGCTGCTCGCCACGTCCTTCGCCGACGGCATCAACGCCCTCTGCTGGCCGCGCGAGCTGCCGGGCGATTTCGCGGAAGTGGTCGCCCTGCTTCCCGCCGCCGACGGCATCCTCCCGCTCGACGAAGCCACGCTCGAAAGCCTCCCCGTCAGCCCCGCCGGACGCATCGCCATCGACTTCATGCTCACCGACCTCCGCCGACTCCGCGAGCACGACCGCGATCCCGTCCTCAACCGCATCGACGGCTACCCCCGCGACGAGGACCCCGGCCCGGTCGCCACCGATGTGATGTCCTTCCACGCCGACAGCGCCCCGGTCGAGGCCGACACTTGGCTCTGCACCTACCACGGCGCGTGCAGCGAAGGCCTGCGCAATGACGAGGCGCTGCGGAAGGTCGACATCCCCGAACTCCGCGCGGCCCTCCTCGCGGAGTTCGGCGGCGACGACGACGCGGACTTTGCGGAATACCTCAGCGAGCTCCACTACGACCTGCACTACGCCGCCGCCCCCGGCGCGCAGCCCTTTCCCTTCGGCATCGGCCACCTCTGGCGCATCGCCGTCGACTGGCCCGGCAGCCCCGTCCCGCCCTGCGTCCACCGCGCCCCGGACACCCTGCCCGGCGATCCGCCGCGGCTGCTGCTGATCAGTTGAAGCGGGGGCGTAAGGAATGGCTCTGCCCCTGGAATCGTCACAACGAAATCAGCGAAATTCCGCGAAATTCAAATCCCGGGTAGCCCCCCTCCGAACACCCGCAGGGTTGAGCCTGCCATTTTCCCGCCTCTTCCATTTTCGACCATTTCGTCTCTTTCGTTGTTCCCATCTGGGTCCCCCGGTTACCCCATAGAGGGTATGCGACATCCTCGTTCCCTGGACCCATAGTTCTCCCATGCGCACCCTGCTCCGCATTCTCCTCGCCTGCTGCCTGACGGCCGCCGCGTGGGGGAAACCCACCCTTTTCATCCTCGGCGACTCCACCGTCCGCAACCAGACCGCCGGCACCCGCGGTTGGGGCGATCCGCTGGTCGCTCATTTCGATCCCTCGAAAATCGAAGTCATCAACCGCGCGATCGGCGGCCGCAGCAGCCGGACTTTCCTCACCGAAGGCCGCTGGGACGCCGTCCTCGCCAACCTCAAGCCCGGCGATTTCGTCCTGATGCAGTTCGGCCACAACGAGGGCGGTGCGCTCAACGACGACCGTTGCCGCGCCTCGATCCGCGGGAATGGCGACGAGAGCGAAGACATCGTCCGCAAGACCGACGGCCAGCCCGAGACCGTCCGCAGCTTCGGCTGGTACCTGCGGAAATACATCGCCGACACCAAGGCCAAGGGCGCCACCCCGATCGTCCTCTCGCTGATCCCCCGCAACATTTGGAAAGACGGCAAGATCGGCCGCGCCACCGACAGCCACGGCGGCTGGGCAAAGCAAGCCGCCGAGCAAAGCGGGGCGCTCTTCATCGACTTCAACGCCCTCCTCGCCGACCGCTACGAGTCGCTGGGCGAGGAAAAACTCACCGCCCACTTTGCCTCCGGCGACCACACCCACCCCAACGCCGCCGGAGCCGAACTCAACGCCACCGTCCTCGCCGCCGCGCTCCGCCCGACCGCACTCGGCCAACACCTGCTCCCCGCCGACCTCTGGCTGCCGCGCGTCTTCTCCGACCACATGGTCCTCCAGCGCGAGACGCCGCTCCCGGTCTGGGGCCGCGCCACGCCGGGCACCACGGTCACCGCGAGCATCGCCGACAAGACCGCCAGCAGCACCGCCGGTGAAGACGGTAAGTTTCGCCTCGACCTCCCCGCCCTGCCCGCCGGCGGCCCCCACGAGCTCAAGGTCGCGACCTCCAATGCCTCTCTTACTTTCACCGACGTCCTCGTCGGCGAAGTCTGGCTCTGCTCCGGCCAGTCGAACATGGACTTCTCCCTCGCCAAGACCGCCAAGCGATCCTACGCCGGGGCGACGAATTGGGAGCAGGAGGTCGCCAAGGCCGATCACCCGCAGATCCGCGAGTTCAAGGCCGAGTGGGCCATGAACGAAGACCCGCAACCCGAGCTCGAAGGCGCGTGGACGCCCTGCACTCCGGAAACCGCCGGGGACTTCTCCGCCGTCGCCTACTTCTTCGCCCGCGAGTTGCAGAAGGAACTCGGCGTGCCGGTCGGCCTCGTCACCAGCGCCTTCGGGGCCAGCACCGCGGAAGCGTGGATCAGCCGGGAAAAACTCGCCGCCGATCCCGCCTTCAAGCCGCTGCACGATGCCTTCTGGAAAAAGTTCATCGCCTACCGCGACCACCCGAAGCCCTTCGGCGACTACGGCACCGCCATGGCAAAATGGACCGCCTCTAACAAAAACGGCCGGGCTCCGCGCCATCCCGACCCCATCCAGGACCAGCACAACCCGTCCGTGCTCTTCAACGGCATGATCGCCCCGCTCGTCCCCTACGCCCTCCGCGGCGCGATCTGGTATCAGGGCGAGTCGAACCTCGGCACCCGCCAGCTCTACCCCGCACTCCAGAAGGCTCTCATCGAAGACTGGCGCGCCCGCTGGAACCGCGACTTCTCCTTCCACTTCGTCCAGCTCGCCCCTTATCAAAAGCCAAAGCCCGAGCCCGCCGACAGCAGCCTCGCCACGATGCGCGAAGCCCAGGCGACCTCGCTTTCACTGCCGAAGACCGGCATGGCCGTGACTCTCGACCTCGGCGAAGAAAGGGACATCCACCCTCGCAACAAGCAGGACGTCGGCAAACGCCTCGCCCTGCTTGCCCTGAAAAACGACTACGCCAAGGACCTCCCTTCCCGCGGCCCCGTCTTCAAGACCGCCGAGATTGAAGACAGTCGCATCGTCCTGCACTTCGACACCACCGACGGCGGCCTCGTCGCGAAAGACGGCCCGCTGAAACAATTCGCAATCGCCGGCGACGACCGGAAGTTTGTCTGGGCCGAGGCCGGGATCGAAGGCGACACCGTCATCGTCTCCAGCCCCGCCGTCCCCCGTCCCGTCCACGTCCGCTACGCCTGGGCCGACAACCCGGCAGGCGCGAATCTCTTCAACACCGCCGGCCTCCCCGCCGCCCCTTTCCGCACCGATCCGTGAAGCACTTCCTCCTTCCCATCCTCATCTCCACCGCCACCGCCCAGATCCCCGCCTTCCCCGGCGCGGAGGGCTTCGGGGCGCATGCCACCGGCGGCCGCGGCGTGATCTCGGGCACCGGCACCGGCGACGTTTACACCGTCACCAACCTAAACATCAGCGGCGCGGGCTCGCTCGCCGATGGCATCGCCACCGCCCCCACCGGCGGCCGGACCATCGTCTTCGCGGTCAGCGGCTACATCCCGGTCCCCAGCTCGAACCTGCGGATTACCAAGAACGAAATCACCATCGCCGGCCAGACCGCACCGGGCGACGGCATCGGATTGAGAAACGGCACCTTCCGCATTTCCGCCGACGACATCGTCATCCGCCACATTCGCTTCCGTCACGGCAAGAACGGGTCCGGCGGCGATTGCGTCGACCTCGACAGCGGCTGCCAGAACGCCGTGCTCGACCACATCTCGATGGCCTTCAGCACCGACGAGAACATTTCGTCCTTCGGCAGTCCCCCGGAAAACCTCACGCTCCAATGGTCGGTCAATTCCTGGGGACTCGAAACCCACTCGGCCGGCGGACTCTGGGACCAGAACCACGCCACCTGCCATCATACGCTGTGGGCCCACAACCACACCCGCAACCCCAAGGCGCGGCCTAACGGTCTGTTAGAGTGGGTCAACAACGTGACCTTCGACTGGGACATCGGTTTCATCATGGGCGACTCGAACACGCCCGCCGCGTGGAAGGCCAACGTCATCAATTCCTATTTCCTCTGCCCGCCCGGCAACATCCGCACCCGCGCCTTGGAGAAAGGCTGGCTCGACCGAAATGCCACGCGCCGGCCGAACTTCAGCCTCTATCTGAATGGCTGCCTCCACGACTCCGATGGCGACGGACTGCTCGACGGCACCGACAAGGGCTACGCCATCGTCCAGGGCAGCGAATTCAATCCCGCCGAGGTCGTGCCCGCCTACGACGTCAACAACAGCGCGACCACCGACTTCCCCCGCCATTACCGCTCCACCACGCCCTTTGCCGGTGCCACGGTGCCGGTTGCCCAGGACCACGCGACGCTCGCCTTCAAAAAAGTGGCTTCCAGCGCCGGTGCCCTCCGCCTCGATGCCGCCCACCCGGGCCCGGTGCACGACGAGGTGGATGCCCGGATGATGCAAAACCTGCGGACCCAGACCCGCAACCACATCACCCGCGAAAGCGACCTCGCCGGCGTCAGCAACGCCGGCTTCGGCACGCTCAACTCCACCGCCGCGCCGGTCGATTCCGACAAGGACGGCATGCCCGATTTCTACGAGACCGCCCTCGGCTGGAACCCCGCCGTGCAGGACCACAACACCGCGCTCGCCGGCAGTGGCGGCCTCCTCACCAGCCCCACCTTCATGCCCGCCGGCACGGTCTCCGGCTACACCCGCCTCGAAGAATACCTCCACTACCGTGCCGTCCCGCACGGCACCGTCTTGAAGCACATCGGCGGATCGCCGACCAGCCTGACGGTCGACCTCACGAAGTACACCACCGGCTTCACCGCCACGCCCGTGTTCACCACCGGCAATGCCAGCGGCGGCGGCGTCAGCGTCACCGGCAGCATGGCCACCTTCGCCCCGACGCTCGACTTCAGCGGCCGCGCCCGCTTCGACTTCACCGTCACCGATGCCGCCGGCCACGCCTGGACGCAGACCTTCGCGATCATCGTGACCAACGCCGCCCTGCCCCGCGACCTGACTTGGAAAGGCAACGGCAACCAGTGGAACGACACCGCCGCGAACTGGCTCCGCCCATCTAACAACTCAACCGTCGCCTTCTCCACCGGCGACCGCGTCGCCTTTGATCAAAGCGGCATCGCCCAGCCGAACATCACCGTCACCGGCACCGTCGCGCCGACCACCTTCGATGTGAACGCGACCGGCAACTACGCCTTCACCGGCACGGGCGCGATCACCGCCACCGGCCCTCTCACGAAGCGCGGCAGTGGCAACCTGACGATCTCCAACACCGGCCCCAACGCTTTCAGCTCGGTCACCCACGAGTCCGGCACGCTGTTCATCGGAAATGCCAACGCCCTCGGCACCGCGCCGCTGCGGCTGGAAGGCGGCACCTGGAACATCGGCGCCAACGGCCCGACCAACCCGCTCACCATCGCCGGCCCGGCCACCATCACAGGCGGCAGCGGCGGCGGTGCCACCGGCATCAGCGCGATCAACGGCAGCGCCCCGCTGACCATCCAGCAAACCAACGTCTTCGACCTCCGCGGCGATCTCTCCGGCTACAGCGGCACCCTGACTTTCACCGGCAATTCGCCGATCCGCCTGAACGGCTCCACCGGCAGTCCCACCACCGCCTTCCACCTCCTCGGCTCGACCACCCTGAACAAGCGCAGCGGCGCCGCGACCATCACCCTTGGCGCACTGAGCGGCATCGCCGGCACCACGCTCTCCGGCGCGACCGGCGGCACCAGCGCCACCACATTCCTGATCGGCGGACTCGGCACCTCCAGCACCTTCTCCGGCAACATCGCCAACGGCGGAGGCACCAGCAGCATCACCAAGACCGGTGCCGGCACGCTCACCCTCGGCGGCACCGGCAGCTACACCGGCCCCACTGCGCTGAACGAGGGCGGCCTGCTGATCGACGGTACGCTCGGCACCACCGCCGTCACCGCGGCGGCCGGCACCCTGTTGGGCGGCGATGGCAGCATCGCCGGTCCGGTCGCGATCAATCCCGGCGCCTTCTTTTCTCCCGGCACCGTCCCCTTCACCGGAGCCACCCTGACCCTCGGCGGCGGACTTTCGCTGAACGGTTCGACGATGTATTGCGACATGTCATCCACGACCACCGGAGCCAACGACAAGGTCATAATGACCGGCGGCACACTCGCTCTAACAGGCGCGCTGAACTTCCAGTTCCTCTTGTTCGAAGGCTCCCTCGCCGCCGGCACCTACGACCTCGTGACCGGAGCGTCTAACAGCACCGCCAGCAGCGTCACCCTCAACCACAACCTCCCCGCCGGCACCCGCCAGACTTTCACCCTCGATCACAGTTCCCCGGGCTCCAATCCTTCAAAGATCTGGCTCACCGTCACCGGCGATCCCGCCACCCTCACCTGGTCCGGCGCGACCAGCACGGCTTGGGACACGGTCACCCCCGACAACTGGTCCGGTGCCAGCCCGAACACCTTCGGCACCAACGACGCCGTGGTTTTCAACGACAGCGCCACCGTGCTCTCGATCACCCCGTCCGGCACCGTCGCGCCGCGTTCAACCCTCTTCAACCACTCCAGCAAAGCCTACACCCTCGCCGGCGGACTCGGCGGCGGCATCCTGACCAAGAGCGGTTCGAACACGCTCACTCTAACAGGAACCAACAGCCACGCCGGCACCATCCTCAATGCCGGATCGATCCAGCTCGCCAACGCCACCGCCAATGCCGGTGGACTCGGCACCGGAGCCGTCACGCTGAACGGCGGCATCTTGAAAATGTACAGCGCCGGCGACGGGACCAGCGCCGGCACCGTTCCCAACGCCCTCATCGTCGCCGGCAATGCCGAGCTCCACGCCGCCCCCCGCGGCGTCTTCAGCGGCAACGTCAGCGGGACCGGCACGCTGGGCTACCGCAGCACCTACGTCCGCTCCGACATCACCGGGAACTGGAGCGCCTTCACCGGCATCGTCAACGTCATCACCGATGCCGGCGGCGGCGAATTCCGCATCACCCCGAACTACTACTGGCCCGGCCTCCCCGCCGCCACCGTGAACCTCAGCGCCAACACCTCCTTCTACTACTCCGGCATCCTCGCCGAAGGGGCCGGCACCACCATCCCCGTCGGCGCGCTCAACGGCCCCGCCGCTTCTTACCTCCGCGGCGGCGTTACCGGCGGCCGCGCCCTGACCTACCGCATCGGAGGCAAGAACACAGACGCCACCTTCGCCGGCAACATCGGCGAACAGAACACCAGCACCGCCACCAACTACGAGAAGACCGGCTCCGGCATCTGGACCCTCTCCGGCACCGGACTCTGGAACGGCGGCACCACCGTGGAACAAGGCACGCTGCGGATCACCGGCACCATGACCTGCGCCGGAGCCACCGGCGTGGAAAGCGGCGCAATCCTAAGACTCGAGGGCGGAAACTTCACCACCGAGTCCGTCGAAGTCGCACCGGGCGCGACCCTCATGGCACACGGTTCGCTCACCACCGACCTGAATGCCGCCGGCACCCTCGAAGGCCGCGGCTTCAGCTCCGGCATTCCGGGCACGCTGAACCTCCAAGGCAACGCCTTCCTCAGCGGCACCACCCGCCTCCGCGGCGGTCTCAGCTCCGACCTCTTGGCCGTGAGCGGCGACCTCGCGCTCGGCGGAACGGTCCAGATCAGCCTCGCCCCCGGCACCCCTTTCGGCCGCTACCCGCTGATGACCTGCGGCGGCGACCTCACCGGAACCGCCCTTCTAACAGGCATCCCCGGCGGCACCACCGCCCACCTTTCCACCAGCGTCCCGGGACAAGTTGCGCTGGTCATCGACGACTCCGATGAAGACGGCCTGCCCGACACCTGGGAGACCGCAAATTTCGGCAACCTCGCCCAAACCGCCGAAGGCGACCGCGACGCCGATGGCACTTCCAACCTCGTCGAATACCGCCTCGGCCTTAATCCCTCCAACGGCTCCAGCGCCTTCAAAACCACGATCTCCGGCCGCACCCTCACCTGGCCGAGCGCCCCGGGCATCGTCTTCACCATCCGGCGCAGTCCCGATCTCAAGGGCGCCTGGCCTTCGATCGGCACCGTCACCGGCGGCCCGGGCAACACCGCGTCCTTCACTGATCCCGCCAGCTTCGGCAAGGCCTTCTACCGGGTCGAGTTCACCCCTTGATGCCCCCGGACTACCCCTTCGGGTTAATTGCCGGATCGCAAAGAGAATCGCTCCATGTCTCCGCAAGCCGGAACCTAGGCTTGCGAGTCAAGCCGATGAAAACCCAGAAAGCCCTTCTCTCCCTTGGAACCAGCGCCCTCGCCGCTGCGTTTCCCGCCTCCGCCGCCACCTGGACCTCCAACGCCACCGCAGGTGCCAACTGGACGGTTGCCGATCACTGGTCCGGCGACATCGCTCCCATCGCAGGCGATTCCCTCGCTTTCAATCCTCCCGCTACCGGCGGAACCCGGACGACCAACAACGATTTCGCCGCCGGCACCTCGTTCGCCAACATCTCCTTCGGCGGAGCCGCTTTCGTCCTCAACGGGAACTCCATCGTCCTGACGGGCAACATCACCAACAGCGCCGGCAACCCGACGGGCATCAACCTCGCGACGGAACTTTCCTCCGGGAATCATCTCTTCTCGATGGCCACTTCCACCCGGATCGACTTCAACGGCGTGATCTCCGGAACCGGCAGCCTCGAAGTCGTGGGACCGGGTTCCCTCCGCCTTCAAACCAACGCCAAGACCTACTCCGGCAACACCACGGTCACTTCCGGCACGCTCGACTTGAACCTGGCCAACGTCCTGCCCAGCGGGACCGGCAAGGGCGATGTCACCGTGACTTCAGGGGCCTTCCTCGGGTTGCGCTTCGGCCAGAACATCAACGGCCTTTCCGGCGGCGGCAGCATCTCCGCCTTCAGCTCCGGCACCAAGAACATCAACCTCGGAAACAACGACGCCAACGGCAGCTTCTCGGGTTCCATCGCCAACGGCTCCGGTGCGATCTCCCTGACCAAGTCCGGCAGCGGCACCCAGACCCTCGGCGGAAACAGCACCTACACCGGCGCGACCACCGTCTCCGCCGGCACCCTGCTGGTGAACGGCTCGCTCGGCACCACCGCCGTCACCGCGAATGGCGGCACCCTCGGCGGCACCGGCACCACCGGTGGCAATGTCACCGTCAACGCCGCCAACTTCGCCGCCGGGGCCAGCGCGGGCTCGCTCGAAATCGCCGGTAACCTCAACCTGACCGCCTCCTCGACCACCCGGATCGAGCTCGGCGGCACCGCCTTCACCCTGAACGGGACCGAAGACTACGACCGCACCAAGCTCACCGGCGCGACCTCCGCCCTGACCCTCGGCTCCGGCACCCTTTCGATCTCCCTGATCAACGGTTTTGCCCTGGCCGGCAACCAGGCCTTCGGGATCCTCCAGCTCGGCGACACCGCGAGCAGCTCCGGCACTTTCAGCGGCCTCACCAGCGACGGTGCCCTGGTTGGAAACTTCGGCGGCGTCGATCTCTTCATCACCTACTCCGGCAGCTTCGGCGACAGCGGCACCGTCGCCCTCACCGGCGGCAACGACATCGTCCTCTACACCGTTCCCGAACCCGCCGCCGCCGCACTCGGAGGACTCGGAATGCTCGTCTTGCTCCGCCGCCGCCGCGCGTGAAGAACGGAATCCCTTCTCCCCCGCTCCTTCCCCAGGGCCACCCGCGGATCACCTCCGCAGGTGGCCCTTTTCGATCCGTCCGCTTGTCACCCGGCACGAAAAGCGCTCCACTTGTTAGAGTGACCGCTGGCGCTCCTTGGAAATCCCTCTGCCTCGCGATGCTGCTCCTGGCGGGCAAGGCGGGTGCCCACGGCGGCTTCGAGAACGAGACCGAAGTCCGCGTGGATCCCGACCGGATGCGCGTCGTGATCCGCACCTCCATTCCCTTCGCATGGACCCTCCTCGGCGACCGGGCACCCCGCGCCGCGGACCAGGCCGCCCAGGCCATCGCCCGCCCCATCCTGGCCGCCGAGGCCCCGGGTCTCTTCAAAGTGGATGCCGGCGGTAAATTGCTCACTCCCCTCAAAGCGGACTGCCTCTTCGAGAACCACGAACCCGGCCACGAGCATGTCGCCTTCACCCTCGACTTCGAGCGCCCCGCCGAGTGGCCGGTGATCCTCGAAGCGACCTTCTTTCCCCGCCTCGGTGAACTCGACACCGGCTCCGTCACGGTCTTCGACCACTCGGGCTCCCGCTTCACCCGCGACATCGAGCCCCTTCTGCGCAAAACCATCCGCCGCGGCGATCCCTCCGTCACCATCGACCTCCGGCCCGCCGCCCCGGGAGTGACACCCGCCAAAGCGCCCCCGCCGATCCCGCAGCCCGCCGTCCCGCCATCCGACCACCGACTGGAGCCCATGCACCTCGTCTTCCTCTTTCTTCTCGCAGGCATGGCCGGCTGGCTGGCCCGCGCCCTATGGCGGCGCTCGCGCAAGGCATCGTAACCCTTTCATGGGATCGACGCTGGGGGTTCGCCGGGGCAATCTTTCGAGCCTGCCGCCTCAGGGTCATGAGTCCTTGGTCCGGCGCGAATGTCCATGACGCGTCTCCGATTCCACACGACCATCACCTTCCTTGCCTCCTTGCTGCTCCACGGCACCGCCACCGCCCAGCGGCAACTGGAATCGCTCGGCCGCGGCACGGTCGCGTTGCGTTCGAACAGCACGCAGGTTTACGTCGGCTGGCGGCTGTTAGGGAACGACCCCACCGACATCGCCTTCAACCTCTACCGCTCCGCCAACGGCAGTGCCCCGGTGAAACTCAATGCCTCGCCGCTGGCGGCCACCACCGACTACCTCGACACCCCGCCCAACCTCGCCACCACTGCCTACGCCTACTCGGTGAAGCCGGTCCTCGGAGGCCTGGAAGTGCCCGACACCTGGGCCAATCCGCTCACCGCCGCGGCCGCTTTTCCCGCGAATCCCCCGACCCGCCAGTATGTCCCCGTCTCTTTGCAACCGACTCCGGACGGCGCGCTCGACGTGAAGTTCTGCTGGGTCGGCGACCTTGATGGCGACGGCGAGTTCGACTTCGTCGTCGACCGCCAGTCCGGCGAAGGCTTCCGCCAGTTCCTCGAGGCCTACAAGCGCGACGGCACCCTGCTGTGGCGCATCGATCTCGGGCCTAACAGCTTTTACAAATACAACATCGAGCCCGGCTCCTCCACCGTCAGCCTCGGCCACGGCGACAACGTGACGGTTTACGACATGGACGGCGACGGCCGGGCCGAGGTCCTGCTCCGCACCGCGAACGGCGTGGTCTTCGGCAACGGCGCGACCCTCACCGGCGGCGCGAGCAACAACGTCCAGTTCCTCTCCGTGATCGACGGACTCACCGGCGCCGAACTCGCCCGCGCCACCGCCCCGAACCCACGCCTCGCCGACGGCCCGATGAACGGCCACATGGGCATCCTCCACCTCGACGGCCGCCGGCCGTCCGTGCTGTGGGCCGCCAAGAACCGCGACTCGTCGAATGCCTTCCACGGAGTGATCACCGCCTGGGACTGGCGCGGCGGCAGCCTGACCCAGCGCTGGTCGTGGGTCGACTCCGGCGCGCTGCATTCGCCCGAGGGCCACCAGATCCGCATCGCCGACGTCGACAACGACGGCAAGGACGAGTTCGTCGAAATCGGCTTCGTCATCGATGACAACGGCACTCAGCTTTTCAACGTCGCCGAAATGGTCCATGGCGACCGCTTCCACCTGACCGACATCGATCCCGACCGCCCGGGCCTCGAAAACTATATCATCCAACAGAACAATGGCACCGGCCTCGCCACCGCGCTCTACACCGCGGACACCGGCGCGATGATCAAGAAGTGGTACGCCGGCGGTGTCGTTGACGTCGGCCGCGGTCTCGCCGCCGACATCGATCCGGGCGTGAAAGGCTGCGAGATGTTCTCCACCCGGCCGGGAATCTTCGATTGCAAGGGCAACCAGCTCCCCTACTCCACGCAGCCTTTCCCGCCCGAAGCGATCTGGTGGGACGGCGATCTGACCCGCGAGTTCCTCTCCACCATCGGCAGCTCCGCGACCAGCCCCGGCATCGACAAGTTCAACACCGCGAACGGCGGCAGCACCCGCGTGATCAGCCTCTACAGCGACCCCGCGGCACCGAACTCGCCCTACAACAACTACATCGCCTACGGCGGCCGGCCGCAGTTCTGGGGCGACATCCTCGGCGACTGGCGCGAGGAGCTGCTCTGCGTGGCCACCGACAACTCGGAACTGCGCATTTACCTCGCCCGGAACCTCGACTCCACGAAGACGTCGGGCGGCACCGCCTTCCGCATCCCCACCCTGATGCACAACCCGCAGTACCGCGCCCAGTCGACCACCAAGGGCTACGTGCAGGCCAGTTATGTCGATTACTACCTCGGCACCGGCATGACCCCGCCGCCACCCGCCCCGATCGTGCCTGCCGATCTCGTTTGGCGCGGCGGCATCGGCAGCACGACCTGGGACGAAGGCGCCACGAACAGTTGGAACGATGGCACCTCGACCTTCACCTCCGGGAAAGCCGTGCGCTTCGACATCGCGGCCGACGCCACCACCCCGGTCGCGCTCGTCGGCACCCTCGCTCCGTCCGCCGTTACCGTGTATTCACCGAAAGACCACACGCTCGACGGCACTTCCGGCTCCCTCGCCGGATCGATGAAACTGATGAAGGCGGGCAAGGGTTCGCTGACTCTCTCCGGTAGCCACGCCTTCACCGGCTCCACCACCATCTGGGACGGCGCCTTAGTCTTGAACGGCACGCTTTCTTCCAGCCCTGTCACCGTCTGGGGCGGCACCTTCGGCGGCACTCTCGCGACCGGTCTCGCCGGCGGACGAATCGCCGGCTCCGGCACCTTCAGCCAACCCGTCACCCTCGGCTACCGCGGCGCGATCACTCCCGGATCCGGCATGGGAAATGCGGGCACGCTGACTTTCGGCAACGGTCTCGCCGCTCAAGACGGCTCCTATTTCGCCTTCGATCTTTCGAACAACCCCGCGAACCCCGCCACCAGCGACCGCATCGCCATCACCGGCAATCTCGCCGTGAGCGGCAAGGTCGGTATCGTGATCAAAGCGCTCAACGGCAGCATCCCTCCCGGCACCTACACGCTGGCCACCTACACCGGCACACTGACCGGAAACGCATCGAACTTCGCCGTCACCGTCCCGCCCGGCACGCCTTACTCCCTCGCCGCCGGTTCCGGTGCGGTCACTCTAACAGTCCCCGTCACCCGCGCTCCCGCCGCCATCGTCTGGCGCGGCTCCGGCACGGCGTGGGACCTCGCGTCCAGCACGAACTGGCTCAAGGGCGGCTCGCCCGACCTCTTCGTCGCCGGCGACACCGTGACCTTCGACGCCACGGGCTCCGCCAGCGCCACCGCGACGCTGACGGGCGCGCTCCCCGTCGCCGGCGTCACCGTGAATGCCACCGCCAACTACACCTTCTCCGGCACCGGCTTCATCAGCGGCACCGGCGGCCTGACCAAGTCCGGCAGCGGCACGCTCACCATCAACACTGCCAACGACTACACCGGTGTCACCACCATCTCCGGCGGCATCCTTGCCGTCGCCTCGCTCGCCGATGCCGGCACCCCGAGCTCCATCGGCGCGGCCGGCACTGCAGCAAGCAACCTTGTCCTCAACGGCGGCACCCTCCGACTCACCGCATCACAGACCAATACCAACCGCGGCCTGACCCTCGGCGCTTCCGGCGGCACCCTCGACGTCGCCACCGCCGGCAGCTCGATGCAGATCAGCGGGACCCTCGCCGGCACCGGCAGCCTCACCAAGTCCGGCCCGGGTACGCTGATCCTCGCAAAGAACAACACCTACACCGGAGGCACCACGATCACCGGTGGCGCCCTCTATCTCGCCGGTGCCACCGCCAACGTCTCCGGCCCCGGCACCGGTGCCATCACCTTCCAAAACGGCACGCTCACCATGGCCAACGTCCAGGCCAGCGAGACCGCCGCCTGGAACATGATCGTCCCCGTCAGCATGTCCGGCCGCCTCAATGCCGACGGCCGCTGCTCTCTAACAGGCTTCCTGACCGGCTCCGGCACCTTCGACTACTACTCGCCCTACGTCCGCTCCGACCTGAAGGGCAACTGGTCCGCTTTCACCGGGCAGATCAACCTCGCCACCGATGCCGACGGCTCGGAAATGCGGATCACCAATACCTTCGGCTTCGGCAGCGCCGCCCTCCACATCGGCGCGGAAAGTTACGTCTATTTCAACGTCGCCAACACCAGCCCCGTCTTCAACATCGGCGAACTCACCGGCGACGCGACCACCGGCCTCGGCGGTGGACCCACCGCCGGCAATACCGTCACCTGGCGCGTCGGCGGAAGGAATACCGACGCCGCTTTCGCCGGAGCCATCGTCAACGGCGCCGGCCCGACCGCGATCACCAAGAACGGCACCGGCATCTGGACTCTAACAGGTGCCTCCACCCACACCGGTGCCACCACCGTCTCCGCCGGCTCGCTGCGGATCGACGGCAGCACCACCGGCAGCAATTTCACCGTGCAATCCGGTGCCGTCCTCGGCGGCAGCGGGACCATCACCGGCAATGTCAGCGTCCTCAGCGGCGGCATTCTCGAACACGGGACCGCCGGTGGAGACCCGCTCACCATCAACGGAAACCTGAGCTTCGGCACTGCCGCCGTGATCCGCCCGCTTCCCGGCATCGCCCTCTCCCCCGGCACCTACACGATCCTCCAATACACCGGTACGCTCTCGGGCAGCCCCGTCCTTTCCTGGCAAGCCCCCGTGGGCTCCGAACTCGACGCGACCTTCGATCTTGCCACACCGGGAGTCGTCACCATGACCCTCACCTTGCAACCTGGAGCAAGCGACCTCGTCTGGAGCGGCAGCGTCAGTTCCGTCTGGGACACTGCCACCCTCAACTGGCTGAGCGGTGGCGGCAGCGCCGCGTTCGCGGACGATGCCATCGTCTCCTTCACCGAATCCGGGAGTGCCACCGCTCCTGTCGCCATCGCCCTCGACGTGGCACCCGCCTCCGTCACCATCAATGCCGCCAAGAACTACACCCTCGGCGGCACCGGCCGCATCACCGGCGAAACCACGCTTTCCAAATCCGGCAGCGGCACCCTGACCCTCTCCTCCGTCCACCTCTACTCCGGCGGCACCACCATCTCCGGCGGCACCGTCGTGATCTCAAATGCGACCGCTCTCGGCACCGGGCCGGTCACCCTTGCGGGGGGCACCTGGGCGACCGGCACCTTGACGCCGCCGAACCCCATCGTCGTCACCGCGAACTCCACCATCACCGGCGGCAGCGGCGGCGGCACCCACGGGATCGGTGCCGTAAGCGGCAGCCACGTCCTGACCCTGACCACCACCGGAGCCTTCGATCTGGAAGGTGACCTTTCGGCGTTCTCCGGGACGATTTTTCTGAACGGCTCCGGTGGTGCCCGCTTCTTCAACACCGCCTTCAGCGGCAGCGCCGCCGCCACCTTCGACCTCGGCACCCGCAACCTCAGCGCCCGCCAGGGTGCGGCCTTCAACCTCGGTGCCCTGGCCGGCCAAACCGGCAGTTCGCTGGGCATGGCAAACAACAGCGGATCCGCCGCATGCACCTTCACGATCGGCGGAAACAACACCGACTCCACTTTTGCCGGGGTGATCTACGATGGCAGCGCGACCAAGCTCGTCGGCCTCGTGAAAACCGGCTCCGCCACCCTGACCTTGTCCGGCGCGAACACCTACACCGGCCCCACCACCGTCACCACGGGCAAGCTCCACATCACCGGCTCGCTGGCAAATACGACAACCACCGTAGCAAGCACCGGCACCCTCGGCGGCAACGGCAGCATCGCCGACGCGGTGACCTGCCACGGCACCCTCGCCCCCGGCAACCCGGCCGGGACCCTCGCGCTTGCCAACGGCCTCACCCTCTCGCCGACCAGCCAGCTCGCCTACGAGCTCGGAACCGCCTCCGACCTCGTCGCCGTCACCGGAAACCTGACCCTCGCCGGCACGCTCCACGTCACCGCCGGCCCCGGCTTCACCCCCGGCACCTACACGCTCCTCACCTACACCGGCACGCTGTCCGATGAAGACGGCCTGGTCATCGGCAGCCTTCCACCCGACGTCGAAGCCACCATCAACACCGCCACCCCGGGACAGATCCGGCTCGTCGTCGACGCCATCCTGTCACCCTTCGAGGAATGGCAGATCACCCATTTCGGCTCCACCACCCATCCCGACGCCGCACCGACCGCCGACCCCGATGGCGACGGCACCGATAACGCCACCGAGTTCCTGTTAGGCCTGGGCCCGAAGAACGGCAGCTCCTCCTTCAAGGCCACCGGGACCCGCACTCCCGCAGGCTTCACCCTCACCTGGCCCAGCTCCCCCGGCGTCGGTTTCGAAATCCTCCGCAGCCCGGACATCTCCCAGCCCTGGGCCTCCATCGGCAGCGTCACCGGAACCGCCAGTTCCGCCACCTTCACCGATCCCGCCCCGCCCTCAGGTCGAGCCTTTTACAAGATCCGAATCGTTGAGTAACCTGCCACCCTCGAATCAGCACTGCTAACCATGAAGGTCCTCATCGCCCTCCTTCTCACCCTCGCCGCCGCGACGGCATCGCCGGAGGAGCTCCTTAAGAAGCCCGACTCCTGGTTCGGCTCCGACGAAGGCAAGGAGGCCGCAGCCAACGTGCTTTCCTGGCAGGCGTCCGAAGGCGCTTGGCCGAAGAACAAGGACACCAGCGACAAGCCCTACACCGGCAAGGCGGACAAACTCGATGGCACCTTCGACAACAAGGCCACCACCGGCGAACTCCGCTTCCTCGCCCGCGCGTTCGAGGTCACCGCCGACGACCGCTGCCGCGATGCCTTCCTCAAGGGCTTCGACCACATCCTCGAAGCCCAGTATCCGAACGGCGGCTGGCCGCAGTTCCACCCGCCCGGCAAGAAATACCACCGCCACATCACTTTCAACGACGGTAGCATGGTCCGTCTCCTGGAGTTCCTCCGCGACAGCCGGGATTTGAAGGTGCTCGACCCCGACCGCCACAAGAAGGCCGCCGCCGCTTTCGGCCGCGGCGTGGAGTGCATCGTAGAATGCCAGATCCTCTTCGGCGGCAAACCGACCGTCTGGTGCGCCCAGCACGACGAGGTCACCTTCGCCCCCGCCAAGGCCCGCGACTATGAACTCCCCTCGCTCAGCGGCTCCGAAAGCGCCGGCATCCTCCGCTTCCTGATGGATTTCGAAAAGCCATCCCCCGCCGTGATCCGCGCGGTGAAGGGCGGCGTCGCCTGGTTCGACTCCGCCAAGCTGAGCGGCTACCGCTACAGCAAGTCCGGCAAGGACCGCGTGCTCGAGAAAGACCCCGCCGCCCCGCCGCTGTGGGCCCGCTTCTACGATCTCGAAACCGGCAAGCCCTTCTTCTGCGACCGCGACGGAATCAAGAAGGACTCCGTCGACCAGATCGGCGCCGAACGCCGCAACGGCTACGCCTGGTATGGCAACTGGGGAGAATCCGTCGCCAAGGACTTCGCCAAGTGGCCGCACCACTGAAACGGAACGATACTCCCATCGGGGGATTTGACCGTCCCCGCCGCCTTGACGAGGATGCCAGTCGCGGGATCTCAAATATCCCGAAAGCCCGATCTTGTCCGTGAAACCCATCGTAGCCCTCCTCCTCACACTCGTCGTTTCGCCCCTCCGCGCCAACGACCCCGGCGGCGGCGCACCCGGCGTGGGAGCCAACGTGACCCTCACCGACAACGGCAGCTCGGTCGTCCTCTCCAACGGCGTGGCCAGCGCGACCATCACCAAGGACAACGCGAAATTCACCGCCTACACCTTCCGCGGCGTTGCCCTCACCACCTCCGCCCGACAGATCTACTACTCGATGGATGGCGGCACGAACTACCGCCAGCCCTCCGGCTGCACCTACACGGTCAAGACCAACACGCCGGACATGGTCGATATCGGCATGCGCCAAACCTGGACCGCCCAAGCCCAGGCGGTCGACATCGAGGTCCACTACGTCCTCCGCCGCGGCGACAGCGGGATCTACACCTACGCCATTCTCGATCACCCCGATACCTACCCCGCCACCGGCTTCGGCGAATGGCGCATGGTCTGGAAGCTCCCCGACAACACCTTCGAACGCCTCTACGTCGACGACCTCCGCAACCGCCAGATGCCCACCGCCGCCGACTACGCCGCGGCCTCCACCACCTCGATCGCGGAGATCCTCAAGCTCAACACCGGCGTCCTCGCCGGGCAGTTCGAGGGCAAATACTGCTACAACTCCAACTACCGCAAGAACCCCGTCTGGGGCCACGCGACGAACGACGAGGACATCGGCGTCTGGCTCGTCACTGGCGGCCATGAGTTCTTCAACGACGGCCCGATGAAGCAGGACCTCGCCCCCGCCGACCGCATCCTCCACATCCACTTCGGGATGAACCATTTCAACGGTTCCTCCACCTCGATCGCCGCCAACGAAGCCTGGCGCAAGCTCTACGGCCCCTTCCTCCTTTACTGCAACCACGACCCCGCCGGGGCCGACGCCTGCTGGGCCGACGCCAAGGAGCAAGCCGCCGCCGAACAGGCCGCGTGGCCGTATTCCTGGCTCACCGCAAATCCCGACTACCCGCTCGCCGCCGGCCGCGCCACCGTCAGCGGCACGCTCGATCTGAACGATCCCCTCAAGCCGCTGTTAGACGGCGAAGACGCCTGGGTCGGCCTCGCCGCGCCGGACCCCGGCGGCAACTGGCAGTTCGAGTCAAAGCGCTACCAGCACTGGATCCAGGCCGGCCCCGATGGTGCCTTCACCATCCCCCACGTCCGCCCCGGCACCTACACGCTCTACGCTTTCACCGCCGGAGCCACCGGCGAATACAAGCACGCCGCACCCGTCACCATCACCGCCGGCCAGACCCTCAATCTCGGCACGCTGAGCTGGAACATCGCCCGCAGCGGCACCTGGCTCGCCTGGGAGATCGGCACCGCCGATCGCGATTCGCGCGAGTTCCGTCACGGCGACGATTACTTCACGCCCCACCTCTACCAGCAGTTCTCCAGCGAACTGCCGAACCCGCTCGAATACACCATCGGCAGCTCGAGCCCCGCCACCGATTGGAACTACGCCCACACCGGCTACTTCACCACCGCCGGCTCCGCGAATTGGAAATGGCGCATCAACTTCAACCTCCCCTCCGTCCCCGCCACCGGCAACGCCCGCTTCCACATCGCCTTCGCCGGTTCCCACTACTCGCGGATGCATCTCTACGTGAATGACGAGACCACCCAGTTCGGCCCCATCCTCTACCCGAACCACGGCAACGGCAACGGCCTCCTCCGCCAGACCAACCTCGCGAAATACTCGTCGCACATCGTCGAAATCCCTGTCTCCCGCCTCCGCGCCGGCAGCAACACCATCACCCTAGTCCAAGGCCGCAGCACCAACACCAGCGACCACGTGATGTATGACTACCTCGCCCTCGAAATGCCGACACTCCCCGGCGGCACCGCCTCCGACGCCGACAACGACGACCTCGCCGACGCCTGGGAAATCCTCCATTTCACCAATCTCCTCCAGACCGGCTCCGCCGACCCCGACCTCGACGGCGCGGACAACGAGATGGAGGAAACCGCCGGCACCGATCCCAAATCTAACACCTCGACCCCGGACCTCGACGGCGACCTGATTCCCGACGTGTGGGAACTCGTTCACTACCCCACCATCGCCACCGCGTCCCCGCTCTACGACACCGATGGCGATGGCTTCAACTCCTGGGTCGAATACAGGAGTTCCACGTCACCAGTCGATCAGGCGTCCTTCCCTCAGCCAGTCAACGGCACCGTGCGCACTTCGGACGGTTCGGGCTTCGACGGCTCCCTTTGCGAGGTCAACTACGGCGGCGTTTACGACGGCGGCTTCCTCACCAACGACACGACCAGCAAACGCAACAATTGCTATCAGAACAACGGCGTCCGCCACTACGTCGCCGTATTCAAATTCGACCTTACCTCCCTGCCCCGCGGCACCGTCAACTCCTCGCTCCTCAACCTCGTGGTCAACGGTTCCACCCAGGGCAGCCGCAGCCGGACCCTCTCCGTATTCAATGGCGACGATACATTGATCACGCCTTTGCTCGCCTACAACGCGGCGAATCCCCTCATTGACGATGCCTACCTTCCGGAAACCAACACCGATACCGACTTCGCCCCGGGGACCGTCACCACCCTGCTGACCTACGGCAACTCCACCACCGGCGGCACCCTTGAGAACATCGGCGCTGCCAGCATCCCCCTGCGCAACGCGATCCAGCAGGCCCATGCCACTGATCGGGTCATCACTCTTCTCCTCCACGGCGGAAACACCCAGTACTTCACCCAAGCCGACGAGGACGCCACCGCCGCCAACCGCCCGACCCTCGTCCTCACGATCGGTGCCGACCCCGCCCCGGACGATGACCTCGACCAACTCCCCGACGCCTGGGAAGCGGAGATGCTCTCCTCGCTCTCCTTCACCGGAACCTCCGACCCCGACAACGACGGCTGGAACAACGCCACCGAGTTCGCCGCCGGCTCCGATCCGCTCTCTCTAACATCAACTCCGACCGACCGCGACGGCGACGGCACTCCGAACGCCACCGACGCCTTCCCCGACAACCCGGAGGAGTCCCTCGACAGCGACTTGGACGGCATTGGCAACAACAGCGACCCCGACGACGACAACGACACCCGCCCGGACAACGCCGACCTCTTCCCACTCGATCCCGCCGAATGGTCGGACGCCGACAACGACGGCATCGGCGACAACGCGGATCCCGACGACGACAACGACCTGCTGCCCGATGCCTGGGAGCTGCTTCACTTCACCAATCTCCTCCCCTCCGCTGCCGACGACCCCGACCAGGACGCCACCGAAAACCACGCCGAGTTCCTCCTCAACCTCAACCCCGCCGACCCGAACTCCCGCTTCACCGCGACTGCCGCCGCCGGCCACGTCATCCAGTGGCAAGGCGTCGCCGGACTCACCTTCAAAATCCAGCGCTCCGGCAATCTCGCCATCTGGTCCGACCTCGCCACCATCCCCGGAATTAACGGCCTGAACATTTACACCGACACCAGCCCGCTGCCCGGCAGGAATTTCTACCGCGTCGTTCTCCTGCCGTGATCCGCCCACTTTTTTTGGAGTGCGACGGCACGACGTCGCTGTGGCTTGGGGTGAACTCCGCCCCACCCCGACGACCGCGGATCGGCCGGCAAGGCGATCCGTGGCCGCCAGAGTAAAGGCTCCGTTCCCCAAGTTAAAGCTGCATCGTGCCTAAGCACTCCAAAGCAGACTCCGCCCCCGACCTCGACAATCCCCCACGCCCTTCCACACTGCCACCGTGCGCGTCCTGCTTGCCACCTTCCTGCTCAGCCTGCTCCCGCTTTTCGCTGCGGACAGCCAGCCGCTGATCACCCGGGTCTGGCAGTCGGAAGACGGCCTGCCGGGAAATGTCGTCCGCTCGATGGTCCAGGCGACCGACGGCTACCTGTGGATCGCCACCGCCGAAGGGATCACCCGCTTCGACGGCACCGACTTCGAGCCCGTCGAACCCGATGGCGAACTCCGCCGCGTCCGTTTCGCCTTCCGCCGCCTCTTCGCTCCTTCCGATGGCAGCGTTTGGGTCGCCACCTTCCAAGGCGGGCTTTTCCGCATCAACGGCAGCCGCCTCATTCAAGTCGTCGAAGCCCCGCCGGTCCGCCCGCCATCGGTCAGCCAGCTCATCGCCGACTCGGGCAACGTCATCCACTTCTTGCAAGGCGAACAGATCTGGAGCGTCGCCAACGATGTGGCCACACCCGTCAAGAAGCCGTCGGATGACCTCCGCAAGCTCTTCACCGATGACTCCGAGAAGCAGGAAGCCGGTGGCCGCTCGGTCATCGACGAAGTCGCCCCTTCCCTCCGATCACGCGACGGCCGCCTCTGGACTTCCGATGACCAAAACCGTCTCTCCGTTTCGGATTCCGACGGCAGCATGACCCCGGTCGAGCTGCCGGGCACTTCGTCTTATACCTTCAACGAGATGCTTGAAGACCGCGAAGGCAACGTTTGGGTCGCCACCCAGCTCCACGGCCTCGCCCGCATCCGCCGCGGCCGCGTCGATGTGCTCTCGACCGCGCAGGGCTTCGCCGAACGGACGGTCTACGCCTTGACCCAGGATTCTTCCGGCGCGTGGTGGATCGCCAATCGCCGCGGCGGGCTCGACCGCTGGACCGAGGAAGGTGTTCAGCACCTGGAACTCGTCCCCACCGGATACCATCGCCCCGCATCCACCGTGTTCGAAGACCGCGAGAAGCGCCTCTGGGTCGCCTCCCGCGGCGGCTCGGTGTTCCTCCATCGCGACGGGAAGTTCGAGCCCCAGTTCTCTCGCAGCCAGGTCCCGTCGAAAGTCCGCACCATCGAGCAGGACGACAGCGGAACCATCTGGTTCGGCGGCGAGCAAGGACTGTCTTCCTTCGATGGCCTCCAAGTCCGCCAGTACGGAGTCGGGGACGGCCTCGTCAATTGCACCGTGACCGTCCTCGAACGGAGCCCGGATGACACCCTGATCGCGGGCACCAGCGACGGCCGCGTCTTCCGCGGAAAGCAGGGAACCTTCTCCCTTTTGGGCGACCCCATCTTGCTCAAGCATCAATGGATCTCCGGCATCCTGCCCGTCGCCCGTGACGAAATCTGGATCTCCACCCTCGGCGGCGGACTCTTCCTGTGGGACGGCAGGAAATGGCACCGCTTCGCCGCCGATGACGGCCTGCCCGATCTCCGCCTCACCTGCATTCTCGACGACGAGCGCGGCTACCTTTGGTTCGGCTCGCTCGGCGGCATCCTTCGTGCTAGCCGCAGCGAACTCCTGGCCCGCGTGACCGATCGCTCCAAGCCTCTCCACTGGCTTCGCTTCGACCGCTCCGACGGCCTGCCCACCCGCGAATGCATGGGCGGCTATCACCCTGCCGGCTGGAAAGCCGACGACGGCCGGCTCTGGTTCCCCACCAGCAGCGGCGTCGTCCGGCTCCGTCCAGACCTCGTCGAAGTCAACCGCGTCCCGCCGCCCGTCTATCTCAAAAGCACCCGCGTCAACGGCCGCCAGCACGATGCCCCGAATGGCCGCGTCGATGCCGGCCCCGGCCGCTCCCGCCTCGAGTTCCGCTTCGTCGGCCTCAGCTACAGCGCGCCGGAGAAAGTCACCTACCGCGCCCGACTCGAAGGGCTCGACGACAGTTGGCGCGAGCTTGGCAGCCAGCGCGTCGCTGCCTACGAGGCCGTGCCATCCGGTCGCTATACCTTCGAGGTGGTGGC
>JAYTLR010000164.1:0-6884 GCA_043729195.1 Akkermansia sp.
CCTCGTGCTTTCTCAACCACGCGACCACACCCGGATCCGGTTGCGGCTTGGTGGCCTCCGAAATCACGTTCACATCCACCAGGAACTTCATCGAAAGTCCGGCTGGATGTCATCGGTGGTTTCGGCGGCTGGCTCGTCGTTCAAAAAGCCTTTCACCGGGCAGGCCAGCAGCCAATCAATCAGCCCTTCGTTCGGCGGATTCTCCACCCGGCGCAGGCGGTAGTCGCCGCGGTCGAGCCGCTCGACCTCGAAGGCTTGCCCTGCCTCCAAGCCGTCCAGTCGCCGGAGTTCCGCCGGCAGAACCAGTTGGCCCTTCGAGGAAATGGTGGTCTTCACGAGGGGTAAGCTATCGTCTTACCTTCTTGCGTCAAGCTCCCGCCCGCTTTTCAGGCTTTCCACTCGGCCGACTCGGGAAAAAGCTTCCCCGTCTTCCATGTCCCGGCTGATGGGTTTCCCCGACCTCCGATCATCAATCTCAAATACTCAATTCCCCATGTGCGGCATCGTCGGATACATCGGTAAAGCCTCCGCCCCCAGCGTCCTCATCAGCGGCCTGCGCCGGCTTGAATACCGCGGCTACGATTCCGCGGGGATGGCCATTCTTGAAGACGGCTCCATCATCGTCAGCAAGGCCCCGGGCAAAGTGTCGGCGCTCAACGACAAGGCCCGTGCCGATTGGCCGGCGGAGCGCTTCGTGAAATCCTCCACCGGCATCGCCCACACTCGCTGGGCCACCCACGGGCCGCCGACCGAGATCAACGCCCACCCGCATCTCGACGAGTCCGGCGACATCGCGCTGGTTCACAACGGCATCATCGAGAACTACCGCTCGCTGCGCACCCGGATGGAGGCCAAGGGTCACCACTTCTACTCCGAGACCGACACTGAAGTGCTCGCTCACTTGATTGGCGACCGTTATCAAGACGATCTTTTTCAAGCCGTCTGCGACGCGCTCAGCCAGGTCGAAGGCACCTTTGGCATCGCCGTGATTTCCGCCAAAGAGCCGGGCAAGATCATCACCGCCCGCCGCGGCAGTCCGATCGTCATCGGCGTCGGCGATGGCGAGACCATCGTGGCTTCGGATGCCTCCGCGATCATCGCGCACACCCGCCAGGTGATCTACCTCGAGGACAACGACATCGCCGTGGTCACCGCCGATCACGTCGACATCCGCGATCTCCATCAGGTCCCGGTCGCCCGCGAGGTCAGCGAACTCGGCTTCGATGCCGCCGCGGCGGAGAAGGGCGGCTTCGCGCATTTCATGCTCAAGGAAATCCACGAGCAGCCGGATTCCCTGCGCAACGCGATCCGCGGCCGGCTCGATTTCAATCTCGGCTCGTCCGTGCTGTCCGGCATGGGCACTTCCCAGCGCGACCTCGCGGAGATCCAGCGCGTGGTGTTCGTCGGCTGCGGCACCTCGCTGCACGCCGGGCTGGTTGGAGAATACGCCATTGAAGACATGGCCGACCTTCACGCCGAGGTCCAGCAGGCGGCGGAGTTCCGCTACCGGAATCCGATCATCGGCAGCCGCGACCTGGTCGTGGCGATTTCGCAGTCCGGCGAGACTGCCGACACCTTGGCTGCTGTTCGAGAAGCGAACCAGAAAGGTGCCTTCGTCATGGGCCTGTGCAACGTCGTCGGCTCGACCATCGCCCGCGAGACCGGCCGTGGCGTCTATCTTCACGCCGGTCCGGAGATTTCCGTCGCCTCGACGAAGGCCTTCACCTGCCAGGTCGCCGTGATGCTGATGATGGCGCTGAAGCTCGGCCGCGGCCGCCGCTTCTCGCGCGACGAGGGGATGAAGTTCGCCCGCGCCATTGAGTCGATTCCGGAGCTGGTGCAGAAGGTCATCGAACGCAGCGACAGCATCGCCGCCATCGCCGCGAAGTATGCCCACGACGAGCACGCCTTCTTCATCGGTCGCGGCCCGCTTTATCCGGTCGCCCTCGAAGGCGCGCTCAAACTCAAGGAGATCTCGTATATCCACGCCGAGGGCTACCACGCGGCCGAACTGAAGCACGGGCCAATCGCCTTGCTCCAAGAAGGCACGCCGGTCATCGCGCTGGCCATCGACATCCCCGGCAAGGACAAGACCCTTGGCAACGTCGAGGAATGCCGCGCCCGCGGAGCGAGGATTCTTGGCATCGTCACCGAAGGCGACCACGAGGCGATGGAAGCGATGGACGACGTGATCGAAGTCCCCGCCTGCCATCCGCTGGTCAGTACCATCCCGACGGTGGTCGCGCTGCAACTGCTCGCCTACCACATTGCGAACGCGAGGGGTTGCGAGATCGACCAGCCGCGGAACCTCGCGAAGAGCGTGACGGTGGAGTGAGTTCAACTTGTAGCGGCGCGTCTATGACCGCCGGTGACTGTAAACGAAGCACGGGAAAATTCTCTCCAGCCAGAAGATGGAGCGGGCCTTGGCGTTGCTTCGTTTACAAAGTGCGGCGGTCATAGACGCGCCGCTACAGGTTGCCCCGCGCGCTTCTATCGCATCGGCGCCACCCGGCTTTCGATCAGGGTGCCGCAAGCTGGTGGCAGCGCCAGAGGGCGCGGGGGTGATGGAAGAAAGACTTCCAGAGCGATCCCTTGAGTGTGTTGGACGGGACGCCGTCGCGGCGCAGGTAGCCGAATTATTCGCCGTGCTCGTGGTCGAAGCAAAGAGGCTGCTAGATCTTCCGGTGCGGGGGCGTTATGACGGGCCTGATGAAAACCCTGCTTCTGCTCCTGTTTCCCTTCATGCTGCACGCCGCCGAGCCGCGGGTGCTGTTCCTTGGGGACAGCATCACTTTCGACGGGCGCTGGACCACCGGGGTGGAGTCGGCGCTGCGGGGGACGCCGGAGTTTGAGAAGGCGGAGATCGTCAACGTCGGGCTGCCGAGCGAGACGGCGTCGGGCCTGTCGGAAGACGGCCATGCCGGCGGGAAGTTCCCGCGACCTTGCATCCATGAGCGGTTGGGCCGCGTGCTCGACGGCTTCAAGCCGACGCTGGTCTTCGCCTGCTACGGGATGAACGACGGCATCATGCAGCCGCCCGATCCGGTGCGGATGGAGGCGTATCAGAAGGGAATGACGAAGTTGAAAGAGGACGTGGAGAAAGCCGGAGCGCGGATTGTTTTCATCACGCCGCCGCTCTATCAGGCGGACAAGCCATCGGAGGACCCGAAGCATTACGACAAGGTGCTCGATGGCTTCGCGGCATGGCTGGGTTCGAAAAAGAAGGATGGCTGGGAAGTCGTGGACATCCGGCCGTCGCTTCGTGAGTCGGTCGCCAAGGCGAAAGCGGCGAATCCGGCATTCGTGTTCGCCGGTGACGGCGTGCATCCCGGCGACGAAGGACACCGCTTCATGGCGCGTGCGGCCTGTGTTGGCTTGTGGCCGCTGTTGAAGCTGCCGGGCGAGCCGGTGCTGGCGGAAGGGAAGGCTTTCGCCACGCTGAAGGAGGCGCAGGACCTTTTGAAACTCGCGTGGCTGACGGAAACGAAGCACCTCCGGCCGGGTATCCAGGCGGGGCAGAAGCTCGAAGTGGCGAAGGCGGGATCGGCGAAGTTGTTAGAGAAGCATCGTGTGGAGAGCGCGCGGAAGACAGCGATGTGGAATGATCACGAGCGCCTCGACTTCGTGCATGAGGGTCGGCCGGCCTTGCTGGTCCGCCCGAAGTCGGCCGCGCCGGGCAAGCCGTGGATCTGGCGCACGGAGTTCTTCGGCCATGAGCCGCAGGCGGACATTGCGCTGCTGAAGAAGGGCTTCCACGTCGCCTATCTGGACATGCAGAATCTTTACGGCGCGCCGGTCGCGCTGGAGGCGATGGACCGGTTTCATGCGCATCTGACCGAGGCGCACGGACTTTCGAACAAAGTGGTGCTCGAGGGCTTCAGCCGCGGCGGGCTGTATGCCTTCAACTGGGGCGCGCGGCGGCCGGAGTTCACGGCGGGGATCTATGCCGATGCCCCGGTCTGCGATTTCAAAAGTTGGCCGGGCGGCAAGGGCAAAGGACCGGGCTCGGGCGGGGACTGGCAGCGGCTGTTGAAGGCGTATGGTTTCAAGAACGAGGACGAGGCCCTGGCGTGGAAATTGAACCCGGTGGACAATCTTGAGCCGCTGGCGAAGGCCAAGGTGCCGGTGTTCGCGGTGATCGGCGCGGCCGATGAAGTCGTGCCGGTGGAGGAGAACATCGACTTGTTAGAAACGCGTCTCAAGGAACTCGGTGGCAGCATCGAGGTGATCCGCAAGCCCGGCGGGAAGCATCATCCGCACAGCTTGCCGGATCCGGCCCCGATCGTCGACTTCGCGGTCAAGGCCGCGGCGCGCTGAGTCCGGACAAGAAAACACCGCCCGGGGTCGCCTTCCCGGACGGTGCTTTTTTTTCGGGCCGGAGCCTGCCGTGAGGCGGCTCCGGAGCTGTCCGGAAATCCTGCCCTCCGGGTGTTTCCTCAAGCGTCGTGGGGGGAGAACAACGCTGGATGAAGGTTCCCGGAGGGAGAGAGGTGGGGGAAAATCCGTGGCGGCGTGTGATGGCCGACACGCGGAAATTGGCCCGGTTCCGCGGGTTCCGCCATTACGCCATCGCGGGTGAGAAAGGCCGCGCCGACGGGTCTGTCGTTTCCCGCATTTTCAAGGTGCAGCCCGCGGATGACTCTACCCAGGATAGACGGGGTGGCTCTCGGTCGTAAAACCAGTTCCATCATGAAATTGCTCCAAACCGCCTTCTCCGCTTGTGCCGCGCTTGTGTTGTCCGCCTCCGCCGAGCCCGAGGAGGGCTTCGTTTCGCTCTTCGACGGCAAAACCTTCGACGGCTGGAAGGTTGCGGAAGACAAGGGCGCGTTCAAGATCGAGGACGGAGCCATCGTCGCGAAGGGGGACCGCTCGCATTGCTTCTATGTCGGGAAGGTGAACGACGGGAAGTTCGCGAACTTCGAGCTGCGCGCCGACGTGATGACCAAGCCGGGTTCGAACGGTGGCATTTTCATCCACAGCGAGTGGCAGGACGAGGGCTGGCCGGCCAAGGGCTACGAGGTCCAGGTCAACAACACTCAGTCCGACTGGCGCAAGTCCGGCGGGCTCTACGCGGTGGTCGATAACAAGGAGCCCTTCGAAGACAACACCTGGATGAAGTATGTGATCCGCGTCGAAGGCGAAAAGATCACGGTCTCGGTGAACGGCAAGGAACTGGTGAACCACACTCCGGAAGCCGGCAAGAGCAAGCTGCAAAAGGGTGGCGGCGCGATTGCGCTCCAGGCGCACGATCCCAACAGCACGATCCTCTACAAGAACCTCCGGATCAAGACGCTGAAGTGATCTCCGGATCGAGCGCCTCGACCCGTTGGCAGGTTTGTTCCATCCATCCCGCCGGGTCGAAACGCTTCGACACCTCTACCGCCCGCGCTTTCAAAGCCGCGTCGTGGAGCAGGCGGTCGAGCATCGCCGCAATCCGCTTCGCCTTGAACTGGCGCGGATGCAGTCCGTCACCGACGCCGAGTTCGCGGACGCGGCTGAGGTTGTCGAGCTGGTCATGGGCCATCGGCTGGACCAGTTGCGGGATGCCCGCCCGGAGCGCCTGGGCGCAGGTCCCGACGCCGCCATGATAAACCAGCGCCGCGGCACGCGGCAGGATTTGGCTGAAGGGGATGTAGGAGAAGTGCCGCACGCCCTCGGGCAGATCGGCCGGGATGGTATCGGCGAAGCGGCTCAGCAGAATGCCGCGTTTGCCTAACAGATGGAGCGCGCCCGCCGCCTCTCGGAAGAACGCGGCGCCCTGGGACATCGCACTTCCCGGCGTGAAGACCACCGGCGGCTCGCCCGCGTTGAGAAAGTCCTCGAGGTCGGCGGGCACTTCGCGCAGGCCGGATTCGTCAAACATCGGAAAGCCGGTGACTCGGGTCTGCGCCGGCCAGTCCGGCTGCGGCGGGCCGAACCAATCGGGGAACAAGGCGATGACCCGGTCGGGCGAATGCCAGTGGCTCAGCATCCCGCGCGCCGGGCGCAAGCCGTGGGACTTGCGGAAGCGGTTGAGGGCGGGAAGCACATGGAAGTCGACGACCTTGTCCGCCGCCCACCATTGCAGCGACTTCATCCATCGCGGCGCACCCTGTGGCACCGGAGCGCCATGCAGCACCGGCTGGCGATGCGAGCTGATGAAAAGCGATGGCGCGAGGTGAACGCTGGCGACGGGGATGCCGAGCAGTTCCTTGACCACCATCGCGCCCCAGCCGAGCGAGCTCGCGAGAATCACGGTTTGGCCCGGCAGGTGCAGTTCGCTGGCATGTTCGAGGATCGGTTCGTAGGACGGGTCGACGGCGTTGCGGATGATCGAGGGCAGGGCCTTGGTCGGGTGCCAGAGATCGGGATCGGCCTGGACCCGCTCGAAATCGGCGATCGATCCCATCGGCCGGAACTCCAGCCCGGCGCGGCGCACCACATCTTCAAAGTAGGGACTGGTGATGACGAACACCTCGTGCCCGCGGGCTTTCAAGGCACGGCCGATCCCGGCGAAGGGGTGGACATCCCCCGCACTGCCCATGGCGTAGATGAGGATTCGCATTGGAAAACTTCGGAGCGGTGGTGGTGCGGATGAGGATGCGTTCCTTTTGGGGTCGTCCCGGTAGATCGCATCGAGCACCCAGTAGCAGCGGTTTTCAGTAATCCCGTGACCTCGGAGGTAAGCCGGCATTCGAGACCATCGGGGACCCGGAGATCCGATCCGACGCGAGAGCCGGGTATCGTAAGTTGATCTACAAGGGCGCGAAGACCATTGCGGTCCGTGCAGGGGTGTAGATGGAAAGCGTGCCGTCGGCGGCGACGGGATATTCAAGGGTCGCATCGACGCGGTCGTGGCCGCCGAAGAAGGACGCGTCGGTAT
Source organism: Akkermansia sp. (assembly GCA_043729195.1). Classification (GTDB taxonomy): domain Bacteria; phylum Verrucomicrobiota; class Verrucomicrobiia; order Verrucomicrobiales; family Akkermansiaceae; genus Haloferula. The sequence continues at coordinate 6,863 of JAYTLR010000164.1, forward strand.
CGAGGACGAGGCGGTAGCCGCC
>JAYTLR010000165.1:0-1569 GCA_043729195.1 Akkermansia sp.
CTTCGAGCGCATCCACCGCTCCAACCTCATCGGCATGGGCGTCCTGCCGCTCAACTTCATCAACGCCGACGATTACGACAAGGTGAAGCACCTCGCCGATGCCCGCTTCGACATCACCGGCATCCACGGCGAGCTGAAGCCGATGCAAGACGCCCTGCTGGTCTGCCACCTGCCCGACCACTCGCGCATCGAGCTCCCGCTCAAGGTCCGCCTCGATACCCCGGCCGAAGTTGACTACTACCTCGCCGGCGGGATCCTGCCGTATGTCCTGGATCAAATCCTCGCCTGAGAAGATCCCCTGTCCCCCATCGCCCGCAAGGGTGCCGGGGGATCGCGAAATCTTGTAGTCGGGTCATCAGGGATAGCAGGGCCGGGGAAGCATTTTTCCGATGGTTTCCAATACTCGCGAAGGGCTTATGGATTGACCTCCTGTCGGCTTTCCCTACCTTGGAGACCATGGCAATTCTGCTTGGAATCGACGGCACCGGCCCGATGTCCGATAGCGAGTACCGTGCGGCGTTCCGCACCTCGTTCGTCCATCACCTGTTGCGCAGCAATCCCCGGAACAGCATGTATCTGCGGGGACCGGGTTGGGATGGCTTGGACATGTCGATGATCATCGGCCAAGGCTACACCTTCGTTCACTTGGCCAAGGCGGCCAATCCCTCGACACCGGTCCTGCTCACCGGTTACAGCCGCGGTGCCGCAGGCGTGATGGGGGTTGCCGAGCGCTTGCAGCGGGACGGTGTGACCGTGGACGGGATGATCCTTTTCGATGCGGTGGACCGTGCGGCGACTCCCATCCCGGGCGAGGTTCCCGCCAACGTCGCGGCCTGCGTCCATGCGCATCGCAGCGCGGGTTCTTTTTCCCGTTGGAGTTTCGACGGCGTCGCCCGCCGCAGCAATCCTCCCACGCGGATTTGCCGCGAGTTCGACCGCGTCACACACGGCGGCATGGGGGGAACTCCGTGGCCCCGCCCGGCTGCTGCAACTTCGGAGGTGATTTCCGAGGGATTTCCGGAACCGACCCCTACAATGGTGACCTATGCGATGGACCAGGAAGGCTCCCGGGCCGTGTGGGGTTGGGTCCAGCCCCACGCCCGGCGGCTCGGATTTATCCGATAACGATAAATTGCCTGTGGAGGAAACAATCGCCTCCCTGACACTTTTCCCGCCGCGTCGGAGGATTGAAGATCGACGACTGGAAGGAACTTGGAAATTCTTGCTCCTCACCAGTGTGAAACGTCTGCGTGGCTCGGGCTCGGGCCCATCCGCTCCGGATTGCAGTAGCGAGTTGGGGCACTTGAGACGCTCGTAATCAGTCGAATATATTCGCCTTCGTAAATTAAATGAATTAAATGCCTGGCATGTTAGTTCGACGCTTCGATGGCTTATCAGGCCGACGGCGCCAAGCTGATCATCATCGGCGTCGACGACTACGGCATGGGTAGTAGCCGCGACTGGGCCGCGAAGGGCACCCGCCTGCTCGGCGTCTCCGCCGTGGTCACCAAGTCCTTCGAGCGCATCCACCGCTCCAACCTCATCGGCATGGGCGTCCTGCCGCTCAAC
>JAYTLR010000166.1:0-29242 GCA_043729195.1 Akkermansia sp.
CGGCCGATCGTGCGGTTCATCGCCTCCGAAGCGATCGCCTTCGCGCCGTTCTCGCAGAACTCGGCGAACGGGCGGATGCCATCGGGGTCCGGCCAGGCGCAACTCGGGCAGTCGAAGCCGCCGGCCTGATTGATGCCGAGCAGCGCTTTCGTCCCTCGGATGACCCCGGCCTTGCCGAAGACGTGTTGGAGCGACGAGACCACCGCGGGTGTTCCGGCGGCATGGATTTTCGGGGCGGTGAATCGGGGTTCGCTCACTCCGTGAATCTAGCGGGCCTTGCAGTGGCGGCAAGTTTGCCGTGGGTTGCCGACAAGACTGTTTTTGGATTTCGTCCTCTCTAAGATGCCGGACCCTGGTGGCATGTAGTCCCGGCTTCAGCCGGACGCATGGTCCCCCGGAGCCCGCTTCAACGGAATGGACCGCATCGCCCGTGCTTCGTCCGGCTCAAGCCGGGACTACGTACCACGTGAAATCCTGCCGCGGGGATTGCTTCGTCCACGGTCGGTGATTTACCACCCGGTGTCCCCCCCCGGCGGTCCGGCCGTCCTCTCGGGGGCGAGGGGACGACCGGTTGCGGATCCCGGTCTGCCGGCGGTCTTCAAGGGGGAATCGGATCGTGGTGGCCGGAATTTGGGTCGTTGGCTGGGGCATGGGGAGCAAAGTGGGGGGCATGTCCCGATCATCCGACGCAGGTGACATCCCACAGGGTTCCGGCGGCAGGTCAACGATGGGATTAGCTCCGAGGTCGTGAATTGGAGAAGATGTCGCCAAATCAGGGAAATCCGCCGGAAAAGGATGGCTTTTGGCGCGTAATTGCCGAGGTTCCGCGCAAATCGAATGAGTGCTAAACTTCCCTCACTCTTAAGCATGATGATTCCTTCGCTGGGCATAGGAGCGGTGATCGAGTACCCGGCCACCCGAAAGTCCGAGGTGGTCGACGAGATCCACGGGACCAAGGTGCCCGACCCTTACCGCTGGCTGGAAGATGACAACGCCGCCGAGACCAAGGCATGGGTGGCCGCACAAAACAAGGTCACCGAGGCTTTCCTGAGCAAGCTCCCGCAGCGCGACGTGATCCGCGAACGGCTGTCGGCGCTGTGGAATTTCGAACGCACCGGTGCGCCGCAGGAATTCGGTGGCAAGTGGTTCTTCACCCATAACAGCGGCCTGCAAAACCAGTCGGTGCTCAAGGTCGCGGACTCGCTCGAAGGGGAAGCCCGCCTGCTGCTCGACCCGAACACGCTGTCGAAGGACGGCACCGTGGCGCTGGCGAATTTCACGCCGAGCGAGGACGGCAAGTTGCTCGGCTATTCGATCTCGCGCGGCGGCAGCGATTGGAACGAAATCCTGGTCCGCGACGTCGCCAGCGGCAAGGACACCGGCGACCACCTGAAGTGGGTGAAGTTCAGCGGGATCTCCTGGGCGAAGGACGGCAGCGGCTTCTACTACAGCCGCTACGATGCGCCGCCGGAGGGCGCGGCGCTGACGCAGATGAACGAGTTCCAGAAGTTCTGCTTCCACAAGATCGGCACGCCGCAGTCCGAAGACGTCGTGATCTATGAGCGCAAGGACAAGCCGCGCTGGGGCCTCGGTGGCGGGCTGACGGAAGACGGGAAATTCCTCGTGATTTACGTCAGCGAAGGCACCGATCCGAAGAACCGCTTTTTTTACCGGCCGGTCGATGGCGAAGAGGTGATCGAGCTGTTGGCCGATGCCGATGCGAGCTACGACTTCGTGGGGAACGATGGCGACTTGTTCTTCTTCCGCACGGATCTCGACGCGCCGCGGCACCGGGTCATCGCGATCGACGTGAAGAAGCCGGAGCGCGCGTCGTGGAAGGAGATTATTCCCCAGGGCAAGGATTTGCTCCAGGGCGTGACGAATGTCGGCGGGCAATTGATTTGCGAGTATCTCCGGGATTCGAAGAGCGCCATCGTGGCGCACGACTACTCGGGCAAGCTGATCCGGGAGTTGAAGCTGCCGGGGATCGGCAGCAGCGGCGGCTTCGAAGGCCGGATGGACGACAAAGAGACCTTCTACACTTTCACCAGCTTCACCGATCCGGGCGCGATCTACCGCTACAATCTCGCGAACGGCGAAAGCACGCTGTGGAAGCGGCCGGAGGTCGGCTTCGACGGCGCGGCTTATGAAACGAAGCAGATCTTCGCCACCAGCAAGGACGGGACCAAGGTGCCGGTATTCATCGTCCACAAGAAGGGCCTGAAACTGGACGCTTCCCATCGCGTGCTTCTAACAGGGTATGGCGGATTCAACATCAGCATCACGCCGGGCTTCTCGATCGGCCGTGCGGTGTGGCTGGAACGCGGTGGCATCCTGGCCGTTGCGAACCTCCGCGGCGGCGGCGAATACGGCAGCGAATGGCACCTCGCCGGGACCAGGCTACGGAAGCAGAACGTGTTCGACGACTTCATCGCGGCGGGCGAGTGGCTGGTGAAGGAGAAATACACTTCTCCGGCGAAGCTCGCGATCCAGGGCGGCAGCAACGGCGGCCTGTTGGTCGGCGCGTGCTTGGCGCAGCGGCCGGACCTGTTCGGCGCGGGGCTGCCGGCGGTGGGGGTGATGGACATGCTGCGCTTCCACAAGTTCACCATCGGCTGGGCCTGGGAAAAAGACTACGGCAGCGCCGAGGACCCGGAGGAGTTCAAGGCCTTGCTACGATATTCACCGTATCACGTGCTCAAGCCGGGCACCCGCTATCCGGCGACGTTGGTCACCACCGCCGACCACGATGACCGGGTGGTGCCGGCGCACAGCTTCAAGTTCGCCGCGCGGCTCCAGGAGTGCCAGGCAAAGGACGGTCCGCCGGTGCTGATCCGAATCGACACCAGCGCCGGCCACGGCGCGGGCACGGCGCTTTCGAAGACGATCGACAGAACCGCCGACGAGTGGGCCTTTCTCGAGGCGGTGCTGGGTGGTGGATGATGCTGCTTCCCGGACCCGGTGCCACCGGGTGCGCGGAGGCTCCGCCCCGCAGAACGGTCCAGAGAAGCCCGCTGCCCCTTCCAGCCCGCATCGCCGAAATGTGAACCTCCCGTGCTTCTGCGGGGCAGAGCCTCCGCGCAACCGGTGATGAGGCTTTGCGGTCCCCGTGTTAGAATTCGAGACGGTAGCCGGTGCCGCGGACGGTGAGGAGATGGCGTGGGTGGGCGGGGTCGTCCTCGAGCTTCGCCCGCAGGCCGGCGATGAAATTATCGACGGTGCGGGTGCTCGGGTAGGCGTGGTAGCCCCAGACGACGTCGAGGAATTTCTCGCGGCTCACGGTTTCGCCGCGGTGGGCGGCGAGCAGTTGGAGGATGCCGGCTTCCTTCTCGCTCAGGGCGGTTTGCACTTCGCCGCGGGTGACGGTTCGCTTCGCGAGATCGATGCTCGCGTTGCCGATCACGAGTTCATTTCCGACCGCTTCCTCGCGCTCCTTCCGTCGAAGCAAAGCTCGGACGCGGGCGAGGAGTTCCTTGAGGGAAAAGGGCTTCACCAGGTAGTCGTCGGCCCCGCTGTCGAGGCCTTCGACGCGGTCGTCGACCTGGCCCTTCGCGGTGAGCATCAGGACGGGCATGGTGCGGCCGCGCTTGCGGAGTTCGCGGCACAGCGCGAAGCCGTCGAGGCCGGGCATCATGATGTCGAGGAGGACGAGGTCGAAAGGCTCCGTGCAGGCGAGTTCGAGGCCGGTGATGCCGTCGGCGGCGGAGAGGACGCGGTAGCCTTCGGCCTTCAGCGTTTCCACCAGCGCGGTGCGCATCGGCGCTTCGTCTTCGATGATGAGTAGTCTCATGTTTCCCGGGACCGCCGGTCCTCAGACCGGCAGTCAGATGGTTTCGAGCCGGTCTGAGGACCGGCGGTCCCGGGTGGTCCGGTCAGCTTGAAAATGCTGCCTTGTCCGGGCTCGCTTTCCACAGTCACCGAACCGCCATGCGCTTCGGCGATCGCTTTGACGAGGCTGAGGCCGATGCCGGTGCCTTGGGTCTCGCGCCGTAATTCGTCGCCGGGGCGGTAGAAGCGTTCGAAGATCCGCGACTGCTCGGCTTTCGCGATGCCGGGGCCTTCGTCGCGGACGTCGATGCGCCAATTACGACGTTCCTCGTCGATGGAGAGCACGGTTTCGACCGTGCTGCCGGCGGGGGAGAACTTGATCGCGTTGTCGAGCAGGTTGACCAGCGCCTGCTGGATCGCTCCGGCATCGACGGAAGCTTCCAATGGCGACAAGGCGGAGCGCAGCGTGATGTTCTTTTCCCGGGCCAGCGGCTCCATCACCCGCAGGGTATCGGCGACCAGCGATTCGAGGTCGCAGGGTTCCTTCTTCCACACCCGCTTCCCTTGCTCGATCCGTGCGTGGTCGAGGACGTTGCCGACCAGCGTCGAAAGCCGCGCGCCTTCGCGGGCGATCAGCCGGTGGAATTCCTTCGCGGTCTCCGGTGCGACTTTCTCCGCCTCCAGTGCATCGGCCATCAGGCGGATGGAGGCCACCGGCGCGCGGAGTTCGTGGGACACGCTGGCGACGAACTGGCTTTTCATTTCGTTGAGCTGGCGCTCGCGGCGGAGGGTGCGGTGGATGAAGAACAGGGCGAGGAAGGCGGTGAGGAGCGATCCGGCGAGCATCGCGAAGATCCAGCGTTGTTGGCGGCGAATGGGTGCCTCAAGGTCCATGCCGTAGCGGTAGGGCGAGATGGAAAGGAAGAGACCCTTGCCGGGGCCGACGGGAACGGTCGCAAGAATCGGCCATGTCGGTTGTTGCGGTTTGCCGAGATGGGTGTGGGTGAATGCCCACTTGGGAAGGCCTTGTTTGTGCTCGTCCCATGTCCTTCGGGCTCCAGGCGCGGGGAAATACTCCAAGGCGGTGCCCTGGTTTCGGATGAAAAGGGGATCGCCGCTCTCATCTTGTAGCCATTCGCCATCCGGATCGCGGACTTTCTTTGCAAGATGCCGGACCTTTTCGGCCTCACGCCACTCCAAGGAGCCAAACCCGCTTTCGCGCTTCAATGCGGTTTGGGTCAAGGTGGATGGAACCTCTCGAACCAGAAAGTCAGACAAGAATTTCGGCGATTGCCGCCCGCGGTCGAGTTCGTGCAGGCGCATGGCGGCCAATGCCCTCCTCGGCAGGCCGGCAGGTGAAATGCCAGCCTCGGTATTGTCGCGGATCGCTTCAAGGGCCGCGAGATCGTTGCCGTCCAAAATCGCGTCGAGTTCCGACGCTTGCCCGGGGACCGGGGGATCCGGATACGTGGGAAGAGTCGCCATTTCAGATTCAACCGCGGCGGTGTAGCTTGGTGCCAGCAGCGGGGCCATGCGTTCCGCCTCCGTCCGGGCATCGGTCCACGCCGCTTTCAACTGCGAGCGGGTGCCCCACCAAGCGAGCGCCGCGAGCAAGCCCAGCGGCAGCAGCACGGCGAGCGTGAGCCAGTGCAGCGACGACGATGACCGGCGGGGCCGCATGGGTCAGCGATTCGGGGTGGGAGGAGGAACGTTGCGAGGCCGCGGTAGACGCCCCTCGGGAGGTTCAACGGACAATGGCATCGGGCGTCCCGGTTCGGGCGGCTTGGGGGTCACCTTCACCCGCTGGCTCATGGCTTCCCTCGCCTTGTCGGCCCAGCGAAGCAAGGGCCTGCCACCCCCGTCCGGATGCCGCTTCTCCAGGATATCCCCCCACTGGAGTTTCGGGAAAGGCTCGGCGGCATCGAGGCGGAAGACCGCGACTTCCACGATTCCCGCATCGGTCAGCCGAAAGAGGGCGAACTCCCCGAAATCCTTGTAAAGATTGCCCAAGTCCCGTTCTTCCTCCTCCAGCAGCCATTGCTCCAAAAGCGGTGGCCCGGCGTCGGGCGTCGCAGGAACCGCGGGTGGCCAAGCTTGGGAATACTGTTGGAGATCGACGATCCGGATGGCTTTCTCCGTCGCCCATTTCGGATAGGAAATCGACCGGAGGAGCCGGACGCGCATCTCTTGATGGGCCGATGCGAAGCCGGACTCTTCCCATTCGGGATCGATCTTGCTGCCGCGCTCCAGCAACAGCTCGACCACCGGCAATTGCCTTTCGGCGTGATCGAGCTTTGTTATCTCCTCAAGCAAAGATTTGAAGGGTGGCAAAATTGGATTCGGATCCGCACCGTGGTCGAGCAGCAGGCGGGTGATTTCCAGGGCTTGGTTGACAAGTCCCTCGCTGGAGGAAACGACGTTATACAGCGTCGTGGACTTCAAGGGCGTGCCGCGGGCTTTCTTCGCTTCGAGCAGCAGCTTCACGCTCTCGACCGACCCCGCGATGATGGCGCGTTCGAGCGGCGTGGATTTTCCGGGATAGCCCTCGAATCCGTGGTTTTGGAATTGCTCGATGCTCTCGGTGTCGGGATCCGCCCCGAGATCCAGCAGCCGTTTGATCAGGTCCGGCTTGCCTTTCCATGCGGCGAGCCAGAGCGGGGTGAGCTTGCCGCGGGGTTCGAGCAGATTGACGTCAGCCCGGTGCGCCAGCAGCAGGTCGATGATCTCCGGCTCATCAAAACCGATGGCTTCGTGCAGCGGTCCGCCGATGTGGTATTTGCCGTTTTTTATCAACTGGGGAAAACAGTTGAGCGACATCAAGTTCACGTCGGCTCCTTTTCCGATCAGGAGGCGGGCGAGTTCGAGATTGCCTTTGCGGGCGGCGACGACCAGCGGGGTGGAGCGGTTGTCTTTAAAGTTGCCATCCGGGCCGACCCCCGCAGCGAGCAGGGTTTTCACGACCTCCAGATTGCCTGCTTCGGCTGCCTCCGAGATCGCGATGGCGGCACTTTCCCCCTTGGGATCGAGTCCGCGGGCGAGGACCATTTTGACAATCGCGAGATGGCCCAAGCTGGCGGCCATTTCGAGAGCGGAGGCATCCAATGACGGTGAGGAAACCCGCTCGAGCAGGAAGGCGGTCGGCCGCACCCAGCCGTTCATCACGGTCTTGACGAGGATTTCGGGCTTCCGAAGGAGGTCCGGGCTGGCTTCGGCGATTTGTTGGAGACGCTGCAGCTCCTTGGATTCTTCGTCTGGCGGCGAATCTTCTGCCGCGGGGGCCGCATCGCCGAGGCCCGCCAAGCGCTCGCGGGAGAGTTTTGCCTGGGGCTCGGCATCGGGGAAGGCGCTCAGGAGCCGGCGGTAGAGCGCGGCGGCTTCCTCCTTGCGATCCTGCCGGTGCCGGATCTCGGCGAGGCGGAACAGGGCGTTGGCGGCGAAGGGCCGCTGCTCTTCGTGCCGGGCGATGAGTTCTTCGTACTGCTTGGCGGCGGCTTCGGGGTCGCGGGTGACTTCCTCGGTGTAGAGGGCGTCGCGCAGGAGTTCGCGGAGGTTGGCGTCGGGATCGGTGGCCTGGGCGCGCAGCGGGGCGGTCAGGGAAGCGGCGGCGAGCAGGGCGAGGGGGAGACGGTGGAGAGACATGGGGTGAAGGTGGCAACTTCCGGTGTGGGATTTGTCATGGAATGGTCATGACTGCAAGGAAGCCATGGATTGCGGCAGATCCAGGAAGGCGAACTCTTCCCCAGGTAACGCCTGTGGCGCTCAGCCATCGAAGCCCGTGTCGACCGGTAAGTCCCGGCCGGTGGCGGCGGCGACGGCCAGCACGTCGCAGCGTTCGTTTTCCTTGTGGCCGGCGTGGCCGCGCAGCCATTTCCAGGTGATCTGGTGGCTGGCGGCGGCGGCGGAAAGGCGCAGCCAGAGATCTTGGTTCTTCACCGGCTGGTTCGATGCGGTTTTCCAGCCCTTCGCCTTCCAGCCCTTGATCCAGTTCTTGGTCATGGCGTCGATAACGTAGCGGGAGTCCGACAGCAGTTCGATCGCGCAGGGTTCCTTGAGCGATTCCAGCGCCATGATGGTCGCCATCAGCTCCATCCGGTTGTTGGTGGTGCGGGCAAAGCCCTTCGACAGCTCCAGCCGGTGCTTGCCGCAGACCATGACGACGCCGTAGCCGCCGGGGCCCGGGTTGCCCTTGCAGGCCCCGTCGGTATGGATCACCACGCGTTTCATTCGGAAGGCGGGAAGGCGTAGTGGAGCGGCGGCGGGATGCAAGACTTGTCGCTCGGTCAAGAGGGGCACGGGCGGCTCGCCCGTGGCTCCGGGTCTGGGCAATGTCTGAAAACGGGCGAGCCGCCCGATCCCCTCTTGGCTCGACGACTCTTTCTTCCGGCTTTCCGGCGCGCTCCCTGCTGATAGAAGCCCCTTCATGCTGATCGATCTCCTCCGCGCCCTCCTCGGCATCGCCAGCCTGATCGGCCTCGGCGTGCTGTTCTCGGAAAACCGCAAGGCGATCGACTGGCGCTTGGTCGGCGGCGGGCTGACGCTCCAAATCATCCTGGCGCTGCTCTTTCTCGTGGTCCCGGGGGCGAACCGGGTGTTCGACGGCCTCGCGAGCTTCTTCGTATGGGTCACGGATTTCTCCAAGGAAGGCGCGATGTTCGTCTTCGGCGCGCTGGCCGATCCCGCCGCGATGGGTGAAACGCTGGGGCCGAAGCGGGCCTTCCTGTTTGCCTTCCAGGTGCTGCCGACGATCATCTTTTTCTCCGCCCTCTGCTCGATGCTCTACTACTGCGGAGTCCTGCAAAAAGTCGTGTGGGCCTTCGCCTGGGTGTCGAAGAAATTCATGAAGCTCTCCGGCGCGGAGTCGCTGGCCGCCGCGGCGGAGATTTTCCTCGGGCAGACCGAGTCGCCGCTGATGATCAAGCCCTACATCGACCGGATGAACCGTAGCGAGATCTTCGCGCTGATGACCGGCGGCATGGCCACCATCGCGGGCGGGGTGCTCCTGGCCTACATCTCGATCCTCGGCGGCACCGACGAGGCGCAACGGGTGGCCTACGCGAAGTTCCTGCTGTGCGCCTCCTTCATGGCCGCGCCCGCCTCGCTGGTGGTGGCGAAACTGCTTATCCCGCAGACCGAGCCGATCGACGACTCGCTGCACGTGCCGAAGGACAAGCTCGGCGCGAACTTCCTCGACGCGCTCGCCAACGGGACATCGGAAGGACTCAAGCTCGCTGCCAATGTTGGCGCGATGCTCATCGCCTTCATCGCCTTCGCCGCGCTGGTCAACGGCCTGCTGTCGCAGATCCATCCGAACCTTTCGCTGAACATCATCCTCGGCTACCTGCTTTCGCCGGTGGCTTGGCTGATCGGCGTGGAAAGCGCGGACATCACCAAGGTCGGCGCGCTGATCGGCACCAAGGTCGTGTTCAACGAGTTCGTGGCCTACCAGCAGCTCGGCGACCTCAAGGCGGCGGGCGCGATGTCGGCGAAGTCGATCTATCTGTCGACGTTCGCGCTCTGCGGCTTCGCGAATTTCGCGTCGATCGGAATCCAGCTCGGCGGCACCGGCAGCATCGCCCCGGGCCAGCGCCCGACCATTGCCGCACTCGGATTCAAGGCGGTGCTGGGCGGCACCATGGCCACGCTGATGACGGCCACGCTGGCGGGTGCGTTTTACGCTTGGGTCGGATGAGGCCCCCCGGCGAGTCAGTTTCGCCGGCAACTCATCCACCGCCCGGCCCGATCGTCCCGCCTTCCACGAATTCCGCCTTGATGAAAGTCTGGCGGCGGTCGTCCCTGCCCCGGGCCACATGGTCCGCCCAGCGCACGATGCGGCTTACCACTTGCCTGGAATCCCAACGAATATGAGCGACCGAGGGGTGGGCCCAGCCGAAGGCCGGATCGGGGTCGGAACACACCAGTGAGACACGCTCCGGTGCGAGAATGCCGCGCCGGGCAAGATGATGTTGCGCCAGGTTGAAGAGAAAGGCTTCATCCAGGATCAACGCGCTGGGAGGGGTGACACGGAACAGCGAGTCGAGACAGCGACGGAAGCCGTCGCCGCTGTCTTCCCAGTCGGGCAGGTTGTAGGTACTGGTGGCGAGACCATGGGCTTCCATCTCGTCGAGAAAGGTGCGGGCGAAAGGCCCAGGGCGCGGTTTCCGGTGCTCCTCGCGAAGTAACAGCGAGATCCTCTGGTGACCGAGTGCGACCAAGCGTTTAACCACCGCCCGCAGGGCGGGCAGTTTGTCCGGACCAGTCCCCGCGATCCGCACGGTGCGCCGCCGGCCGAACATGGCAAAAGAGGGGGTCGGTTGATTCGCAAACCACTCAAGCACCTCGCGCGGTCCGGCAAAGACCACCCAGGCATCGGCTTCGGATTCTTTCACCAGTCGCGCGACCTTCTTGGCGTTCCTGCCCAGTTCGAGCAGGTTCTTCGACGCGAAGCCGACGCTATGCCCCGCCTCCATCAACCGGTGTTGAAGATCGAGCACATAGCTCAAGGCCCGGTCGGTTTCCTGATAGTGCAGGATTCTCACTTGCAACGCGGGCGGGGTGAAACCCTTCGGCATCACGATTTGCCGCCGCCGGCCCACACCTCGTGGAACTAACAAACCCTGCTTTTCAAGCAGCAGCAGCGCCCGTTCGACCGGTTTGCGGGGAAACCCCAACTCGGCGGACAGGCGGTGGATTCCCGGCAGCGTGCCGCTCCATCGCCCGCGCATCAACTCATCGCGCAAGTGTTCGGCCACCTGCTCGGGGGCGGAAAGAATCCGTGTCACCATGACCTCGCACCATTCCCGAAACGGACATGGTTTCAAATGAATTATTCGGGGGGACTTTTCAGATGGGTTAGCCCTTGCCGATGCATTGGTGTCCGCAAGCCTCCCCCGGCGCACCACCAGTTCTCATCCCGGCAAAGCGGCGCCTGGCTTTTGTCCGGACATTCCCAATATGAGCATGGTTTCAAACGAGAAAAAAATAGGGATCTCCAGCATGCCTTACTATCGTCAAGCCGCGAAACATGCACTCTCCGCTGGCCCTAACGTCGCGCCCGTCGAAAGCCATAGCGTCGCGAGGTAGAAGCCAAAACCCATTTCGATCCATTTCATGAAACAACCCTTCAGATCGCATTCCAGAGGCCGGCTCCTCATTCATGCGGCCGTCATGGCCGCGGCAATGGTCATCGCCAGCTCAGCATCCCTTCATGCCGCTGACGTTCTTTTCCAGGAGAATTTCGAGGCACCGGATGTTCCCAGCTACTCGCAGGGCATCACTCCGGACATTTGGGTGCGGGCGGCGCTGGGTTACGGTTCGGGAGACCATGGCATGACCGACAAGTCCGGTGGCAATTTCTCCGCTCCTGCCGGTAACGATCAGGCATACGCCTTCCGCTACACGAACTCGGGCATCACCACCAAGGAGAAGGCGCTGGGTTCCCCGCTGGCGATGGGCGGCGGCTACGAGGTTTCCTTCGATGTGGTGAAGGACAACAGCAACGGCGGCACGGGATACAACGTGAATCTGGTCGCCTTCGGTGCAGGAGCCGCGCGCAATGACTGCCGCAGCATCCCCACCGGCAGTACCCTGCTCGCCTCCAAATCTGGAAGCGCCACGACCAATGGCTCCATCACCACGGTGAACTTCACCTTCATCCCGAACGCGACCACTCACGCGGCGGAATTTGGCAAGGATCTCGGAATCCGGGTGATCGGAAGCTTGGGCAGCGCAATCATCGACAACATCCGTTTCCGAGCCATCCCCGGCACGGGAGCGGGATTGAGTCTCGTCACGACTTCTCCCCTCGACAATTCGGTCAACAACCTGGCCACGAAACCGGTGAAGGCGATTTTCAGCAAAAACATCGCCGCAGGCAGCGGCAACGTCACGCTGCGCAACCTGACAGACGTGGTGGACACGGTCATCCCCGTTGGCGATGCGCGGCTCACCTTCTCGGGCACCTGCCTCGATATCTTGCCCGGCCCGCACTTGGAATGGAACAAGAACTACGCGGTCCTGGTGGATTCCGGAGCCATCCTCGAAACGCCCGGAGGCACGCCATTCACCGGGATCAGCAATGACACCACCTGGAACTTCATTACGGCTGGCGGCGATCCGCTGCTCTTTTCAATATCCCAGTTGAAGAGCCACATCAACGGAACCATCACCCTCAGCGCCGGCGAAATCGATACGATCAAACGGAACCTCGACAGCGAGGTGACACGCTTTGCCGAGAACTCCGCCAGCATCACCGCGCTGCTCGATCTGGTGACGACCTATGACACCGCCACCGATGCCGCCCGCAAGGGGCCGCTATGGGTCGTCCGCACTCTTCCGAGAAGGGATGTGGTGACCAACGACCTGCACTGGACGATGTTCAACGTGATGCAGAACATCATGGACCGCATCTACACCGGGCAGACCCTCGCCAGTCATGAAGCCCTGCTCACGGGTTTCAAATTCGGCAGTTCCTCCAATTTCCCGGGTGCCTGCGCCGCGCCGGCTCCTAACACCCACACCGCCACCCTCAGCGCGAGCTATCTGAAAACCTACGGACCTCCGACCATTCAGGATGGTCCCGGCACCTATGCCCGCAAGCCCACCGGCACCTACCTCGCGCCCGGCACCATCGCCACCGTCACCGTGCCGCCATCCATGGTCGGTACCGGCTACAAGATCCGCGTCGGCTGCCACTCGTGGGATTTTGGCGCCAAGCCGGATATCAAGCGGCTGGATCGTGTCACCCGCGTTTATGACGTCACCGCCCTCCAAACGAAAATCGCCAGCCCGCTGGGCGGCGGGATTTACATCGAAGTGCCATGGCTCGCCAACGCGGGAGTCGTCACGGTGGACATCACTGGCGCGGTGCGCTCGCCGTATTTTTCCGCCAAATCTTTCCACACCACCACCTCCGCCCAATGGACCACCGAACGCGCCCACCCGGCGCCATGGGCGGACTTTCAGACAGACAAGTTCATGATGCAGGTGCCGAAAAGCTGGATTTCCTCGATGACGGGAGCGCAGGCCATCCAGTTGATGGCCGACTGGGATGCCTCGATGGATGCGGTCAACGACCTGATGGGCTACCCCCACATCCGCGGCAAGGAGAGCATGTATCCGCAGGTCGATCTGCTCCTCAAAAACTCGGTTTACGCGCCGGGCTATCCTTCGGTGAACACGACCTACTCCCCCACCGGAAGCTACGGCGGCTACGCCACCTCCCATCTTGTTAGAGGTCCGCAAAACGCGCCCGACTATGAATTCCACGAACTAGGGCACGGCTACCTTTTCCCGAAATTCGCCGGTGAAACCGAGTCCGCCGTCAACCTGCTGCATGTGCCGGTGATGAACCGGAAGTTCGGTAAATCCATGGATGACGCGTTCCGCGGATCGCGCGGCTATACGCGCACCTACATGACCTTGGACACCACCGCCATGGCCTGGATGTGCGTGTTCAACTTCTCGCCGCGCGAGGTGCCGATGGCCGATGGCGAAAAGGCCTATCAGCTCAAGGGACACGCCAAGTTCGTGGACATCGCCAACCTCTACGGCTGGGGCGTCCTGGGCGACTTCTGGAAAAGCATGGTGGACCTTGACGAAACCAACACCGCCTACGCCACCGACAACGATGCCATGATGCTGCGCCTCTGCAAAGCCGTCGGCAAGGACATCCGCCCCCTGTTTCACTTCTGGGGAATTCATCCGCAGAATCCGGCCACCCTCGCCGCCAATATTGCCGCCGCAAACCTCCCGCCGGACGTGGCGATCAAGAACCGCTTGCTCTATTACAAAACGTTGGTGCCGGCGAACAACGCCGCGTTCCGCACCTTCGCCACCGGCTGGTGGGGCAAGCAGCCGAGCATCACCGGCAACTGGGAAGAGCGTGAGCACTCCCGCCAGTGGGACACCGCCGCTCTTTATGGGGTGGGCGACCAGCAACGCAGCGAGGCCACCAACCCCGGTGAGATCTACAACGAGAATTCAGCCAACGACATCCGCAACCGCGTCGATGAACTCGTCAACCTCTACTTCCCCGATGCCCTCCTTCCGAATCCGATGAGCTTCGCCGTGGCTCCGACCGGCGCGGCAAACGGTGCCATCGGCATGGTCGCCACCACCGCCACGACCAGCACCGGATCGGTCGAGTATTGGTTTGAAAACAGCACGAATGGAAACAACAGCGGCTGGATCGCCAGCACCACGTGGATCAATACCGGCCTGACCGATGGCGCGAGCTACAACTTCCGCGTCAAGGCCCGCGACACCATTGGCAACGAAACCGCTTGGTCCGCCCTATCCCCTGCCAGCGCGGGTCCCGACATCTCCGCGCCACTGCCCAACCCGATGACCTTCGCCAGCGCGCCAACCGCCACCGGTCCGACGGCCATCACCATGACCGCCTCCACCGCAAGCGACGTCAACGGGGTGGAATACTTCTTCGATTGCACCACGGCCGGCGGACCCGACAGCGGCTGGCAGGCAAGTCCGGCATTCAATGCCACCGGCCTCAGCCCCGGCACCCAATACACCTATGTCGTGCGCGCCAAGGATTCGCTCGGCAACACCACCGCCAATTCCGCACCGGCCTCCGCCACCACCGCCACTCCCAACATCATCCCGCCGATCGCCAACCCGAACTTCGATCCGCCCGCAGAGGTCACGTCGGACAACCCCTCGCCTGGCTATGGACTCATCAGCGCATGGACCCGCAGTGGCACGACGAGTGGAGTCAATCCCAGCAGTATGCCGTTTCTGAGCCCCCAATCCGCGCACAGTGGCACCTATGTCGCGTTCATCCAAGGCAGCGGCAACATATCGCAAAGTCTCACGGGCTTCGATCCCTCCAAGCTCTACACCGTCACCTACTTTGTCAGCGAGCGCGGCTACAGCACGACGCCCGTCACCAGCACCTCCGTCTCGCTGAACGGCGGCACGACCTCCTCCACGCAAACCGACAACATCCGCAAGACCGACAAATTCCGGCGCGTCGTCAGCGGCCCGCTGGCCGTCTCGGGTGATGTGTCCACCCTGCGGATCACCGCGACAGGCGTCTCGGGAGACAACACCCTGCTCATCGACACCGTGAGTCTTTCCCGGGCGGTGCCGAGAGTGCCCGATGGTGGATTTGAAAATCCGGTGCAACCGGGAACCGCGGCCAGCGGTTTCGAGCAAGGCAACGGCAACGGTAGCGGAACCCTAACAGGAAGCCTCTGGAATTTCGGGGCCACCGTCAACGGCATCGCACGCAACGCCAGCTCCTACACCTCGACCGCCGCGGATTACGCGCCGGAGGGTTCGCAAGCCGCGATTCTGTTAGGAGTCGGGGAATTCAGCACCACGGTCAATGGTTTCGAACCCGGGGTGACCTACACCCTCAGCTTCTCCGCCAAAGGGCGCGGCAGCAGCCTCGGCCCCAACACCGTTCGAATCCAGCTCGGCGGCCAGACCCTCGGGTTCTCCTCTGCCAACTCCGTCACTCCCGGCACCTCCGCCTGGGCCACCTACACCACGGATTCGTTCACCACTGCCGGCGGAAATCTCCCGCTGCAGATCATCGGGTTGACCGCGGGCGACAAGACCACCTTCATCGACGACCTTCGCTTTAATTTCTTCGCCGAAGCGGTGGCGGCTGACCCCGGCTTTGATGACTACATCTCCAACCCTGCCTTCGGGATTGCTCTGGCCCAACGGGGATTCAACGACGATCCGGATGGCGACGGCCTCGCGAACGGCCTCGAAGCCTGGTTCGGCACCCACCCCGGCCAATTCAACTCCGGACTGACCAACATCGCCAGAACCGGCAACACCATCACCTTCACCCACCCGCAAAACGAAACCCTGCCGGCTGACGTCACCGGCTATTATCAATGGTCGCCCAACCTCGTGGACTGGTATGCAGGAAACGGCGTCGCGGGTCCTGGCGGCGGACTCACCGCAACCATCACGGCCGACACCACCGAAGCCACCACCACCGTCACCGCCACCTTGTCCGGTTCGCCCGCCCGCGTTTTCCTACGCGCCGGAGCAAACCAAGTCCCCTGAGATTCAGGGCTGGAGGCGGAGGAGGGAATCGAACCCTCGAACCGATACTCGATGATTGAAGGTTAGTCGGTTGTGCGTAGAAATTGGGATTGCGGGACTTTGGTGGACGCTAAATGCTTCAGCGACGTCCCCATTTCTGTTCCCATTTTTTATGGCCTCCCTCTTCAAGCGCCCTGGCTCCCCCAACTGGTTTGTCGCCTTCGACGTCACCCTGACCGATGGTTCGGTACGACGGATGAAGAAGTCGACGAAGAAGAAAAAGTGGGATGACGCGGTGAAGGAGGCAATACGCATTGAAGAGCTGGAGGTGAAGAGGTGGCTCGGGGGTGGGGACATGGCTGCGACCGCATACAGCGCTTTGTCTGAAGCGGCCGACGCCGCAGCAAGGGGTGAGCTTTCTGAGGCCAGGGCGCGGGAGATAATCGCAAAGATGGCGGAAGCATCGACCGGCGAACGACTAGTTTTCTACACGGTACGTTCGTGGGCGGAGGATTGGCTTTCCTCAAAAAAAGCCGGCTCAAAGGACGCCACCGGGAGGCGCTACAATACCAGCATCCAAGCGTTCTTGACACACCTCGGAGACAAGGCCGATTTAAAGCTTGAGGCAGTCACCAAGGCGGATGTTCGAAGCTTTCGCGATGCAATCCGCAAGGGCTGGAAGGGCAAGCCGAGATCGGCCCGCACGGCAAACTTCTACGCTGCAGACGTTGCTTCAATGCTTCGTGCCGCGGTGAGGGAAAACCTGTTGCTTGCGTCGCCGGCCGCAGCTC
The DNA here is from genome assembly GCA_043729195.1 of Akkermansia sp. Classification (GTDB taxonomy): domain Bacteria; phylum Verrucomicrobiota; class Verrucomicrobiia; order Verrucomicrobiales; family Akkermansiaceae; genus Haloferula. Next base: position 16,578 of record JAYTLR010000166.1, read on the forward strand.
TTGCAAAACTGCCAGAGGACGACAGCACCGAGCGGGAGGTTTTCACTGTCGAGGAAGTGGGGAAGCTTGTGGCAGCGGCTGGCGGGCAACTCTGGCAGGACAAGGTCTATGCGAAGAGCCGCAATCCCGACCAAGCGGCGAATCGATCCGCCGAGTGGCAGGGCTTGATTCTCACGGGATTCTACACTGGAGCGCGCCTTGGCGATTGCGCGCGGCTAACATGGTCGAACGTGAATCTTGAGTCCGGCGTGATCTCTTTCATCCCGGCCAAAACGTCCCGCAAGAAGAAGCGCTTGCAGGTGCCGATTCATCCGAGACTGAAAAGCTACCTGGTGGAGAGATCGGAGATCGGAACCACAGGCGCGCTCTTCCCGTTGCTGCACACCCGCTCCGTGGCGGGCAAGACAGGGCTTTCAGGACACTTCGGCGCGATTGCCGGCGCTGCCGAAGTCGACCGGCGAACCGTTCGTGAAGCGGTGAGGGACAAGAATGGCAGGGTAACGCAACGCTCGATTCAAGCACGGACGTTCCACAGCTTGCGGCATTCTTTAACAAGCCAGTTGGCGAACGCGGACGTACCGGAAGAAATTAGACGGAGAATCGTTGGCCACGAATCGGCCTCCGTTCATCAGGCCTACACTCACACGGAAAACGCCACTCTTGCGCGGGCCGTTGCGAAGCTGCCAGACGTTTGAATGCGAGCTCATCTAGGCGGTCTCGTTTAGGGCCATGCTTGTGCACCGGGAGCGAAGATTCGTCGTCCCGCTAATTCCAATACACCCGCAAAGTTGGCAAGTCGCGTGGCCAACTTGGCAATGCCGGAGGCACCGGGAACGGTGAGGCGGATACTCCATCGGAGCGAAAAACCGCTTCGAAATACCCACCATGGGACGTCAAGAACAAATAAGGTCAATCTTGGATGCTCCCCAATGCGCGATGCGAACCACTGCGAACCGGGTTGATCTGGGGCGAACCGAAACCGAGGCAATCCCGACTGTAGAAGACTAGTCTAACAGTTTCTGTAAAATCCATGTGCTACAACGCAGGTGCGGGAATGCCCGCACAAACTATGAGCACACAAAATCAAAAAACATCTGATCCTGAATGGATCGACGCCAGGGAGGCAAAGCGCCTCTTCTGCGTGGGAAGAACTACTTTGTACAACTTGGCCGCCGCTGGGAAAATTCGGACATCGAGTTTGCGCGAGCGCGGGCGCCGTCGCGGGAAACGTCTCTACTCATACGATTCAATCCGGAAAATCATCGAGGATTCGTCAGAATGATGTCGGCCCTCTTTGGCGGTCCGACAGCGTCAGCCCCCATTTGTTCTTATGAACTTGTGCGCCCATTTTGTAATTCACCCCAATTACCAATTAACGACCAAACCTCCACCATCGTTACCATGATCGACACCTTAATCCTTTCCATTGATGAGTCTATTTCGCCTGATTTCCTCGCCGGCATCCACGGCAATCAGAAATTCTCCTTTAACGGTTTCACCGGCCGCCTTGAGACATCCAAGCCGGGCAGCCACTACCATAAGAAAGGGGCCGCCTGGATGCTCAGTCTTGAAGACCGCGAGCGCGGTATCCGCATCTCCGGTCCCGTCTACTCTGGCCGAGGCCAAGTTCTTCTCACCACCGTGCGCATCAACGTTGGGCGGTTGATTGGCCTCAGCCCGGGATCTCTTCCGATTTCCGATGCGGAACTGCAGCAGGCTTGGGCGACGTTATTTGCATTGACCGCTTGGATGCCCGCCGGGTGGTTCGACCGCGCCGAAGTGAAGGAACTCCACGTCGCAATGAACTTCCGCTACCCGGCAGACAAGGCCATTGCTGCCCACGAGTGCATGCGGCATCCGCGCGTGAGAAAGCATCCGACCAAGTTTCACCCCACGCAACGCTCATTGTATTGGCTGGGCAAGGACCTCGTTATCTGCCTTTACGACAAGAAGGTGGAACTGCTGAGCAAGCGCCCCCGCAAGCCGGACTCCGAACTGCCTTACCTCGATCTTCCCAACCTGACCCGCTTGGAGTTTCGCCTTAAAAAGGGCGCGATTCTGCGCGAGCGGAATCGCGACCAGCCGAAGGTGATTGTTGAACCCGGCAAGCCACCGCTTCAATCCACTCCAGCAACGCGCCTCCAGCCGTCCTTGATCACAGCGGCGATGCTCCTCGGGATGTTCCGCGATCTGGTAGGCGAGTTCCCCGAACTCCCAACCCGGGAAATACGAAGATTCTGCCTGCCGACGTTTGTGGCCATGCTCCACAAGCGCGGAGCGGTGCTGTCGGATGGGACCGCGGTCCTCGATTACTACGCTCAGTTTGCCGCCGACCGCCCGGTCCGCCGCGCTCGATCCCTGTCGTCGATCGTCGATGCTGGCAGCCCCGTCTTCCAGTGGAGCAACATTCTCGGCCCAGCCGGCTGGGGACCGTACGCGATGCCGATCCTTCCCACAGCATGACCAGACCGGCGCAGCTTGCTGCGCCATAAACACCATAGTGCCGCCTGGCTCTGGAAGCATTGGTTTGTGAGCGCGGGTAGGGAGCGCAGCGACCGCCCACGCGACTCTAAAAACCATTGCAGCAAGACCACGGCGGCACGGTGGGGTGCCCAACCAAATCAGTAAAACAATGTGCCGCTTTCGATAAAGTCCCCGTCAACCGGTCCATCGACAACCTTCTATGAAAGCTAGAATCATGGTCAACACACGCGAGGTCATGGGGAGGCGACGAAGCCGTCCCCGCGATACCTTCATTAAAGTAGCGCTGCTCCACAAGCCGTGGTGCACCGCCCTCCAAGGCCCCGCAACCGAATGCAACTGTTGCCCGTGGGCGCACATCGCCACCAAGAAGGGAGCGATCATCGTCTTCTCGGACGGCCGCGCCGTCCGCGACTGGCGTCGTGGTCGGGTCATAGATGCGGAGGTAATCGAGCCATGAATTCGCCCGACGCAGATCATCCGGCCGAGCCTGAGCCCTTCGTACCCGGCCTTGCACCCGTATTCGATTCGCTGGCACACCAGGCCGCCCCGCTGTTGGGGCTGGAACCTCGTCCCGTCATCTTGATCGGTGCCCTGCTGGCCTCGGCGATTGCCGGGAGCGCTCTCCAGGTTGCCTTGCCCTTGCAGCCGCACGCCCGGACCAACGTGCATGCGATATTCCAGGGGGACGGACGGAGGGCCGCGATCAGAATGCTCAAGATTCTGATGTCCCCGCTGGAAGAGCACGTCGGGCTGCTTCTGAGCGGAATCCCGGTCAACGAATCCAACCGGCGGGCCCTGCAACGGGAACTGCTCCATTCCGAAGAGGGTATCGCGAAGCTGGAGCAGCGGGTGGCGGCCTTGAAGCTCGAACAGGCGAACGGGAAGAGCGTCGACATTGAGAAGGAGCTAAAGCAACTGGCATCCGGCCTCGGACTCCGCTACCCGGGACCGACACCGCTGCGGCGTTATGCTGCCACGCTTCGCCTTGTCCTCCGGCAGATGATCATCACGTCCCCGATGGAACTGCCGGATCTCGCGGCGTGGCCCACTGCCTCGCTCGACGGCCATGTGCTGGATCTCCTCCTTGAGCCGCATCAAACGAACCGGATGCTCGGCCTGCATCCCAATCACCTCGGTCAGCTCTCCCGGTTCCGGCTGGAGTCATGCCTGAACCGGGGCATCGCCGCCCACAGGGGAAAAGTAGCCGGTCACCCGCGCCCCTCCACCCTCTGGTTCGCCGAAGCATCCGACGTCGACAATCTGTTCGCCAATCCGCGGTGCCGGCAGAACCGGCTGGCGGATCCGTTCGTCATCGTGGACGTCGACGAGGGCCCCATCGAGGAATGCGCCATCCCCGACTTTATCGGCAGATGGCGGGGATTCTTGATCGGTCTCTTCCACCTGCGGCTACACCAGAAGCAAGTAAAGCTGACCCCTGATCCTGAAGCTTGGCAGCTTCTCGACGGCTGGAGGCATAACGACGAGAGCGGTGCCGAATGGTTTGTTGAGAACGTGTTGCATCCGTCCCTTGTCACGGTGGCCGCCGTCAACGCTTGCGCCCGGCACGAGGACATTGAGGCCAGGAGCAGCGTGATCATCAACTCCGATGACGTGAGGGTGGCGATTGCATTGCTCGGCCCTGACCTTGTGAAAACGGCTCTTCGCCATGGAGGTTCCGACTCCTCCGAGGCCAACCAGGCTCCGGCGCGGAGCCTGGAGGAGATTCTGGCCAAGCTCACGGTCAAAGGCCCCCTTGATCGACGCGACCTTATCCGCTCGTTCCACAAGACCACCGCGGCGGAACTCGAGCCCCTCCTTCAAGCCGGCATCGAAAAAGGACTCATCGTGCAACGCGACGGCAAATTCGCCGTCGCGACCGAATCGCCCCCTTCCTGAAACCCCTGTCAGCGCGTCAGCGAGCAGCGCCCCCAAAAGCTTCACCGATGAAAAACATCCCATGCTACGCCGGCGTCCCGTTCACCAACCGTGCGATGGTTGGCCGGTGGCCGCAGATGATTCCCAAGGAGTGCCGGACCTGCTGGAAGACCGACAAGCGCTCTTTCACGATCCATTGGGAGATACCGCCGGACGCCCCGGCCCGGCCAATACGCATCGTCCTCAGGAACAACGCTCTCGTGTTGGAAGTCGTGCACGGCAGCATCGAAGTAGTGGACGGGATCGAATCGATATTCGCGGGGCCTTGCGGAGCCGTTGGAGTCAGCAGGCGGGAATGCTGGATCACCTTGCTGGATGTCCCGGCCGCCGGTGTCGTCATCACGGTTCACCTAGTGGGCGCCCTGCCGTTCCGAACCAAGTTCCTACGCAATCCCGAACTCGCACCGATCTTCGAGCGCCTTCAGGGATCACCGCCCGGCATCTTCTCTCTCGGAACCCGGGACTTGGAGAGGGGACTCGTGGGCATCCTGTCGGATCCAGGCGAACATCTTGTAGCCACACGCTTCGCACACGCCGGTTTCTTCCGATTCGCGGCGTCTATTCCAATGGCGCTCTACAAACCGGAGCGCAAACGCCGTCCCAAAAAATCAGGGGTAATGAACGGCCCGGTTGATCCGGGATGCAACCCAATCACACCTCCATCCGACCCGGAAGCCTCAGCGTGATCGCATCTACAGGGGATCCTCGAATCCGGCCCGGTAGTCACGATTAAGGCGTTCCCGAAATAAACCACCGACATGAAAAACGAGAAATCCATCAAGAATCAAATGAAGCGGTCGCCCCGCACCCGGACGACTGACAAAACCCGCCGCCTTCGGAGGGCGGATTTCAACATCGCCGATTTTGTAGCAACCGCTGACATCCCCGCCTTTTTCAAGGACTTCGTCAGGGCGCTGCCGGCGGCTCGTCGTGAAATTGCCGAGAACTCGAACCTCTGCGACGCCGGCACCCCGTGAGGTGCTGTTAAAGAACCCGATCATCGCCCTGGCGCAGCGGACGCTCAGCAATGGCCAGCCCTGGGACCGCGCACAGGTGCGGAAATTTATCAGCAAGGATTGCAGCTTCGCCAACGACATCGCTTTGATCGGCTACGGAATCTCGCAAGGATGGCTGACGCAGGATATGCGCTTCCTCATCCAAGAGCAGCACCTGAAGACCACTGCGCGGGGCCACCGCATCAATTCACCGATCATTTCGCTTGGAACCTGCGGGGACCCCGCTCACTGGGGCTGGAACGAGGCCCATTTCGAGTGGGACCGAATCGTGGACTTCTGCCGCGAACGAATTCGTAGTGCCGCGAGGATGCCGATCATGGAACTGCTGATGAGCACCGCCCCCCCCGGATCGGCTCTGGGAGAAGTGGTGGCCTCCATGAAGCGCGACCGCGTCTACTGGACGATTATTAAGACATTGGGTATCCATGAAGAGGGTTCAAACATGCGATGGCTGATTGATCGCGTGCTGCGGCCTGTTCCGGCGACGGTGATCAGGCGCCTTCTCAATGGTCAAGCGCCCGGGATTCCGGGTGGGTGGCATGCGTCGTGGGCATTGCCTGCTTCATCCGAGACGCGCCAGAACGATCCAGAGGTTCGTATGATGGCCCGTGGCCTTGGGAGGCTGCTCGGGCAGTCGCCACTCCCCAAGAGCCTCGTAAACTTCTCACCCTATCGAGTCGAAGGTTACACGATACCATGCAAAGGCAACATTCGGTGAGCTGCTTCGGCTTTGCCGAGGCCCGATGGAAACGCCCTCGCACCTTTGGTTCAGTGGACAGCGAGCCGCCGCCTACCGATTTCTTCTGAGTAGTATTCAGCCGACAAGAAACCCTCTCCTAAAATCCGGACCTGCGGTCGCCTTCGCATGCACCACCCTCGGTCTCATCGAAGCAGGAACGTCTGGCTTCAAGGTTGCCAATTTTCCATTCCGTGAGCACGGGCAATCCGAATGGTTTTCGAAAGCCTAAGATCCATTTTCAGGCAGAGTTTGCAAACGAGATCTGACGCCTGCGGCGCAGCATCCAAGCAGCAACTCGGTCTTGGGCACGCGTGAAAGCAGCGCGGCCAGACTAGTGCCACTCTCACGAATGGCGGGCACCCCGGCAGAGCTTTGCCAACTCAACAAATCACCGTGGCCAGGCACGTCACCAACCTCCACCGTGGAGCCATCGCTAGACGTCCCCCGCTTTCGGTGGACGCATGTCCTTTTCCCATGGGGGCAAGGAAGCTGGAACAAGCTCCTCCAATGCAACGCCGAGCGCGCGACCGAGGATTACCATTTCGAGATCAGACACACCCCGGTAGCCGGTCTCGATCTGGGAGATTGTGGACCGGCTCACGTCGAACCCCCGAACTCCGCACCGGGCAGCCAATTCGTCTTGGCTCAGGCCGGCCGACTTCCGGCACCGCCGTATTTGCGGCCCCACGATGTTTCTGGCCTTCCCTGACTGCATCCACGTGAACGAAGCAGGGGCGAGGACTTAAAACGTTATGCTAGCTTAACGTTTGGGATTGCCTTTTGACCGCGAGACGATGGAATTTTCCAGTGAACACGGACGCTCCCCCTATTCCAACCAACTGGTATTTCAGCCGCGACGGCAAAGTGACCGAGGGGCCGGCCCCTCAGAACGAGATTCACTCCATGATCGCCACGGGCGTACTTTCGCCGCGCAGTCTCGTCGTTGCGGTCGGTGAGAATGTGTGGAAGAGCGTAGAAGAAGCATTCCCCGAACTCTTGCCACCGCCGGCACCAGCTTCATTACCTCCGTCGCTCCCTCCACCGTTGCAGGCATCCGCGCCCGTTCCAGCTCCGCCGGTTCAAGCTGCTTCGGTTGCCCCCGTCGGCGGGAATGCTTCCTCGTGGTTCGCAAAGCTCGGCTGCGTCGGAAAGCTGGCCGTGGTTTGCGGTGCGGGTCTCCTGCTCCTGATCGTCCTTGCCGGCATAACGAGCGGGCCGAATCGGCAGGAGTTGCAGGCGGAACTCGGGCGAGTTGAAACCGAAATGATGCAGCTTCAATCGGCGGCCGTGAGCTACCGGTCGAGGCTAACCGAGGCCCAGTTCGCTCAATTCATCGGAGGATTTGCGATCGGGTATGGGGCGATGTCGGAAGACGGTGGTCTTGCGCTTGATGGGCTTGGTTCTGCAGCCCAAGCAACCGTCGACGCCGAACACGCGAGCATGTCCCTGGAGCAAATCCAAAGCCGCTTCAATCAGTTGGCAGCACGTCGGAATGAAATCGTAGCCGCGCTGCGTTGAGCCCGGTCCGCTAACTGGAGGTCGCCCACCTCGTCCACATTGATGGTGTCGATCGAGCCGGTGCAAATACTTCCATGAACTACTACTACCATGACGGCGAGAAGCCGGTTGGCCCCCTGTCAATCGAAGCGATCCGGCAACTCCGGGATTGCGGGATGCTGGCGGCCGAAACGCCGGTGGCTCCCGAGGGCCCATCCGAATGGGAAGAGTGTGACAAGGTGCTTTCGACGATCAACACGGAGCCGTCTCCCGGCTCGTCAGGGTCATCGCCTCGGGTCCCCGCCGGCATGATGTCGAAGGTGATCTCGGGCGTGGGTGCCGCGGCAGGATTGGACGCATCTTTGGAAGCGGGCGGATTCCGCTCCCTGTTCAAGGACACGTTCAAGAGCCGGGACATCGTGGAGATGGAATCCCAGTTCGCCGTGGGAACTCCGGTGACCACTCCCCGGTTGAAGGAGATCGATGTCCGCATGCCGGCACCCTGGGTCTTCTTCCGGCTCATCGTGGCTTCGATGGTCGGAACATTCGGATTCTACTGGGCGCTCATGCGCTTCGCGAACGTGAAGCTGATCCCGGGTTGGATCTTCATCGGTGCATTCGGGATCCCGTTCGCGGTGCTGGTGTTCTTCATGGAAGTCAATGTGCTCCGGAACGTGTCGTTCTACCGGGTCCTGAAACTATTGATGCTCGGAGGCCTGCTGTCGCTCGTCATCACGCTGCTTCTTCACGACGCTACCGGACTTGGTGTTCTTGGTCCTGTCTCCGCGGGACCGATCGAGGAGACGGCAAAGATTCTCGCGTTGGTCTTCTTCACGAGAAAGTGGAGGGAGATGGGTTGGACGTTGAACGGCATGCTTCTCGGGGCCGCCGTGGGTGCCGGATTCGCGGCGTTCGAGACCGCGGGATACATCTTGGAGGCGTTGTTGGGATTCATCGTCGGTAATGGGACACACTCGGCGGAGATCGAAGCCACCATGTTTGGCCGGGCGATCTGGGCACCCTTCACCCACGTGATCTGGACCGCAGCCGCCGGAGGTGCCCTGTGGCGGGTGATGGCAGGACGCGAATTCACGTTCTCCATGTTCGGCCAGTGGCAATTCCTCCGCGTGTTCCTTCTGGTGGTCGGTCTTCATTCCGTGTGGAACAGCGGCCTCACGCTGCCGATCGTCGGAAGTCCGTGGGATTACTATCTCAAGTTCCTGCTTTTGGGCGTGATCGGCTGGGTCTTGATCCTTCTCCTGCTTCACGATGGGCTCGCTCAGATCCGCAGTGCCTGTCAAAGCGACCCGACGGAAAATGAGGGGAGTCACGACTCCTCCGAGGAGGTCACTGCCGACGATCCCCACGCGCCGCAAAAAAGCTAATCACGGTCCTTCCCCCGGGCGGCCGAACCAATCCGGCACTCCGCGCGTTCAGGCGGGCGAACTTCGGTCCGGTGGCAACAAGAGGTTCTCCAGTGCTATAAACCTCTGAGAGGGAAACCATCCCTCCGAGAATCCAAGCGACGACCCCGGCTCTCACCACGAGGCCGGGGTCTTCGCGTACGCAAATCCAACCCACCAACCAGCCATGGCCATCAAACTTGTCGCCAATTACTCCAAGCGGCTCGGTCTTCCAGGCTACTCGTCCCACCAGTTCTCCGTGTCCATCGAGACGGAGCTGGTGACCACGGACGATGTCGCCGCGGAATCCCAGCGCATTTACGAATTGCTCCAGACTTCGGTCGACGAGCAGATCCAGCACACCGGCTTCATTCCACCCACCGACTACGGCATGGATGGAAGCTCGCCGCCTACCTCAGCACCCTCATCAGCCAACTCCCGGCAATCCAATCCGGGCCCAGCGAGGTGGAAGTGCTCGGACAAACAGAGGGACCTGATCGAAAACCTTGTCGCCGAACACAACCTCGACAAGACCCAGGTCGAATCCCTCGCGGTTGATCGTTTCGGCAAAGGTGTCCGCCTTCTCAACAAGGTGGAAGCCTCCGGGCTCATCGACGAACTGATCGATACCTACGGGGGACACAACCGCCAGCAGGGTGGCCAACGCCGTTCTGCCTACGCGGGAGTCAACGGGAACGGAGGCCGCCGATGATCGCACTTGCCCATCCCGGTCCCACGGCGGTCTCCACCACGCTGCCGGATTACATCAGTCCCTCCGCGGCCAAGTCCTACCTCGCCTGTTCCCTGCGCTTCTACTTCGAGCGTGTGTTGCGGGTGAAGAAACCGACGACTCCCGCGCTTCATCTGGGGAAATCGGTCCACTCGGCACTCCAGGCATTCCACTTGGCGCGATGGAGGGGCACCGACGATTCACCGGAAGTTGTCGCGGGTGCCTTCGAGGATGCCTTCATCAAGTTGGAGCGGGACGAGGGACCGGTCCGATGGAAGGAAGGTGAACGCGAGAAGTGCCGGCTTGCCGGTCTCCGTGTTGTTGCCGCCTACCTCGACAGCCCGGATGCCCCGAAAGCAAAACCCCGGGCGGTGGAGATTCCATTGACCGAAAGCATAAGCGGGTTGGCGGTTCCTCTCACGGGAACCATCGACCTGGTCACCGACATCTTCGCCCCGATCGACTTCAAGTCGGCCGCGGCGAAACCCGATCCCAAGCACGCGGTCTTCGACCACGAGCTTCAGCTCGTCGCCTACCAGCTCCTGTTGGAGAAGGCGACGGGTGAGAAGCCTCCATCACTCGACCTCGTGTTCCTGGTAAAGACCAAGGTGCCACAGGTGATCCGGGTTTCCTCGCCGCCTGCCGACCACAAGCGGAAGGACCGGGTGATCCGCATGATCGACACCGCCGTCATGGGTATGTCGGAAGGACGCTTCCACCCGCAGCCCGGCATGACGTGCATGTCGTGTCAGTTCCGCAACGAGTGCCGCAACTGGCCGACGGTGATGGAAAGGAGGGCGGCATGAACCGCATCCCGTTCCTGCTTTCACTGCTCGGCTGGGCTTTCCTTGCGACCGCTTGCGGCCAGCCAGGCGGGGCTCCGGGTCCGGCCGATCTGGAACCCGTGGGCGAGGGCCTGAAGGTCATCGGCTTTGCGGTCGTCGCCGCCTCCGTCGTCGTGAGCGTGGGACGCTGGTTCCGACAACCCTGATACCACGATGAATCCACAACCCTACTACCAGGGCTTTGGTGTCCTCTCGTTCGCAGCGCTTTGCCTCTATCTGACCGGCGACTTCTGGTTGCCGCTGGTGATGGCAGCGGTGCTTGCTGTCGGCATCACCTTGGCAACCCGGAGAAAGTAGCCATGCCCCGCACCCTCTATTCGCCGCGCCTGTCGGACGATGTCGTGCGCCGGCTCTACGTCGAAGGACAGCGGCGGCGCATGCCGATGACCCGGCTTGCCGATCAACTGATCCGGGAGGCATTGGCGGCATCTCCCGCCGCGGGCGCATGCCCCGAACCTATCCGTGCCGCCCCGCATCTCCGCGTGGTCGCCTGAAGACGACGAGCACTCCGCTCTGCGCTGCTCCGAACGCCAACCCGCACCCGCCCGGTCTCCGTGACCCGGCGGGTGTTTCGTTTTCCCGTCCCCAACCAAAACAACAACCAAAACAACCAGCCAACATGTCCCAACAATACAATCTGCCTCTTCTCGAAGCCGTGTGCAGACGCGGCGTTCTCTGTGCCACCTCCGTCCGATACTGGCGCGGGTGCAAGCGCCTCAACGCCGAAGACCTCGGCCTCGATCCCGCCCACGTCTCCGACCGGCTGATCCAGCTCGGTCACAAGCGTCTCATCCCGCGCGAGGCCTTGTCGGCGTTCTCGCTGATCGAGTCGCGCGCCCATGCCCTGGTCGAAAGCTCCAGCTTCCCGTTCCTGGGAGGCATCGCCCGATTCGTGCCGAATCCCCGGCTGGCCGCCCTGGTCGACGGCCTCGACAAGCTGCGCGACGAGTTCCGCGACGCCACGCTCGACTTCGTGGCGGGCTACGGCCCGCTGCGCGACCGGGCGCTGGAGGAGTGGCGTGAAGCCGCCCGTCACCTCAACGGCAGCGCCGAGAATCTGCTCATTACCATCGAGCAATCGTTCCCGCCGGCCGGTGACATCACCAAGCGCTTCGGATTCGAAACCCGGATGTTCCAGGTGGCGGCTCCCGAGAGCCTCCGCCTTGAAGTCTCCGAGTCCATCGAAAGCATGGAAATCGCCGACCAGCGCCGCCGGGTTGCAGAAGATGCCGGCCGTCGTCTCCAGTCCGACCTCGACGGATTCATCCGGGAAAGCGTCACCACGCTCCGGGAAGAGACCGCCCGTCTAACCTCCGACGTCCTCGCGACCATCGACGGCAGCGAGGGCGGCGTCCACCAGCGCACGCTCAACCGCCTCACCACGTTCATCGACAGCTTCCGCTCGTTGAACTTCGCCGGCGACCAGCAACTGGAGACCACCCTCGAACGCTTCCGCGAGTCACTGCTCAACCGGAGTGCCGAGGACTACCGCAACAACAGCACCGCGATGCAGAGCTTGACCGAGGGCCTGAACCGTCTCCGCGACAACGCGGTAGCGATGGTCCGCACTGAAGGCCGCGACGTGCTCACCCGCTTCGGCCAGATGGGCGGGCGCAAGCTGGCGGTGGCAAGCTGATGCCCGACACAGACCTGTTGGTCCGGTGGGAGCACGTCTCCTGCCGGGCTTCTTGGCCCAATTTTCACACGAGCCTGCCATCCATCACCCGACCCGCCTGACCCCGCCCTCACACGCCTGCTTTTCAAACTACCACCCTCACTTCCTCCAAAGCCACTTCCACCACCTGACAAGCCAACCACTTCCCACCGAAACCGCGCGAAGGGCGGCTCCATCACGGAGCCGCCCTTCGCGCATCCCGCCTTCCCGATCTCCAACATAAATCACCAACCTCATCGAACCAACCATGTCCCACTTCACATCCATCAAGACCGAGGTCCGCGACCTCGACGCCCTGGCACTCGCCTGCGTCGAACTCAACCTCAAGCTCCAGCCCAACG
>JAYTLR010000167.1:0-9410 GCA_043729195.1 Akkermansia sp.
AGGGCGCGAGACGCACCCTCTCCGAAACCGCTTGAATCCACCTTCATCACGCGGAGTTTGAGGATCGCATGAAAACCCTCGCCCTGCTCCTCGCCTTCAGCCTCCCCGCGCTGGCGGATTGGAAGAATGAAATTTCCCCGGCCAAGCTCGGCCCTCACCCCAAGATCGCCCCCCAGGAGTTCGACTACCGTCTTTCTTGGAAAGGCATGCTCTCCGCCGGGAAGCTCACCTTCACCTTCGGCAAGCCGGATCCGAAGTTTCCCTCGGACTACTCCGCACGCGTCGCCGGCGGCAGTACCGGGGTCGCCTCGAAGCTCTACCATTCGAAGATCGCCATCCTCTCCCGACTCGACCCCGCGACGCTTCGCCCGCGGGTCTGCGTCGGGGTGCAGGACGAAGGCGACGAGATCAACACCATCCAGAACACCTGGGCGGGCACCTTGATCCGGACCGAGGTCACGACCCGCATCACCAAGAACGGCAAAGAGGGCACCGTCGCCAGCGAGCTCCGCTTCACGCCGATGCACGATGTCTTCTCCGCGATGCTCCAGGTCCGCAGCCACAAGCTAGCGGCCGGCGACAAACTGGTGCTGCCCATCCTCCCCTTCGACAAGCCCTACCTCCTGCGCGTGCAAGTCCTCGGACGCGAGAAATTCGCCGGCCGGGACACCATCAAACTCTCCGTCGCCCTCCAGAAGATCGACCCCGCGACGAAGACGCTGCTTCCGTACGCAAAGATGAAAAGCACCACTCTCTGGCTCTCCGACGACGCGAACCGCATCCCCGTCGAGCTCCGCTCGGAGGTCTTCATCGGCGACGTCCGCATGACCTTGGCGGGTGCTCGGAAGCTCTAAGTCAGAGGTATTTATCCGTCACGGCACCCTCGCTCGCGCTGGTCGTGAGCTTCGCATACTTCGCCAGCACGCCGCGGGTGTAGCGCGGGGCCGGCTGGGTCCAGTTCTCGCGCCGCGCTTTCAAGGCCGAGTCGTCCAGATCCACCGAGATCGTGTTGTTCTTTGCGTCGATGGTGATGACATCACCGTCCACCAGCAGCCCGATCGGCCCGCCATCGTGGGCTTCCGGCGTGATGTGTCCCACCACGAAGCCATGGCTGCCACCGGAGAAACGACCGTCGGTGATCAGCGCGACCGTCTTGCCGAGCCCGCGGCCCATGATGGCACTCGTCGGCCCCAGCATCTCGCGCATTCCGGGGCCACCCTTCGGCCCTTCGCGGCGGATCACGATCACGTCGCCATCCACGATGTGGCCGGCGAGAATGGACTTCAGCGCTTCGTCCTCGGAGTCGAAAACCTTCGCTTTGCCGGTGAACAGCTCGCCTTCCTTGCCGGTGATCTTGGCCACCGCGCCGCCGGGGGCGAGGTTGCCGTAGAGGATGCGCAGGTGGCTGTCCTTTTTGATCGGATCGCTCAGCGGGCGGATGATCTGCTGGCCCGCCGGGTAGTGCAGCGGCGAGTTGGCGAGGTTTTCGGCCAAGGTCTTGCCGGTGACTGTCAGGCAGTCGCCATGCAGCAGTCCGGCTTCCAGCAGGATCCGCAACAGCGGCACCGTGCCGCCGATCGCAACCAGCGCGGCCATCGAATACTTACCGGACGGCTTGAGGTCGGCCAGCAGCGGCACGCGCTTGCCAATCTCCGTGAAGTCGTCGATCGAAAGCTCGACGTCCGCCGAGTGCGCCATCGCCAGCAGGTGCAGCACCGCATTGGTCGATCCGCCGAGCGCGATCACCACCGTGATGGCGTTCTCGAAGGCCTTGCGGGTCATGATATCGCGCGGCTTGATGCCCTTTTGCAGCATGTTCAGCACGGCCGCGCCGGCATCGAAGCAATCGCGCATCTTGTCGTCCGACACCGCCGCCTGCGCGGACGAATTCGGCAGCGACATGCCCAGCGCCTCAATCGCCGAGGCCATGGTGTTCGCCGTATACATCCCGCCGCATGAACCTTCGCCGGGGATCGCACAGGCCTCCACGGTTTCGAGCTCCTCGTCGGAATACTCACCCGCCGCATGTTTGCCGACCGCCTCGAACACCGACACGATGTCCAGTTCCTTCAGCTCGCCTTTGATCGTCGCACAGCCCGGCAAGATCGTCCCGCCATACACGAACACCGACGGCCGGTTCATCCGCGCCATCGCCATCACGCAGGCCGGCATGTTCTTGTCGCAACCGCCGATCGCCACGAAGCCGTCCATCCCTTCACAACCGACCACCGTTTCGATCGAGTCGGCGATGACTTCGCGCGACACCAGCGAGTATTTCATCCCCTCCGTTCCCATCGAGATTCCGTCGGAAATGGTGATCGTGTTGAAAATGACGGCCTTGCCCCCCGCGGCATCGGCACCTTTCGCCGATTCCTTCGCGAGTCGGTCGATGTGGACGTTGCACGGGGTCACTTGCGACCAAGTCGAAGCGATGCCGATGTTCGGCTTGGAAAAGTCCTCCTTCTTGAAACCGACCGCATAAAGCATGGCGCGCGAGGGAGCACGGTCGGGACCGTCGAGCATGAGCGAGGAGTAGGGGCGCGTGGAATCGGACATGGGCGGGCACGCTAGGGAGCGAATCCCGTCGAGCCAAGAGCGGAATGGAGTGGAATGGAGCACTCTCGCGTTCGCCGTTGCCAAAACCCCGGCCACTGCCCGGACCATCGTCAGGAACCCTGAAAACCAACAGCTTCACCCTTTCGGGTTAGACGACAGCCCATTTGTCTAATTTCTTCACGGAAGTCAGAAAAATCGCTTGCCGTCCCCGCAGAGAATATCGGATGTAAATACCGCGTTAATTGCAGGTTGCTGCCCTTGCCGCGTCGCTCTCTTCACGGAATTGCCGGATCACCCTGAACCCAGGGGCTTTCGGCTGAAACCCAAAATCGCCCGTCAGGAGAGCGTCCGGCAAGGGAAAGCAACAGCTCCGCCCCCTTGAGAACCTTTGGTTCACCGGCGTTGACGCGAAAGACTGTCACCCGCTCTTGCCAGCCTCTCCGGCCGGACCTATGTCCCCCCCGCCATGGCCAACTACCGCGTCCTCGTTTCAGATCCAATCTCGGAAAAAGGTGTCGAAGCACTCGCCGCCGCCCCGGGAGTCTCCGTGGATGTCCATACCGGCCTGAAACCGGATGAACTGCTGAAGATCATCGGAGATTACCACGGCCTGGTCGTCCGCTCCGAAACCAAGGTCACCGCCGAAGTGCTGGCCGCCGCGAAGAACCTCAAGGCAATCGGCCGCGCCGGAGTCGGAGTCGATAACATCGACCGCCAGGCCGCCACCGATCACGGGGTGATCGTGATGAACACGCCGACCGGCAACACCATCTCGACCGCCGAGCACGCCTTCACCCTGATGCTCAGCGCCGCCCGCAACATCGGCCCGGCCCACGCCGCGGTGCTCAAAGGCGACTTCAAGGCCGCCCGCAAAGCCTACCAAGGCATCGAGCTCAATACCAAACGCCTCGCCATCCTCGGCATGGGCCGCATCGGCACCGAGTTCGCCAAGCGCGCCCAGGCCTTCAACATGACGGTCGTCGCCTACGATCCCTTCCTCACCCAGGCCCGCGCCGACGAACTCAAGGTCGAGCTCGCCGCCACCCCGGACATCGCCCTCACCGGTGCCGACGTCGTCACCCTCCACGTCCCGCTCACCCCGGACACCAACCACATCCTCAACGCCGGCCGCCTCGCCCTGATGAACCAGGGTGCCCTCGTCGTGAACTGCGCCCGCGGCGGCCTGATCGATGAAGTCGCGCTGAAGTCGGCCATCGACTCCGGCCACATCGCCGGCTGCGCGCTCGATGTCTTCGAAGTCGAACCGCCCGCCAACGACCACCCGCTGTTCTCCCTCGACAAGCACGTCGTCTTCACCCCGCACCTCGGCGCCTCGACCAACGAGGCCCAGGAAAACGTCGGCATCCAGGTCGCCGAGCAGCTCCGCGACTTCTTCGTCACCGGCGAGATCCGCAACGCGATCAACATGCCCTCGCTCGACGCCGCCGCCCTCGCCGCCGTCGGCCCCTACCTCGATCTCGCCCGCGCCCTCGGCAAGCTCCTCGCCAAGCTCGGCCCCGACAATCCCGACTCGCTGCGCGTCTCCTACCACGGCCCGATTTCCAAGAAAGACACCGGCCTGGTCTCCCGCAGCGTCCTCACCGCCCTGCTCGAAGCCTCGCGGCCCGATGGCCAGGTCAACATCGTCAACGCCCCCGCCATCGCAAGCCAGCTCGGGCTCGATCTCGTCGAGTCGGTCATCAACGCCAAGACCGAATACAACGAACTGCTCGTCGCCGAATTGAGCAAGGGCGACGAGCGCTACCGGGTCGCCGGCACGATCATCGGCCGCTCGCCGCGGATCGTCGAAATGGACCGCCTCTACGTCGACACCAACATCGCCGGCAACTTCCTGATCGTCCGCAACGACGACCGCCCCGGCATCGTCGGGGCGCTCGGCACCCTCCTCGGCAATGCGAACCAGAACATCGCGAACCTCTCGCTGGCCCGCAACAAGTCGCTCGGCGTCGCCCTCACCATCATCGAGCTCGACGATCCGCTCTCGGCCGAACTGATGACCGCCATCCGCGCCATCCCCGGCGTGCTGTCAGCCACCGGCGTCACGCTCTGAGAAAGATTCCCAGATCCGCCACTCCGTAACCACCACGTATTTACGATCCCCTTGGCACTTCGAACTTTTTACTTGGAACTTCCCCCCAGCTCCACTTTCCCGTTGCCAAGCCCCCGTCCCACTTCCTAAGTTTTCCTCAGCACATGAAAAAACTCACCGTTCTCGCTACCGCCGTGCTCGCCCTTGGCGGCATCGCCTCCGCTGACATTCAGGCTCCTCCGGGATCGACCTACACGTCGTCCCGCAAGCTCGGTCGCGGTCTCAGCAACATCCTTTACGGGTTCATTGAAATCCCCGAGCAGATCGTCCGCAAGACCGACGACCACGGCCGCAAGGCGGGCTGGTCCTACGGCGCGGTCGATGGCACCAACCGCGCGCTCCGTCGTCTCGGCTACGGCTTCTACGAAGTCTTCACCTTCACCTGCCCGACCTACCGCGGCACCTTCAAGCCGCCTTACGAGCGCTGCGGCGAAGACAACCGGATCCAGATGAATCCGTCCGACGGCCTCTCCGAGTTCCCGCCGGAACTCGGCGCGGAGTCCTACTTCTACCACGCCCGCACCCAGCGCTGGTAAAAACCCACAGAATTTTTCATCCCGGCAGCGGAGAAATCCCTGCCGGGATTTTTTTGTCAACTTTTGGCGGCCCCGAACGTTTCTAACACCCGATGCGTTTCCTGATCCTCACGTTCCTCATTTCCTCCGCCGCCCTCCTTCACGCGGAGTCCCGGACCTGGAAAAATTCCGATGGCACGCAGTCATTCACCGGTGATTACGTGACCCACGATGCGAAGCGCGTCACCATCCGCCGTGCCGACGGCCGGGTCTTCACGCTGGAACTCACGAAACTGCACGAGGCCGACAAAACCTGGCTATCCACGAAACAAGTCCCCGGCCGCAAGGATGCCGAACCTTTGCCCGATCCGAACGCGGTTTTCGATACCCTTTGCTTCGGCGACCCCCGGGCCGACGTGACCAAGAAGCTCAAGGAGAGCAAGATCGTGGAAGCCGGCCTCGACGAGACATTCCTCGGCCGCGTCGGACTCAACGGCACCTACCGCACCCGCAAACAAATCGGCGGTCTTCATTGTGAACTTTACTTCGACTGGTCCGCCGGGGGCAACCTGACCGAAGTCTCGCTCCAGACGCAAGGCGTCGACCGCACCGCCTACGCCGGCCGCCTCAAGGACAACTGGGCCGAGCTTTCGGACCTTCTCACCATGCTCCACGGCAAGCCTTTGCAGCACGCCGACTTCCCGCCCCTCGGCGACCTCCAGGACGACCTCTTCCTCGCCTCCCACCTCTGGCGACTCGAAGGCGGCGGCTCCGCCCTGCTGGGCACTTCGATGCAAGCTGGAAAATTCCTCGTCGTCGTCCGCTTCACCCAGGAGCGGATCAATCCGGTCACGGTGCCTTGACCTTCCCCGGCAGCAGCTTCGCCGCCACCAGGAAGCCCACGCCGACCGCGACCATGAACAGCGAAAGGAACTGCCCGCTGGTCATCGCACCGCCCAGCACCAGCTCCGAATCCGGCTCGCGGAACTGCTCCGCGAAAATCCGGAAGACCGCGTAGAGCACGAAGAACAAGCCGGTCAAAATCCCGACCGGAGCCTGCGGAAAGCGAACCCGCACCCACCACAAGATCGCGAACAACACGGCCCCCTCCAGCAGCCCCTCATAGAGCTGCGAAGGATGCCGCGGCAGCAGGAAAGGCTCGATCGCCTTAGATACCGCCTCGTCGTCGCGCTGCACCGCCAGCATCCGCTCGAATAAGACCCCGCCGTTGAGCCGGTCCTCCTGCCACATCTGAAAAGACTCGCGCACCTTCTCCGACACATCCGCTGCCGCCTGCATCGCCGCCGGGAAATCCACCCCCTCCGCCTCCTCCTGCTCCACCAGGGTCCGTGGGAATTTCACCGCCCACGCCACCCCTTCCGCCGGCCTTCCGTAGAGCTCGCCGTTGATGAAATTCGCCATCCGGCCGAAGAGCAGCCCCAGCGGCGACACGACGCAAAGTCCGTCGCCCAGTCCCCGCCACGACACACCCTTCTTCTTGGCATAGACCCAGGTGAAGATCAGCAATCCCAGGATCCCGCCATGGCTCGCCATCCCGCCTTCCCACACGCGGAACAACATCAGCGGATCCTCGTTCACCCAGCTCCAGCCATGCTCCTTCGGGTAATAGTAGAGCATGTAGCCCAGCCGCCCGCCGATGAAGACCCCGAAAATCGCCGCCGCTGCGATGAAATCCCCTGCCGCTCCCGGCGGCAACACCCACAGCTTGCGCTTCGCCAGCATGTTCAGGAGCCAGGCCCCGACCACGAAGGCACCCAGGTAGGCCAGCCCGTACCAACGGAGCTGGATCGCCTCCGTGAAGCGCACCAGCACCGGATCCAAATCATGCACATACATCCCGAACACGCGGCGCACCTCACACCATTCCCCCGTCGCGTGCAACCCGCACCCTCTCCCTTTCGAAAATCCGCGTTCGGCGTTCGGCGTTCGGCGTTCGATGTTCGGCGTTCGATGTTCGATGTTCGATGTTCGATGTTCGATGTTCGATGTTCGATGTTCGATGTTCGATGTTCGAAGTTCGAAGTTCGAAGTTCAATGTTCCGCCTTTTCACCCTCCCGCCTCCATGCTGTCCTCCCGCCGCATGAAAATCGTCGTCGCTTACTCCGGAGGTCTGGATACCTCCGTGCTCCTTCTCTGGCTCAAGGAAAAGTACAACGCTGAAATCATCGCCTACTGCGCCGACGTTGGCCAGGGCGACGAACTCGATGGCCTCGAAGAAAAGGCCCTCACCACCGGCGCGTCGAAATGCTTCATCGGCGACCTCAAGGAAGACTTCGCCGCCAACTACATCTTCCCGATGATCCAGGCCGGCGCGATTTACGAAGGCCGCTACCTGCTCGGCACCTCGATCGCCCGCCCCTGCATCGCCAAGGGCATGCTCGACGTCGCGCTGGCCGAAGGCGCCGACGCGATCGCCCACGGCGCCACCGGCAAGGGCAACGACCAGGTCCGCTTCGAACTCTCCGCCGCCTCGCTCGCCCCGAACGTCAAGTGCATCGCCCCCTGGCGCGACGCCTCGTTCCGAGAGCAGTTCCCCGGCCGTGCGGAAATGATCGCCTTTGCCGAGGCCAAGAACATCCCGATCAAGGCCTCGATGAAGAAGCCCTATTCGATGGACCGCAACCTCCTGCACATCTCCTTCGAAGCCGGCATGCTCGAAGACCCGTGGTACGACGCCACCACCCCGGCCGACCGCGAAATGTATGTCCTCTCCGTCGCTCCCGAGGACGCTCCGGACACTCCGGAATACGTCGAGATTCTCTTCGAAAAGGGCAACGCCATCGGCATCAAGCATCCCGCGCTCGACGCCATCCTCGACCAACTCGGCGACGTGAAAGCCTCCGTCCAGCAGGACGGCTACTCGATCTTCACCCCCTACGGCATCATGCGCATCCTCAACCTGCTCGGCGGCCGCAACGGCGTCGGCCGGGTGGACATTGTGGAAAACCGCTTCGTCGGCATGAAGTCCCGCGGCGTCTATGAAACCCCCGGCGGCACCATTCTCCTCGCCGCCCACCGCGACCTCGAGGCGCTGACCGTCGACCGCGAAGCGATGTTCATCCGCGACGGCCTGATCCCGAAATACGCCCAGCTCGTTTACAACGGCTTCTGGTTCGCCCCGGAGCGCGAAGCGATCCAGGCACTCGTGACCGAAACCCAGAAAACGGTCTCCGGCGAAGTCCGCGTGAAGCTTTACAAGGGCAACGTCATGAACGCCGGCCGCAAGAGCCCGCACAGCCTCTACTCGGAAGCCATCGCCACCATGGAAGGCGGCCAGGAAGCAGCCTACAACCAGGACGACGCCTCCGGCTTCATCGCCCTCAACGCCCTGCGTCTCAAGGCCAGCGCGCGCCAAGTCAAGTAAGCCTGGAGGGGAAGTTGAGAGTTGAAAGTGGATGGTTGATGGTTAATTCAGAGGAGTTTGCGTCGAGGTTTCACCTCACTCCCCGTCTGAACTATCAACAATCAACCATAGACACTCAACTCGGTCTTCTGGACAAGGAGCTGCGTCGCTCCCGGCGTCGAAAGACTCACAGCAAACGGACATCGAGCCCCGGCTCGATGTCCGTTTCTTTTGCCAGCCACCCCGCCAAACGCCCCGCCACCCCCGGCGCGTAGAGCGATCCCTTCGACCCCAGCCCGTTGAACACGATCCGCCCGTCCTCCAGCGGCCCGATCACCGGCTGGCTCTTCCGCACGATCGGCCGCACCCCCGCCTCATGCGCGGTCACTTCGAAATCCGGCCCGCCTAACAGCCGCACGATCTCCTCGACCCGCGCCCGTCCTTCCGGCGTCGGCTCGCCGTCCAAACGGTCCCAGACATAAGTCGAACCCGCCCGGAACATCCCGTCCCCCAGCGGCACCATCCACCCGCCGCCACCGATCAAAATCCGGTCCGCCCGCCACCCCTCCGCCCGCAGCGTCAGGATCTCTCCCTTCACGCACCGGTGCCCCCCCAACCGCCCCGCCACCAAGCCCGCCGCCCCCTCGCACAAAACCGTGGCTGCGGCATCCTCGCCCCTCGTAGCTTCAGCGGAGTGGGGCTGCCGCAAGCATCTCTCCCCCGAGAAGTAACGCCGCGTCCCCTCACAAAACTCCCGCGTCGCCACCCGCCCGCCCCCTTTCAAAACCACTGCCGCCCGCCATCCCGGCACCTCTTCCTCCACCGCCACGATCCACGGCCGCGCCTCCTCCAGCTTTCCCGCGA
>JAYTLR010000168.1:0-2028 GCA_043729195.1 Akkermansia sp.
GACGGACCGCGATCGACAGCGCCTCGATCAGCCCGACCATGAAGAAGATGACGATCATCGCGACCCGCATCAGGCCGGTGAATTTCCCCTTCGGCGCGAAGATATGGGCGAACAGGTTTTTCACGCCGATTTCGGTGATCGCCCAGTAGAACCACAGGAAAAAGAACGTTACCGCCATCGCCATGGTGAGGTTCAAGTCGGCATTGGCACCGCGGAGGAAGGGTCGGAACGCGTCGCGGTGGCCGGCGGCATCGGTATAGAGCTGGCCGGCGTTCGGGCCGTCGGCGTGGGTGACTTCCCAGCCGATGGTGCCGAGCCCTGGAATCAGCCCGGACCAGTTGCAGAAGAGGATCAGGATGAAAAGCGTCCCGAAGAACCAGAAGGTGCGCTGGACGAGGTGCTTGCCGAGGATTCCCTCCAAGAAGTTGTAGAGGGTTTCGACCAGCCACTCGACGAAATTTTGGACGCCGCTCGGAATCAGCTTGAGATTCCGCGTGGCCATTTGGGCGACCAGGATGATCAACCCGGCGACCAGCCAGATCATGATCATCGAATTGGTGACCGGAAAGGGGCCGATTTGGAACAAAACCTCGGCGTAGGGCGGAAGATGGTCGTGAGTCGCCTGCGCGCCTTCGCTCGCGGCGAATGCCGGAGCCACGCAGCAGAGCCACGCGAGCAGGATGATGAAGAAGGGGCGACGGGACATGAAAGAAAGTGCCACGCGAGGGCGCGGAGGGCGTAACAAAGGGTTTTGGAACCGTGCAAGAGCTATTTGTGAAAAATTTCACAAGCTCCCTGAAATATTGATTTCGTGGAACTTGTGCCGGCTTCAAAGGGCGCTCCTGTTGGCGTGCAGAAGCAGCTCCGCCCGGGTTCCCGTAACGATTTCATCCCGTCCCACCCCGCAGGCCGCAACGACACGGAATCCCTGCTCCAAGGCTTGTCCAATCAGTTCCTCCGCCGGCAGGCAGAGGCGTCCGCCGGTCTCCACGAGCGAGAACGCGAGGTTTCCGGCCCCGTGATAAGAGCGGTAGATGACCTCGGTGCAGGCGAGGCGGTCGGAATTCCGGAAATCAAAGGAGAAGTCGAACAACTTGCCCTCATGCCGCATCCCGCGTTCGAGCGCTGCCGCCAGATCCGCGGGAGGCAGCGGCGGACGGAGGACCACGAAGGCGTCAACCTCCAGTGTCTCATCGATCGGTCGGAAGCGGACCCCGTCTTTTTTCGCCTTCAGGAAGACGACCGGATCGCGGGCCCGTCGCGCTAGTCCGGCCGGCAACTGAAGCCCGAGGCCGGCCCGCTGCTTCTCGCTGCCCAGATAGAAAGCGGCGTGGGGCCAGAAGCCCGGGAGGAACAGGTTGCTCAGGGCATCGTCATGGCGCGTCAGGAAGACATCCCCGGGCCGGGCGAGGCGGAGGATTTTTTCCCGGTGCCCGGCACTCACCCGCTTCGGCACCCCGGCCGGCTTGACCCCTGGCTGGCGGAGATCCGCCACCGCCCGGCCCGACCATTCGAAGAATCCAAACATCGAGCGCTGCCAGGCGGAACGGTGCCGCCGTACGACCGAGAACCACTCGTAGCCGAGACGACGACGCAGGATGTCACGGCGGCGGCGCTCGATCCATTCCTCCTCGTCGTGCAGCAGGGCCACAACCGGTGCGAGGTCGGGATCGGCGGCAAGCGATCCGATCTCGCTACGATGTTTCTCGTAGAACTCCGCTGCCTCGCGGAACTGCAGGAGGCGGACCGGATCGGTGGTCGCGCGGAAGAGCCGGGCGAAGGTCTTGCGCGGGATGCCGTGGCCCTGCGAGGCTTCGTCGAGCTTGGAGGCCAGCAGGGGCGCGCCTGCCGCCAGGTCGGCCAGCTCGCGGGCCTGCCGGAGCAGCAAGCAGGCCGCCGCAAAGGCCACGGTGAAGGCGGGAAGACGAGCGTGCCAACCGCCGGCGGCGGGCGAACACGCCTGTTCCAAAGATCCGAGTGTGGCCAGCAGAGCGGCACGTGCGGACAAGTACTGCGAATATCGTAGTC
>JAYTLR010000169.1:0-12014 GCA_043729195.1 Akkermansia sp.
CCCGCCGAACAACAAAAAATCGCCGAGTGCCTGAGTTCGGTGGACGAGCTGATGGCCGCGCAAGCGCGGAAAGTGGACGCGCTCAAGACTCATAAAAAAGGGCTGATGCAGCAGCTTTTCCCCCGCGAAGGCGAAACCCAACCCCGCCTCCGCTTCCCCGAATTCCAAGACGCCGGGGAGTGGGAGGAGAGGGCGTTCTCAGACCTTTGCGACATCAAACACGGCTACCCATTCGAGAGTGAGTTTTTCAGCAACGAAGGTGTGTATGTGCTCCTCACGCCTGGTAGCTTCTACGAGGAAGGCGGCTATCGCGACCGAGGCGACAAACAGAGGTATTTCACTGGGGAGATTCCCCGCGACTACGTGCTCGCCCAGGGGGACATGCTCGTAGCCATGACCGAGCAAGCAGCCGGACTCCTCGGCAGCCCCCTTATCGTTCCTGCGTCCAACAAATTTCTGCACAACCAACGACTCGGCCTTGTCGCGAGAAAGCTGGGAGTCGGGTGGTCGAGCGAATTCTTCTTCCACGTCTTCAACACCCAGCGCGTTCGGAAGGCGATTCACGACACCGCGTCAGGTGCGAAGGTGCGTCACACATCGCCGACCAAGATTGGGGATGTCCTTGTTTCCGTTCCCAGCACGCTCCCCGAACAACAACGCATCGCCACGTGCCTGAGCAGCCTCGACGCATTGATCACCGCCGAAACCCAAAGGCTCGAAGCCCTCAAGACCCACAAGAAAGGCCTGATGCAGCAGCTTTTCCCATCCACGGAGGTGGAGGGATGAGCGGCACGCCCCGGATTCGCCGTTTCCCGTCCCACGATACCCGCCGGGATCAATTTCGTGGCGTCACGAAAATGATCCGCCGCAGATCCGCCCAGCCAACGCCATGAACGACCTGATTCTCTACACCACGGACGATGGCCGCAGCCAGATCAAGCTCCGGGCCAGGGACCAGACCGTCTGGCTGTCCCAGCGCGAGATGGCCCAGCTCTTTGATGTGAGCACGGACAACGTGGGGCTGCACTTGAAGAACATCTTCGAGGACGCGGAACTGAACCGGGAGGCAACTACCGAGGAATCCTCGGTAGTTCAAATCGAGGGCGGGCGGGAGGTGCAGCGCCGGGTCACGCTCTACAATTTGGACGCCATCCTCGCCGTGGGCTACCGCGTCCGCTCGCCGCGGGGTGTGCAGTTCCGCCGCTGGGCGTCCACCGTGCTCAAGGAATTCCTGCTCAAGGGCTTCGTGATGGACGACGAGCGCCTCAAAAACCCCGACGGCCGTCCGGATTACTTCGACGAGATGCTGGAGCGCATCCGGGACATCCGGGCCTCCGAAAAGCGCTTTTACCAGAAGGTCCGCGACCTCCTCGCCCTGAGCAGCGACTACGACAAGACCGACAAGGCCACGCAGGTGTTCTTCGCCACGGTGCAGAACCTCCTCATTTTCGCCGTGACCCGGAAAACGGCTGCCGAACTCATCACGGACCGCGCGAACCCCGCCGACCCGCATTTCGGCCTGCTTGCCTGGAAGGGCGACAAGGTGCGCAAGGCGGACATCGTCGTCGCCAAGAACTACCTGACCGAGGACGAGATCGACACCCTGAACCGGCTGACGGTGATCTTCCTGGAAACCGCCGAACTGCGGGCCAAGAGCAAGCAGGAGACGCGCATGGCCTTCTGGAAGGAGAACGTGGATCAAATCATCACCTCCAACGGCTTCCCGCTGCTCACCCACGCCGGTTCCATCAGCCATGAACGGATGGAAGAGCGCACGGGTGAGCTTTACCTCGAGTTCGACCAGGACCGCAAAAAACAGGAAGCCCTTCAAGCCGACCAGCAGGACGAGACCGACCTCAAGACTCTGGAAGCCAAACTCAAGAGACGCCCCAAGAAATGACCGACACCAACCAGAAGCAACTGGGCAACACCCTCTGGAGCATCGCCGACCAACTGCGCGGGGCCATGGATGCGGATGACTTCCGCGACTACATGCTGTCCTTCCTCTTCCTGCGCTACCTCTCCGACAACTACGAGACGGCGGCGAAAAAGGAACTCGGCAAGGATTATCCGGATGTCGACGGCGACACCCGCAAGGTGCCGCTGGCGCTGTGGTATGCCAACAACCCGGACGACATCGGGGAGTTCGAGAAGCAGATGCGGCGCAAGGTGCACTACGTCATCAAGCCGCAGCACCTCTGGTCCAGCATCGCCAACATGGCCCGCACCCAGAGCCCCGACCTGCTCGATTACCTGCAAGGCGGCTTCAAATACATCGAGACCGAATCCTTCGAGAGCACCTTCCAGGGCCTTTTCTCCGAGATCGACCTGAGCTCCCCCAAGCTGGGCAAGAAGTACGAGGACCGGAACGCCAAGCTTTGCACCATCCTGCAGAAGATCGCCGAAGGGCTGGCGGACTTCTCCACCGACATCGACGCGCTGGGCGACGCTTACGAATACCTGATCGGCCAATTCGCCGCCGGATCCGGCAAGAAGGCGGGGGAGTTCTACACCCCGCAGCAGATTTCCGACATTCTCTCCGCCATCGTCACGCTGGACAGCCAGGAACCGAAGACCGGGCCCAAGAAGCGGCTCGATAGCGTCATGGACATGGCCTGCGGCTCCGGCTCCCTGCTGCTCAACGTCCGCAAGAAGGTGAACAAAGCGAGCGGCACCATCGGCAAGATCTTCGGCCAGGAGAAGAACATCACCACCTACAACCTGGCCCGCATGAACATGCTGCTGCACGGGATGAAGGACACGGAGTTCGAGATCTTCCACGGCGACACCCTGCTCAACGAGTGGGACATGATGCGGGAGGCGAACCCGGCGAAGAAGCCCAGCTTCGACGCCATCGTCGCCAACCCGCCCTTCAGCTACCGCTGGGAGCCGAGCGAGAGCATGGCCGACGACGTCCGCTTCAAAAGCCACGGCCTCGCCCCAAAGTCCGCCGCCGATTTCGCGTTCCTGCTGCATGGGTTCCACTTCCTGAAGGACGAAGGCGTGATGGCCATCATTCTGCCCCACGGCGTGCTCTTCCGCGGCGGGGCCGAGGAGCGCATCCGCACCAAGCTCCTCAAGGACGGCCACATCGACACGGTCATCGGCCTGCCTGCCAACCTCTTCTACTCGACCGGCATTCCCGTTTGCATCCTCGTCCTCAAGAAATGCAAGAAGCCGGACGACGTGCTCTTCATCAACGCCGCCGAGCACTTCGTGAAAGGCAAGCGCCAGAACCAACTGACGCCGGAGCACATCGCGAAGATTATCGGCGCCTACCAGCACCGCACGGAGGAGACCCGTTACTCCCGCCGGGTGGACATGGCGGAGATCGAGAAGAACGACTTCAATCTGAACATTTCGCGCTACATCAGCACGGCGGTGGGGGAAGCTGAGATTGAGCTTGCGGGAACCCACGACCAGTTGGTTGAAATCGAGAAATCCATTCGGGATGCTACGCGCAGGCACAATGAATTCTTGAAGGAGCTGGAATTGCCTCCCTTGCCATAGGGCAACGAGCTGCTCCAGAAAAACAGAAAGAGAGGGAACATCTCATGGGGAAATTAAAGTTAACAACGTATCTGGTTGGCTCCCCAAGGAAGCGCGGGGAGGGGTTGAGGATCGGAACGATCCGGGAATGGCCGCGTGGTCTTGAGAAGCGTTATCAGTCAGAGGAACACTTTGATTTATGGTTCCCTTTGTTGGCTCCCAGCCGGAAACTCCGGCAATGGCTAAACGAGGATTTGGATGCTCGTTGGGATACTTTCGTGGAGCGTTACAAGCGGGAGATGATCCAGAAGACAGACAGCCGACAGGCTTTGATTCTGGTGTCGAAAATGGCGGAGAGAATGACGGTTTCGGTCGGGTGCGCATGTGAGGATGATCGCTACTGTCACCGGAGTGTTCTGGTGAAGCTGATTCGGCGGGCAGGGACTAAGGTGTTTCAGGAAGCGAAGGCTTCGGAGATCGAGATATGAAGAAGAGGGGCGACTTTTCTAATGTGGAATAGAATGCCAGGCAATCATCCACGAATGATTTCCTCCCTCACGGATCAAGAAGCAGCCGTGCGCAGTCAAGTGGCGGATGAGCGCCCGCCGCTTCATATCGTGACTAGCTCTTCCGTGTAACCGCCACGGGCGCGGTCCCGGGCGTCCTAGTGATTGAACTCTAGCGCTTCCTTCAGCACCTCCCGCAGCGAAACCAGAAGTTCCTCCTTGCTGCGTTCCTGCGCGTTCACACCGGGGACCTCTTCGATCCAGCCGATCCACCAGCCGTTGCTCTCCTTGATGATCGCGGTGAAGGCAGAGGTCATGGGGGAGGCTGGCACCGTTTGGAGTTCGTGACAACGCTCCTTCGCCCGGCCCAAGGGAAAACTTTGGTTCGCAAAACTTTTCAATGCGGAGCAGCTTTTGGGGTTGTTTTAAAATTGAGAACCCGCTCGATCTGAACGCATCGGCAGATGTTTTTACTTGGGGCTCTCGCACCGCAGTCGCGCCCAAACTTCGATCTCACAATCATGACCAAACCACGCGCCCTCGTGCTTTTCGGGTCACTCACTTTGATGATCACGGGCTACGCTGCTTGGTGTTCACGGACCTTCTGGGTGCGGGTGGGTCCCCCCGATCTTTCTCCAATTCCGGAGAGCCAGCGGGCCGCGGCACTGGCGGCGGTTGAGGAATCCGGACTCACCAAGCCGGATCCTTTCTCATGGGAGGTGATGCAGGAGCTTTTGATGAAGCCGTATGACACCGCGCCCAGGCCGTTGGGCGTCTCCATCTTTCGGGAGCCCCAGCCTCCGCCGCGGTGCTGCCTGCACGTCTACCGGGCCCGGCGGAGCGTTCGCAGTAACGAGCGGCCGTTAGTTTTCTTTGTGCCTGCGCCGGATCACTTGGAGGACTGGCGGCTTTTGACCACTCCCTGGGGAGAAGTCATTTACCCTGGAAAACGACTGTCTCGAAAATGAGATGTGAAGAGCCCTATTTCCGGCCCGTGCCACCCCACGGGACTTTCATGCAATGATCGCTGCCCCGATTCTCAGCCTGACCCGGCGGATGGGGAATCGTTCGTTGCACCCGATGACCGCCCCGGAGCTCTAGCCCGGCACCGAGCCCAAGCTGGAGTATGAGACGGTGCCCTTCTTGCATACGGGGTTCGCGAACGATGCGCGGGGGCTGATGTAGTTTTTGGAGAGGCTGGGGTGCGTTCTGGTGTGGCGGTGGCACCCGGTTCCAGGGGGCGGCTTTACTTCGCGGGGCCGACGAGATGGCGGTGCGGACGGGGAGGGGGAGGCGGGCGGTTGGGGACCGTTCGGCCGGTCTGAGGACCGGCGGTCCCGGGTGGTGTCGAATTCTTGTGCTTTTGCGGCTGACCGGGGGACGGGAGAGGGATAGAGCTTGCGGCATGAGCGCCCCGGAGTACGACCCCGCCCACGAAACCGAGATCAAGCTGGAGTATGAGACGGCGCCCTTCCTGCATTCGCTGTTCGCGAACGATGCGCGGGAGCTGAAGTATCTGGAGGAGAAGCTGGGGGTGCGCTCGGTGACGCGGGACGGCTGGATCCTGTTCGCGGGGCCGGACCGGGCGGTGAAGGCGAGTGCGGCGGTGTTCGCGGACCTGGAGCAGGCGCGGCGGCAGGGCGGGGTGATCGGGGCGCGGGATTTCCGGCTGGCGGTCGATCTGGTGGCGGAGGGCGGCGGCTCGGTGTCGGAGCTTTCCGGGGTACGGCTGCTGGGCGTCCGCGGGCGCAAGCCGGTGATGCCGAAGACCCCGCGGCAGCTCGAATACCTGAAGGCGATGGAGAAGAACGACGTGGTCTTCGGCCTGGGCCCGGCGGGGACGGGGAAGACCTACCTGGCGATGGCGATGGGGCTTTCGCTGCTCAAGGCGAAGCGGGTGGGCCGGGTGGTGCTGACGCGGCCGGCGGTGGAGGCCGGGGAGGCGCTGGGTTTCCTGCCGGGGGACCTGCGGGAGAAGGTCGCGCCGTACCTGCGGCCGCTCTACGACGCGATCCACGACATGGTCGGCCACGAGGAAGGGGAGCGCTACCTGGCGGACGGGACGATTGAGATCGCGCCGCTGGCCTTCATGCGCGGCCGGACCCTGGCGCGGTCCTTCGTGATCCTGGACGAGGCGCAGAACACGACCCGCGAGCAGATGTTCATGGCACTGACCCGGCTCGGCGAGGAATCGCGGATGGTGATCACCGGCGACGGCTCGCAGGTCGATCTGAAGCCGAACGTCCCGTCCGGGCTGTTCGAGGCGGAAAAGGCACTGGGCGGGGTGCCGGGCATTGATTTCGTGCGCTTTAGCGGGGTAGACGTGGTCCGCCACCCGGTCGTCGGCCGGATCATCGAGGCCTACGATGCGCATCGCAGTTCGGCGGGGTGAGGGCTGAGGATTGAAGATTGTCGATTGCTGATTGCTGATTGTTGATCGTTAAGAAGGAAGGCGTCGGGAGTTTTCGAATCGCGAAACTGTGGTTCTGGTCGCTCGTTTCGACCGGCTGAATCGCGTGGTCCCTGAAGGGGGAGCCCCGGGGGGCGGGGGGGATTTGGGCATTGCTATGGGGGTGGGAATCGCCTAATTCGTCCCCGCCGGACGCTCCCCGAGGAGGCCGGCCCCGTTTTCGCAACCCCGTTGCCTCACCGTGGGATTCATTGATGCTTTCAAACGCTGGCGACTCGCGCGCCGCGGCATGTCGTCCGGCCGCAAACGCCGGGTGCATGCCGAAAACCCGGTGGCCTTGACCCTCGACCGCAGCGTCTGGGTCCGGATCATGCTGTATCTGCTGTTCGCAGCAGGGGTGGGCGTGATGGTGCTGAAGTCGTCCTCGATGACGAATTTCGCCGACGATCCCCTGCGCGGGGCCCTGTTCGGCTTCGTGATCGCCGCGACGGCGGTGGCGGTGGTGCAGGCGAACTACGACATCGTCAACCAGCGCAACGGCCGGATCCTGCTGGTCTTCGGCGGCTTGGCCGGGCACATCGCGCTGGTCCGCGGCATCTCCTTCATGGTGGATGCCAACCAGCTTCCGGGGGAGATGAAATTCCTGCTGATTCCCTTCGCGCTGACGCCGATGGTCCACGCGGTGTTGCTGGGCCGGGGCATCGGGACCTTCTCCACGGTCTATGCCGCGCTGCTCGGCTCGCTGGTAATGCCGAAGGCGGACGTGCTGCTCTACATGACGGTCAGCCTGGTCTGTGGCCTGGTGGCGGTGCAAGCGGTCCACAAGGTCCGCAAGCGCGTCCAACTGCTGCGGGCCGGTGTGTATTCCGGGGTGGCGGCGCTGCTGCTGTGCGTGATGTTCGAGCGGATCGACCTGATGCCGGGGATGGACGACCAGCTCGAGGGTTTGAAAATCGCCGGCCTGAGTTCGCTGGCGGCGCTTGGGACAGGGATCGTGATCGCGCTGCTGGTCAGTGGCCTGCTGCCGGTGCTGGAAGGCGCGTTTCATCTGACGACCGACATTTCCTGGCTGGAGCTGAGCGATCTGAACCACAAGCTGCTGCGCCGGATGCAGCTTGAGGCGCCCGGGACTTTTCACCACAGCCTGGTGGTCGCCTCGCTGGCGGAGGCTGCGGCGGAAGTGGTGGGGGCGAACGCCGCAATGTGCCGCGTGTCGGCGTATTTCCACGACGTCGGCAAGCTGAGCAAACCGGAGTATTTCATCGAGAACCAGGCCGACGGGGTGGAGAACCCGCACGATTCGCTGACGCCGACGATGAGCGCCTTGATCATCATCGCCCACGTCAAGGACGGCGTCGATCTGGCCGTGAAGCACAAGCTCAACCCGCGGGTGATCGACGTCATCCAGGAGCATCACGGCGAGTCGCTGGTCAGCTTTTTCCACCGTCGGGCGCAGGAACAGAAGAAGGCCGAGCTGGAGAAGGTCGAGAAGGGTCTGGAGAATCCCGAGGACCTGCCGAAGATCGACGAGAAGAATTTCCGCTACCCCGGTCCACGGCCGCGGACGAGGGAGAGCGGCATTGTCAGCTTGGCGGACATCGTCGAGAGCGCTTCGCGTTCCCTGAAGAAGCCGACCCCGGCGAAGATCCGCGCTTTGGTGGAGGACCTGATCAACGGCCGGGTTTGCGACGGGCAGCTCGACGATTGCACGCTCACGGTGCGCGATCTGGCGAAGGTGAAAGACAGCTTTTGTGCGACGCTGCGCAGCATGTTGCACACGCGGATCGACTACCCGAAGGACGACGAGCGCAGCCAGCTCGGCCGCAAGTCCGACCTCGAGCGGAAGTCCAATGGCAGCAAGACGCAGCTCTTGAAGCCGGCAGCCGGCCCGGCGACGCCGATCCAGCAGAAGCAAGCTTCCTGATCCAACTGATGCGACCGGAACTCATCGTCGGCAACAACCAGCACGCCACCGAAATCCCCGAGGCCTGGTTGACTGCGCTGGAGAAGGGTGGTGCCTTGGCGGCGCGGGAAATCCTGGCCCGTCATCTGGCGGCGGCGGATGCTCCTTTGCCGGAGCATGAATGCGTGGAGGTCGCGCTGGTCGACGATGAGACCAGCGCCCGGGTCCACGAGCAGTTCATGGGGATTCCTGGCGAGACGGATGTGATCACTTTCCATCACGGGGAGATCGTGATCGGGGTCGAGGTCGCGTTCCGCCAGGCCGAGGAAAATGGCGAGCCGCCTTTGCGGGAATTGCTGCGTTACGTGATCCACGGCCTGCTGCATCTGGCCGGGCATGAGGACGAGAAACCCGCGGACCGGGCGAAGATGGAAGCGGCACAGGAACCGCTGGTCGCGATGCTGTGGCCGGGCGTGGCAGGCGAGTGAGGGGTTTTCCGGTTTGGGGGTGGATGAAATTGGCTCAGCCAGCGAGTCAAGCGGACCTCTGATTGCGTGTCGCGATGAGCAGCCCGGTCGTCGCCACTGCCGCGAAAATGGCTCCGGCGAGAAAGGTGGAGGAGGGTCCGAAGGCGCTCCACAGCGAGCCCGCGATGACGCTGGCGAGCAGCAGGGCGATGCCGCTCACCAGATGGAACACCCCGAAGCCGGTGCCGAGCAGTTCGGCGGGTGCGGTGTCTGCCACCAGCTTTGCCAGCAAGCCTTGGGTGAACGCCATGTGCAGGCCCCACAGGGCGGCACCGGCGAAAACGACGGCGGGCGAGGTGGCAAAGGCGAGCACCAGGTCCGCAGCGACCAGCAGGACGAGCCCGATGACCAGCAGGTGGCGGGATTTGATGCGGTCGGCAGCGGCTCCGGCCGGGTAGGCGGCTCCGGCGTAGAGGACATTCATCACCACCATCACCACCGGGATGTAGGCCAGCGAAAGCCCGACGTCGTGCGCGCGCATCACTAAAAAGGCTTCGCTGAAACGCGCCAGCGTGAACACCGCCCCGAGCAGCACGACGAACCAGAAGCGCAATGGCAGGAGCTTGGCGGCGGCCATTGTGAGGGGCTTCCGGACGTTTTGTGCGGGGAGGGTTCGCTCGGGTTCGCGGACGTAGGTGATCAGCAAGATCACCGCGATGAAAGCAGGGACCACCGCGATCCACAGAACGGTCCTGATGTCATTCGCAAGCCAGACCATCAGTGCCACCGCAAGCAGCGGGCCGGCCAGGGCACCCACGGAATCGAGCGCCTGGCGGAGCCCGTAGGCCGCACCGCGAACGGACGGCGGCGTCAGCTCGGCGACCAGCGCGTCCCGGGGCGCGCCGCGGATGCCCTTTCCCACGCGATCGACAAAGCGCGCCGTGAACACCCAGCCGACCGAGGTGGCCAGCGGGAACAGCGGCTTGGTGAAGGCGGCAAGCGCGTAGCCGGAAACCATCAGAAACTTGCGCTTGCCGAGGTAGTCGCTGAGAGCGCCGGAGAACACTCTCACGATGGCGGCGGTCGCTTCCGCCACGCCCTCGATGACCCCGAGCGTGACCATCGACGCGCCCAGGGTGGTGACCATGAAGACGGGCAGGAGGCTGTGAATCAGCTCCGACGAGAGGTCCATGAACAGGGAACCGAAGCCGAGGGCCCAGATGCCCGCGGGCAAGCTCCGCCAGGTCGCGACGGCTGACTTGGAAGGGGCGCTTTTGTTAGAGGCGGGTGGGTCCATTCGCTTGGCTCAGAGAAGCGGGCGTCGGTTCAAACGGTCGCGCCGAACAAGGCGCCCACTCCGGCGGTGAGTGCCATCGCGAGTGCTCCCCAGAAGGTCACCCGTGCCACCGACGTTCCGACCGGCGAGCCACCGGCGCGGGCGGCCAAGGCACCTAACAGAGCGAGAAAAAACAGGGAGCTGCCCGACACCGTCCACACGAGGGCATTCCCGGGGACCACGAGAACGAGCAGCAGCGGAAGGGCGGCACCGACCGCGAAGGTCCCGGCCGACGCGAAGGCGGCCTGAACCGGCCGCGCGCTGAGCGTGTCGGAGATTCCAAGTTTTGCCACGGGATCCAACCTAAGAGTGCTGCCGCCTTCCGTCGAGGGGCATCTCGTCCGGGGCTACTCCAGCGGGGTGGCTGAACTTCGGATCTCGCCGTCCTTGAGCTTGGTGCGGATCTCGTCGCCGGCAGTGACTTGGGCGACGGAGCGGATGATCTTGCCGCGGGCGTCGAGGGTGATCGAGAAGCCGCGCTCGAAGGCGGACTCGGGGTAGAATGGTGGATTTACAAGGAGTGCCTTGTAGGTGACACTCGACGCATGGACACGATCACCGCGATCATAGAGCCAGATGCGGACGGAACCATCCATTTGCCGGTCCCGGCGGAGTGGCGGAACCGTCCGGTACGGGTGAAGGCTTCGCTTGAACTCGTGGAGACCCACGAGAAGCCGGCTTCGCTCGATCTGAAGGGCTTCGGTTGCCTGAAAGGAAGGATCGAGTATTCGCCGGACTTCGACGAGCCGCTGGAGGATTTCAAAGATTACACCGCGTGAGGCTTTTGATCGATACGCACGCACTGCTCTGGTTCTGCGAGGGCAGCCCCGAGCTTTCGGACAAGGCGCGTGCCGCGATGGAAGACGAGTCGAACGAGCGTTACGTCAGCCATGCCAGCGCATGGGAGGTGGCCATCAAGGTAAGTCTTGGGAAACTGAAGCTGCACGATGATTACCGGGTGATTTTCTCCGGAGTCATGAAGGCCAACGGATTCATGCTCCTCCCACCCGCGGTCGATCATTATGACGCCCTGATTCGGCTTCCCCGGCATCACGGAGACCCTTTCGACCGCCTTATCCTTGCCCAAGGACAGGTCGAGGGACTTGTGATCGTGACGTGTGATGCCGAGTTTCCTGCCTATGGATTGCCACTCCTTTGGTAGTTGAATCGGGATGGGCGAATAAGGGCAAGATCCCTCATTCCGCCAAACTTCGGATCTCGCCGTCCTTGAGCTTGGTGCGGATCTCGTCGCCGGGGGTAACCTCCTGGACGGAGCGGATGATCTTGCCGCGGGCGTCGAGGGTGATCGAGAACCCGCGTTCGAAGGCGGACTCCGGGCCGAGGGTGCGGAGCAAGCCGCGGAGACGGGAAATGCGCTGGGCGGAGTCGTCGAGGCGGCGCTGGGCGGCGCGTTCGAGTTGCTGGCGGAGGCGGGCGAGGTGGTCGAGGCGGAGCAGGACCTGCCGCGCCGGGTGGTGGGCGGCGAGGGTGCGGGAGAGTTCCTTGAGCCGCTGTTCGTGCTGGCGGACGGTGTTTTCCGTGGCGGAGGAAAGCCGGGCGCGGAGGGTGTCGATCCGCATGCTGGGTTCGCGCAGCAGGCGGTCGCCGCCGCGGGAAAGAACGCCGCGGCGGAGGTTTTCGAGGGTCATTTCGAGGCGCTCGATGCGGTCGGTGCTGCGGCGGGCGAGGCGGCGCTTGAGCAGGGCGAGGCGGGTTTTCAGTTCTTCGCCATCGGGCACGGCCAGCTCCGCGGCGGCGCTGGGGGTCGGCGCGCGGAGGTCGGCGACAAAATCGGCGACGGTGAAATCGGTTTCGTGTCCGACGCAGGAAATAGTCGGAATACGCGATGCGGCAATGGCGCGCGCTACGACTTCTTCATTAAATGCCCACAGATCTTCTATCG
>JAYTLR010000170.1:0-87301 GCA_043729195.1 Akkermansia sp.
TCCCCGCCACCCTGTTCGCCGCCGCCTGAGCCCACAGCCACCGGGAAACCCAGCCACCGACCCGCCGCCTAACAGATAAGAACCGGGCCAAAGTTCAGGGACGAGCGGCATTCTGCCGCCCGTCCGCAGGCCCCTGAAAGGAGCCCGACCATTGTCATGTCGCTTTGAAAGCGACACTCCTCACATCTCCGGCCGCACCGGGATCCCGCGTTCGGCGAAGTAGCGCTTGGCTTCGCCGACGGTGTGCTTGCCGAAGTGAAAGATGCTGGCGGCGAGCACGGCGTCGGCCTTGCCCTTCTCTAACACCTCGACCATGTGATCGAGATTCCCCGCGCCGCCGCTGGCGATGACGGGGATGCCCACGCTTTCGGAAATCGCAGCGGTGAGCTCGCAGTCGTAGCCGTTCTGGGTGCCGTCGGCATCCATGCTGGTGAGCAGGATCTCGCCCGCGCCGCGACGCCAGACTTCCTTCGCCCACTCGACTGCGTCGAGCCCGACCGGGGTGCGGCCGCCGTGGGTGTAAACGCCCCACTTGCCGGGGCCCTCGCGCTTGGCGTCGATGGCCACCACGATGCACTGGCTGCCGAAGGCCTTCGCGCCCTCGTCGACCAGGCCGGGCCGGTTCACGGCGGAGGTGTTGATGCCCACCTTGTCGGCTCCGGCGAGGAGCATCTCGCGCATGTTTTCCACGCTGCGGATGCCGCCGCCGACGGTCAGCGGGATGAAGCAGTGCGCGGCGGTGCGGCGGACCACGTCGACCATCGTCGCGCGGTTGTCGGACGACGCGGTGATGTCGAGAAAGACCAGTTCGTCGGCCTGCTGGGCGTTGTAGGCCATCGCGCACTCGACCGGATCGCCGGCGTCGATCAGGTCGACGAAGTTCACGCCTTTGACGACGCGGCCGTCGGTGACGTCGAGGCAGGGGATGATGCGTTTCGCAAGCACGGCGGGAGGAAAGCGCGGTGGCGGGCGGATGTCCACCCCAAGGGCGGAAGAACGGGGCGTGTACTGGACCGCGGATCTTTAGTCCGCTCGAGATTCAAAGGCACGCGGACTAAAGATCCGCGGTCCAATACACGTGTCCTTTGTTTCAGCCGAGATGGTTGGTCAGCCAGTCCCCGACCTCGGAGATCACCTTTGGATACGTCTTCTCATCAAACGAATGCCCCGCGCCGGGAATCTCCACCAGCTTCTTCGGCTCCTCCGCGGTGTCGTAGGCGTCGCGGCTGTCGTGGATCATCACCACATCGTCGGCGATGCCGTGAATCAGCAGCCAGGGGACGGACACCTGGCCGACCTCGTCGAACAGATCGCCGATCGCGCCGAGGTCGTCGGCGAATCGCTGGGAAAGCGGGAATTCCGGCTCGTCCCACATGAAGCCCTTGCCGGGAACAGCGTCGCCGAATTCGCGCTCGAGGAATTCCTCGGTGCGGACCATGCCGGCGAGCGACACCAGCACGCGGATCCGCGGGTCTTCGGCGGCCACGGTCACTCCGACCGCCGCGCCCATGCTGTGGCCGATGTAGGCGACCTTGAGCGCGGGAGGTAGGGAATCGAGCACGTCGCGCAGGTCGCGGCTTCCCTTGCTGATCGTCGCGTCGCCGAAGACGCCTTCCGAGTCGCCGTTGCCGGCGAAGGAAATCCGCAGGCAGGGCCAGCCGCGCGCCGCGAGGCCATCGGCCAGCGCGACCAGCAGCGGGCGATCCTTGTTGCCGGTGACGCCGTGGGCGAGGATCACTAAGGCGTCGTCTCGGGTGCCGGGATGAAAGGCGGTGTCGAGCGTTTCGCCCAGTCGGTTGCGGAATTCAGGCAGGTCCATCGAGGTGGTTTTTTTCAATGCGCCGTGCGACCGGGGAAGGTGAGTTCCGCGATGCCGGACTTGTCGAGCTCGCCATGGCCGAGCTCCACGAGACGATGATACTGCGCCTCGGTGGCCAGCGACAGCGGAACATTCACCCCGGCGGCGGCGGCCAGCTCGTTGGCGATGCCGCTGTCCTTGGCGGCGTGGGAGGCGGAGAAATAGCAGTCGTGCTCGCGGGCGATCATGTCGTCGCCATCGGTCTCCAGCACGCGGGAATTCGCGCCGGTCTGGGAGAACACTTCTTTCAACATCGCAAGGTCGAGCCCCAGCGCGGAGCCGAGGCCGAGGCCTTCGGCGAGGCCGGCAGTGTTGATGTTCATCACCATGTTGACCAGTGCCTTGACCTTCGCGGCCTCGCCGGTGCCGCCGACGTGGCGGAGGGAGGAGGAAAGATCACGCAGGATGTCTTCGACCTTGGCGAAGGTTTCCGCGCTGCCGCCGATCATCAGGTAGAGCGTGCCCTGGCGGGCCTGGGTGATGCTGGAGGCCATGCAGGCTTCGAGCGAGGCAGCGCCAACGGAGGCGCTGGCGGCGTCGATTTCCTCGTGGACCGCAGGGCTGACGGTGGCGCAATTGATGAAGATCTTGCCGGCGGCGGCGGTCAGCAGCGAATCGCCGTCCGCTTTGAAAATCCCGCGCATGGCGGCGTCATCGGTGACCACGGTGAGGATCACGTCTGCTGCGGCGCTGACTTCGGCAAGGCTGGCAGCAGGGGTGCAGCCCAGCTCCGCAGCCAGATCGGCGGCGATTTGTGGGACGGCATCGTAAACGGCCGTCACCGGGTAGCCCTGATCCTTGAGGCGCCGCGCCATGTTCGCTCCCATGCGGCCCGTTCCGACGATTCCAATGCGTGCTTTCGACATCGGGCGGAGCATGGAGCATGAGCCGGGCGCTGTCCACCCCCCGGGCGCCCCGGTTTTTGGTCGGGGAGGCGATGAAGAGGGAAATTCCTGTCTTTTTCCGTCGTGCTGCAAAACATCCGCCAGCGCCGGACGTTCCATCCAGTTCAACCCATCCACCCATGCACCGCACCTGCCTGCTCGCTCTGCTTCTCTCGGCTTCGTCGCTTCATGCCGATCCTCTAAGCCAGGCCGACCGGGAGGCGCTGATCGAGAAGCTGGATGCCTTGCGCGACAATGCGCGGGCCAAGGCGATGACCAAGATCGGCACTGCGGCGGCGGCCTTCCGGGCGGCGATGGCCAGCGACGAGGCGGCGGTGAAGCTCTATTTGGACTGCATCGAGAAGGTGGAATTCGCAGACCGCCAGCGGAGTTCCCAGGAGTTCCGCGAATGGAAGCGCCGGCAGGACGACCGGCTGAAAGACGAGGGGCTGCGGCGCTCTTTGCGGCATCAACTGCGCTGGCTGGTGCTGTCGCTGGAAGCGGCGGAGGCCGGTGACAAACGGGAGGCCTTAGCTCCCAAGGCCGCGGAGGCCGTGGATTCGATATTCGGCAATCCGGAGCAGTTCGACGGCAATGTCGCCGCGCTGCGCGAACCGGTGACCAACACGGTGTT
Source organism: Akkermansia sp. (assembly GCA_043729195.1). Lineage (GTDB taxonomy): Bacteria > Verrucomicrobiota > Verrucomicrobiia > Verrucomicrobiales > Akkermansiaceae > Haloferula. The sequence continues at coordinate 3,377 of JAYTLR010000170.1, forward strand.
CGCCCGCGCATACAATCTCGGTGGAGCGAAGCTGGAAGACTGGCCGTTGTCGCCGCTGGAGGTCTCCGCGGTGTTCAACCAGATTCTGCTGCCCCCGCTGCGGGCGGCGGGCAAACACGACGAGCTGCGCGCGCAGTGGACCAAGCGCATCCGCTACGAGGGGATCGTCCACGAACACTGGAGCGGCGGCGAAGGCGGCCGCGGCAAGGGCGACGAGCGCTCACCGGAGTATGAGAAATTTATCGCCGAGACGCTGCCGGACCTGCGCTGGCAGATGGAGGAGGATCTTTTCAAGGCGGGTGACCAGAAGCGCGCGGCAATCAACATGCTGGAGCACATCGAGACCCACGTGACGCATACCAAGGCCCGCGACTGGGCCGAGCGTTTCCGCACGCTGGTCTCTCCGCCGGAACCCGCCGCGGGGACGCCCGGGGAGACGGTGGAGAAAACTGGTCCCTGAGCAGGATCGGCGCTAACGGGTCACCTCGGTGCCGATCCCGCCATCGGTGAAAATTTCTAACAGCAGGGCGTGCGGCAGGCGGCCGTCGATGAAGTGGACCTTGCGGACGCCGGCGTTGAGGGCGTCGATCGCGCTGCGGATCTTCGGGATCATCCCGCCGGAGATGGTGCCGTCGGCGATCATGTCGTCGGCTTCGGAGCGGTTCACGGATTTGATCAGCGTGCCCGGATTCGATGGATCCTTCATCAGGCCGGGGACATCCGAAAGATAGACCAGCTTGGCGACGCGGAGTTCTTTCGCCAGCGCTGCGGCGGCGAGGTCGGCGTTGATATTGAGCGGTCGTCCGGTCGCGAGTTCGGCGGCGAGCGGGGAGATCACCGGGACGATGCCGGCACGGTGCGCGGCGTCCATTTGTCCGAGTTGGCAGCCGACGACCTCGCCCACGCGGCCGAGGTCGACGCGGTTGCCTTCCTTGTCGGTGGCGTGCATTTTTTCGCCGAGGAAGACATCGGTGCCGGCGATGCCGACTGCCTTGCCACCGAAGTCGCGGATCATCCGGACCAGGCCGGGGTTGATCTCGTTGGAGAGCACTTTCTCGACGATGGAAATGGCCTCATCCGAGGTTACTCGGAAGCCGCCGATGAATTCGGCATCGAGTCCCGCGTCCTTCATCGCCGCGGAGATCGCCTTGCCGCCGCCGTGGACGACGATCGGGTTGATGCCGGCTACTTCGAGGAAGACGACGTCGCGCATGACTTTGGCGACGAGGTCGGGGTCCTCCATCGCGGAGCCGCCCATCTTGATCAGGAAGGTCTTGCCGCGAAAGGCCTGGAGGTAGGGCAGGGCCTCGATCAGGGACTCGGCTTTTTCGATGGGGTGCTGGAGGCTCATGCGGGGTAGAAGTTCCAAGTGAGAAGGGCCAAGTTCCAAGGAAGAAATTCAAGAGGCGGCGTCGGTATCGTCCGCGGCGGGTTTGCGGGACGACTTGCGGGCGGCCTTTTTAGCGGGGGCTTGCTTCGCGGTTTTCTGGGCTGCCGCCTTGGTGGCGGATTTCTTTGCGGCCTTGCGGGCAGGCTTTTGGGCAGGGGCGGGCTCTTGCAGGGTGGGTGGATCCTCCGGAGATGTCGGCCTGGAGTCAGGATCCGCCGCGGATGGTGGATCCCAAGCATACTCGGCGGGAAATCCCAAAGCGGCGACCACCTCGACGGGATCGGGGGACAGGAAGGAGTTCGGCTCCGCTGCGGATAAGGAGGAAGTTTCAGGCTCCGTCGGCGGTGCTGTCGACGACGTCAAGGATCCCGGGGCGGAGTCCTGGACGGGAGGATCTGTTAGGATTTCCGCGATGGCTTCCGACGAGGCCGGTGCCTTGCGCAATGCTTCGCTCCCGAGGTTGGCGAGCGCTTCAGGCGCGGTGGCGGGATCGGGGTGCAGCTCGTTTTTCCAGAAGGCAAGGCCGAGCGCGATGAGGCCCGGGCTGAGCATGGCAAGCGGGGGAAGCCAAACATTCTGGCGAGCAGCAAAAAGATAGAGGAACTCCATCCCGAGACCGGCGGTCATCACCGTGGCGACGATCCGCCAGTGCAACTTATGGAGGCAGGTGGCGGCGGTGCCGGCGAAGGCGAGGAGCGAGACGAGAAAGAGCTCTAACAGCGCGTCCGGGCGCGGCAGGATGGCTACAGATTGATAGCGGGGAGCAGCGCGCAGGGCCTGGATGCGGCCGGGGAGCTGGTCGGACCATGCCTTGTCTGCGGGGGAGAGGTTGCTCTTCGTGTCCCGAGTTAGCAGCGGCTTGGATTTCGGCGGCTCCGCGCCTTCGGAGATCATGCGCTTGGCCGGAGTCTCGATGGCTTCCACGCCGGGCACGACTCGGCTGCGTCCAAAGGAGTCGATGGGAATCACCGGTCCAGCCTTGCCAATGCGGATATCCTTACCGACGTAAACGATTAGGTCGGCGGGAGACAGCCCTTTGGCAAGGTCGGTAGGGTCGGCCGGAGTAACACCTTCGGCAGCGATTTCCACGGCCAGTGGGAAAGAGAACACAATGCGGTCGCCCCACCTCGCGAGCAATGGCTGCATTTCTTGGCCAGGGTCTCCTTCGTTTTCCAACAAAGAGAAGCCTGCCACGGTCTTCGTTCCACCTTGCTCGGCGTCAGGCACAGCAATTCGGTTGACCTGGGGAAGCGCGGAAACGTTGCCTTGGACGTCGCTTTCAAGAATGGACCAGCGGAGAAAGGGTGCCGGGACGGGTTCTGACGCTGCCCCGCGTGCCAGAGGCAGGGCCAGGACAGCGGTGTCGAAGCGATCGAGTTGCTTGCGCAGCGCTTCCATAGCCAACGTCTCGGGTTCGTCCCAGGCCATCAAATGGCCCACACCGAGGACCTTGTGGCCGGCTTCGGAGAGCCCCGCGAAAATCACCGAGTGGTCGATGGGGGCGAGGGGTGAGGTGGAGAAGTAGCCGTCGGGATCGTCGTCGATGTTCAGCAGGCGCGGAGGTGTCTGGACCGGAGGTGGGACGGACTTGCGTCGGGTCCAGGGGGATTTTTGCGAGCCGCTGCCATCGAGAATCGTGTCCACGGGATCCACCGTGAAGGCCAGGCCTTTCACCATCCATCGCTCCAGAGTCCGCAGCGGCGGGATCATCGAGATGCCGCCGAGCGCAAACAGGCCGGCTCCGAGGAGGACGGCGGCGTGGGTGAAAGTCCGGCGGGACGGGGTGCTCACGGGATGAACTCTGCCGCCTTTGCGAGCACGGGGGCGAGGGGTTTTTCAAGGGCCGTGCCGGCAGTGACTTCGCGAAGCAGCCGGGCGGCAACCGGGATGTGGGGGGCATACCATTCGTCGCCGCGATTTTTCAGGATGTTGCTGTATGCCCCGAGAGCTTGCATCAGTCGCTGGGTGGCGCATTCGCGGAAGATCGTCTCTTCGGGTCGGTCCTCCGAAATCTCCTCCCAGATGCCGAGGATCCGCTCCCTCTCTTCGGCGGAATGGTCCATGTAGGGATCGTAGACCAGGGAGGCGATGTCGTATTCCTGACGGCCGCGGCGCATTCCTTGGAAGTCGATCCACCAGGTTTTGTCGTCCTTGAGGAGGAGATTCTGCGATTGAAAATCCCGATGGACAAGGTGTTTAGAGGAAGCACCGAGGCGGCGGGCCAACGCGGTGAACTCCGATGATTGTCGTAGTTCATCCGCGTTCATCCCCAGTAGCCCTTCGACGAGATGGTCGAAGAAATATTCTTGTTCCCAGCGATAGAGTGCGCCGTCGAACGGTGGCATCAGTTCGAAGTCTTTCGGTCCCTTCGAGTAGAAGAGCTTGTCGATCTGTTGAAGCGCGGAGTGGTAGTAAGGTTCGCGTTCTTCAAAGGACTGGTCTTTCAACGAGAGCAAATCGGCATCCCCCAGATCCTCCACCAGTGCGACGCGGCGGTGGGGGATCTCGTAGTAAATCTCCGGGACGTTGATTTTCGTGCTTTTGAGGAACTTCGCGACCGGTAGGAAATTGTCACTGTCCGGCCGCTCGTCGGTCCAGTGGACGCCGATGAATGGGTCGCGTCCTGGGGCCTTCACCCGAACGATCGTCCGCCCGGATGCGCCGCGTTTGATCGGGATCAGGGTGACGATCACGGTGGGGTCGATCCCGAGGTATTGTCGGGTGGCGTAGAGGATCGAGTCGGTCGGCATTGCGCCGGGAGTTTTCGGAAGATCCTTGCAACCACAAGGGGTAAATTTTAAAACTTTATGCCAGGCAAGTAGTTTGTTGACCGCAGGCTCCAGACCTGCTTGTCTGGTCCCCGGCACCGCCCCTTTCCGATGAAAACCAGCGACTTGAAGGAACTCACGCCACTCGACAAGATCACCCTTCCGACCGCCCCGACGGCGGGGCGGATGGAGGCGCTGGGGCGCTCGATGAAGCGGCCGCCGCGGCGGATTCTGGGACAGTTCGGCGGCGAGAACGCCGGGGGGCAGGCCTACCACGTGATGAGCCGCACCGCGGGCGGGGAAAAGCTGTTCGGCGAAGTCGAGAAAGAGGCGTTCCGTCGGCTGATGTGGCGGATGGCTCGGTTTTCAGGGGTGGAGGTTCTAACTTACGCTTTGATGGGCAATCACTTCCATGTTCTGGTGAAAGTCCCGGAGCGGGCGCGGTTTCTCAAGCGCTTCGAGGGGGAAGGCGGTGAGGAACGGCTGCTGGAACACCTATCGCTGCTGTATTCCAAGACCTATATCAGTGCGGTACGGCAGGAACTGACCCGGGTTCGGGCGGCGGGACGAGAAGGTGAGGTGGAAGCGATCTTGGAGGCCTTCCGGAAGCGGTTCTGTGACCTGTCGTGTTTCGTCAAGGAGCTGAAAGAGCGGTTCTCGCGTTGGTATAACAAGCATTACGACCGCCGCGGAACCTTGTGGATGGAGCGCTTTAAAAGCTTGCTGGTAGAAGACGGGGAAGCGCTGCGCACGATGGCGCTTTATATCGATCTGAATCCGGTGCGGGCGGGGCTGGTGGAGGATCCGAAGGACTATCGGTGGACGGGATACGGCGAGGCGAGTGGGGGGAGCAAGCGGGCGCGGCGGGGGCTGTGCCGGGTGATGGAGGCGCCGATGGATTCGTGGGAGGAGCGGCGGGGTGAATTGACGCCAAGTAAGGCTTACAGGTGCTGGTTGTTTGGAGAGGGGTTGGAAGTTGCGGTGGAGAAGGCGATTGGGTCGGGAGGTTCCGTAGGGGGGGAGCGAAGTGGGTTGGAAGTCGCGAGCCGACTCAAGTCAGCGCTTCCTTTGAAGAAGAAGGGCTTTTCAAAAGAGCGGGTGGAGGCGGTGCTGAAGGGCGGCGGGAAGTTGTCGCGGGCGGACCTGTTGCTTTGCCGTGTGCGGTGGTTCAGCGATGGGGTGGCGATCGGGAGGAAGAGCTTCGTGGAAGGGATCTTCACGCGTTGCCGCGGGCACTTCGGGGCGAAGCGAAAGACGGGGGCGAGGAAGGTGCGCGAGGACGAAGCCGGTGGGCTCCACGCGCTGCGCGAACTGAGAGTGGACGCGGTGACTTGACCTAGAGGAAACCGGGCACAAATCGATCCCTCACGCCGCCGGTGCCTTCCAGATCAGCCGCACGGCATCGATCCGGACGCGGGCTCCGTTGATGGCCGACGCAAGTTCCTTCTGACGCGCTTCCATGGCGGTGATCTCTCCCGGGCGGACGTGGTCGTTCACTTCGGCCAGATCCTTGAGCCGCGCGACCTCATCGTCCATCACGGCATGCATCGCCTCCAGCGCGTCGCGGATAAGGCTGCGGCTCTTTGCTTCACCGAGTTCGCGCGTTTGCTCGAGCATCAGCGGCAGAACTTTCCGCTTCACCGCTTCGTTGCGCAGCAGGCCGGCAGGATCGCCGCGGCGGAGCTTGGCGCTTGCCAAGGCGACATCCGCGGTCTGGTCGCCGCCGGTATGATCGACCGCGATGCGCAGCGGGGTCTGCGGCAGGAAACGCTCGACGTGAAGGTGGGCCGGAGCCACGCATTCGACGACCAGCCAGGCTTCCAAGAGCATCCGCTTGCCTCCCAGATCTTCCCATAGGCCGAAGGTGGCATTGCCGGATTCCGAGCCTAGCAGGAGGTCGAGCGCCGCGCGGACCATCGGATGATCCCAGGTCAAGAAGGACTCGTGCTCTCGTTCCAGCGCGCGCTGGCGGTCGAGGGTGACGGTGATGCCTTCGTTCGGTAGCGAGGGGAAGGCGTCCGATTTCAGGTTTCCCGGCAGCAGGAAATAGCGCCGTCGGCCGAGTTCCTCGATGTGCAGGCCTGATTGCTCGAACAGCCGCAGCAGAAAGTCCTCGAAAGCCGCGTCGCCGTCCCAGGATTGGATCGCCTTCACCATCCGCGCCGAGTGCTCCGGCCGGTGCGAGCTACGCTCTAACAGGCGGTCCTGGCCGCGTGCGAGGCGTTCGGATATCCGTGCCCGGCAGTCCTTCGTCGCGGCGATCAAGGCGTCGGTCTCCGCTGGTTTTTTCAGGGCCTTTGCCAGCAGCGGCGCGACCTCGCGCTGGATTTCCGCGGCACCGTGCGGGCTGGCGCGGAAGGCGTCCAGGCCCTCGTGAACCCAGCGCACGCGGACTTCCTCGGCCCCGCCTTTCAAAAACGGCACGTGGATCCGGATCGTGCCGCGCTGGCCGATGCGGTCGAGCCGGCCGATCCGCTGTTCTAACAAGTCGATGTCCTCCGGCAAATCGAACAGCACCAGGTGCCGCGCGAACTGGAAGTTCCGGCCTTCGCTGCCGATTTCCGAACACAGCAGCACCCGCGCGCCATCCTCTTCGGCGAAGAAGGCCGCGTTGCGGTCGCGCTGCAGCAGCGTGAGCTCTTCATGGAACAGCGCGATCTCGGAGCCGGTGGCATCGCGCATCGCGTCCATGATCCGCTCCGCCAGCTCGCGGGTCCTCGCGATGACGAGCACTTTCTCCGTCAATGGAAGTTTCTCTAACAGATCGATCAGCCACGCCACCTTCATCGCGATCTCGTTCTTCCCGGCCAGCGGCACCAATAGCGGCTCGCGCTCCGGGAAGCCGCCGAGCCGGGCCCGGGTGTTGCGGAACATCACGCGGCCGACGCCGCAGCTATCGAGGAGATCCTGCACCAGCACCTCGCGCGCGCCGGGCTTGTCATCGCGGAAGTCCTGCACCGCGCCGACCAACCGGCCGCGACCGGCGACCAGGGCTTCCAGGCGATCGTCGACCTTGCCATCATCGGCCAGCGCTTCGACCAGTTCGGCGACTTCCTCGTAGTGCTTGGTCTCCTCGCGATAGGCATCGAGGTCGCCGTAGCGTTCGGGATCGAGCAATTGCAGCCGTGCGAAGTGCCCTTCCGGCCCAAGCTGCTGCGGCGTGGCGGTGAGCAGCAGCAAGGCTTCCGTTTGCTCCGCCAAAGTACGAACCATCTCGTAGGCCGTGCCCGGCTGGCCCGGCGACCATTCCAGGTGATGCGCCTCGTCGACCACCAGCACATCCCACCCGGCGGCGATCGCCTGCGCGGCGCGGCGCTCGTCGTTGGCGAGAAAATCCATCGAGGCCAGCACCCACTGGCGTTCGAGGAAAGGGTTCGCATCCGGGTCGCCGCCCTCGATCGCTTCGCAGCGCTCCTCGTCGATGATATCGAACGAAAGCTGGAAGCGCCGCAGCAACTCGACGAACCACTGATGGACCAGCGCTTCGGGCAGCAGGATCAGCACCCGCGCCGCTCGACCTGTTAGAAGGAGCCGGTGGAGGATCAGGCAAGCCTCGATCGTTTTGCCGAGCCCGACCTCGTCGGCCAGCAGCACGCGCGGCCGCAGCCGGTTCGCGACCTCGTCCGCGATGAAAAGCTGGTGCGGAATCAGATCGACCCGCGCCCCGGCCAGCCCGCGGGCAGGGGAGCGCCGCATGTTGGCGCGCCGCGCCAGAGCCTCGCCGCGGAGGTCGAAGTCGCCGGGATCGTCGAGCTTGCCGCCGAACAGCCGCTCTTCCGGCTTGCTGAAGGTCATCGAATCCGCCAGCTCGGCTTCGGGCACCTCGCCGGCGTCGGTCAGGTAAGTGCGCAGGCCGGCCACCTCGCGGACGTTCTCGACGGTCATCTCCACGCCTTCGTGGGTCTTGATCCGGTCACCGGGCAGGAATTTCACCCGCCGCAGCGGCGCGGATTCCAAGGCGTAGCAGCGGTTCTCACCCGCGGCGGGGAAAACAAGCTCCACCCGGCCCTCGCCGCCGCTGAGGATGATTCCGAGCCCGAGTTCCGGCTCGCTGTTGCTCACCCAGCGCTGGCCGCGCGTCCATGTGTTGTTTGGCATTCGTTGAAGGGCGGGCAACCTAGTCGCCCGCGCCCCGGGTGCAAGCCGGGTCTTGCCTCCTCTGGCAAATCCGCCCACATCTGGCGGCAGAGATGAAGGAAATCCGCTACGATTCCACCCGCGGCCTGCTCCATGCGCAGGGGCCGCTGCTCGGGTTGATCGCGGTGATCTTCGGCATCTTCGTCTTCCAGCAGGTCCGCGGCCTCGAGTGGTATATCCCCTACATGGCGGTGCCCGGCCAGGTCACGGAGAGCTGGGAGCAGCTCAAGGCCGGCGATTTCTCAATCGAGAACCTCAAGCGCTTCGGCACCCTGCTGAGCTGCGCATTCCTCCACGCGAGCCCGGAGCACATCATCTCCAACATGCTTTTCCTCTGGATCTTCGCGGCGCTGGCGGCGGAGTTGCTGGGCCATCGCTGGATGCTGGGGATCTTCGTGTTCACGGCTTTCACCGGGTCGATCTTCCACGTCATGCTCAACTCCGACAGCATGAACACGATGCTCGGGGCGTCCGGCGCGGTGATGGGCTTCGAGGGTGCCTACCTCGGCCTGGCGATGCGCTGGCATCTGCCGGAGCCGCACATCTGGCCGATGTCCCGGCCGGTGCCGCCGGGCCAGCTCGCGTTGGTCGGGGTGGCCGGGGTGATCATCGACTACACCTCGCTGATGAGCCACGCTCCGGGAAACATCGCCTACGGCGCGCACCTCGGCGGCTTCGTCGGCGGGCTGCTGCTCACCGCCGTCTTTGCCCCGAAGCCGCGCGCGGCGAAAATTCGTTAAGATAGACGTTCTAATTCCACCTCGACGACTGCGGGCAGCGGGTTTACCTCTGGCATGCTATGAAGAAGTCCCACCTCATCCTTGCAAGCTTGGTGACCACCCTTGTCGCCACCTCCTGTTCCTCCAACATCGGCTATGGCTACCAAGCCGCCGGTTACAGCTCGCGCGACGCCTACTTCCGCGGCCACGTCGATGGCAGCGGCGACCGGCTCCACGGCCAAGCCTACGATCCGCACATCAACGAAGACCGCACCCTGCCGAGTGCCCATCGCAACGACTACCTCTGGGGTTACGTCGACGGCTTCCGCAAGCCCTCCCACGGCGGCGGCAAGTAAACGAGAATCCCGTTTCAATCTCATGCCCTGCCACCTGTAGCGGGTGGCAGGGTGTTTTCTCTTGGGAGCATGGGGTCCGAAGAACCTCAAGATCGCGAGGTCCATCCCGGCGTCCATCAGCCCGAACGAATTCCCGGCCGTTGCGATGGCGTCGAAGTCCGGCATTGTCGCGAAGTCGCCGCAGTGAAGCACGATGCCGGGGCAGTTCCGGGTGCTCCATGCGAGTTCTTCTGAGGCGTCCTTGCTTTGGCAGACGATGGTCAGGCGTTCGAGGGGCATGGTGGGAATGATTGGGCAAAGAGAAGCGATGGAGAGATCTGGATTCGGAAAGAGTGATCGCATGATGTGAGGGAGCCCTCTAAGAGCAGGCGACCGGCATTCCGTCAGGCTGCGCTCGCTTGGTCATTCCCCGGCCTTGCTTGGCTTCTCCAATCGAGTCAGGCGGACAAACTCGTCCGCCAGTCGGGTTCTGAAATTGACCATTTTTGCGTAGTCATCCTCGAACCGTGCCGCCGCCCCCGACGTATCGTAGTAACTGATGCTTGAGTTGAGAATCGTGATCGCGTGGAGGATCCGAGTTTTTAGGTCCCCTTTTTCCATGACGCGCTTATGAAAGAGAAGCTCGGCATTCTTATTTTGGATGATCTTCTTGGCGTCAGTTTCGACGTCATCTGGCAAGTCCGAAGAGTCCGGTGCTCCTTGTTTTTGGACAGACCTCAGAATCGTTTCAATGCTTGGAATCTCGTCGCCGACGACCGGAGTCAGGAGCAGCGCCATCATCAGGAAGGGAATTCTCATGTGGAGCTGAAGCGTTTGATTCATCGAATTGCGATTTTTCATGTGGTTCATCCGGCGTCCCGGGAATGAGCGATCAAGACTAACTGGGAGGGGTATAAGGTAGGCCGATTCATCATCGTGATCCAAGGGTGAAATCGGTAGGGGGAAAGGACCTTGCCTCTGGCACGAATCCTGCCCCTTGATGGCAGCGTGACCACCATCGCCCCCAGCCGCATCGACCGCGAGATCGACGAACTCGCCACGATCTCCGCGCATCCCGCGCCGGCGGTGACGCGCGTCTTGTTCTCGCCGGAAGATCTCGAGGCGCGGCAGTGGCTCACCGCACTCGCGAAAGACGCCGGTTTTCACGTCCGCGCCGATCCCGCGGGCAATCTTTTCATCCGCTGGGAAGGCAGCGAGCCCTGCCTGCCGTCGATCGCCACCGGCTCGCACCTCGACGCGATCCCGAATGCGGGCAAGTACGACGGCGTGGTCGGGGTGCTCGGCGGGCTTGAGGCGATGCGCCAGCTCAAGGAAGCCGGCCATGTGCCGAAGCGGAGCATCGAGCTGATCCTGTTCACCGCGGAAGAACCGACGCGCTTCGGCATCGGCTGTCTGGGCAGCCGGCTGATGGCGGGCACTACCTCGCCGGATGAAGCGCGGGCCTTGCGGGACTCGGCGGGACGCTCGCTCGATGAGCTGCGCGAGGCCGCAGGCTGCCGGGGCGATCTCGGCGCGGTGAAACTTTCGACCGGTGCGTATCAGGCCTTCATCGAGCTGCACATCGAGCAGGGGCCGCTGCTCGAGGCGGAGGAGATCGACATCGGAGTGGTGGTGAAGATCGCCGCACCGTCGGCGTTCCGGCTGCTGCTGAAAGGCTCCGGAGGTCATGCCGGGGCGGTGTTGATGAAGGATCGGCGCGATGCCTTCCTGGCCGCCGCGGAGATCGCGCTGCTGGTGGAAAAGGCCGCGCTGGAGAGCGGCAGCCCGGACACAGTGGGTACGACGGGTCTCGTAGAAGTGAAGCCCGGCGCGATCAACAGCATCCCCTGCGACGTGAAGATGGAGGTCGACTTCCGCGACACCGACCGCGAGGCGCGCGACAAGGCGCTGGCGCGGATCGGCGACGGGACGCACGCGATTTGCAAGCGGCGGGGGATTGAGATCGACTGGCAGGTGATCAACCAGGACCCGCCCGCCTTGTGCGATCCGTCGCTGGTGGCCCTCGTGGAAAGCAAGGCGGCGGCGGCGGGCTTGAGCCATCGCCGGATGACCAGCCGGGCCTACCACGACTCGCTGTTCATGGCTCGGGTCTGCCCGGTGACGATGATTTTCATCCCCTGCTTCAAAGGCTACAGCCACCGGCCCGACGAGTTCAGTCCGCCGGAAGCGATCGCGAAGGGCGTGATGGTTTTGAAGGCGTGCCTGGAGGATCTGAGTTCGTGGTGAGACGTTCATAGACGGACTGAACTGGTTGGTTAAACTGGTTGAATGAAGGCAGCGAAGAAACTTCCACCCTTGTCTGAGAACGTCGAAACCGTGGGTGCCTTCGAGGCGAAAACGCACCTTTCCCGCATCCTCCGGGAGGCGCAGGCCGGGAGGCGCTTCATCATCACCCAACTGGGAAAGCCGGTGGCGGAGATCCATCCGCCGGAGCAGGGATTGTTGCCGGTCCCCACGCGGGGTGACATGAAGGGCAAAATCTGGATGTCGGACGATTTCGGTGATCCGCTTCCGGAGCTTGAGAAATACTTCACCTGAGCGTCATGCTCCCGCTGGATGTCTCCCACTTCACTCGGCTGGAGACGCTGCCGCATCATCACGGCGATCCTTTCGACCGGCTGCTGATCGCTCAGGCCATGGAAATCGGTGCCGTCGCGGTGACCGACGATGCTGCTTGGAAAAAATACCGCGTGAAGACCCGCTGGTGAATGGAAGCGTGATTGTGGCCGGGAGATTGCTATTCTGACACCCGTGTCCGGAAACCCTTCCATTCTGCGCGTCAATGGCGAGGCCCTCGATGCCTCGACGGCGCCGCTGCATGAATCGGTGCTCGATTTCCTCCGCCACCGCGGCCTGACCGGGACGAAATGCGGCTGCAACGAGGGCGACTGCGGCGCGTGTTCGGTGCTGCTGGTGGAGCCGGATGGCACACTGCGCTCGGTGAACTCCTGCCTGGCCTTTGTCCATGCTTTTGCAGGTCGCGAGATCCGGACGGTGGAAGGGATCGGCTCGGCAGACGCGCCGCACCCGGTGCAGGCGGCGATGGTGGCCTGCCACGGTTCGCAGTGCGGCTACTGCACGCCGGGCTTCATCGCATCGATGGCCGAAGCGTGGCATCGAAATGAGGCACCGGATGACGCGGCGATTTCCGATCAGCTCTGCGGCAATCTTTGCCGCTGCACCGGCTACCGGCCGATTCGCGAGGCGATGGGCAAGGCGCTGTTAGAGCGGGATTCGAAGGAGACCTGGGACGCGTGGATGAAGCCGGGTGCAGCAGCGCCGCCGCCGGCATCGAGCCACGTCGGTGATGGCCTGTTCCTGCGGCCGGCGACCATCGGGGACGCGATCGCTTTCAAGAAGCAGCATCCGGGGGCCATCTACGTGGCCGGGGCGACCGAGGTGGCGGTATTGGTGAACAAGCGGCATCTGCGGCCGGCGGGGATGATCTCGCTCGATGGCATCCGCGAGCTGGCGGTGATCCGGCGGCATGAGGACGCTTGGGAGATCGGAGCCGGGGCGCGGCTGACCGACATTCAGGACGCGCTCGGCGGGGAGTATCCGGCATTGGATGAAATGCTCCGATGGTTCGCGTCGCGACAGATCCGGCATCGCGCGACGCTGGGCGGCAACCTCGCGACCGCCTCACCGATCGGCGACAGTGCGCCGGTGCTGATGGCGCTGGACGCGGTGCTGCTGCTGGTCTCGCCGGAGGGCGAGCGGGAGGTGGCGATTGCGGAGTTTTTCACCGGCTACCGCGAGACCGTGTTGCGGCCGGACGAGCTGATCCGGGCGATCCGGATCCCGCGAGGGGCGGCGGGACGGACGGCGTTTTTCAAGGTGTCGAAGCGACGGGAGATGGACATCTCGATCGTCTCTGTCGGCATTCGCGTCGCGACGGACGAGGCGGGTCTGGTCACCGAAGCGCGGCTGGCCTTCGGCGGGGTGGCGGCGACGCCCCTGCGTGCGGTGGCGGCTGAAGCGGCGATGATCGGTCGCCCGCTGGGGGCGTATGAGGACGTGCTGGAATTATTATGTCAATGCTTCACGCCGCTGAGCGATGTCCGGGGCCGCGCGGCGTATCGGCGGGCTTTGGTCCGCGGCTTGTTCGAGAAGTTCGTTGCGGATGAGGCGGTGGAGCCAACGGTTTTCCAAGCGCGCTTCGACGGCGGGAGTGGAATGCCCCACGAAAGCGCGATGGGCCACGTGAGCGGAGCGGCCCGCTACGTGGGCGATACCGCCTTGTCGCGGCCGATGCTCGAGGTGTGGGCGATCCGCTCGAAGGTGGCGTGCGGGACGCTTGAAAGCATCGACCTATCCGCGGTGCGGAGTTCGCCGGGCGTCGTCGCTGTGCTGACGGCGGCTGACATTCCCGGCTCTAACAACAGCGGGCCGGTCCGTCATGACGAGCCGTTGCTGGCGGAACATGAGATCGAGTTCCATGGGCAGGCCATCGCGCTGGTGGTCGGTGAGTCGCTTGAGGCCTGCCGGCTCGCGGCGGAGAAAGCGGTGGTGACCATAACGGAGCAGCCGACGCTGTTAGGGATCACCGCGGCGGTGGCAGCGGGGTCGTTTCACACCGATCCGCATGTGCTGGGGCGCGGCGAAGTTGAGCAGGCACTGGAAGAGTCGCCGGAGCATCTGGAAGGCGAGTTTTCCTTCGGCGGGCAGGAGCATTTCTATCTGGAGACTCAGGCGGCGTGGGCGGAGCCCGATGGCGAGGGCGGGCTGTTTGTGTCGAGTTCCACCCAGCATCCGTCGGAGATCCAGACCATCGTCGCGGAGGCGGTTGGCGTGCCGCGGCACCGGGTGACGGTCGAGTCGCCGCGGATGGGCGGCGGCTTCGGCGGCAAGGAGACGCAGGGTAACGCGGTCGCCGCGCTGTGCGCCGTCGCCGCCCTGAAGACCGGCAAACCGGTGCGCTGGCAACTTGATCGCGACGAGGACATGGCGGTGACCGGCAAGCGTCATCCTTTCCTCGCCCGCTATCGCTCCGGTTTCGACGGAGATGGCCGGCTGCACGCGCTGGATGTGAAGCTTTTCTCCGACGGCGGCTGGTCGCTGGATCTCTCGCAGTCGGTAACCGACCGGGCCTTGTTTCATTTGGACAACGCCTACTACATCCCGCACTCGCGCTTCGAGGGACGGGTGGCGAAGACGAACACGGTCTCGCACACCGCTTTCCGCGGTTTCGGCGGACCGCAGGGGATGCTGGTGGTGGAGGAGATCATGGGTCGCATCGCGCTGAAGCTGGGCCTGCCGGCGGAGGAGGTGCGGCGGAGGAATTTCTACCATGGCAGCGGCGAGACGAACACGACGCACTACGGCGAGGAGATCGGCGACCACCGGATTCAGCGGATTTGGGACGAACTACTAGAGACGTCGGAGTTCGCAGGGCGGCGGCGGGAAATCGATGCGTGGAATGCAGAGCACCTGCACCGCAAGCGCGGGCTGGCGATCACGCCGGTGAAGTTTGGCATTAGTTTCACGCTGACCCACTACAACCAAGCCGGCGCGCTGGTGCTGGTCTATGCCGACGGATCGGTGCAGGTGAACCACGGCGGCACGGAGATGGGCCAGGGCTTGCACACGAAGATCCTCGGGGTGGCGATGCGCGAATTGGGGCTGCCAGCGGAAAGCATCCGGCTGATGCACACGCGGACCGACAAGGTGCCGAACACCTCGGCGACCGCCGCGAGTTCGGGCTCGGACTTGAACGGCATGGCGGTGGCCGATGCGTGTCGGCAATTGCGTGAGCGGCTGGCACCGCTGGCGGCGGAGAAGCTGGAGGGCTTGCCGGAAGAGATCGTCTTCACGGATGGAGTGGTGCGCGGACCTTCGGGTGGCGTGTCTTTCGCGGACTTGGTGGCGCTTGCCTACACACGGCGGATCCAGCTCTCGGCGGCGGGGTTTTATTCGACGCCGGATTTAAAATGGGACTGGGCCACCGGCAAGGGGCGGCCCTTCCACTACTTCGCCTGCGGAGCGGCGGTGAGCGAGGTGGAGATCGATGGTTTCACGGGCATGAGCCGGGTGAAGCGAGTGGACATCCTTCATGATGTGGGCGAATCGCTGAACGCCGCGGTGGACCGCGGGCAGATCGAGGGCGGCTTCGTGCAAGGGATGGGCTGGCTGACTTGCGAGGAATTGATGTGGAGCGACCAGGGCGTGTTGCAAACCCACAGCGCGAGTACTTACGCCATCCCGGCGATGGGCGACACGCCCGAGGATTTCCGCGTGGCCTTGCTGAAGGACGCGACGCAGCCGAAGACGATTCACGGCAGCAAGGCAGTGGGCGAGCCGCCGTTCATGCTGGCGATCTCGGTGCGCGAGGCGATCCGCGATGCGGTGGCGGCGTTCGGGAAGGGTGGGGATTTCGAGCTGCCATCGCCGTGCACGGGTGAAGCGGTGAAGGGGATGGTAGATCTGCTCCAATGATGGTGGCTGTTGGAAACTGGGTGTGTACTGGACCGCGGACTTCAGTCCGCTCGAAATCCCCGACCGTCCAAGCGGACTAAAGATCTGACCGCCTTGTGTGGTTTGAAAGTCGCGGTCCATCTCCGCTTCGCTCCGGTTGCGGTCCAGTACACGTGTCCGTGATGCCGGCCGCTGGGCTTACTTCCGCTCCAACAACTGCGCCGCGATGCTGATCGCGATCTCGTGCGGGTCGTTGCCGCCGATCGGCAGGCCGAGGGGGCAGGTGATTCTTTCTAACAAGTCTTCAGAGATGGACGACGCGCGCAAGTCTCGCAGCAGCGCGGCGCGCTTGGAGGCACTGCCGATGACTCCGAGGAAGGGTATCTCCGGAAAGCGACTGAGCACCTCGCGCAGCACCGGGACGTCGGTGGAATGGCCTTGGGTGATGGAAAGCACGTAGGAATCGGCGGTGACCCGCGCGATGCCGTCTTCAAAGGCATCGACCTGGTGCACGGCAAGATTCTCCGCACGGGGGAGCCGCTCAAGCCAGTCAGCGCGGGTGTCGATCACCTCGATCCGACAAGCGAGGGGCAGTAGCACCGGGACCAGCGCCTGCACGACATGACCTGCACCGAAGAGAACCAAGTGCCACGGCGACTTTGCGGCGAGGCGCTCGAACAGCAGCGTCATTTCGCCGCCGCAGGTCATGCCGATGTCGCGCTGCAGGTTCCAGGTGACGAGGCGGGTGGCTTCTCCGGGGGACTCTAACATTTCGGCGGCCTCGGCGAGCGCGCGTGCCTCGATCCGGCCGCCGCCGACGGTGCCGCGGGGGATGCCGTCGCGGGTGACGATCATTTTCGCGCCGGTCTCGGCCGGCACGCTGCCCCGCACGGTGGCGACTGTCACGACGACGAGGTCGGAGCCGCTTGCGAGGAGTCGGGAAATGTCGTGCCAAGAGGTCATCGGGAACTTCTTGCCGCGGGCGGATTCGGGCGTTGCCAGGGCGGGGAGGGATGGTGAGTTTCGGGAACGATGGAAAAGCTATCGATTCAAGACCTGAACGCGATGGAGAAAGACGAGTTCGTCGTAAGGCTCGGCGGGATCTACGAGCATTCCGCGTGGGTCGCCATGAGGGCCTGGGAGCAGCGGCCGTTCCAAAACCGCGCCGCCCTCGCTGCGGCGATGAAGGAAGTGGTGGAAACGGCGACGGATCCTGAAAAGCTCGCCCTGATCCGCGCCCACCCCGACCTCGCCGGCAAGCTGGCTCGTGCGGGTGCCCTGACCGAGTCGTCGGCCCGCGAGCAAGCCGGGCTGGGGTTGGACCGGCTGGGCGATGAGGAGTTCAAACGCTTCACCCGCTTGAACGAGAGCTACCGCGAACGTTTCGGCTTCCCCTTTGTGATTTGCGTCCGCTTGACCGACAAGGCGGGGGTTTTGAGTGCCTTCGAGACCCGCCTGTCCCATGAGATTCCTACCGAGATGGCGGAGGCGCTCGGCCAGATCCATCACATCGCCTACCTCCGCCTCGGGGAATTGCTGACAGGGTGAATTGCCGAATTTAAGATTCTCCGCGATCGCGTGGTTGATCTTGGCCGACGATTCGGATAATAAGTCTGCCCTCCCCCCCATGAGAAACCGCATTTGTCTCGCCTGGTTCTGTGAACTCGATGCCCCGGATCAAGGTCGCAAGAAATTCCGCCCCGCGCCTTTGCGCGTGACCCCGTCCCAAGAAGTTCCTGTCCCGCCGCGCCGACCGAAGGTCAAGCCGGCCGCAGGGCTCCGCCGGATGCTCGGTCGCCGCTAACGGGCCGCCCGATCAGCTCAGCACGTAGTCGTGACCAGGCTCCGGCACGATGGCTTCGGTTGAGGGAAGCTTGGTCTTGAGTTGTTCCTTGAACCACTCCGTGGCGCGCGGATCGCCGTGGACGAGGAAGGTCGTCTTCGGCTTCACCTTGAGGATGTAGTCGAGCAAGGTCTCACGCGTCGCGTGGCCGCTGAAGTCGAAGATCTTCATCTCGCAGCGGCGGGCGACGGCCGGATGACGACGGTCGAGCACGATCTTTTCGCCTTCCGATGCCGCACGGATGTGGCCGGCGGGCGAGTCCGGATCGGCGTAGCCGACGAAGAGGAGCGAGTTCTTGGGGTTCTCGAGAAAGCCGATCCGCGCGAACTGATTGGACACCGTGTTCTCGCTCATCATGCCACTGGAGAGGCAGTAAATGGCACCTTGATGAAGCGGCAGGGGGCCCTTGCGCTTCTTGTTGCCGGCCTCGAGCACCATGTCCTCGAGGATGTGGAAATTGTCGTCGCTGCGGCGGGTCTTGCCCTTCGCATACTTGTCGTAGATCACCGTCATCTTGGTGCTGAGGCCGCCGATGAAGACCGGGGTCTTCTTCGGGATCAGCCCGCGCTTCTTGAAGCGGTGGATCATGGTCAGCACCTCCTGGGTCTTGCCCATGGCGAAGACCGGGATCAGCACCGCGCCACGGCGTTCGAGCGTGGCGGCGATGGTCTCGGCGAACTTCAGCTCCTCACCCTCACGGGTGTAGCCGGCGGGCCGGACACTGTCGCCGCGGGTGGTCTCGATGATCAGCGTGTCGACTTTCTCTTCGGGGAAAACCGCGCCCTTGATCAGCGTGGAGTCTTCGAAATTCACATCGCCGGTGTACATCACGCGGTGGCCTTGGTAGTCCATCGTGATCGCGGTCGAGCCGAGCACGTGGCCGGCATCGTGGAAAGTCCCGCGCAGGGAGCCTTCGCGGTCGAGGTCAAACAGCCGCTCGAGCGGGCGGGGTTCGAAGTTCTTTTCCAGCTCGTCGAGATCGCGATGGGTGAAGAGCGGGTATTCGGCGATGCCGAGTTCGGTCCGCTTCGACTGCATCACGTTGACCGAGTTGTGAAGCATCGCCTTGCCGAGTTCCGCGACCGCCGGGGAAAGGAAGGCCTTGGCTTGCGGCTGGGCGGCCATCAGAACCGGCAGCGAGCCGACGTGGTCGAGGTGGGCGTGGGTGACCACCACGGAATCGACCGATCCGTCCTTCAGCAGGTCGTAGCGGGGCAGGCCTTCGAGGCCGTCGTGCTTCGGGTGAAGTCCCGCATCGAGAACCACGCGGGCCTTTCCGGTGTCGATGAGGTAGGAGTTGGAGCCGATTTCGGCGTGGCGGCAGAGACTACGAAAAAGCATGGGTAAAAGTGAACGGGCTGGACGATGGGGATGGATTGGCAAATGTCGAACGCTGATTTTCAGGGAGATTCGGGGATCACTTGTCCTTGGGCGGAGCCGGAGCCCCGGTGATCGGGTCCATCCAGACCGGGCGCGGGACCTTCTCGGACTCGGAATTCCACTCGGCGCGGGTCGGTGTGCGGTCGCGTTCGACGTGGCGGAAAGAGTACACCGCGCCTTGGCAGAGGACGGGTTTTCCCGCTTGGTCCGGATAGTGGAGTAGCAGCAGCCGCGGCCGGGCGACGGCGGCGTGGTGGACCCGCGTTCCCTGTGGACTGGCATCGGTGGCGTAGCGGGCAATCCGCGGCGCGTCATCGTCGGGTGAAAGGTAGCTGTTGCCCTCGTAGAACATCAGCCAGCCGAGGTGAGCGCCGTAACCCTTGAGGAAACCGATGTCGCTTTCCCGCCACGGCTTGCCGGAAAGCTGGCGCTCGGCCATCGCTTCGAGCCGGAAGCAGGTCGCTGACAGAGCGGCCCAGCGGGGGGAGAGGTCGTCTTCGAGGTCGGCGGACTCCTTGCCAAGTATCTCAATGATCTCCCGGTCCCCGGACCAGTATCGTAGGAGAAGCTTTCCGAGGCGTTCCCGGACCATCCGACGTTGGTTCGCGTCCACCCAGTCCCAGGTTTCTTCGAGTTCTGAAGCGTCCCGGGGCCTTGGCACGAGGCGATTCAAGAGATCGGATTGGTTGGATACCTTGAAGTAGTGGTGGTTGCCACCGATCGAGTCGTCGCTCTGCTTCGCTTCGGCGAGCTGCAAGTGGACGATTAGCTTTTCCAAGTTCATCGCCAGCCGGAGGTTGGCGATTTTGCGGAAGCTCTTGGGATCCGAGCCCTCGCCGGTGGCGATGCCAAGATGGTGGTAAAATTCCGGGAGCGGCTCGACAAAGCCCGGGGGCTGTTCGGAGAAGCCCATCCAGCGGGCATCCTCGCGGCTGCTGAGCTGGAGGGCGTAGCGGTATTCCGCCCAGCTTCCGAGGGTTGCGTTTAACTGCTTTCTCTGCCAGGCCTCGGAGCGGAGGAGGTCGGGAGCCCGCGGGTCCGGGGCGGCGTGGAGGGCGTGGAGGGCTTGGAAATAGCCCCAGGTTTTGGATTGGCGCAGTTCCTCCGCTGCCAAAGCGGCTTGGTGTTCAGGGCCGAGCAAGCCCGCGGCCACCGGGCTGCCGAGCGCCGCGGCGAGCACCTCCGGCGTTCGTGCCACCTCACCGGCGGGCAGCAATTCGCGGGCGATCTCGCTGCCGGCGGGAATGATGGCTTCGAAGAAACGCCAGTCCTTGCGTTCCTTGAAAATCTCCCGGAGGTCACTTCGCCAGGCTGCAAGGCCGTCCGGCTCCACCGTTTGCCATGCATCGCGGAGGAGGGCGGTGAACAGGGTGGCCTCCCCTCGAAAAATCGGCTCAAGCTCGAAGCTGAGATGATCGACATCCGTGCCGGTCAACGAGAACCCCAGATGCTCCGCCATCGACCGGCTGGCCTCGTCCTTCAGGTCCAAGGGCATTTCCTGCAGCCACTTGCGAAATCGGTAGTAGCGCTCCAGCACCGCGACGCCTTCGTGAAAGGGTCCCGGGCGAAAGGCTTGGTAGCTGATAAAGTGAGGATTTCCCTTCGCGGCGCGCAGCCATTCCGGCGCGGCGTTTCCTTCGCCCTTCTCCACCCGCCCGGCCTCGGCCTCCACCGCGGCTTTCTCTTCCCCGCCCAAGCCCTCTGGAAGGTTGCCGGTCAGCAACCGCAGTGCCGTGGCGACCACCAGTCGGCAGCGGCGGTGGCCTTCGAGGTCGCTCGCCACATCGCTCAGCGGCTTGGCGGGAAGCTTTTTCCACAGCTCGGGCCAGAATTCCCGCTGGTTCGCAAGGTCGAGCAGCTCACCCTGCGCGACTTGCTCCTCGAACAAGCGGTGGTAGGCCATCAGCAGGCTGTCGCTGGTCACGAAGACCGGGTGCTCGGGTCCGATGTAGGCGGAGAATCCCTGCAGGATCGGTTCGTCAATCACCACCAGCCCGTGGGCCGCGAGCTTGCCCGCCGCGTCTTCTGACAGCGGGGCGGGCTGGGCGAGCGCGGGGAGCAGCAGGGATAGCCAGGCGGCGCTCGATTTCATCCGGCGATATCAGCAGGGGAGGCTACCGGGGGCAAGGCGGTCTTCAATTCAAGGACGGGTGCCCGGATCCTCTCAATTTGGCTTTCAAGCTCACTCGAAGAGTTCGGCGAGTCGGATCTCGACCTTGGGCACGGCAGACGATTTCAAAAGCACTTCGCCTTCAACGATGAACCGCTCCAGGAAGCTTCCGCTCAAGGGTTGACGGTAAACTTCGATCCGGCGCTCGGCCGGCAGGACGATCCAATATTCTTCCGCACCCGCCTCGGCGTAGAGGGCGGCCTTTTCCCGATCCATGGCGACGCTGCTGATGGCGATCTCAATGACGAGGGCTGCGGTAGACGGATGGCGGTTCTGGAAATCTTTGGCCGCTCCCGCCACAACCGAAATGTCGGGCTCCGGTTCCGAATCGTGGAGAGTCAGCGGTTGATCCTGCCGCACGGAAAAACCGGGGGGGGCAAGCGCGTGGAGGAGATCGTAAAGGAACTTCGCGATACTGCTGTGAAGCGGGGACTTGGACATTTTCTCGAAGACGATTCCCCGGATAAGTTCCGTGCGCTTTCCGTTCTCGTTGAACTCGGGAAACGCATGATACTGCGCGACTGTGATCGGCGAGACCCGGGCCCGTGCCTCAGGAATGTCGAGGATCGATGTCACGGTGCTCATGATGTGAAACTTACCTGAATGGCCCTCAAGGTCAAGGCGGCCGGATGCCTGGGTTGGTTCACAGTCCGCAATCGATTGCCGGGAACTCAAGGGTTCCGGGCGGAAGCAGCGATCCCCCGGGTATCACTCCCCGATCTCCTTCAACACATCCGCCGCCTGCTGGTCGGTGGAGGCGGAGAGATCGCGCCAGACGAGCTTGCCGTCCTTGAAGAGGAATGCCTGCCGCTTTGCGAAGCCCATGCTGTGCGGCACCCCGAAGGCGTCGGCGACCTTGCCATCCTTGTCGGCCAGCAGGGTGAAGGGCAGCTTGTATTTCTGCTGGAACGCTTTCTGCGCCGCAGCGTCGTCGAGGCTTGCCCCGAAAACCTGCACCTTCTTTTCCGTCAGCACCGCGAAAGAGTCCCGCAGCGAGCAGGCCTGCTTGGTGCAGCCGGGGGTGTCGGCCTTCGGGTAGAAATAGACCAGCGTCCATCCCTTCGAGGCCGTTTCCGCCAGCTTCACCTCCTTGTCGTCCTGGTCCTTGGCGGTCACCGCCGGCAGCGCTGCCCCGATTTCGATCGGCGCGGCGGAGGAAATGGCGATGCCGAAAGGAGCGGCGACGGCGGCAAGGGCTTGGAGAGGATTCATCGGGCGACAGGGTGCCACGGAACGGGGAAGGCGCAAGCAGCCGATTTTTCGGTGGACAGTCCGCCCCCGCAAAGCTAGAGCCTCCGCCCGCCCGAAAGGGTGTTTCTTGGAATGGCAGAGTAGCTCAGTGGTAGAGCAGAGGACTCATAAGCCTTTGGTCGGCGGTTCAAATCCGCCCTCTGCTACCATTTCAAGCCTGGTTTGCCCGCTTGTGCGGCGAGTCCCTGGAGCATTTCTGGATCTTGTCCTAGATCTGCCACCGCAGTCCCGATGATTCCGTGCTGCTCCGGCACGCGGGAAAGGCCTAGCGACGATCGCTGGAGCACCCATTTGCGCATACGGCCGTTCCAAGCCGTTGCCACAGAGGCATAACGGAGCAGAAGTTCCGTGGCTATCCCCACCTTTAGGAGCAGTTTTATTGGAAAAACTGCGACGCAGACTTCGATCAAGCCCGCCAAGAAAGCTTCATAGGGGGCTCCTAAAAGACTTAAAAATAAGGACTTCTGAACCAAAATCAGCCCTGGAAATTTTTTCTAAATAGGTCTTGCCACGAAGGTCGCGATGCCTAGATTCGCCGCCCCACATCGCCCCCTGACCGACGGTTCAAAGCCAGTCGGGTGGCTTCATTCTCCAAACACTATCGGGTGCAGCTCCGGACAACAGGCTCTTGCGAGGGATTTTCCTCGCTTCCTGCCCGGCGTCGCATCCCAGCGAACACCGAAACACGCAGGAATCCTATGCCGACCATCAATCAGCTCGTCCGAAAAGGACGACAGACTCCGATCGAGAAATCGAAGTCTCCGGCGATGAGCAATTGCCCGCAGCGCCGTGGCGTCTGTCTTCAGGTGATGACCCGCACGCCGAAGAAGCCGAACTCGGCTCTCCGGAAAGTCGCGAAGGTCCGCCTGACCAATGGCTACGAAGTGATCGCCTACATCGGCGGTGAAGGTCACAACCTTCAGGAGCACTCCATCGTGCTCGTCCGCGGCGGCCGTGTGAAAGACCTTCCCGGTGTCCGTTACCACATCGTCCGTGGTTCGCTCGACACCCTCGGCGTCGATAAGCGCCGCCAAAGCCGCTCCAAATACGGTGCCAAGCGTCCGAAGCCCGGTCAACCCGCAGCCCCCGTCAAGGGTGCCAAGGGCGGTGGCAAGAAGAAGTAAGCTCCGCGCCGTCACCCCTAATCCTTCACGATCATGTCACGCCGCAAGCGCACTTTCCACAAGCCCGACCGCCGGGATTCCCGCTACGACAGCTCACTCGTCGGCCACCTTATTTCCAAGGTGATGCTCGACGGCAAGCGCTCCCTCGCGGAACGCATCGTCTACGCCGCCATTGAAAAGGCCAGCGAAGGCGTCGAAACCGTCGATCCTCTCGAAGTCGTCACCCGCGCCATCGAGAACGCCAAGCCCCGCGTCGAAGTGAAAAGCCGCCGCGTCGGCGGTGCCACCTACCAGGTGCCGCTCGAAGTGGACCCGGCCCGCTCCGAGTCCCTCGCGCTGCGCTGGATCGTCGGTTACGCCCGCGGCCGCAAGGGTACCCCGATGCACGTCGCCCTCGCCAACGAGCTGAAGGACGCCGCCAACAATCAAGGCTCGTCGGTCCGCAAGCGCGACGACGTCCACAAGATGGCCCAGGCCAACCGCGCCTTCGCCCACTTCCGCTGGTAATCCCTTGACCGGGGTCGCCCGACCCCATCCCGCCATGTCTTCCAACCACAACAGTCCTGATCGACCGTATCCGCTTGAGCGGACGCGGAACATCGGGATTGCGGCGCATATCGACGCCGGGAAGACCACGCTCACCGAGCGCATCCTCTTCTACACGGGGATGATCCACAAGATCGGGGAAGTGCACGACGGTGCCGCCACGACCGACTGGATGGAGCAGGAGCGCGAACGCGGCATCACCATCACCTCCGCCGCCGTCACCACCGAGTGGTGGCAGCGCGAAGAAGAAGGAATCACCAAGTCCTTCACCGGCGAAAAGCAGCGGATCAACATCATCGACACCCCCGGCCACGTGGACTTCACGGCCGAGGTGGAGCGCTCGCTGCGGGTGCTCGACGGCGCGATCGTCGTTTTCTGCGGCGTCGCCGGTGTCCAGCCCCAGACCGAAACCGTCTGGCGCCAAGCCACCAAGTATCACGTCCCTCGCATCGTGTTCGTCAACAAGATGGACCGGGTCGGCGCGGATTTTAACAACGTCTTCAACGAGGTGAAGGAGAAGCTCGGCGCGAATGCCGTGCGGGTTCTCATCCCGATCGGCTCCGAGGATCACCTCACCGGCCAGATCGACGTGGTGAACCAGAAGGCCATCCTTTACGTTGACGACGCCACCTTCGGCTCGACCTATCAGATCGCCGATCTCGACCCCGCCCAGAAGGCTATCGCCGAAGCCGCCTACACCGAACTGGTCGACGTCGTCGCCAGTGTCGACGAGCTGCTCGGCGAGAAGTTCCTGATGGAACAGCCCATCAGCCGCGAGGACCTCAAGCAGGCCATCCGCCGCGCTACCATCGCCAACAAGCTGGTCCCCGTCGCCGGCGGTTCCGCTTTCAAGAACAAAGGCGTCCAATCCCTGCTCGACGCCGTCGTCGACTACCTCCCAAGCCCGCTGGAACTCCCGGCGGTGATTGGCATGGATCCTGATAACGAGGACCACAAGATCGAGGTCATCACCAGCGACAACGAGAAGTTCTGTTCGCTGGCCTTCAAGCTCTGGGCTGACAAATTCGTCGGCAAACTGATATTCTTCCGGGTCTATTCCGGAGTCATCCGCAAGGGCGACACCGTTTACAACCCGCGCACCCGCCGTTCCGAGCGGGTGGGTCGCCTGATCCAAATCCAGGCCAACGAGCATAAGGACATCCAAGCCTGTTTCGCCGGCGACATCGCCGCCATGGTCGGACTCAAGAACGTCACCACCGGGGACACCCTCTCCAGCGACGGTTACCATCTCGTCCTCGAGCCTCCCACTTTCCCGGATCCCGTCATTTCGATGGCGGTTGAGCCAAAAACCAAGGTCGATCAAGAGAAGCTGGCCATCGGGATGGGCCGCCTTTCGGAGGAAGACCCAACCTTCCACGTCAAGACCGACGAGGAAACCGGCCAGACCATCATCTCCGGCATGGGTGAACTCCACCTCGAGATCATCGTCGACCGCCTCCGCCGCGAATTCAAAGTCGAGGCGAACACGGGTGCCCCGCAGATCGCCTACCGCGAGACCATCACCGCCGAGGCACTGGGCGAAGGCAAGCTGGTCAAGCAGTCCGGCGGCCGCGGCCAATACGGACACGTCCGCCTCTCCGTTCGCCCGAACGAAAAGGGCAAGGGCCTCACGATCGAGAACAAGATCGTCGGCGGTGAGATCCCCAAGGATTTCCACAACTCGGTTTTCAAAGGCGTCAACGAGGCCATGACCAACGGCATCATCGCCGGCTACCCGGTCATCGATGTTCACGTCGACGTCCTCGGCGGTTCCTTCCACGAAGTCGACTCCAACGAAAACGCTTTCATGATGGCCGCCATCTTCGCCATCAAGGATGCCTTCAAGAAGGCAAATGCCATCCTCCTCGAGCCCATCATGGCCGTGGAAGTCTCCACTCCGGACGACTACCAGGGCGACGTGATGGGCGACCTGAATCGCCGCCGCGGTCAGATCCAGAACATGGAAACCAAGGGCAAGCTCGCCGTGATTCACGCGAACGTGCCGTTGAAGGAAATGTTCGGCTACTCGAATGCGGTCCGCTCCCTCTCTTCCGGCCGTGCTTCCTATTCCATGACCCCCTCGCACTTCGAACAAGTGCCCGGCAACATCGTTTCCGAAATCGCCACCGACCACGGCCACTAAGTCAACCCCACTCTCAAACCACATCCACCGCCATGGAAAACCAAAAGATCCGCATCCGCCTGCGCGCCTTCGATCACCGCGCCATCGACCGCTCTGCTGCAGAGATTGTCGAGACCGCCAAGCGCACCGGCGCCAAGGTGGCCGGCCCGATCCCGCTCCCGACCCGCATCGAGAAGTTCAGCGTGAACCGCTCCGTGCACGTCAACAAGAAGTCGATGGAACAGTTCGAGATCCGCACCCACAAGCGCGTCCTCGACATCGTCGATCCTACCGCCCGCACCGTGGATGAGCTGAAGAAGCTCAACCTGCCCGCCGGTGTCGACATCGCCATCCGCATCTGAGTTAGACCCGATTAACTCAATTTCCTAATTTCCCAATTTCCCTAACTGCCATGTCACTCGGACTCCTCGGCAAAAAACTCGGTATGACGCGTATCTTCGACGCGGCTACCCAGTCCAGCATCCCCGTCACCGTCATCGAAGTCAGCGGCAATACTTGCCTGCAGGTGAAGACCGTCGAAAAGGACGGCTACTCCGCCGTCCAAGTCGGCTACGACGACAAGAAGGAGTCCCGCGTGGACAAGCCTTCGCTCGGCCACTTCAAGAAGCACAGCTCCACCCCGAAGTATCTCATCCAGGAGTTCCGCTTCGATGCCGCCCAGGCTGCACCCGAAACGCACACCGGCATCGAGACCTTCGCCGTCAACCAGTGGGTCGACGTGATCGGCACCACCAAGGGCCGTGGCTTCCAAGGTGCCGTAAAGCGCCACGGCTTCGGCGGTCTCAAGCAGACCCACGGTTCGATGATGCACCGCCGGACCGGTGCCATCGGTTGCCGCTCCACTCCCGGCCGCGTCTGGAAAAACCAGAAGATGCCCGGACACATGGGCGACGTCCCACGCACCATCCAGAACCTCAAGATCGTCGCCGTGCGCCCTGAGGATGGTGTCATCCTCGTCTCCGGTGCCGTTCCCGGCGCCAAGGGAGGCTACCTGACCATCCGCGCTTCCAAGAAGAAGATCAACAATCCGATCTACACGCCACGCGTCGAGACCGCCGCCAAGGCTGGCAAGTAAAGCCTGATCTCCCGCAACTCCTTTAACGCATCCCAGTCATGCCCGCGAAAACTTTCACCGCTGACGACGCCTCCGGCGCAAACATCCTGCTCGCCGAGCCCGACAAGGGCGCCCAGGCCGTGCACGATCTCGTGACCGCCTACCGCGCCAACCGCCGCACCGGCTCCGCCTGCACCAAGACCCGTGGCGAAGTCCGCGGCAACAACAAGAAGATCTACAAGCAGAAGGGCACCGGTAACGCCCGCCACGGCGACAAGCGCGCCCCGATCTTCGTCGGTGGTGGCGTGGTCTTCGGTCCCCGCCCGCGCGACTACTCGAAGCACGTCCCCAAGAACGTCCGCAAGCTCGCCTTGCGCCGCGTCCTCGGCGACCTCGTCCGCGAAGAGTCGATCAAGGTGCTGCCTTCCTTCTCCGTCGCCGACGGCAAGACCAAGTCCTTCATCGCCGCCGTGACCGCCGAGGTCGAGGCCAAGAAGGTCTTGATCGTCGCCAAGAGCTTCGATGACAAGACCTACCTCGCCGCCCGCAACGTCGGCTGGGCCCAGCTTGTCACCGTCGAGAGCCTGAACGTTGAGGAACTGCTCCACGCCAACTCGATCCTGATGGTCGAGGACGCCCTCGAAACCCTCGCCAAGCGCACCGCCTAATTTCCGCTGACCCGCGCCATGAAAGACATCTATCAAGTCATCAAGAACGTCCGCCTCAGCGAAAAGGCCACCATGCTGCAGGAGACCAACAACGAGATCACTCTCGAGGTCGACCGCAAGGCCAACAAGCTCGAGATCAAACGCGCCGTCGAGACCCTCCTCGGCAAGAAGGTCTCCGCTGTCCGTACCTGCAACTACCTCGGCAAAGCTCGGCGCAAGCGCCGCGCCGACGAGGGCCGCACCAACCACTGGAAGAAGGCTATCGTCCGCCTCAAGGAAGGCGAAACCCTCGACCTCGTCTGATTTTCAACCCCGGCTAACCCCGAACAACCCTCAAGCGAGCCATGTCTCTCAAGGAGTTCACACCCAATACCCCGTCCGAACGCTACAAGGTGCTTCCTTCATTCGAGGAAATCACCAAGCACAAGCCGGAGAAGAGTCTTCTCACCCCGCTCAAGCGGAGCGGCGGCCGTAACAACACCGGCCGGATCACCACCCGCCACATCGGCGGCGGACACAAGCGCCACTACCGCCTGATCGACTTCAAGCGCGGCAAGCTCGACGTGCCCGCCACCGTGGTCGGCATCGAGTATGATCCGAACCGCACCTGCCGCATCGCCCTCATCCAGTACAAGGACGGCCAGAAGAGCTACATCCTTGCACCTGCGGGTCTGGAGGACGGTGCGACCGTCATCTCCGGCGAGAAGGTCGCCCCAAAGGTCGGCAATGCCATGCCGCTCAAGAGCGTCCCGCTGGGCACCGCGATCCACAACATCGAGCTTCTTCCCGGCAACGGCGGCAAGGTCGCCCGCGCCGCCGGCCAGCAGGCCGTGCTCTCCAACCGCGATGGCGGCTGGGCGCTGGTCAAGATGCCTTCCGGTGAAATCCGCCGCTTCAACGAAAACTGCTACTGCACGATCGGCACCGTCGGCAACCGCGACCACATGAACGAAGTGTCCGGCAAGGCCGGCCGCACCCGCTGGCAGGGCGTCCGCCCGACCGTCCGCGGCATGTGCATGAACCCCGTCGACCACCCGAACGGTGGTGGCGAAGGCAAGTCGAAGTCCGGTGGTGGTCGCCAGCACCTCACGAGCCCATGGGGCCACGCGAAGGGCCAGAAGACCCGCAAGCCGAAGAAGGTCACCAGCACCTTCATCGTCGAAAGCCGCCACAACAAGAAGCGCTAACCTCTACCTCACGAACCTATGCCTCGCTCTCTCAAGAAGGGTCCGTATATCGACCAGAAACTCCTGGCCAAGATCGATACTGCCGCCGCCTCAGGCGACAAGAAGCCGATCAAAACCTGGAGCCGCGCCTCGATGGTCACCCCCGACTTCGTCGGCCTCACCTTCGCCGTTCACAATGGCAAGACCTTCATCCCGGTGCACGTCTCCGAAAACATGGTCGGCCACAAGCTCGGTGAATTCGCACCGACCCGCATGTTCAAGGCCCACGGCGGTATCGGCAAGAAGTAAGCCTTTCACACGAATCCGTCCCATGCACCGCTCCCGTCCATTCATCCTCGCCGCCGCAGTCTTCGGACTGTTCGCGGGGGCTTGGACCTGTGCGGCGCAGACCACGGATGTCGGGGCTCTTGAATCCACCGTCGAGGCGCTGCGCGTCCGGAACGAGTCGCTCGAGAAGTCTATCGTTCAGGCCAACCGCGCCGAAAAGGAGGCTTCGGAACAACTCGCCCAAGTTCGCCTGCGGCTCGAAGCGCTCGGCCGCGATCTCCTGGATGGTGGCGAAGACCGCCTTGTCCAAGCCACCGCGGACCGCCAGGTCCTCGAAAGCCGCGTCACCAACCTTGAAGGAGCATCTACTCGCTTGGTCTCTTCCGTCACCGACTACATCCGCCAGGCGGTCGCCGCCGACCCGGATGCACGGCTTCGTGTCGAAACCGCCATCAGGGAGCTTGACGAAGTCCTCGGCCTCGTCCAGAAGCCCGCCCCCGCAGCCGCCGGTTCCGCCGGTCAGGCCAAGGTGGTGAGCATCGATTCGCAAAGCGGCCTCCTCGTCCTCAACGTCGGGGAAAGCCAGGGAGCCCGCATCGGCACCACCTACCGCCTCACCCGCGGGGATCAACCTTTCGGCTCCGCCATCGTGGCCGACGTCCGCCGCAACGTCTGCGGCGCCTTTGTCGAAGAACTCGAACCCGGCTCCGGCCCGGTCCGCCTCGGCGATTCCGCCATCCTCATCACCGAATAAACGCGGCCTCCGGCCACCCCATTCTCCAAAACGCCTCACCGACCGATTCCATGGAAGTCAAGAGCACCACCAAATACGTCCGCCTGTCCCCGAAGAAGGCGCGCGACGTCGCCCGTGAAATCCAGGGGCTGCCCGTGTCGAGCGCGCTCGACATCCTCACCTTCACCCCGAAGAAGGCAGCCTTTCACATCAACAAGACCCTCAAGGCCGCCATGGCCGATGCCGAGAACAACTTCTCCCTCAGCGCCGAGTCGCTCGTCGTGAAGGAAGCCGTCATCGGTGCCGGTCCCGTCCTCAAGCGCTTCCAGCCGCGGGCCAAGGGCTCCGCCGGCAGCATCCGCAAGCGCACCAGTCACATCTCGATCACCCTTGCCGAAGCCCCCGAGGCCGAAGCGAAGGCCAAGCGAGTCCACGTCTCCACCAAGGCCGCCACCCCGGAAGCCTGATTCCAATCACTCACCGCACTTCATCATGGGCCAAAAAGTCAACCCCATCGGTTTCCGCCTCGCCGTTAACAAAGACTGGCGCTCCAAGTGGTTCGCCGCCGGCAAGGATTACGCCGAAAAGCTCCACGAGGACCTCAAGATCCGCGGCTACATGCGCTCGCGCTTGCAGTTCGCCGCCCTTGCCCGCGTGGTCATCGAGCGCGCTTGGAACAGCGTCCGCGTCACCCTCCACACCTCGCGCCCCGGTCTGATCATCGGCCGCAAGGGATCCGAGATCGAGCGGATGACCAAGGAGCTTTCCGACATCTGCAAGGGTGCCCAGGTGAAGATCGACATCGTCGAAATCCGCAAGCCGGAGCTCGATGCCCAGCTCATCTGCGAGCAGGTCGCCGTTCAGCTTGAGCGCCGTATTTCTTTCCGCCGCGCCATGAAGCGCGCCGTGCAGACCGCCATGGACTTCGGTGCCGAAGGTATCCGGATCCGTTGCGCCGGTCGCCTTGGCGGTGCCGACATCGCCCGCTCCGAGTGGTATCGCGAAGGCAAGGTTCCGCTTCAGACCCTCCGCGTCCCCCTTGACTACGGCTTCGCCGAAGCCCGCACCGTTTACGGCGTGATCGGCATCAAGTGCTGGGTCAACAAGAAGGAAGACGACGGCACCTCCCCGCGCCCTGAGCGCCCGGGTGGCGGTGACCGCCGCGACCGTCGCGACAACCGGGGCCCCGGCGGCCCCCGCCCGCCGCGCGGCAACCAGTAATCAAGATTTCCCAACACCGAACCATTTTCCCAGGAGGACTGAGCCATGCCCTTGATGCCCAAACGCACGAAGTTCCGGAAGTCGCACCGCGGCAGCCGGGCCGGCAACGCACAACGCGGAACGACCGTCGCCTTCGGTGACTTCGGACTCCAGGCGCTTGACCGCGGCTGGATGACCAACCGCCAGATCGAAGCCTGCCGTATCGCGATCAACCGCTTCCTCAAGCGCAAAGGAAAGGTCTGGATCCGGATCTTCCCTCACAAGTCGATCACCGCCCGTCCGCCGGAAACCCGAATGGGTAAGGGCAAGGGCGCCGTCGAGGCCTGGGTCGCCGTGATCCGCCCCGGCAACATGCTTTTTGAAGTCGCCGGCGTGCCGGAGTCGCAGGCCAAGGAGGCCATGCGCCTCGCATCCTACAAGCTCGGCCTGCCAACCCGCTTCGTCGTCCGCAATCCGCACGCCTGAGCACCCCACCTTTTA
Source organism: Akkermansia sp. (assembly GCA_043729195.1). Lineage (GTDB taxonomy): Bacteria > Verrucomicrobiota > Verrucomicrobiia > Verrucomicrobiales > Akkermansiaceae > Haloferula. Next base: position 35,228 of record JAYTLR010000170.1, read on the forward strand.
ACGATTCCCAGACATGGCCACGACCAAGACCAAGGACATCCGCGAGCTCTCCATCAAGGAACTCGAGTCCAAGCTCCGCGACCTGAAGGACGAAACCTTCGCCCTCCGCCTCCAGAAGGCGACCGGCCAGCTTGAAAACGCCGCCCGTATCCGCGTGGTCCGCCGCGAGGCTGCCCGCGTCCACACCGTGCTCACCCAACGCCGCGCCAAGGCTTGAGCACCCCGCCACCTGCAACCACCAGCGAAACCATTTCCATGAGCGAACAGCCCACCCCGGAAGCCGCAGCGCACGTCCGCAAGACCCGCGTCGGCGTGGTCACCTCCAACAAGATGAGCAAGACCCTAGTGGTCGAGCACATCGCCCGCGTCCCGCACCCACGCTTCAACAAGATCGTCAAGCGGTCCAAGAAGTACTACGTGCACGACGAAAACGGCGAAGCCCAGATCGGCGACAAGGTCCGGATCGTCGAAACCCGCCCTCTTTCCAAACTCAAGCGCTGGGCGCTTGAAAAGGTGCTCTCTCACTGAGATCCCCGCCGGCCCGCCCGATTATCCCACACAACACGCTTTTTTCGCCATGATCCAGATGGAATCCCTAGTGTCGGTCGCCGACAATACCGGCGCCCGCTCCGCCAAGATGATCGGTGTGCTCGGCAAGCGCTCCCGCACCGCCGAAGTCGGCGACATCATCACCGCCCACATTCGCGACTCGATCCCGACCGCTTCGGTCAAGAAGGGCTCCGTGGTCAAAGCCGTGGTCGTCCGAACCGCTTTCCCGATCCGCCGTTCCGACGGCTCCGTCCTCCGCTTCGATGGCAACGCGATCGTCATCATCGACAAGGACAACAACCCGAAGGGCACCCGCATCTTCGGCCCCGTCGCCCGCGAACTGCGAGAAAAGCAGTTCATGAAGATCGTCTCGCTTGCGCCCGAGGTCCTCTGAGGATACGGGCACTCTCCTTAACCGAATCATTTCCCATGAAGACTCACGTCAAGAAAGGCGACCAGGTCGAAATCATCGCCGGCAACCACAAGGGCAAGCGCGGCACCGTGCTTTCCGTCGATGGTGCCAAGGGCAAAGTCGTCGTCGAAGGCGGCCGCTCCGTGATGAAGGCCGTCAAGCGCTCCGAGGCAAATCCCGACGGCGGGATCATCGCCCAGGACGCGCCCGTCCACATCTCCAATGTCAAGAAACTGGGCTGAGGCTTCGGCCTTTGCCCGCGCTTAAGCGCAACAACCAGCGCTGACCCGCTAAAACGAAAATGAGCACACCCGTCCTACTTACCAAGTACAAGGAAAAGGTCGTGCCGGCTCTCAAGGAGAAGCTCGGCTACGCCAATCCTCACCAGGTTCCACGCCTCGAGAAAATCGTCGTGACCACCTGCATGGGCAAGTCCCCCGACCGCAAGGTCGCCGTGGATGACGCCGTCGTGGAGATCTCCAAAATCACCGGCCAGAAGCCTTCCATCACCTTCTCCAAGAAGGCCGTCGCCAACTTCAAGCTGCGCGAAGGAGAAGCCCTCGGTGCCCGTGTGACCCTCCGCGGCCCGCGGATGTGGGAATTCCTGCACCGCTTCATCAACGTGACCGCTCCGAACATCCGCGACTTCCGCGGGATCTCGCCGAAGAACTTCGATGGCCGCGGCAACTACGCCGTTGGTTTCGCCGACCAGACCATCTTCCCTGAAATCGAGCTCGACCAGATCAAGCGCACCATCGGTTTCGACCTCATCTTCGTCACCTCGGCCAAGACCGACGACGAAGGCCGCGCCCTGCTCGCCGAGCTGGGACTCCCGTTCCGCGACCTCAAGAAGGCCGAAGAATCCACCGAAGGCGCCGCCGCCTGAGACCACTGACACCTTCAAGGAACCACCATCATGGCCGTTCTCTCCGATCCAATCTCCGACTTCCTCACCCGTTTCAAGAACTGCTGCCGCGCCGGCAACGAGCAGTTCCTGGCCCCTTATTCCCGCATCAAGGCCGACATCGCCAAAGTGCTTCAGGAAGAGGGCTACATCTGGGGCTTTGAAGTCGTGACCGACTCCGCTCATCCCCAGCTCAAGGTGAAGGCCCGCTATGTCGATGGCCGCCCCGTGCTGACCGACCTCAAGCGGGTCTCCAAGCCGGGCCGCCGCGTGTATTGCGGTGGCCAGGAAATGCCACGCGTCCTCAACGGACTCGGCATCGCCATCGTCTCCACCTCCAAGGGCGTCATGACCGGTGCCCGGGCCAAGCGCAGCCAACTCGGCGGCGAAGTCATCGGCCACGTCTGGTAAACCCCAACACGCGAAAGGAACAAACCACCATGTCACGAGTTGGTCTCAAACCGATTTCCCTGCCTGCCAAGGTCAGCGTGAGCGTCGCTTCCGGAAAGGTCCTCGTCGAGGGCCCCAAGGGCAAGCTCGACCTGAACCTGCCGGACGGCATCTCCATCACGAGCGAAGACACCACGGTCGTCGTCGCCCGCGCCACCGAAGGCCGCACGCACCGTGCCCTTCACGGCACCGTTCGCAGCCTGATCCACAACATGATCCTCGGCGTCTCCCAAGGCTTCGTGAAGGATCTTGAAATCCAGGGCGTCGGCCTCCGTGCCGCCGTCAAGGGTCAGGACCTCGACCTCGCCCTCGGCAAGTCTCACCCGATCCTCCATCCGATCCCGGCCGGTCTCACCATCACGGTGAACGAAAACACCAAGATCAAGGTGGAAGGCATCGACAAACAACTCGTCGGCCAATTCGCCGCCGATGTCCGCGCCTACTACCCGCCGGAGCCTTACAAGGGCAAGGGCGTCCGCTATGTCGGCGAGAAAGTCCGCCGCAAGGAAGGCAAGAGCGTCGGCAAGTAATCCATTAATCTCTCCTGAACATGAGCAAGATCAAACGCAAGACCGGCCGCGAGCGCATTCATGCGCGTATCCGCAAGAAGGTCTCCGGCACCGCCGCCCGCCCGCGCCTCGCCGTGCATTACTCGAACCAGCACGTTTACGCGCAGGTCATCGACGACGTCGCCGGCCGCACCCTCGCCGCCGCCTCGACCCTCGACAAGAGTGTCGAAAACGCGAATGCCAACGTCGCCTGTGCCGCCCAGGTTGGAGCCCTCGTCGCCGAGCGCGCCAAGGCTGCCAACATCAGCGCCGTGGTCTTCGACCGCGGTGGCCACCTCTACCACGGCAAGATCAAGGCGCTGGCGGATGCCGCCCGCGAAGCCGGCCTCCAATTCTAATCCAGCGCTATTGTCATGGTGACCACTCAAGATTCCACTCCGACGCCTCCGGCGCCCGGTTCGCAGCAGCCGCAGCAGGCGGCTCCATCGCAGCCGCAAGGCCAGCAACGCCCGCCACACGGCCAGCGCCCGCAATTCGGCCAAGGCGGTGGCGGCTACGGCGGCGGCCAGGGCGGGCAGAACCGCGGCCCCCGCGGTCCGCGCCGCGACGACCGCGCGCCTCAAGAGTCCGACGGACCCCAGCTCGCTGAAAAAGTCGTTTTCATCAACCGCTGCGCCAAGGTCGTCAAGGGCGGCCGCCGCTTCAGCTTCTCCGCGCTCGTCGTCGCCGGCGACCGCGAAGGCAAGGTGGGCCTCGGCTTCGGCAAGGCCAACGAAGTGGCCGATGCCATCAAGAAGGCCGGTGAATCCGCCAAGAAGTCGCTCAAGCCGATGAATATCGTGGATGGAACCATCCCCCACGAAATCTGCGCCGAGTTCGGCGGTGGCAAGGTGCTCCTCAAGCCCGCTTCTCCCGGAACGGGGATCATCGCCGGTGGCGGTGTCCGCGCCGTTTGCGAAGCAGTCGGCATCCGCGACATCCTTGCGAAGTCGCTCGGTTCCTCCAATCACTCCAACGTGGTCAAGGCCACCCTCAAGGCGCTCTCCCAGCTTCGCACCCGCGACCAGATCCTCGGATCCCGCGGTAAGAAGAAGGAAAAGGCGATCTGAGGAACTCTGAACATCGAACGTCCAACATCGAACGTCGAACGATATGAAACTTCACACACTCGCACCCAACAAGGGCGCCAAGCACAAGGTCAAGCGTCTCGGCTGCGGCGAAAGCTCCGGCCACGGCAAGACCTCCTGCAAGGGCAACAAGGGCCAGAAGGCTCGTTCCGGCGGCGGCACCCGCGTCGGTTTCGAAGGCGGCCAGATGCCCCTTCACCGCCGTTTGCCCAAGCGCGGATTCAACAACTTCAACTTCAAGACCAAGGTCGAAGTCGTGAACCTCTCGCAAATCGAGAAGGCTTTCAACGACGGCGATACGGTCAACGAGGAGAACCTCCGAAAGGCCGGTCTCATCAACCGCGCCTGCGAACAGGTCAAGGTGCTTGGCCTCGGCGAGATCACCAAGAAGTTGACCTTCGTCGTGGACACCATCAGCGCATCCGCCAAGGAAAAGGTCGAGAAGGCCGGCGGCAGCGTCCAAGTCCCGGCCGAAGCCTGATTTCCCGTTCCTGTCCGTCATGACGGGTCTCCGGTGAGGAAGCGCTTGATCGCTTCCTCTCCGTGTTTACAAACCCGTCGCTTTCGCACCACGCTCACACATGATCTCCGCATTCGCGAACACTTGGAAGGTGCCGGAACTCCGGGACCGCATCCTCTTCACCCTCGCCTTGATCGTCATCGTGCGGTTGGGCGTTCACATCACCCTCCCTGGCGTTGACGCCTCCGTCATCGAACGCTGGATGGAAGAATCGTCGAAGGAAGACGGCGGCAACGCGCTTGGCGCGATGCTACAGATCTTCGCGGGCGGCGGCCTCCAGCAGGCGGGCATTTTCGCGCTGGGGATCATGCCGTATATCTCGGCATCGATCATGGTCCAGCTGATGACGGCTGTGGTTCCGAAGCTTTCGCGCTTGTCGCGGGAAGACGGCGGTCGCGCGAAAATCACTCAGTACACCCGCTACATCACCATCGCCATCGCGCTGGTTCAGGGTTACTTCGTGACGAAGACCTTGGTGAACCCCGAGACCATGTTCTACATGCAGGGGATCGATAAATACGGCCAACTGGTCTATGATCCGAGTGGCCTTTGGCAGGTCCTGACCGTGATCACCTTGGTTTCCGGCACCTTGCTTTTGATGTGGATCGGCGATCAGATGACTGAGCGGGGAATCGGTAACGGCACTTCGATCATCATCACAGTGAACATTATTGCCGCCCTGCCTGGCGCGCTCGTCCAGACTTGGAAGCACTTTGTGACCGGTGCGGATGTCACGCCGTTCCGCTCGATCATGATGGTGGTGCTGATCCTGCTGTTGATCCTGGTGATCGCCGGCACCATCGCGATCACCCAAGCCCAGCGCCGGATCGCGGTGCAATACGCCAAGCGCGTCGTCGGCCGGAAACAGTTCGGAGGACAGACCCAGTATCTCCCGCTGAAGGTGAACTACGCCGGAGTGATGCCGATCATCTTCGCCACCGCGATCCTTTCGCTGCCGGCGATGATGCTCACCTGGATCGCCCAAGGCGCTCCATGGGCCGTCCGGCTTCAGAGTGAGTTGGCGACCGGTGGCACCTGGTACTACATCCTGGGTGGCATCTTCATCTTCTTCTTCTCCTATTTCTGGGTGGCGACGATGTTCCAGCCTTCTCAGATTTCGGAAGACCTCAAGCGTAACGGCGGCTACATCCCCGGCGTCCGTCCCGGCAAGCCGACCGCGGAGTTCCTCGACTTCACGATGACCCGCCTGACCTTCGCAGGCGCCATTTTCCTGACGCTCATCTTCATCTTGCCGGCGGTGGTCGGTAAGGCGGCGGAACTGCCGCCCGGATCGATGGTCACTCAGTTCTTCGGCGGCACCAGCCTGCTGATCCTGGTCGGCGTGGTGCTCGACATCATGCGCCAGGTGGAGACCCACCTTTTGCAGCGGCACTACGATGGCTTCCTTCGCAAGGGCAAGCTCAAGGGCCGCTACGACCGCCTTGCCCAGACCGGCAACGCAGCTTCCAGCACCGCTTTGGTTTACCTGTGGGCCGTGATCGGCTTGATCGTGGTGGTGGCGGCGGCGGCATGGATCGCTGCGAAGTGAGTCCCGCTGCCGTGACCTGACATGACCCAGCGCCTCGTTCTCCTCGGGCCCCCGGCATCTGGCAAGGGGACCCAGGGTCGGAGGCTCGCCGAGCGACTCGGCTTGGCCTATGTCAGCACCGGTGCCCTGTTGCGCTCGGCAGTGGAAGAAGGTTCCGCACTCGGGCGGGAGGCGGCACCGATCCTGGCCCGACACGAATATCTGCCGGATCCGTTGATGTGCTCGATCATGGGTCAGTGGCTCGGCCTCCAGCCACGGGGTTGGGTGCTCGACGGCTTTCCCCGCAGTTTACCCCAGGAGCAATATCTTTCCGAATGGCTGGCGACCCGCGGCGAGGTGCTCGATGCGGCGATCCTGCTCGAGGTGCCCGAAAGCGAGCTTCTTCTGCGAATCCGCAATCGGGTCGAGTGCCCGGCCTGCCGCTGGTCGGGCCGCAGCGATCAACTCTCGGCTGGCCATTGCCCTCGCTGCGGTGGACCTGCCGGCCCCCGCGAGGACGACACCGAGACCGGTTTTCGGGCTCGCCTTGCGGAGTACCGCGAACACACCTTGCCCGTGGTCGATCGCTACCAAGCGGCTGGCCTGCTGCGCCGTTTCGATGCGGCCAGCGACCCCGATGGCGCGGAAGCGCGCCTGCTCGAACTCATCCGCTCTTCCCATGGCCCGTCGGCATAAGATCAAGATCAAGACTCCCCACGAGATCACCCGGATGCGGGTGGCCGGGGAAACCGCGAGTGCCATCCTGCTGGACCTCGCCGCCGCGGTGAAGCCGGGCTGCACGACCCGCGAAATCGACCAGCTCGCGTTGGAACTGATGCGCCAGCGGGAGTGCAAGAGCGCCTTCCTCGGCTACCGCGGCTTCAAGGGGCAAATCTGCATCTCCGTCAACGAGGAGGTGGTCCACGGTATTGGCGGGCCGCGCAAGATTCAGCCTGGCGACGTGGTGAAGATCGACGTGGGCATCGTGAAAGGTGGCTGGATCGGTGATAACGCCCTGACCGTCGCGGTCGGCGATGTTTCCGATGAGACCCGCCGTTTGCTGATCGCCACCGAAGAGTCGCTTTTCGCGGCGATCGATCACGCCCGTGCCGGCGCGCGCCTCGCCGACCTTTGCGGGGCGGTTGAAGAATATGTGAAACCGAAAGGATTCACGGTGGTCCGCGAATTCGTCGGCCACGGCGTCGGCCGCGACCTGCATGAAGAGCCGCAGGTGCCGAACTACCGGCCGCAGGGCAAGAGCCCGCTGCTCGAACCCGGCATGGTCCTGGCGATCGAGCCGATGGTGAATGCCGGCACGCCTTCGGTGCGGATTCTCGACGACGGCTGGACGGTCGTCACCACCGACGGCAAGGCCTCGGCGCATTTCGAGCACACCGTGCTGGTCACCTCCGGTGAGCCCGAGCTGCTAACCTGGCGACCGCGTGGGGTGCCGGGGCTGTAACTCCGCTTGCAAGTTCGTTCCACCTGCCGTGCTTAGGGAGCCGGCTTCTTGGAAACGGCACCGCGGTACTTCATCACGGCGGCGGTGATGCCTTTGGCGATGGTGACGCGGTAGGACTCGGTGTGGACCAACCGGGCCTCGTACGGGTGGCTGAGGAAGCCGCACTCGACAAGGATCGACGGGTGCTTGACGCCGGTCAGCACGCTGAAGCGGGCGCGTTTGATGCCGCGGTCGAGGGTGTAGCAGGGCTTGTTCTCGGGAGTGAGCGTCCGGAGGATGGTGCCGTGGACGGCGGTCGCGAGCGCGACGTTGGCAGAGTCGTGACCGTTGCCGGTGCGCATTTGGAAATCGCTCGAATTCAAGCCGCGGCCATAGTGGGCGACGCCGATCGGAGAGAGCGTGAAGGTTTCCAACCCGCGGGCCGAACTGCCGCCGGAATTGTGGTGGATCGAGATGAAGATCGCGTTCTCCTTCACCCGGTTGGCGAAATCGACGCGCTCCTGAAGCGTGAGGTAGCGGTTGGTATCGCGGGTCATCAGCACCTTGTAGCCGCGCTCGGTGAGCATCTTCTTCAAGGTCTGTGAGACATGCAGGTTATAAGTGGCCTCGGTGCCGAGCGAATTGGTCGCGCCGGGGTCCTTGCCGCCGTGGCCGGGGTCGATGATGACGGTGCGGAAGTCTCCGGCGTTGGCGATGTAGTTCGGCCGCAGCACGGGATCGACCAGCTTGGAAAGGTCGATCCGCGAGATCCAGCCCCGCCCGCCGTGTTCCTCGACCTTGTAGCTGAAGACGAATTTGACGCCGTTCATCAGGCATTCCTGCCCGCCAGCGCGGAGCTGCACCTTGACCTTCTTGTTCTCCAGGATGAATTCGTTGCCGCGTCGGCTCATGGCCGTGAAGCCATAGAATTTCTTCATGCCGTCCACATTGACGTAGTCGCGGCCGTTGATCTGCTTGACCTCCCACTGCGCGGAGGCAGCGGGTGAGAGCCCGATCCAGCAAAGGACGGCGGCGAGCAGCAGGGGGATGGCGTGTCGGGACAACATGGGTTTCCTTCACAGAAAAACGGCGGAACACCGGGGTGGTGAACGACGCAGGCCATCTCCATAATCTTTTCCCGGCGGCATGACAAATCTGATTTCACCGAAAGCTGAGGTCTTCCGGAGCGCCAAGCTTTCTGCTTTTCCCGCGAGTTCCGGAATCTAACGTCGCCGCTGTGATCATCGAGACCGTCGGCAATTACCGTGCCCGCTGGGGCGAAGGCCCTTTGTGGTGGAAGGAGTCGCTCCTCTATGTGGACATCGAAGGCCATCGCGTGATCCGCTTTCATCCGGCGACCGGCACCGAAGAAAGCTGGGATGTGGGCGAACGGGTCGGCACCGTGGTCCCGCGTGAGGCGGGCGGCTTGGTGATTGCGGGGGACAGCGGCTTCCATTTCCTGGATGAGGACGGGAAGCTCACCGCGCTCGGCGACCCGGAGCCGAACAAGGCGGACAACCGATTCAACGACGGCAAGTGTTCGCCCGACGGCCGCTTCTTCGCCGGGACTATCAGCCTGGTGAAAAAGACCGGCGACGCGCGGCTTTACCGGCTGGATCCCGACCTCTCGGTCCATGAGGTCTTCGGCCCGGTGACGAATTCGAACGGCATCGTGTGGAGCTCCGACGGGCGGACGGTTTACTACATCGACACCCCGCGGAAAGAAGTGCTGGCCTTCGATTATGAAGCAGGGCACCTCGGCAACTTGCGCAGCGTCGTCTCGACCGCGCATCACGAAGCCTCGCCGGACGGGATGACCGTCGATGCCGCCGGCAATCTGTGGATCGCCTTTTGCCATGGGGCCTGCGTCGCGTCCTTCAGCCCGGTGACGGGGGAAGAGCTGCGAAAGATCGACCTACCCTGCCTGGAGACCACCGCCTGTGCCTTCGGCGGGCCGGAACTGGCGGACCTCTACGTCACCACCGGGATTCACAAGAGCGTCGAGGAAGCGGATGCTGGAAGGCTGTTCGTGATCCGCGGGCTCGGGGTGAAAGGATTGCCGGGGCATGGATTTGCGGGGTGAGGGAGGATACGAGCACGTGTCCGGCGGCGGGTCGTCCTGAACTCAGGGCTGCCCGACGCGCAGGCGGACGAAGCGGTGGCCAGGGATGACCAGAAGGCGGCGGGTAACGGTCTCGGTGAGGCCGTCGGGATTCGGCGCTTGGCTGCCACCGATGGCCAAGGCCGGAGCGGCATCGGTCCACGCATCGAGGCCGCCGGAGAGTTCCTCGGCGTAGCTCAAGCCGTGGGCACCTAACAGGCGGCGATAGCGGAAGACGAGGTGCGGCGAGCCATTGAAATCCTCGATCTGACCCGCGGGCAGGCCAACCTGGCTGGCGAGGAAGGGGTCCATGGCGAAGGCGTATTCGAGCAGGTTTTCCACGCCATCGAGGTCCGGATCGCCGGTTGGGCTGCTGGTCGGGTTCTCGATGTTTGCGAGCGGGAAGCGCAGTGCCTGCCAGCGGCCGAAGCCACCGCTTGCGGGGATGCGGATGCCGGTGGAGGTGTCGCCGGTGGCGAGGCCGGTGGTGAGGTTGTGGCCTTCGGGGATGCTGAAGATCGAGACGATCTGGCCGGTGAGGCGGTCGCGTTGTTCGAAGCGGCGGACGCCGTTGGGCAGCAGGTTCGGGACGAGCGCGCCCCAGCGGGTGGCCTGACCGGCGACTTCGGATTGGTAGAAGGGCGCGTAGGTGGCGTCGACCGCCGCGCCGCTGGCCTCGACCGGAGTGGCGGCGAGCGGTGGGGTGAGGCCGGCGGGGTCGGCGTAGAGGACGATGAAATTCCGCGCGAGCGCGGCGGAGTCGCCGTGGAGGGCGGAGCCTTGCGCTGCGCCGGTACCGAAGGCGGAGACTTGGGTGGCGGCGGCGGTGGTGAGGAAGTGGTGGGCGACATCGCCGCTGCTGCCGTCGTTCAGCAGGAGCCGCGGGCGGACGGTGGTGCCGGGGGTGAAGCGGATGTTGCTGGTGGGCTCGATGACGAACCAGCCGGTGTGGCTGCCATCGGGGCCGGTGGTGAATTCGCCGTGGCGGACATTCAGGTCGCCAGGCAGGAAGCGTGGGGATGCGGTGCTGCGGATGAAAGCGCCGCCGTTTCCGGTGGCGAAGATCATGTTGCCCGCGCCTTCAGCCTCCGGGAGATCGGTATCGGTGACGATCTGGTTGGCGTAGCGGTAGGTGGCGGAGGGCAGGAGGCCGTCGATCCGCAGCAGGGAGGCGTGCGGGACGCGGCGGTCGTTCACCGGGAAGGCACCCTGGATGAAGGCGGGCACGATCAGTTCCGCGAGGCCGGCGACGCGGGTGGCGAGGGGATAGGTGGCGGCGGTCAGGCCGGCGCTGGCGGCGGTCAGGGTGCGGAGGCCGGGGGCGGGGAAGACGAGGTTGTCGAAGGTGGCGATGCCGTTGATCGCGCTGCGGGTGACGGTGCCGCCGAGCATTCCGGGCTGGCCGGCGATGGCGAGGGTGACGGAACCGTTGAAGTTTTCTGCGATCACCCCGTTACGACCGAGGGCGTGGACGACGACCGGCGCGCTGAGCGCTCCGGCCTGGGCGGTGGCGGAAGCGGTGGTGATGGCGAGCGACTCGGCGATCACCGGGCCGGCACTGACTTGGATCTCGTCGAGGCGGAGCTGGGCACGGGCGCCGCTGGTGCCACTACGGAAGTAGTACTTCCAGCGGACCTCGACCAGCGGTTGATTGTCGGCGGCGGCGGGTAGGGAATGGGGGCCGAGGACGGTGGAGTGGCCGGCGTTGGCGCTCCGCAGGTATTCAATGGGCGCGCCACCGGGGCCGGGGACATCGAGGAAGGAGGTGGTATTGCCGATCCGGTACTGGAGACGGATGCCGTGGTCGCGGTCGTTCGGCGCGACGGTGCCGCCGGTCCAGCGGACGCGGATGTCCTGGCTGCCGCGGGTGTCGAGCGCGAGCACGGCGGCCCCGACGTAGCCGGCGCCGGGTGTGAGCTGGGGGCTGCCGGTATTGATGAAGCCGATGCCGGGCAGGCCGAGGCCGTTGATGCGGCTGCGGTCGGTGAGTTTGAAGGGCTGTGTCCAGGGCTGGTCCATCGGGGAGGCGAGGACCGGGTCCTGCTGGTCGCTCTGGAAGAAGCGCATGTTTGGCGGTGCGGTGCCGGCGGGTTCGTTCGCATTCCATCGGGAAAGGGCATAGGGCCCGGCGGTGGCGAGCGGGTGGGTGACGCTGAAGTCGGCGGCTGTGAGAGCGCTCCAGGTGCTGCCTGAGCGGAAGCGGGCTTTGAGGGTGGAGTTGAGGTTCAGGACGATGGGTGCGCCCGCAGTAATGGACAGCGCGGTGGGCGACAGGTTGCCACCGGCCAGGCGAGGATCCGAACCGTCGAGCGTGTAGTAAATGGTGCCGGTGCCGGCGCTGATGGAGACCGCTTGGCCGCTTGAAACACTGCCGCCGTGTTGGCTGAAGACCGGGGCGTCGAGAGTCGGGTAGAAGCCACGGGTGCGGAGGAATCCCAAGAGGTTGGTCGTGCGTTGCGGGAAGAGTCCGGTACGGATGGTCTGCGCGGAGGATTCCCAGTTGGTCGGAGTGCGGTAGCCCCAGCGGGCGCACTCCGCGATCAGGCTGTCCTGGATCTCGGTCATGCGGGTGTTGAGCCGGGCGAGATTGCGGTTCGTGGTGAGGCTGCCGTTGTTGAAAAAATGGCGGTGAATCCGGTCGGCGAGGAGGATCTTGAAATCCGGGTGGCCCTCGGTGACCAGCGTGCCGAAGAGGCCGCCGGGGCCGGTGTTGGTGGTGGTGTCGAGGGTCAGCGCGGAGGTGCGGAGGAAGCCATCGCCATCGGCGATCCAGAACTTGAAGCCGGTGCCGGGATTGACGGGGCCAGCGGCGCGGAACTCGGCTTCGGAATTCCCGTAGAACCAGACGAGCATGAAGTCGATGAGGTGGGAGACATCGAGGCAGTTCTTGACGGCGAGGTAGGAGTTCCGGTCGGCGCGAACGCCTTCCCAGGACCCGCGCTTGTCGGGATCCGGCGTGCCGTTGACGAAGTTGCTGCCGACGTTGTCGTTGCCGCGGACGACCAGGTAATCGTCGTCCGAGCCGCCGAGGTAGCCGGCGAGGAAGTCGTCGTCGAGCCGCTCGTGGGCGTTGTATTGGCCCCAGTAGGTGCCGTTGATGTAGACGTGGACGAAGCGGCCGTGGGGATTGAGGCTGCCCATTTCAAGCATGGTGTCCTCGATGAAGCGGTTGGCCATGTAGAAGCCGCGCTGGCTCATGTCCTGATTGCCGGCGGAAAGGTCGAGCGTGTCGATTTCATCGAGCGCCGCCATGCCGCGGTCGAAGCCGCGGAAGATCGGCGACTCGAGGCGCTTCGCTCCGTATTCCGAGCGGAAATGGACGCGGTAGCTTTTCTTGGCGAACTGGGTGTAGGCACCGCCAAAGCGGGCGAGGCCGGCATTCACCTGAAGCGGCGGGGAGCCGTCGGGGAGGAAGACTTCGATCGACGCGGGGCGCTCCACGTAATCGTCAGGCAAGACCGGGACGCTGAGGCAGACGGTGGGGATCTGGGTGAGGCTGGACTGGAGGCGGGGGGCGAGCGCGCCTTGGGTGTAGGTGGTGTTCATGAGCGGCGAGCTCATGACAGTACTACGGAAGACGTAGGTGTGGGTGACGACGGGCGGTGAGAGGTAGCCCGCGCGGCGGACGGTGGCACGGACGCCGAGGCTGCCATTGATGGCGATGGGGCCGGTGTAGGGTGTAGCGGGCTCCGTGCCGTCGGTGGAATAGAAGAGCTGCGCGGCGGGGTCCGTCTGGGTCAGGACGAGCGAGAAGGCTGTATCGTGGAAGCCGCGGGTGTGGCTGAAGGTGGGGCCTAACAGCCAGCCGGCGAGCGGGTTGGAGAGGTTGTGGCGGCGCGGGGTGGGAGAGAGGAAGCCGAGGCTGCCATCGAGGGCGCGGCCGTAGGCGAGGTCTTCGGTCTGGGCGGGGAAGTTCGGGATGGAATCGATCACGCTACCGTTCGGCGCGGCGAGGACGAGCGATTCGCCGGTCGATGCTAGGCTGAAGTCGGCGTGGAGATTTCCGGCGGGGTCGAGCGGCACGGGATTGCCGGACGCGAAGACGACGAGGTGGCTGCTCGCCGGGATGATGGTGCCGGTGGGGAAGAGCCATTTGAGTGGCGTGGCGATGGTGTCGCTGAGGCCGTAGCCGCCGAGGTTGAGCGGAGTGGCGTTCGGGTTGTGGATCTCGATCCAATCGGGTTCCTGGCGGTAACCGTCGCTGAGGGAGAAGCGGTTCGATGCGACGAACTCACTGATGCGCGGCGGAAGAAGCTGGCCGTTGACGGTGACGGTGACGGCGCGGGTGACGGGGCCGTTCGCGCCTTCGCCGACGAGCAGGTATTCGGTGGTGGCGGTAGGATTGACGACGAGCGAGCCGCTGCCTTGGGGAGTGGTCTGGGAGCCGACCGAGCCGATGGCGGGGTAGAGCGAGAGTTGGTGGAGATCGTTTTCCTGCCAGGAGAGGGTGGACGTTTGGCCGGTGGTGATCTGGGACGGCGTGGCGGAGAATCCGGTGAGGCCGGTGTCGCCGAGCGGGAGGCCGAACGCCTGCACCTCGCGGAGCCGGACCCACCACTCGGTGCCGCCGGTGGCGGAGGTGCGCTCCTTGTTCTCGAGCCCGACGCGGACGTAGCGGGCGGCGAGCGGGCCGGGCAGGGCGATGTCGAAGATGGCGGAGGTGCCGGCGAGCTTTTGCGAGAAGATCGAGTCGTGATTCGCGTCGAAGAGTCGGACGGTGGCGTGGGTCATCCGGCGTCGGTGTTCGGCATTGTCGAAGGCGACGACGCGGATGCTGTGGAGGGCGCGTTCCTGGCCGAGGTCGGTCTCCCAGTAGTAGTCGACGGTGGCGGTGGTGGACTCGGTGAAGGTCGCGTGGTTGCCGTCGTTGGCGAGGGACGGGGAGGGCTGCGAATCGGCTAGCTTCACCATGTAGGAGGGGGTGCCGAGGGCGTAGTTGGTGCCGGTGAAGAGGGAGACGCCGGCGAGCGAGACGACGCGGTCGCCGTAGCCATTCAGCGCGCCGTTTTCCAGGCCGACGCGGAGGTAGCGGGCATCGGCGGTGCCGGGGGGAATGTCGAAGCCCCAGGTGCCGCCAGCACCGGGATGGGTGACGGGGGTGGTGGCGAGGGTGGTCGAATTGCCGTCGAGCAGGCGGACGGTGAGGCCGCTGAGGCGCGGAGAGAACGAGTTGTTCGGTGCGACGATTTCGACGCGGCGGACCGGGCGGTCGCGGTCGAGGGTGAGCAGCCAGTGGCTGTTCGTGAGGTCCTGAGTTTCGCTGAGCGTGGCGGCGTCGCCGTCGAGGGCGAGACTGGCGGTGTTGCCGCCGGTGGTGGAGGTTTGGGTGGCGCTGGCGATGGAGGCGAGGTTGAGCGGGCCGATGGCGGGCGAGGGATCGCCGAGGACACGCCAGTCGGCGAGGGCGATGCGGTGGTCGCCGCGGCCGTTGGTCTGGCCGGAGGGGAGGTCGAGGCGGAGCAGGCGGGCATCGATCCCCGGCGGCAGGAAGACGGCCCGGGTGCCGCCGGGTTCGACGAACGTGATGATGGTTTCGTAGAGCAACTGGTCGCGCAAGCCGAAGACGCGGAGGCGGGTGCCGTTGAGGATGCCGGAGTAGTTGGCACCGGCGGGGGCGACGAGGTCGATGCGGCTGGCGCGAACATGGCGGTCGAGCTCGAGTTCGAGGAATGAGCCGGGGCTGTTAGAAGTCTCGGTGAAGGTCGCGGGGTTGCCATCGATGGTCTGCGGCGAGGCGGTGGCGAGGGTGGGAAGATTGAGCGGCGGGTGGGCAGGTGTGGTGGCCGGATTGGCGGTGTCGAAGGTCCAAGTGTGCGAGCCGCTGCGGCCGGCTTGGTCGGTGGCTTCGGCGCGGGCGGTATAGAAGCGATTGCTGAGGAGAGCGGCGGACGAGGTCACGGTCCGGTTGTTAGATACGCCGCCGATGCTGAGGGTGGAGGTGACGTCCGCGCCGTTGAGGAAGAGCCGGATGTTTCCCGGGGCGAGGGTGTTTGGGGCGACGGCGCTGACGGTGAAGCCGAGGCCGCCGCCGACGGGGTGGAAGGTGGTCCCGTCGGGCGGCGCAAATGCGCCGAAGGTGGGCACCCGGTCGACGGGGGCGACCACGAGCGCGAGGGGATCGGTGCCGGTGGCGAGGGCGGTGATGTGGGCGGGCTGGAGGGCGGTGTTGAAGATCGCGAAGTCATCGATCCTGCCTTTCAGCACGTTGGCGGCGGTATCGAGGGTCCGGCCGAGGAGCACCTCGGTCCAGTCACCGGTGAGGGCGGCGGCGCCTGAGGCTACGGAATTGGCGAGCTGGCCGTTGATCCAGATTTGTTTCGCGCCCCCGTTTTTGATCAGGGCGATGTGGGTCCACTGTTGCCAGTTGAGGCCGGGGACCGAGCTGCTAGCGGTGGTGAGGCGCTGGGCGGGGACGACGCAGCAGCCGGAGTGGTCGTAATACATGTTGCCGTCACTCCACGGCAGATGGCCTTGGAGGCCGCGGTTGCCGGTGGCGGCGGAGCGGAACCAGACGCTGGACGAGTTGGTGGTGGCGGCGTCCCAGCGCTGCCAGAAGACGATGCTGATCTGGTCGCCGGAGAGGTTGCGGGAATTCAGCAGCTCCATGAAGGCTGCGTTGGTGATTCGGGCGGCGCTGTTGCCAGCGGTGCCGAAGTTGATCGAGCGGTCGCCGGCTTGGCCGCTGCGTCCGGCAGCATCGGCGCTGTAGGCGGTGTTGCCTTCAAAGACGACGGGCGTGCCGGTGAGGAGATCGGCGGACTGGGTCGGCGACACGGTGCTATCGAAATCCCAAATGCCGAGGGCGTCGTTGGGGTCGATGGGGGTGTACGCTTGCCCCGGCGACGGGATCACGGCCGCGATCGCGAGCAAGGTGCTGGCGGTGAAGGCGCGGAGGGTCGGGTGGTAGAACTTCACGATCGGGAATCAACGGCCGGGTTTGAGCTACGTGCGGCCTGAGGTGGGTCGCCTCGCAGGTCGGGCCGGGCACGCATCTCTGAAGCTGAATTAGAAAGGGTGGCGGTAAAGGAGGATCTTTCGGGCGGGGCCGTTGGGCCTTCGCGATTTACGTAGGCATTTTGATACATGAAAAACCGGGATTGGACGGTGGCGGCATCCGGGTCATGCTCGCGCCGTGCTCCCTGCCCTGACCGGATACGATCCCGCCGCCCTGGAGGCCTACTTGGCCGCCGAGGGCCAGCCCGCGTTCCGTGCCGGGCAAATTCTCGATTGGATTTGGAAGAAGAAGGCGGGGTCGGTCGATGCGATGAGCAATCTGCCGGCAACCTTGCGCGAGAAGTTATCGTCCTCGTTTCGCCTCCACGCGCTCGACCACTCGCAGACCCAGGGCAGCGGCGACACGACCCGCAAGTTCCTCTTCAAGCTGCACGACGGACGCTACGTGGAAAGCGTGCTCATCCCGGCGAATCCGGCGCTCTATGGCGAGAAGTCAGACCGGCGGACGCTCTGTGTTTCGTCGCAGGTCGGCTGTGCGTACGGCTGCAAGTTCTGCGCTTCGGGGCTGGCCGGATTCGCGAGGAATCTCGACGCCGCGGAAATCGCCGGGCAGGTGTTGATGGCGGAGCGGCTGTCGGGCGAGCGGGTCGACAATCTGGTCTTCATGGGCATGGGCGAGCCGCTGGCAAACCTCGACAACCTGCTCGCCGCGGTGTCGATCATCACCTCGCCATGGGGGCTGCATCTCGGTGCGCGGCACCTCACCATTTCCACCTCCGGCCTGGTCCCGCAGATCCGCAAGTTGGCGGAGCACCCGCAGCAGATCCGGTTGGCGATTTCCCTGCATGGCGCGACCGACGACGTTCGCGGGCAGATCATGCCGGTGAACAAGAAGTGGGGAACCGCGGAGTTGTTCGATGCGCTCGACTATTGGAACTCTCGTAAGAAGCAGCACCTCACGCTGGAGTATATCTTGATCGAGGGCGTGAACGACGATCTCGAACAGGCGCGGATCCTCGCCGGACATGCGCGGCGGCTGAAGGCGAAGGTGAACCTGATTCCTTACAACACGGTGGAAGGGCTCGATTGGAAGCGGCCGTCGGAGGACCGCTGCCGGGGATTCCGGGATATCCTGAAGAATGCCGGAGTCGCCGCGACGCTGCGGCTGGAAAAGGGGCACGACATTGATGCGGCCTGCGGGCAGTTGCGGCTGAAGCAGGAGACGGAAGAGGGAATCATCGAGGCACCGGTGAAGGCGCGGTAGAGACGGGCGATGTGCTGGATTGGGGAGGTGTACTGGAGCGCGGACTTTAGTCCGCTCGAAATCCCCAACCGTCCAAGCGGACTAAAGATCCGCGGTCCAGTAAACGGGCCGGTAGGGGCAACGGGTAGGTGGAATCAATCGGCTTCCTCTTCCGCCAGCACTTCGCGCACTTCGGCGATGAGGATTTCCACTTCGCCGAGGATCTCCTGGGTTTCTTGACGGACGAACGCGCGCCAACCGGGGTTCGCGAGGTTTTCCTGATCCGCGGAGTCAAGGCCGGCGAGGGCATCGTGGAGGTAGCCGCGGGCTTTCTTCAGGCGGACCAGCACGTTGCCGGCGAAGAGCGCGTCCGGCGGCCATTCGTCTTCGTCGACCATTCCCAAGGCACCACCGAGTTTCGCGCTGGCGGTGGTGAGGCCGTTCATCAGGTGGATCAGCGGATGCTCGGCGGAGCAATCTTCCGGCAGCCACTCGCGCGCCTCCTTGTGGATCCGAACCGCGAAATCGAGGGTGCGTTCAATCAAGGGGTGCCGCTCGGGCTCCTCGTCTTTCCACTTGTCCGCTTCCGCCTCGATAACCGCCTGCTCGCAGATCGCGTTCATTTCCTCGATCCATTTCGCACGCTCGGCTTCCTGTTAGGGGGTGATCACCGGCTCGGGCTCGCCCCGTTCGCGGCGCATGCGTTCGCGCTCCTCTTGCATGATTTTCTCAAAGTCGCCGTGCCCCTCGCGTTCCATCCGTGCCTGGATGCGGTCGAGCAAGGTGTCCATCCGTGCGGCTTCGGCATCGGCTTCCGCCTCGGCCTTGCTTTGAGGTTCGTCTTCCTCTTCCTCCGCGCCGCCAGCGGCCAAGAGCATGCGGTCCATGAAGCCGGTCATCGCCGCTTCGTTCGCACGGCGTTGGTCGAGTTCGTCTTCCTCGCTCATCGTCCACGCGGCGGTGTCGTCGAGTTCGAGAGTGAAGTCGGTGGTTTCGATGACCACGCGGCCGTTGTGCTGGCTGAACCATTCGAGGTAGAGCGAGTTTCCCCAGTGCCAGGGGAAAGGCTTCTTTTTGCGGTAGCACTCCATCAGCTCGTCCATCGAGATGTCGGGCACCTTCACTTTGCGTGAGGCGGTGATGTCGCCCACCACGCCGTTTTGCTGTTCAGCCAGGCCTTCCGGCGGGCCGGCTTTCGGGGTGGGATTGGTAAAGCGGAGGAGATGCCCGGCGAGGTCGCGCCATGGGTTGCCTTCCAACTCGAGGCGGATCGGTTCGTCACGTCCGATCAGCCAGAGCTGGCCGCGGACCTTGCCCGGGGTGCGGTTGTCGATCTCGCCGCGGATCACTTGTTCATCGATGCGCCATGCCATGGGGGGAAATTGGTGGGTTGTTCTTCAGATGGCCAGTCGCAAGCGAGGGTGTGTAATGGACCGCGGATCTTAGTCCGCTCGAAATCCCCAACCGTCCAGGCGGACTAAAGATCCGCGGTCCAGTACATCGAACGTTTCGCGGAGCACGATGAGGAGGGCATTCACTTGATCACGGTCGGGAGCGTCGGGGAGGGCGGATGCTTCGAAGGCCGCCCGCACCTCTGCCAGCTGATCTTCCGCCCGGGCCACCAGCTCCTCGTAAGCGAACTCGCCTGCCCGGACTTGCAGCAGGTAATCGCGGTTCGGTCGGCGGATGCGGAGCGTGCCTTCCCGGGCGATCTCCCCGGCCATGTCGAGCAGGCGCAGGGTGTGCATCAGGTTCTTCGAGTCGTAGCCGCGGCCGTGGCTGGCGTTGGTGGTGAAGCGCTCCTCGTTGCGCTTGCCGACCCACTCCCAGTATTCGCGATGGGCCTTGCAGTGGGCCTGGAAGGCGTCGGCGTTGAAATGCATCCAGCCGACGGGCACGGCTTCCTTCGCCACGCTGCTGAAGATGAGTGTGTCGGGATCCTTCGGTGAAACGAGGCCGCGGCATTCGCTACGAGGGTCATCGTAGATCGCGAACATCCCGGCGGCGTGCTGCACGGCGGTGAGGCCGCACTGGCGCGGATCGATCCCGCGGGCGGCGAGCCATTCGATGACCGGCGCGCTGCCTTGGCCTTGCGGGACGTGGCAAAATTCCAGCATCGCTTTCCGCTGTTCCGGCTGCGGGTTGACGATCTTCTTGTTCAGCCCGCGGGCCTTGCGGATCTGGCCCATGGCGTACTCGCCGAAGGTCTTGGCGCAGAGCTTGGAGAGGAAGATCTCGGGCTTCAGCATCGCAAAGACCGGTTGCCGGTGGCGGATGCAGTCGTCGGGCATGGCGAGCAGCTCGAGCGCATTGGGGTTGTTTTTCAGCAGCAGCGAGACGAAGTGGCCGAGCTCATAGTAAACTTGGTCGCTGCGTTCGTCGGCGACCTGCTCGATGGCATCGAGCCCGAGAAGAAACGCGCGTGGCGCGGCGAAGACCCCGCGGCGGTCCTCGTCCGAGCCCTCGATTGCAGTGCCGTAGGCGTGGCTGCCCGCGACGGTGTCGAGCAGCAGCAAGTCGGGCTGGCGGACGCGGTCGAGGGTGAAGTCGGCCGGCTTGATCGTCGCGGCTGGGCGGCGGATTTCGCTGCGCAGCAAAAGGTCGAGCGCGGCGGTGTCGAGTGGGGTTTGCGGGAGCTCGATTTGCTCCGCGAGGGCTTCGTGCAAGAATTGATCGAGAACGGGCAGCCGCGGCATGCGTTCGCTTTCGGCGGTCCGCGACTTGTGTTCAAGCAGCCCGGGGATGAGATGGCGGATCGCGGGCGGCGCTTCGGGCAGAAGCGCGGTGAAAGCGACCGGCGGGATGCCCTTGCCTGCGGCGATCCAGCGGGCGCAGAGGGTGGCGCGGAGGGCATAGAGGTAGTCCTTCGCGCGGACTTCGGGGCCGTCCAGCTTGCCGAGCAGCATCTGCCTGGCGAGGCCGTGGTAGTGGTCGCGAGACGCGCGGGGCGAAAATACGGCGCGAGCTGTACTTTGCCAGCGTTCGCGGAAGCCGGGCTCGGAGCGGTAGATGACGGGCGAGTGCAGCCACTCGACCAGAGCGCCGTTGCTCTTGCCTAACAGCCGGGCGGCCTTGCGGACGTCCCAGCCCCCGGCATCGAGCTCGCCTTCCAGCGGCAGGTCGATCGATTCGATGCCCTCCTGCACCGAGAGGTAGGAGCTTTCCGGGCGGACGAAGAGGAAGCGGATATCGTAGTCGCTGTCCGGCGACGCGAAGCCCCAGGCCCTGCTGCCGGATTCGCAGGCGTAGGGGATGCGGACCCCGTGCTGGCGTTCGATGCGGGTGAGGAGTGCTTGGATTTCGTCGTCCATCCGGCGGGGAGGATGGGGGGCGAAGGGCCGGGCGGACAAAGGGAAAATGGAGAGATCAAGCGCATCGGACGCGGGCTCGGAATCAAGGCTGCCTTGACTTTTCCTGGCGCAACCATATTTACGGCCATATGAAAACGACCATTGAACTCCCTGACGCTCTTTTTCAGCGGGCCAAGGTGTTGGCCGCCCAACGGAAGACGACGTTGAAGCAGCTCATGGTGGAAGGGTTGGAGCATGTCACCGCGGTGACCGCCACCCGGCAGCCGTTGGATCTGACCGACGAAGAGAAGCAATTCCTGGAGATCGACCCGTATGGCATCGCGGTGCTGAAGAAGCGCGATGTCGTGGTCACGAACGAGCTGGTGAACCAGATGCGGGAGGAACTCGGGATCTGATGCATCTGCTGGACGTCAATGTTCTCATCGCGCGTGCCGATGCGGCGCATGTGCATCATCAAGCCGTGGCGGCATGGATGAATCGTCACGGTGCCGCCGGCTGGGCGACCTGCCCGCTCACCGAGAACGGGATGATCCGGATCTTCGGCCAGCCGGCCTATCCGGCGGGTCCGGGCGATCCGCATCGCGCCTTGTCCAGTTTCCGGCGGCTTCTCGCGATTCCCGGCCACCGCTTTTTGCCGGATGATTTTTCGCTGCCCGAGGGCGTTCCGTCTTTGAAAGGCGTGACCTCCGCGCAACTGACGGATCTCTATCTTTTGGCATTGGCGGTGAGACACAAAGCGCGGTTCCTGACGCTCGACCGCCGCATCGATCCGTCGCTGGTTCCGGGCGGAGCCGCAGCGTATGTTCAGCTTTAGCCGACACACAAAAAGCGGCAGCCCTTTCGGCCGCCGCTTTTTTTGTCAGGGTGATTGCCACGGCGGGTCAGGGGAAAACCCAAGAACCCGAAACCCGCCGTGGCATACCGCGATGGACTGGCAGAGAAACCCAAGAAACTACCAGTCCACCGCGGACCATCCGCTAACCCTGGGAAGCTGTCATTGTGCCAAGACGGCAAGATTTTCGAAAATAAACTCGTCCGGGATCAGGCCGACGTGATCGACGATGAGGTCCGGCTGGTAGGCGAACTTTTTCAGGTCCTGGCGGCGCGTTCCACCGCTGAGCACCAACACGCTGCGGTAACCCATCTGCACCGCGCCGAGGATGTCGGTCTCCATGGTGTCACCGACCATGACGACCTCGCCGGTACGATCGGCCGGGAAGGGTTGTTTCGTCCCCATTTTCCTTACCCGCCCACCTCCCACACCGCCAGGAACTCTCGAGCGGCCTCAGGGTCGTTCAAAATCACCGGCCCGCCTTGCAGGCTTCCTGCGCGGAACTCCGCCAGGTCGCCCGCCTTCGTCTTGCGCAGGATCCTCAGCCGGCCGCAGCAGTTCGGCGCGGATTTCCTGAGCAACTCCAGCGCCACCCGGCCCATGGTCATCCGAACGTTCAGCTCGACGACGTGCTTCAACGCCATCCTGCCGTCAGCCTCGCGATACACCATCGCATCGACCCCGAGCGGTCCGACATATCCCGGCACCGCCTCCGCCAGCAACGACGGGATTTTTTCCTGATACCACTCCATCACCTTCGCCTCGCGATGCAGGAAGGCGGCCACTTCCGGGTCGAGCATACTCGCCCATTTCGGCGAAACCCGCGTGCCCAGAAAGCGCCCCGCGGCATCGTTGTCCATGCAGGTCAAACCGATCAGCTCCGCCCGGCCCGCGGCGTCCATTTCGTAGAGCGCGGAAAAATCCAGCACCCGCTCCCGCCACCGCTCCACCGTCACACCGCCGTGCGCGGCGATCGTATTCCGCAGCCAGTTCAGCGTCGCGTCTTGCGGGCTGTCGCGGTTGATCCGCTTGTGCCCGCGGCCAGCATGGGAAAAGGCCGCTTTCGCCAACGCCTGGCCACCCTCTAACAGACCGGCCGCCGCCGCCATCGCCTCGTCCTCGCTCCGACAAAAAGTCGCGATCTCCGGTAAACCTAGTAGTTTCTCCAGCCGCAGCCCGATCTCCTTCGAGAACCACTCCCGCGGCAGCGCTTCCCGCCACTGCCACGGCACGCTCGGCGATACCTCGCCGGCCAGTCCTTTGAAAAACCCACCCGCATCCGGCGTCCACGCCCAAGGGCGCAAACCTCCAAGCTTTCGATCCTTGAGATCCCCCAGCGAAAGAATTTCCGGCAGCTCGAATCCCGCGCGCTTCAACTCCGCCAGATGTTCCCGCGATGGCGGCTTGCGCAGCACCGCGACGTCGTCCTTGCGGCACCACCCGGCGATCAGCATCTCCAGGTCTTCTTCCAGCGCTACCTCCGTCTTGTCCGGCTGGTAGCGCCCCGGCATCGCGTGGCCCTCGGCGTTCGGATTGAACCAATGCACCACCGGCGTCCGCCCGCGCGACTGTTCGCAGACCTCCAGATGGCGGATGAAGTTCTCATCCAGCCCCGCCAGCCGCCGGCCCTCCGCATTGAACGGCGCGATGCCCTTTGCTCTGACGGGAGCAAGCGGGAACACCAGCGACTTGCGGAACGCGTCCCAATCCGAGCTCCCCTGCTCCTTCCAGCGGCGGAACCACTTCACGCCGTGCCCCACGTGGCCGATCTCGTCCTGGTAGATCTTCTCCAGCACCGCCGCCGTGGAATTGTCGCCAACCTGCCGGAACAGCGCCGAGTAATGCTTTGAGAAATCGAGGTTCGCCTGCTCGAAGGTCAGGTTCAGCCGCGTCACGAAATCCAGCGGCGTCTCCATCGGCGCGATGATCCGCCAGAAGTAGTCGTTCACCGGCAGCTCGCCGAACGCGATTCCGCATTCCTTCATCCGGCGCACATACATCGCCGTGTGCATCTGCTCCTCGCGCATCGCCTCGTAAACCCCGGCGCGATACTCCTTCGGCGCGTCGGGGAACTTCAGCAGCACCAGCGCCATTAGTTCCGCCGCCAGCAGCTCGTGGTTCGCCAGGAAATGCAGCATCACCCCGCGCTCGCGGTCGTCGTCCAGCCGGTGGATACCCGGAAAATCAACCCGCACGCCCTTCGCGCAGACCTTCAGCTCCTGCGGCCGCCCCGGACCCGCCGGCGTTGCGATCGCCCGCCCCGGCTCGTCATCAACGGCATCTCGAGGTGACAGCAGCAGCTTCTCCTCCAGCGTTTCCGCGAAGAGGAGGCGTTCGGCGGCCTCGCGCATCTGCATGGTTTCGTTTCCGGGGACGCGGCAATTTCGGCTTCAAACATGAAATCCGGCAAGTGGATTGCCGATTTTCACGCATCTCCCACCACCGTCCGGGAAGCCACTGCAACTCAGATCGACGGCAACTTCGGCTTCCACTCCGCGCGCGCTTTCTCCACCAACTTTTGGAACTGCTTCTGCGCGAGCAGGGCATCCAACATCTGGCGGGCCAGCAGTCCCCCTGCCGCCGTGTCGGACGGGTAGTGGACTCCCGCAAGCTCACGCCGTTTCGCGATGGCGATCGCATCGGCCAGATAAACGTCGCGGTTGGATGGATCGAGCTCCGCCAACAGGTAAGCCATGAAGAGGGCCTGCGCGGCATGGCCGCTGGGGTAGGCCGGATGATCCGGCACTTTCATCGCCGGCTTCAATCGGGGATCGAGAAACGAAGGGCGCACCCGGTCGTACTTTTTCTTCATCTTGAAAATCACCGGAGAGAGGTCCTCCATCGCCGCAATCACCAGATCCTTCGACTTCGGACCTTTGTCCCCGGCCAGCAAGTCGGCGAACCGGTGCTTCCCGAAAACCCAGCCGTTTCCATCCGCTTCACCCGAGATCCGGGCTTCGTCCGCGGGCGTCCGCGTTGCTTGCAAGCCGACCAGATATTCGATCTCCACCAGCGTCCGGGCGGAACGATGGTTCGGCGGAACCGGAAGAACGATCGTCGTCTCCCAATCCTTCGGCAGTATCACGGGCGCCTTCTTCAAGAACGACAAGGGAAGCGGATCCCAGCGCTGGGTCGTTGAAAACCAGAGTGGCTCAGCCTCCCGGGACGATGCCGATCCGGACAAGTGCAGGAAGGGATCCAATTCGTCGGCCGCCGTGGAAGCCAGAGACATCAGAATCAATCCGGCAATCAATGCGCGCAGCCCCCGTTTCATAGGCTCCTAGAAATGATCTTCCTATCGCTCCGTGTCGAGCCTCCGACAGCCATGCTTCATCCCGCCTTCGCCGCCCGCACCTTCTCCGCCTTCAACTGCCCGCAGCCCGCCCCGACATCGATCCCCCGGCGCTGGCGGAAGGTACACGGAATGCCGCCACCTAACAGGATCCGCTGAAACTCAAACCCCGCGCCCTCTGCCGCCGCCGTGCCCGAAAAGCCGCCGGTCGGGTTCAGCGGGATCAGATTTACATGGGCATCGATGCCTTTGAGCAGCTCCACCAACCGCCGCGCGGTGTCCGGCGAGTCGTTCTTCCCGGCGATCAAAGTCCACTCGAAGAAGATCCGCTTGCCGGTGATTTCGCCATAAGACCGGCACGCCGCGATCAACTCCGCGAGCGACCACTTCTTGCTCGCCGGGACCAAGGCCGCGCGTTCTTCCTCGGTCGAGCCGTGCAGGCTGACCGCGAGCCGGTACGGCTGGCCTTCCTCCGCGAGCCGCAGGATGCCAGGTACGACGCCTACCGTACTAATCGCGATCCGCGACGGCCCGATGCTGATGCCGCGCACCGTGGAAATGATCTCAAGCGCGCGGATCACCGCGTCGTAATTGTGCAACGGCTCGCCCATGCCCATCAGCACCAGGTTGCGCAGCCGCCGGCCGGGCATCGTCGCCGCGAGCACCCGGCGGGCGTGCAGCACCTGCGCCACGATTTCCCCCGGCCGCAAATGGCGGACGAATCCCATCTGCCCGGTTGCACAAAACACGCAGCCCATCGCACAGCCGGCCTGCGTGCTGACGCAGGCGGTGTGGCGGCCGTCGTAGCCCATCAACACCGTCTCGGTCTCCTGCCCGTCGCGCTGGCGCAGCAGGAACTTCCGCGTCATGCCATCGGAGCTGTGGGTCTCGCTGCTGACGGCCGGCTCATCGAGGAAGAATGCCTTCCCCTCGCCGACCTGATCCGTCACCCACTGCTTCAGCGGCGGGGAAAAGTCGCGCGACGCGAGGTCGAGCTCGTTTTCCCGGTGCAACGCCCGCCACAGCGCCTTGGCATGATGAGCGGTCGTGCCGGACGCCCGCAGCTCCGCCTCGATCTGGGCAAAGCCGAGGTCGTGCAGGGAGCGGGGCAGCGGAGTGGCCATTGGACGAGCCCTTCCATCCCCCCGCCACGCGCTGGCATCAAGCCCGATTTCCCGCGGCGCGCCATGGACTTCGGGCAGCCCGCTGCCGCTCTCCGCCCTCCAGCCTGCTGGCGAGGCAAGCAAGTCCGTTAACACCTCCCCTCTTTTTCACTTCATCATTTTCTAGGGGAAAGGCCTTCCCAACGCCCATGAGTTTTGGGCTGGGAAGGTTCAAGGTTTGGCTGTTTCCTGAATCCAGACCGTCATCGCGCCCTTTTTCCGGTTCTGCCATGCATAATAAGGGATAGCGGTCACTGGGATTGGATCCTTGCCATCAGCGAGAGCTTCGCCTGTGAGAGTGGTGACTCCGCCCAAAAGGTCGGCGCGATGTTCCGCAGTCATTTCCGCACCTTTTGGCAGCACTAAACTAGTGAGATTCACGTCCGGCTGGTCTGCTGCTTCGAGGCAATAAACCAGAGGACCGCGCATCAAGGTGACTTTGCCACGGTCGGCCTCAACTCTTTCGTTCGCATAGACGCGCTGGATCGGCATCGGCAGATCCAGTTCCACTAGGTCTCCGGCCTTCCATGTCCGTTTCAGATTCACATATCCATCATCGCCGGCGACGGCTTCGGTCGCTGCGCCGTTGATCTTGAGACTGACCGGAGAAACTTTAGCATCCACGAGATGATAGAGATCGCTGGGAACGGGCCGTCCCGTCGCCCAACCGGGGATGCGCAGCTTGAGGGTGAATTCCGAGGTCTTGTCGGGATCAACCGCTAGGCGAACTTGCCCATCCCAAGGATACTCGGTCTGCTGGGACAGCTTGAGCGCGGAGCCATCGTCCATTATCAGCTTCGCCTCGCCAGCGGCATATAAATTTACCAACACTTTGTTCTTTCTTTGAGCGTAAACGAAACCACCCACTTGCGGGAAGATTCGGGCGAGGTTGGTCGGGCAGCATGACAATCCGATCCATGACGAACGATCGCCGCCATTAGCACTGGCCAGTGGATTTTGATAGAAGAAATGATCGCCTGAAACGGAGATTCCCGAGAGCACGCCGTTGTAGAGTGCCAATTCCATCATGTCGGCATATTTGGCCTGTCCTTTGAGCAAGGTCATCCGGTATTGCCAGAGCACATGTGCGATCGCCGCGCAGGACTCGCTGTAAGCCGATTCATTGGGCAGCAAATAGGGATCGCCGAAACCCTCGTCCTCATATTGACCTGAGCCGAGACCACCGGTGATATACAGCTTTCGTCCCACCACGTCATTCCAGAGGTGGTCCAATGCCGCCTCGTAGCCGGGAGCATCCATAAAGCGAAGAGTGTCGGCCATGGCGGAATACATATAGCCAGCTCTAACCGCATGGCCGACCGCCTCATGCTGTTCCACCACGGGTTTGTGGTCTTGCATCCGGCCGTTGCGCAGTCTCAAGCGGGCATGCCAGAATTCGCGCTGTTGCTCCCGCGTCGGCTTGCCCTCGGGCTGAGCCGGGACAACCTGCGTATTGGGATCGAACGGCTTTCGATCGGTGCCATGGGCATAGCCGCGCTCATCGAGGAAAAATTTCGCGAGGTCCAGATAGCGGCGCTCACCGGTGACGCGGTATAATTTGATCAGGGCCAGCTCAACTTCCTGATGCCCATCCACATCATATCGCTTGTTAGTTCCGAAGATGCCATCAATATGGTCGGCAAAACGTTTGGCGGAATCGACGACCTTCGATTCCCTTGTCAAGCGTTGATGTTCCCCGGCGAGTTCGAAGTAGTGGCCCGCGTTATACATTTGGTGTTCGAGGCGGAGATCCTCCCAGCGTTTGTCCAGTCCGTTCACGATGAACCAGGTGATTAGAAAGCCGTCCTTCTGTTGGGCGGCGAGGATGCGGTCGATGATGCCATTCACCCGCTTCAGCAACGCTGGATCGTTGTTGTGTTGCAGGGAAATCACCGCGCCCTCGAGAACTTTGTAGAGATCGGAATCGAAGGCATGATGTCCGCTTAATTGACCTTCGGCTTTACCGGCTGCCTTGTCGAAATTGGTAACGTGCCCGTCTTTTTCCAGTTCGTTCAGCGAGTGCGGAATCGTGACCTCATGTGCGGTCTTGAGGCGCGGGCCCCAGAAGCCGCCTCGCAATTCCACCTGAGCCTGCCCCACTTCTTGGAAGCCGCGAATTGGTGGAGGGTTCTTATTGTCCTCTGCGGCTTGTCCGCCGGCCGTTGTCAGGGCCATGGCGGCCAGAGAGATGATGTTCTTGCTCAGTGATTTCATGAAATGGTAGATCGAAGTGAAATTGTAACGTTTCTTCGCGAGGGTTTCATTCAGTCTTCCCCGGGCTTTTTATGAAAAACTGAATGCCATAAATTTGAGTAATCCGGCATTTTTCAACAGGCTGCCAAGTCGGCGCAGTTTGGCCTAGAAATTTGATCGACCTCAGAAGCGTCACCGTTAAGGAATTTGTCATCGGGCGGAACACTCCCTTCTCCCCGCACTACGGTCTGGCCCAACGGCTGTTTCAGGGGCCTTCGCCAAAAGCAAGTTCCTAGCAGTCAGTGGGTTTATGCCTTGGGCCGATCGACTGCTCGCCCTCAATCACAAATCAGGGCCGCCGGTTTGCACCAGCGGCCCTGTAAATCGGGAATCATTTGGGATTCAGAAACCTCAGGCGCGACGGCGACGCAGCAGGCCGATCAGGCCGAGGCCGCCCAGCAGTGCCGCGGAAGGCTCGGGAACCGCAACGATCTGCAAGCCGTTGACGTGCAGTCGAGTAGAGTTCGCGCCGGCGTCTAAAGCATCAACTACGATCGAGATGTTCCCTGAGCCGTCGGCGACGATTGACTGGAAACGCACGTAGTTGGAGCCAGCGGTAAACGTGCCCGGTCCGGTGCCGGTGATCCCGTTGTCCAAAGACTGACTCGTACCGTTGCCGGAGACATTGGTGGTGGTGAATGCGCCCGCCGCCCTTTCGGTGTTGCTGGGTTGCCCCCAACTGCCTGAATTGTGACTCAAGGCATAGATGTAGATGTCGTATACTCCGGCTGTCGCAAGACCTGAGATCGTGATGGTTTGATTAGCTCCTTTGCTAAACTGATTGCTGTTTCCGAGCCAAATCGAATTGGCTGGACCTTCATTTTGACCACCGCTGAGTCCTCCGACGGTGATCGACGAAGCACCGCCCGTGGAATCTACGAGGTTGCTAAACGTTCCGGTTGCTTGGTTCCAACTTTCGCCGGTGCTGCCGATAACCCCCTGAAGACTCGATGTTGCTATCGGCGGCAAGCCCGCGAGATACTTCACGTTGTAAACAGCTGCCGAGCAGAGCGAGCTGCCGAGCATGGCGATGGTGGAAATTAATAGTAGATTTCTCTTTTTCATTTTCGGTGGGGTTTTGTAGTTCCTGCTAGGAATTTGCTTTTGGCGGGATGCCACTGAAACAGCCGTTTGGCCGGACCGGAGGGCGGGGAAAGGGGGTTGTTGACTCGTTTCAATCGATCAAGAATGAATCTTAGACGGAGAGTCGCAAGACCTGTTTTCTCAATTTCCCCAACAACAACGATGAAAACTTACCTAGTCAAACCGACGACCTTTCCGGGGTCGCCAAGACCGCCGTGGCGCGCGGCAAGAGACTGGCATTCGTCGCCTGCCAACACACGAAAAGGCCGGGAGTGACACTCCCGGCCTCTGGGTTACTTGATTCAGGGTTGATCTTACTTCTCGAGATGGAGGAGCGTCAGATCAATTTGCCTGCACGCGCACGAACAGCTTGCCTCCGACTGGCGTGGCGGTGAGCGTCACGGCCACCGTCTGGACTCCATTGCCATCGGGAGTGCCCAACGGGTTCTGGATCGCACCATTGTCCTGGACCCAACCAGCAAGCGTGGTGGAAGTCCACACCGTGTAGGTGAGTCCGCTAGTCGCCCGGCGGGTGTAGCTGAACGCCGAGCCACTGAGCGGCACCGTGACCGGGTTTACCGAAGAACCGCTGGTGGGATTGAGACCGAAGGCGTATTCCTGTTGGTTATTCAAGCCGTCGCCGTCCGGATCGCCAGTCGGTGTGGTGTCAGCACCGGGAGCGAACGTAAACAAGGCCAGCCAGCTATTGTAGTCGTTTGCAGGAGGCGCGGTGGCCGGAAGCAACTGGAACCCGTTGAAGCCAACTCGCGAGTCGGTGGTATTTGGCTGGGTCGAATGCGAGGTCATCGTGATACTGCCGCCAGTCGCCACCACGTTCTGGAAAAGCACGTAGTTGACTCCCGCCACCCAAACGCTGTTGTTGGCGTTGTTGCCGGTATTGTTGACCGTGAGAGATGCACCGGTCGTGTTGGTGTTGGATGTCGTCCAATCGCCAATTTGGCTGCCATTGATATGCGAGGTAGCGATCCAGAGATCCCATACACTGTCTGCCGCGAGTCCCGAGATGGTGAATGAGCCCGCGCTGCCGGAATAGGAGCTGTTGTGAAAAACCCGAGCGCTCCTGTGGAACAGTTTGATATCCGCATTCGAACCCCAATCATCCGGGCCACCAAATCCGCTGGTGGTGACCTGCACTCCGGCTGCGGTAGCGCCGACTGAGTCCAGGAGGTTTGCGCCCAGGCTCGGGCTCTGGCCGACCCAGATATCCTGGTTCCACGTTTCAGTCCCCGCCGCGACGCCGTTCGGGCCGGCAAGGGTGGACGCAGCTGGGCCGCCAGGCGCCGACACGGCGTAGTTGATGATGCCGGTGGCTGGAACGGCGGTGACCGCGTAGTTCTTAACCGTCGCGCCAGAGGTGAGGGTGTAGGTCACCGTATTGCCGACGGCGACGGCAAATGTCGGGGTCGGTGGCGTGGTGCCGTCGTTGGGCTGGTTGACAGTCCCGGAAGCCACTGTGTAAGTGGGCGCGAGGGTCGTCAGATCGGCGTTCTGCGGCACGATGAGCCGGATGGTCAGCAGGTTGTTGTCGATCACCCCGGGATAGCCGGGAATCCCGAAGCTGGTGAACACCGCCGTGGAGGTGAGAGCGAGCACGCCGGTTGACTCGGTGAATGTCCAAGTCTTTGAGCCAGCCACCAGGGTCCAAACGTCGGCGGCTTGGGTGAAGCCATTCACTGCGAATGTTGCACCAAAGGATTTGCCAGTGGCATCGACCAATGTCCAAGAGCCGGTCGCATTGGTCACGGCGGCGGTGTCGATGGTGAACGCACCATCGAGAGTGGCGGTGCCAGCTCCGGTGATTTTGTTGGCGGAAGCATTGGCGACGGCGAAGGTCATGCCACCAGTGTTAGAAAGCGCCAGGGTGCTGCCGGTGGGCACGGTGGTGTTTCCGGTGTAGGTGTTGAGGCCGGACAAGGTCACTGTGCTCAGGCCATCCACCGTCAATGCACCCGCGCCGGAAATCACGCCGCCGAGGGTCTGATTGTTGGTGCTGCGGTAGTTTAGGATCGTTTTGGTACCGAGGGAAATGTTCCCTGCGTAATTGCCACCGCCGAGGCTTCCCGTGCCCCGGACATTTTCAGTAGGGAGACCGTTCGCCGCATTTGGCCCCGTGAATAAGCCACCTACCGTCAGGGTGGATACGCCGGTCTGTCCGCCATTGACGTTCCCCGCAGAAATCGAACCCGTGAAGGTGTTGGTTCCGACGAGGCTGAGATGTGCCGAATTTCCCGTATTGAACGACACGGTGAACGACGTCGGGCTGGCATCGGAAGAATCGGCGATGCCGCCGGTGAATATCACGCTCTCCCGGTCGCCATTTCCACTGTTGCCCATGAATAACCTAAGGGTCTTGGCACCGGTCCCGGTGGCAGTCACCGCACCGAAGTTGAACCGGGTGTCGTTGTCGTTGACCCTGATCGTCACCGTTCCTGCCCCGGTGCCCGCGAGATTGAGCGTGCGATCCGTCACTTGGTTGAGCCGTGGTTCGACGCCTCCCGTTTGGAAGGTGCTGTCGTTGAGGAGGTCGATGGTCGCATTGGCTCCCACAGGAGCACCCAAGGGACCATTCACCCCGGCCATGGAGAGGCCGCCTGAATTGGTCAACCGCAAGACACCTGCGGTGATGGTCGTTTTTCCGGTGAAGCTGTGCACCTGGTTAATCTGCAGCTCGCCAGTGCCAGCCTTGTTGAGTGAACCGGTCCCGCCAATGGTGCCAGCACCAAGGAGTCTGTAGTTTGCGCCACCGGCATTAAAGGAGATGCTTGCAGGCAACACTGTGCCCACCATCGTGATGTCGGCATTGTTCGTATTGTCAAAAACCACATCGTTGCCATCGACGAAGGCAACCCCGGGCGTAGTGCCATCGTTCCAGTTGAGGGAAGAGGTGTCCCAGTTTCCGGATCCACCGGAGCCGGCGGTGCCGATCCAAGTGTCAGTGACAGCGGATGCGCTGCCGACAGAAAGCGCCATGCCCGCCGCCAGAGCGGACAAAAAATGTTTGATGGAAACACCCATTAGTTGTGTTTTTGCTGGTTTCATGTTGTTTGGTTTTAAGTTCGGTGGTACTACTGCAGCCAGTGATGCTTGTGGGGATCAGAACGGATGCCTGCAGGACTGTCGCCGCTGAAACTTGACTGTATCTAAACACTTACTGATTGAAAAAATAGGGCATTCGGCGTTGTTTTCTCGACAACTAGGTAAAACTTCACCCTAGTTTATTCCGATGTCATTACCCCGCCTCACCCTAGTCGATCAGACCGTCGCTCACCTGCGAGAGGGATTCTTGGAAGGACGCTGGAGCGGGGTGCTCCCCGGCGAGGTGCTGCTTTCCAAGGAACTTGACGTCTCTCCGCAAACGCTGCGTGCCGCGCTGCGGCAACTCGAAGATGAGGGCCTGCTGTTATCGCACGGCCGGGGGCGCCCTCGCACCATCACCGAATCAGTCGGTAGCCGCAAACAGCTGCGCGTGGGACTGCTCGTTCACGACGCGCCGATCAATGGCCTCTTCTACCAGGATCACCTGGCCTCTCAGATCAAGGCCAACCTAGAAGCAGCGGGCCACCTGCCGTTTTATAGTGCGAAATCCCAGGCAGAACTCCACCACAGCGTCCCACTTATCAAGGCGATGGTAGTCAAACAGCCTGCCGACGTCTGGATTATCAGTGGCGGTTCACGCGCAGTTCTCGAGTGGTTCTCCTTGCAGCCATTGCCCTGCTTGGCCCTGTATGGCCGCACAGGCGGCCTGAAAATCGCTCGGACCGGACCGGACCATGTGCCTGCCATTCTGTCAGCCACGCGTGAACTCATTGCCCTGGGCCATCGCCGTATCGTGCTGATCAACCTCAAAACCCGGAGGAACCCAACCCACGGCAAGGTCGAGCGAGCTTTCCTTCACGAAATGGCCGCCCACAAAATTCCGACAGGCGACTACAACATGCCCGATTGGAAAGAAACTCCAGAGGGATTTAGCGCCTTGCTTGAAAGCCTCTTCCACTCCACTCCGCCCACCGCGTTGATCATTGATGAACAGACCCGGCTGCTCGCCACCATGCAGTTTCTCCTCAGAGTCGGCATCCAAGTGCCGAAGCAAGTCTCGCTGGTGGCCTCCGATGAGCAATCGCTCGATTGGTGTCACCCGGGCTTCGCCCATCTGACTTGGGACAATGCTCCAATCATCCGCCGCGTGGTGCGATGGGTCGCAGCGGTCGGAAGAGGTCGCGGCGACTGCAAGACGATCAACTATCCGGCGAAATTCATCTCTGGTGGCAGCATCGGCGCGGCACCACAGCCAGAGAACCAAGCATTCATCCGGCCATGACCCAGCCCGTTGCGATGAGGCTCGAATTAGCGTCTGATCTTGCGACAAGGTCGACGATCGCGCGTACGCCCTTGATTAGGCTGTAATCTCTAAAACTCTCCGGAAAAGTCGCTTGAACTGTTCTCGCTGCTCGACGAGATCGGCCACACGACCGGCGAGTATCCCCAGATTTCCGCTGCCGCGAAAGCCAGCACCGCCCTCGGCCGCAAATACGACTACTTTCGTAGTCGCCACCTCGCCGAATTCTCCAAGCTCATGGGCCGCGTCTCCCTCGACCTCGGCCCGCCGCAGAAAGGCGACATCAGCACCCGCATGGCCGCTTACAAGAAAGGCGGCGAGGACCCGGCGCTCGAAGCCCTGATGTTCCAATAAGGCCGCTACCTGCTGCTCTCCTCCTCCCGCGGCTCGCTCCCCGCGAAGGTCTACTACAACCGCAGAGTCCTCTCCACCCGCGACTTGCTCCCCGCGAACCTGCAAGGCCTTTGGAACGACAGCAACCAGCCCGCCTGGTTCGCCGACTACCACACCAACATCAATATCCAGATGAACTACTGGCAGGCCGAGCCCGCGAACCTCGCCGAGTGCGCCACGCGTCTGCACGAGTGGGTCATCGCCAGCATCCCCGGCAGCCGCGCCGCCACCGTGAAAGCCTTCGGCGAAAAAACTCCCGGCTGGACCATGCGGACCTCCGTGAATCCCTTCGAAGGCAACGGCTGGGAATGGAACCTGCCCGCCTCCGCCTGGCTTGCCCGGCATTTCTGGGAGCATTATGCCTTCACCGGGAATGAGTATTTCCTGCGGGACACCTTTCCGATCTTCCGTGATGTCTCGGAATTCTGGCTCGATCACCTCGTGGAGAAGGACGGCAAGCTCCTCGTCCCGAAAGGCTGGTCGCCCGAGCACGGCCCACGCGAGGACGGCGTCGCACACGACCAGCAGATCGTGTGGGACATCTTCAACATCACCCTCCAAGCCGCCGGCATCGTCGAAGCAAAGAACGCCAACATCGGTAAGATCGCCGCCGCCCGCGCCAGGCTGTTAGGCCCGCAGGTCGGCTCGTGGGGCCAGCTCATGGAGTGGACCACCGAGCGCCCCGACCTAGAAAAAAGCGGCCCCCGCCACACCTCCCACCTCTACGCCGTCTATCCCGGCAACCAGATTAGCCTCAGCGCCACCCCGGACCTTGCGAAGGCCGCCGCGCTTTCGCTCGAAACCCGCGGCAGCTCCGGCGATTCCCGCCGCTCCTGGACCTGGGCCTGGCGCACCGCCCTGTGGGCCCGCCTCGGCGAAGGCGACAAGGCGCAGTCGATGATCCGCGGCCTGCTCACCCACAACACCCTCGCCAACCTCTTCACCACCCACCCGCCGTTTCAGATCGACGGCAACCTCGGCATCACCGCCGGCATCTGCGAGATGCTCGTCCAATCCCAAGCCGGCGAGGTGGCCATCCTCCCCACCCTGCCCAAAGGCTGGCCCACCGGCTCCGTCAAAGGCCTGCGCGCCCGCGGCGGCTTCGAGGTCGATGCGGCCTGGAAAGACGGCAAGCTCTCCAACGCGACCGTCAAGTCGCTGCTCGGCAAGGAACTCGTCCTCCGCCTGCCCGGCAATCCGGCCAAAGCCACGCTCACCCGCGCCGACGTCAAGGCCGCCGAGCTCACTGCCAAGGACGGCGTCTTCCGCCTGCCCACCACCCGCGGCGAGGCCTACCGGATCGCGATTCCTTGAAATCGAGACTTCGCAAAATCCCACGACCCAAGCGCAAAAGCGGAAAGACTTCCTCCTGCCATTCCCTAGCCTTTCCCCATGCGCCCGACTCCGCTCATCGCCCTGTTCCTCGCCTGCACGCTGCCGGCATCCGCGCTGAATGTCGTCTTGATCCTCGCTGACGACATCGGCATCGGCGAACTCGGCTGCTTCGGCCAGCAGAAGATCCGCACACCCAATCTCGACCGCCTCGCGGCAGAAGGCACCAAGCTGACCCGCCACTACACCGGCGCCCCGGTTTGCGCCCCGGCCCGCTGCATCCTGATGAGCGGCAAGCACGCCGGCCACGCCGAGATCCGCGGCAACCGCCAGGCCAAGCTTTCGTTCCCGCAGTTCAAGGAAGGTCAGCACCCGATCGCCGCCGACACCGTGCTGATGCCCGCTGTCTTCAAAAAAGCCGGCTACGCCACCGGCGCGATCGGCAAGTGGGGCCTCGGGCCGGCCACCTCGACCGGCGATCCCAACACGCACGGCTTCGACCTCTTCTTCGGCTACAACTGCCAGGCCGTCGCGCATTCCTACTACCCGCGCTTCCTCTGGAAAAACGACCAGCAGATCGAGATCAACCCCAAGCCCATACCCGGCCACGCCAAGATCGCGGAAGGCGAGGTGACGATGGGAAAGTGGCTCGGCGAGAACTACGCGCCCGACCTCATGGTCGCCGAGGCCGAGCAATTCATCGCGTCTAACAAGTCGAAGCCCTTCTTCCTCTACCTCGCCTTCGTCGAGCCGCACGTCGCGATGCATCCGCCGGTCGACCGCGTGAACGAGTATCCGAAGGGATGGGACACGGAAGTCTATCGCGGCGACTCCGGCTACCTCCCTCACCCCCGGCCGCGTGCGGCCTACGCGGCGATGATCAGCGATCTCGACCGCCACGTCGGCAAGGTGCGCGCGGCCTTGGAGAAGGCCGGCGTGCTCGATGACACCCTGATCGTCTTCACCTCCGACAACGGCACCACCCACCCCGGCGGCCCGGGCACGCGCTTCCACATCGGCGGCTGCGACGCACCCTTCTTCAACAGCACCGCCGGCCTCCGCGGCTACAAGGGCTCGCTGTTCGAAGGCGGCATCCGCGTGCCCGCCATCTTGCGACTGCCGGGCAAAGTGAAGGCCGGCGCGAGCGAGGAGACCCCCGGCTTCTTCCCCGACTGGTTCCCCACCCTCTGCGCCGCCGCTGGAGTCGATGCCCCCGCGGGCCTCGACGGCAGCAACCTGTGGCCCGTTCTAACAGGAGCAGGCAAGACCGAGCGCAAGACCCCGATGCTCTGGGTCTATCCCGAATACGGCGGCCAGGTCGCGGTGCGGATCGGCGATTTCAAGATCATCCGCCAAGGTCTCAAAACGAAGAAGCCCGGCCCCTGGCAGGTCTTCGATCTCGCGAAGGATCCCGCGGAGGCGACCGACCTCGCCGCCGCCAAGCCGGAACTCATCGCGCAGGCCCTCGCCCTCCTCAAGCAAGAGGTCGCGCCGAACGACAAGTTCCCGATGGAGATTCCGGGCACCCGCAAGTAAACCTGAAAAGGAAACCGGCAACGACGAAATCACACGATGCCGGCCGCCATCCCGATCTTGCGGACGATGCCCAATTTTCTGTGAAGTAATCAGGGTTTCACCGCACGCAGGCGGCCAAAAAGCATACCGGTGCCATCGGCCTGGGTTGAGTCAATCGTCGCCGTGACGCTGTTCCGCGATTCGACAAGGCTAACGCTGAGGGTCACGCCGTTGACCGCAGGACCGCCGGCACCGTCGGTCACGGCAGCCGAGGCGGCCCATGGATCGGTGCTGCCAAGGTCATGGCTGTGCTCGACGTAAAGCACCGAGGTGCCACGGCTGGCATCGGTCAGGCAACGGAAGGTGAGCACCAGGTTGCCGGAGCCGTCGCTGGAGACGGCGGGCAGCTTGTCGATGGCGTTCTCAGACGGATTGGCAGCACCAAGCAGGTAGGCCAGCCCGTTGTCCACGCCATCGCCGTTGGCGTCCTCTTCGAAAAGCTCGCCACCGGTGGCCCAGTTCTCGTAGCCGCCGACAGCGGGATCGACCGTGATCACGGTGTCGTCGGTGAGCGCCGTGGTGGTGATGAGGTTGATGCCGGCGAGGTCCTTGAGGACGGCGCCTTGATTGATCCGGAGTTGTAGCGTTCCCGCGCTGTTCGGGGTGGCCTGGACGGAGACCACGCCGGGCGAGGTTTCGGTGACCGAACCGATGGTGACGGTGGCGGAGCCGGCGTTGCCGAAGTCGGCGGCACTGATGGAGGAGCCGTCCAGGTCTTCATCGAAGGTCACGGTGTAGGTGACGAGGGTTCCCGCCGTCACCGCGCCACCGCTCTTGTCATCGGCGATGCCGGTCAGTGCGGGCGGCGTGAGGTCGGATCCGGTTTGCACGAGCCGGAGTTCATTGCCATTGATCACCACGAGATCGTAGCCGGGAATCGCCGTTTCAATCACCGGAGTGCCGGTAATGGAGGCGGTGGCGAAGAGGGGGTAGCTGGTAGCGGGGCCTGCGGGCGTACCGGTGATCCTGACTTTCGATCCATCGCTCAGGGTCAGGGCTTTGGTCGAGGTGGTGGGAGACCCCAGGGTAAGGGCAAGGAACGTGCCGCTGCTCATCGTGATGGCGGAATTCTGGCTGCCACCGGTCAGCGCCAGCGTGCCCGCGCTGACCGCGGTGTTGCCGGCGTAGGTGTTGACTCCCGAAAGCACCAGGGTTCCCGCGCCGGCCTTGGTGAGCGAGCGGTTGCCTCCGGACTGCCCGATCCCTCCACCCACCGTGAGAGTGCCTGCGGTGAGCGTGACGGTGCGGTTGTTGTTCATCGTCACCGCGCCGGTGCCCAGATTCAGGTCGTTGCTGCCGACAAAGGTGAAGTTGTTGTTCCAGTTCTGAACGTTGTTGGAGACTAGGGTCAGGGGGCTTCCGGTGATGTTGTCGATCGAACCTCCGTTAATCGTGAAGGTTCCGGAGCCGAGCGCGGAAGCGTTGTTGATCCGGAGCGTGCCGGAGTTGAGCGTCGTTCCACCGCCGTGGGTGTTGGTGCCGGACAAGGTGATGAAACCAGAACCTCCAGCCAGCGTCAGAACTCGGTTGCTGCCGCCATCGCTGAAAACGCCACTCAGATTCGTGGTCACCGTGTTGTCGGCGTGAGTGAGGGTGACGTTGGCTCCCAGTGAGATATTGCCGTTGAAATTCCAAGTCGCGGATCCGGTGGCACCACGGCTGAGACTGAAGTTTCCGTTCCAAGCATGGTTGTTGCCGGTGGTGGAAACCTGTCCGTTCGCATTGGCCCGGATCTGTCCGCCGCTGACCGTCAAGGTTCCGGTGCCGAACGCGCCGCTGTTGTTGGTGACCGTCAGCGTGCCGGCAGTGAGCGTGAGACCGCCGGAGATGCCGTTGGTCCCGGTCAGCAATAGCGTGCCGGCACCGCTTTTCTGAAGACCTTTGGTTCCGGCGATGGCGCTGCTGATCGTCAGCGTGTTCGCGGTGACATCGACGACCGGAGTGCCAGCGGCAACGTCGAAGGAAAGCGTGTTGGCTCCCGAGATGGTATAGTTGACACCCGAGGTGATTCCGCCGGCGGTGATGGCTTCACCCAGCGTCACCGTGCCGGCAGTGCCGCCGAAGACCGCGGTGGCGAAGTTGCCGTTGTTCCATGGTACCGGCGCGGCATAGCCGAAGCCGCGGTCCCAGTTCGTGGCGGAGGTGTTCCAGGCCGCGGTTCCACCCTGGCTCACGCCGTCGGTGATGCCGGTGGTGACAGTGCCGTCCCACCAGCGGTTACCCGCGCCCGGGTTGGGGCCGGCGTTGACCGTGATCGTGGTGTCGTCCGCCACCGGGACGCTGATGGCATTGCCGGCATGGTCGGCGATGGTGGCATCGGACTTGATGCCGAGCTGCAGGGTGCCGGTGCCGGAAATGCCGAGCACCACCCGGACTGCCGAGGCGACCGGATAGGGGGTGGTATGGACCGCCGACACCACCGAGTTGATGCTGACACCGGAACCGAGGTTCTCAAAGTCGCTCAGACCAATGGTGGAGATATCGACCGCATCGTCGAAGTTGAGGATGTAGGTCACCTGCACCTGATCCGCAAAGATGGGCCCGCCGCCGACCTGGTCGTTGATGGACGTCAGAACCGGGGCGGTCGTGTCCGAAACCGTCGCCGTCTCCATGTCGGCGTGGAACTCGCGGTCGCGGCCCGAGTCGGGTTGAACCGTGGTGGTCGCCGATCCTTGAGCGCCGGTCTGCGCACAGGTGTACTTGTAGCCGCCTGCGAGGACGCTGGTGTTCATGAAAGTGGGATACGGAATCCCCGTTTGCCACGCCGAGGTCGAGCTCTTCATGGCGATGTCGAATCCGTAAACGGTGCCGGC
Source organism: Akkermansia sp. (assembly GCA_043729195.1). GTDB lineage: Bacteria > Verrucomicrobiota > Verrucomicrobiia > Verrucomicrobiales > Akkermansiaceae > Haloferula. The sequence continues at coordinate 75,370 of JAYTLR010000170.1, forward strand.
GGGAAGACCGCGGAGCGTGAGCGGCGTGCCGAAGCTCCAGGTTCCGTAGGAGTCCGTGCTGCCGACGCCCCAGTTAACTTTCTGGGTGATCTCCTCGGTATGGATCGGATAAAGCGTGTTGGTCGCCGGATCGAGTGCGCTGATCCGGACCACATATACCTTGTTGGGAGTGCCCTGGGAGCTTCCGAGCCGGTAGGTGAGCCCTTTCAGGATGCGGTCGCCGGTGATGGTCAGGCTTTGTCCCTTGGTCTGGCCCGCGCCACTGACCTCGGCAAACCACTTGTCGCCCGGGCTGCCCGCCGTCGAAGGCGCTGGGTCGTTGAAGTAACCCTGGTCCAGGTCGTTGAAAAGCGGACGAACGATCGACGGGATGAACTTCGAAACCGGAGCAAGGAGTGTGACCGTGCCTTCGACGGTCGAAGTTTGGGGCGCGGGCGTCGAGTTGTCGGTCACCCGCAGCCGGATGGTGTTCGCACCGATTTCCATCCCATGGCCGGCAGGAGGGGCGGCCATGAGAGTGGCGTGGTTGATCGCCGCAGGCGAGGCACCCGTGACGCCTTCATCGAAGTCACCGTCATTGTCGAGATCCCACTCATAGTTGGTGATCGTCTGACCTTCGGATGGCTGCGAGCCCCCACCGTTCAAGTTGAGCGGTTCGCCGTGCTCGACCAGATAAGGTCCGCCGGGGTTGGCGGCGGGACTGGCGAGGGTGACACTCAGTTGGACGTCGTCGAAAGCGAGCTCCTGACTGGTTTCCAGGCCCTTGCTCAACAGGCGGATCGCCAGCGGCTGGCCGACGAGGCCGGAGTGCAGCCCGGCATCATAGGTGTAGTTGACGGTGCGGGCAATGACGCTGTCTTCGGCGATGGTTTGGGAGTTGTCGTCCTCGGCAAGCACGGTGCCGTTGGCGAGGAGCTGAATGCGGTAGCCGGGAAATCCGGAGGTGAACTTGGTGTTCGCGACCTTCAGCGTCAGAGAGTAACCGGCGTCCGCCTGAAACGGGCTGCCGAGGGTTTGGGAAAGTCCGTTTTCCGAGGCGCTGCTCACGACGACGCCGACGTTCTCCCCTTCGGGAGCCTCGCTGGTGAGGTCAAGGGAGGAAGACGGATCGAGCACGGAAATCGAAGCGCCATTGAAAGCCGACCATCCGGGAACCGCGCCGTTCTGAATGCTGCCGTCGTTGAGCGCCGGATTTTCAAAGCCGGGATTGGTGATCGGCACCAGTTGTGCGGCTGAGGCGGCTCCGGCAAGGAGGAGCGAGGTGGAGACGACTCCTGCAAGCGGACCGTGACGATTGGATTTCATGGCGGGTTTGGGTCTGACTGGGTTTGAACGGGGCGGACGCAGCACCGAAATCCGTCGGGATTTGGAACAACCCAATAGAACCGACGCATTGCGGAAACACGATACGCGCTGCCGGCCTGTCCAGTTTCAAGAATCCCGAAGCACGGCCCCGACCGATCGCTTTGCGTGCTTCGTGCAAGGGTCAGGCCGGGCAGCGGACGCACCACCCCCGCGGGCGGCGGGAAATGAGGCTGACGTTGCTGGAACACGTCAAGGAGCAAGTTGGTGTCCAGCGTGACGGACACTTGTGCTTGGGGTCGCGGGGGGCATGCGGAGCGGCGGCCAGCGCGAGGTTGCGCCGAACGACAAGTTCCCGATGGCGATTCCCGGCGTCGGCAAGTAAACCGCTGCCATGACCGACGCGGGCCACGGGCCCTTCACCGCCTACCCCGGCATCGAGGAAACGCTGTCCCGCCAGTTGCGCGAGGCGGCGCTGGACCACGAGGCCTTCACGATGCGCCTCAAGGCCTGCGAACTGCCGAAGTGCCGCGCGACCTGCTGCCATGACGGCGCGCTTCTAACAGACGAGGAAATGGCCGGCATCGGCGAAGCGGTCGAAGGGCATCACGACCTTCTCGCGAGCTACGGCTGGACCGCGGAGCGCTACCTCATGATGAATGGCCGTCAAGGCCGCACGGTCACGCTGGAGGCCGGCGGTGATGCCTTGGCCGAAGATTTCCCACCGCATTTCCCGAAGACCCGCTGCGTCTTCCTCGACCCTGAGCACCGCTGCGTCCTCCAACGGCTTGCCATGGACACCGCCCGGCACCCCTGGTGGTGGAAACCGGTTTCCTGCTGGATGCATCCGCTCATGCTGCGTCCCCCGGCCGGATCGGATCGACCGCTGCTTACTCTCGCCCGCCCCGGCCGCGACCCCGCGGCGGAAGACGGCTATTCCGGCTTCGGCTCCTGCACACCGTGCGGTGTCGAAGTCGCCGACGGTCTCCCCGCCTGGCAAACCCTCCGGCCGGAGCTGGAGATGTTAGGGAGAATCTCGGGGAGGGATTTGGTGAGGGAATTGGGTGGAAGCGATACCTGAAAGTTGCGGACGGAGGGCTGGATACGAAAAGCTCGCCACCGAGACAGAAGGCAGTCACTTCTAAACGGCTGGCGACAGCAATGCTGGCGCTCCTTGATCGAGCAGGTATCGAAGGATCCCGCGGACGAGGTAGTAACCGACTTCGGCCGGGATACCGGGGCTGATTTTGAGCGGGATTTCTATGGGAGATTGGTCGGACAGGTGGCAGACAAGGTGACCGTTCTGCCCCGGCTTTAGATCGTCGTCGGCGAGGAGTTCGTCGCGGCTCAACTTACCTCTTCCTGATTCGGAATTTCGGCGGCGAAAATCGTCAGTAAGACCTCGGCGTCGTCGATCACTCGATACTCCGGGCGCTCGCCGGAGAGCGCTTCTGATTCGCTCAAGATGATGTCCACACCGTCTCCCCGCCGTTCCATCATTGCGGCACGGCCTAATCCGCCAAAGTCACCCGGCAGTGAGCATTCCGCCAGCAAGTTGGTGATGCGCTCGTTTCGCGTGGCAGTTCGAAGTGGAAGTGATTCGACGCTCATCGAATTCACTAGGGCACCGGGCGAGTAAATCTCGAGACGGTCATCAAAAATGAAGAAGCGGATTTTCGAGTGTTGGATCGAATAATCTCGATGTGCAACCGCGTTAACGATCGCTTCAAAAACCGCTCGTTCACTGAATTGTGGATGATCGCTCCGACCAATTCCCTTCACCGCTGCAACCCGTTGGTTCAGGCGCAGGAAAACCAAGGCGTCAAGGATCTGGCGGTCCAATGGCCCGCTGATGTCTTTGGCGTCCACTTGGAAATTCGAGTCCTGAACCCTCCCCCTGTAACGCACGGCTTGGATGAAGGCATTGGGGAAAAACTTACGGGGGTTCTCGCTGCACATCAAAATTCCTAACACCGACGCCTGCGTATCGCCGTCGGTATTCACGACCAGCAAATCACGCTTGATCAAGGCGGCTTTGGGATCCTCTTCGCGATTGGAAACGAAACGCCGCCACAGCGTCTCGGCAAGATCGCCTGCGGAACTCTGCGGCATCGGCAACTCTTCGAAGCGTTTGATCTTCGCCATGCTGCGCTCCTGATGGAGTCTCAAGACAAAATCGGTGGAGATGGGCTGAGCCCTGCTTCCGACTCGATAGAAGAATCCATCGGGAGCTTGGTGCACGTAGAGGCTCTTTTCGATTCTGATGAGCAGTAGAGCAACCAATTGGCCGAGCTCATCCGGCAGTTCACGGCGGAACATGTCCACCGGAAGTGGAGGCTTCAGCGTGTCCATGCAGATTTCACCAATGAAACCCTCCAGCGAATCCAAACGGTCCAGTGGAACTCCGAGAATTCTTCTCGATTTGTCTTCCACCCCGAGAATCAGCCAACCGCCTTTGGCGTTAGCCATTGCGGCGATCTCCTTTGCTAAATGCTCCTTCTTGGGACCGGTAACCCGGTCTCCGCTGAAATACACCGCTTTGAATTCGATCCCGGAATCCTCTCCGAGACGGATCATGTCCATCAATTGCTCAGTAGTAAGGTTCATGATCTCAAATCAATCGCTGAAATCGTGACTTCAACGCCGCCCGGCCGCCTTCCATGACCTCGCAGACCTCGGTGCGGACCGTTTCCTCCTGAAGAGCTCCGGAAGCCTTCGGCCGACACTGTCCGCTCGCGAAATTCATGGCATAAACCATCTCTGCGTCTCCGTTCACAACGATGTTTGGATTGTGGGTGACGACGATGATTTGCCGACGCTTCTTGTTCTCACGCAACTGTTTGACCACCAAGTCAGTGATCAGGTGGTTGTCCAAGTCGTTTTCGGGCTGGTCGAGAATTAGGGGTGCGTCGCCATGTGCTAAAAAGAATGCCAGCAAGGCCGCCGCTTTCTCGCCAGCAGAACCGGTCGTTAATGGTACGAAATTCCTGCCGTCGCCCCCACGACTGTAGGAAACCACAAGTGAGTCTTCGGGCCACCAAACCAGAAGGCGATCCAAGAACTCGGGTCTGGCTTTGCATTGGTTGGCGACGAAAGTCTGGAAGCGGGTAGGCAGGCTGCTTTCCTTTCCTTTCCCTGACTTGACCACCTCCTGCTTCCAAACCTGGATTCTTTGGAGGATCTCGGAGACGCGTTCATTCTCATCCGAAGACAGTTCGCTGTAGAGACTTTCAACAAATCCGCTGCTTCTTTCGGGGTCACGCAATGCGTCGGCGAATCGGGAGTCCTCGCAACCGAGAATCCTGCGAAGGTCTTTCTCAACCCGGTCCTTGTCCTCTTCGTCGCCAAACGAGTTGAGCAAAATCCGCACGTAGTGATTCTCTCCTAGCTCTTCACTCAAGAAGTTCCGGCGCATGGCTCTCAGCTCGGCGCGCAGACCCAACATTTCCCCATCCCGGCAAGCAACGGCTTCCTCCGTGAGCTTCGAAACCTCTTTCTCGACACCTTCGATCTCCTTGAGGGCCTTCTCAACGGACTGGCGTCTCGCAACAAGCGCGGCAAAAGCCGACGGGTCTTCCACGCCTTGCACCTTCAACACTTCGATCAATGCCAGATGTGCAGCTTCCGCGTCTCCTTTTGATTTGAACCAAGCCGACGTCCGAAGTTGGTCCTGTTGCTCTCGAGCCACGTTCTTCATTGCCGCACGCAGTTTTTCGAGGATCCGCGATGCCCGCGCGGCTGCAGAGTGCAGTGACGCATCAACTTTTCCAAGGGATGCCTCGGATGGATTCTCAGGATCGATCAGATCCTCCGGGAGATCGTGAAGGAGAAATCCTTCGTTGAGATCGCCGATTCTTCCTGCAAGCTCGTCAAAGGCCTCAAAAAGGGCGTTCATTTCACGCTCCTGCCGACTGGCTCTCTGGTAGTCCTTCCGGACTTTCGCATGTTCCGACTTCTCGAATGCGGCCAATTGCTTGACCAAATCCTGTAATTGCCCAGTGAGCCGATCTTTCTCTGCGAGACGAGAACGTAGCGACCGGATCTTGGTCACAAGCGATACGAACCGGTTCTCGACCTCGTTCCAGCGAGCCTGCCAATCCGCTTTCGCAATGCTTTCATCCACCCGGGCGAGAAGCGCTTCCGGACGCTCGGCAATCAGGCCGATTTCGTCCTGACTGAAAATGCGCAGAGGAAAACGTCCTACGACATCTTGTGACGACGCGGGCATCCATTCATCCAGCAATTCATCCCATTCCTCAACCGTGGTCCCACGGTCGGTTGCCTGCCAAGTCAGGCGGAAACGATCACCGCCTTTGCGGTAAGTCAGAACCGCCTGAGTGTTGTCCCGCAATCCTCCTGAGTCTTGAGATCGCCCCCCCGCGCTTCGGGAGAAGCTGTTGAAGTTCTTCAACACGCGGTTCTGGGACTCGTCACCGAGGCGCGCGAGATCCTCACCGCGCTTGGTTGCTAGGCGGATGAAGTGCACGAGCGTAGATTTGCCGCTGCCCCTTCCCCCGATGATCGCGTTCATCCAAGGGCTGAAGAAATAGACAGCCGCGGTTCCGAGCCCCATCAGGCGAGCGTTTGTGATCTCCAGCGATTCGATCCACCCATGAGGCGTCTCATTCGGATCGAAACCATTAGGCCGCTCGTCGGATCGGATCAGCGAAAAATCACTCCCGTCATGAAGAGCGAGCCGCAGCGCATTCAGAGAAGGCATGCCCATTTTCACCCACGTGAAATGCGAACCTGGAAACGATGGCCGAGTGAGTGTGCTGTCTGCCAGAGGCGGAGTCGGATGATGGGAATCAGATCCCAGTACCGACGCCCACCGAACCTTTGCATCGGTGTAGATTGCTGGCGGGTAGAAGGCGCGATCAACGATCTCCATCGCCTGAATAGCATCGCATTTCAGAACCGGCCCAAGCGCAGCGGTCTGGCTGGACTTGAAAAAGCCGGTGCTTTCCAAGTCCACGTGAGCCGGAATGAAGATGCCTCCTAACCTGGTGACTTCCCGGCAAACGGTCGCCACGTCCGTCTGCTCGCAATACCCTTGGGCATTGTTAGAATCCCCATTGTACTTTGCGATGGCCAACAAATCGGAGACGATCTTTCCGTCTGCGGCTGGATCGAAAATGGCGAGATAATGGACTCCGCCGATGGAAAGCTCGGTGCCAGGAAACAGGAAGAGGCGATCACTGCCAGGAAACCCTTCCGCCCGCATTTTCTCCAACTCTGCCTTCAGGGAATCAACCCAATCCCCGCAATTGTGATCGGTCACCGCAACGCACTCGATACCCGCGGAAATGAAATCTCCAATCCAGTCACGCTCCGTTCGCGTTTTTAGCAGCGCTTGGTCCCTTCCAGCTCCGTAGTCGGAGCTGGCTGGAGTATGCGTGTGAAAGTCGAACTTCCACCAGCGAGAGCCGGGGCAAGAGGTTGACGGCGTATTCATTTTCAACGTCTTTGGGAGGTCGGGAAGAGCGCTGGAAAGTCTCCTTTTTTTAGCCGACGGGCAAGGTGGATATGCCGTTGAAAGGTTTCGTCGGTCCGTTCTAGCTCAACTCCGCCTCTGCCAGCGCTTTACCGGCGTCTTTCTGTTGTGGCTTAGGTCCTGCGGAGTTGGCGACCTCCTCTTTCTCCGCGGCAAAGGCTTTGAGGTCGGCGATGCGCTAAAGTTGTTGAGGGTAAGAATGGTTCGGGACTCTGGAGGCAGGCATTTTTACGGCACGGTGCCCAGGGAGGTCTTGGGCAAGAATCTCGACTTCGGACACGGCGATGCCAACGGCAAGCCGCACCCGGATCCCCTTGGGCCCGCTGCATCCCCGAGAAAGAAACGGCTTTGTCGAGAACGACACGCGGATCGGAGTCCGCCGCTCCTTGTTTTACGCGAGGATCTGATCCAGCACGTAAGGCAAGATCCCACCCGCAAGGTAGTAGTCGACTTCGGCCGGAGTATCGAGCCGGACCTTGAGCGGGATCTCGAGGCGGGAGTGGTCGGGCAGGTGGCAGACGAGCAGCGCGTCCTGCATCGGCTTCAGACCATGCCCGATGCCGGTGATGTCGAAGCGGAATCTGGTGCGAGAGCTGGGCGAGGGAGAAGACTGAGCCAAGAGAATCGACGGCGCGATCAAGCGCTGAGGCACGCCGGCAGCGTGACCCGCCGAAAGCCATTGGCCTTGACTCGATCCGGCTGGGGTGGGGGAAGTAGGGAAAGAACCCCGGTATCGACCCATGGATTACCACAACCACTTCCTCTCCGCCGCGTTTGCCGGCGTTTGCCTCGCGCTTTCACCGCTTTCCGCCGCGGAGAGCCCCGCCATCCGTTCCGGGGAGATCTGGAACGATACCGACGGGCGTGCGGTGGATGCCCACGGCGGCGGAATGCTTTTCCACGAAGGGACCTACTACTGGTATGGCGAGATCAAGCAGGGGAAGACCTACTTGCCCGACGTCAACAAGTCCTGGGGCGGAACCCGGGTCGATGTCACTGGCGTGTCCTGCTACTCCTCGAAGGATCTCCTGAGCTGGAAAAATCTCGGCAATGTCTTGCCGGCGGTGCCCGGTGATCCTTCGAGCGATCTGCATCCCGGCAAGGTGCTGGAGCGGCCGAAGGTGATCTTCAACGCCAAGACCAGGAAGTTCGTCCTGTGGTTCCATAGCGACAGTTTGGATTATGCGGCTGCGGCCTGCGGGGTGGCGGTGGCGGATGCGCCGGCGGGACCGTTTGAATACCTCGGCAGCTTCCGGCCGAATGTCGCCACTTGGCCGGCCAACGTCACCGACGAGGACAAGAAGGACCCGAAGGCCCCGTTGGTCCGCGATTTCGAAAAGGGACAGATGGCTCGCGACATGACGGTGTTTGTCGACGACGACGGCAAGGGCTACCTCTTCACGGCGTCCGAGGATAATGCCACGCTGCACATTTCCGAATTGAGCGACGATTTCCTCAAGACCACCGGGAAGTATGTCCGGGTCTTCCCGGGTCGCATGATGGAGGCGCCCGCCGTTTTCAAGCGTGCGGGGAAGTATTACCTGATCGCGTCCGGCTGCACCGCCTGGGAGCCGAATGCCGCGCGGTCTGCGGTGGCGGACTCGATCTGGGGGCCTTGGAAAGAATTGGGGAATCCCTGCCAAGGCGAGAAGGCGGAGATCACCTTCCAGTCGCAGGGAACCTTTGTCCTGCCGATCGCGGGCAAGCCTGGCCGCTTCGTCTTCATGGCGGACCGCTGGAACAAGAACAACCTGCCCGACTCCCGCTACGTCTGGCTGCCGATCGCGTTCGAGGGCGAAAAGCCGGTGCTGCGCTGGATGGACCGCTGGAGTCCGAAGTAGCGGCGGCGGGGGAGGCAGTTCTTTCAGCTTTGCTGATTCTTCAGGCTTCCCGTGGAAGCGCCTCCGTGCTAGTCGCAGGGAATGAAATTGCCTTTCGTGGTTGCCATGCTGTGCCTCTCGGCGGTGGGCTTCCATTGTACCCAAGTGGCGCCATTGCCGGGGCTCGGCGACCAGGCGGTCGGCTCCTTCGGCGTGCCGGCTCCCGGCTCGGCACCGAGGACGGTATCGACCTCGGTCTCCACCTCGGGCCTGGCGCGCGAGATCAACCTGAAGGTCGACATGGTGCCGCGTGGCACCCACGGCCGGAAGGTGGTGCGGCCGATGACGCCGCGCTACATTACGATCCATTCGACGCAGAACTGGACTGCTGGGGCCGACCGTCATTCGCTGGCTTTGAAGCGCGGGGCCCTGCGCTCGCCGAAGAGCAAGACCGGCAACCGGATCGGCTACCTGATCTGGCACTACACCGTGGATGACTCGGTCGCGATCCAACACATGCCGGTCAACGAGCAGGGGGAACATGCGGATTTCGACGGGCCGGGCAACCGGCTCTCGATCGGCATCGAGATGTGCGAGCACCGCGGGAACAACCGCGATGCGACGATCGAGCGAACCGCCAAGCTCACCGCGAAGCTGATGCACGAGCAGGGGATCCCGCTCAGCCGGATCGTCCCGCATTACCATTGGCCGCGGCGGGGGAAAACTCCGGCAAACAAGAACTGCCCGCATTTCCTGCTCGATAACGGCCGGCCGGGAACGAAGTGGCGCTGGTTCCTCGGCCGCGTGGATTACCACTACAAGCGGGCCTATCAGCAGACCGTGGTCGCCCGGTGATGAACGGCCCCAGCCGCGAGCCGACGCACGGCAGTCCGGGAAACCGGGACGTGCTCCTTAATCCCGACGTTTTTTACGTCTGTCAGCGCTGCACCGCCTGCTGCAAGTGGCCGGGCGACGTGCGGATCGAGGAGGACGAGATCGCGCCGATCGCCGCCCATCTGGGGATGCCGGAGGAAGAGTTCATTGCCCGTTTCACCCGGCTGCGGACGAACCGCAACGGCCTTTCCCTGATCGAAAAAGACAACCACGAGTGCATCATGCTGGAGGACGGCGGCTGCCGCATTCACCCCGTGAAGCCCGGGCAGTGCGCGGGATTTCCAAACAAGTGGAACTTTGATGGCTGGCGGGACATGTGCGAGGCAAAGCCGGTTCCGATGACGGAGGCGCGGGCGAACGGCTGGGTCTGAGTGCGAAAAAGCCCGGGCCGCTTTCGCGGCCGGGCTTTTGAGAATCGACCATGGACAGTTCCCTCAGATGCGGCGGCGGCGGAGCAGGCCGAGCAGGCCAAGACCGCCGAGCAAAGCCGCTGCGGGCTCGGGAACCGCTACCAACGAAAAATTGTCCACCGTGAGATGGTGATCGTTACCGCTGTCGTTGAGATCGGCGAAGCGGATCCAGAGACTTCCGCCGTTGTTCCATGAGATCGAGGAAACGGTTCCCGTCAACCCGGCGGTGCGGTTGGCCGCTGCGTTTCCGTCCTCGTGAGGAGAAATCTGAATCTCATAGCAGAAAGGGAGTGTTGCTAGCGCGGAGGATAAAGCACGAGGCGGGCCATTGAGACACGGCAGTTTCGTGACGAAATAGACTTCTGGGCAGCACCCCCACGGGTTCGCATGAATCCGACTTGTCGGACGATTTCTGAATACGGGGCTTCTCGTTCATGACACTCGCCGAGCACTCGCTTTCGCTGCACGTGCAGGGAAATCCGGCGTTCGTGACGTGCCTCGCATAAGACACGCAAAGGCCTCCCTTCTTTGAGGGAGGCCTTTGGGAAGGCGGAGCCTGTCGGAAAGGCACTCTCACGTCGCCTGCTCACCCCGTGCCATCACCACCTTGCCGGTGCGGACGGTCTCGATGATTTCGAACTGCGAAAACATCGAGACGGCGGCGTCCACCTTGAGGCTGTCGCCGGCGATCAGGACGATCATCGAAACCGGCGTGAGGTCGACGGTCTTGCCGCCGAAATGTTCGGTGATCTGAAGTGCCTGCGAACGGTCCTCCGGCGAGCACTTGATCTTGATCAGGATCATTTCCTTGGTGACCGAGTCGTCCGAGGTGTGCTCGAAGCAGTGGATGACGTCGATCAGCTTGGAGACCTGCTTGATGATCTGGTCGAGGCCCTGCGGGTCGCCGCTGATGCCGATGGTCATCCGCGAGAAGTTCGCGTTGCGGCCTTCGGAGACGACCAGCGAGTCGATGTTGAAGCCGCGGCGGGAGAACACCTGGCAGATCCGCATGAGAACGCCCGGCTCGTTGTTGACGAGGATCGAGAGCGTGTGGGTCGCGCCCCGGCGGGCCGGAAGGGCGCTGGCGGGAGTGTCGGTGGTGACGATGGTCTGGGGCATGGGAAGAAGAGGTGGAAAGTGAGCAGTGATCAGTCATCAGTGATCAGTGAAAGGCAGCGCGGGAAAGATTTCCACTGATCACTGCTCACTGATCACTCGGCACTCTTTTCACGTGGACCCGACGGGCTTGGCCATCTTGGTCTTGGGAGCTTCGGTGATCATGTCCTCGAGGGCGGCACCGGCGGGGATCATCGGGAAGACGTTTTCAGTCTTCACGCACTCGGCGTGAATCAGGATCGGGCCGTCGTTGTAGGCCAGGGCTTTTTCGAGCTGCTTGGTGACGTCGGCCGGGCGCTTGATGTAAACGCTGGGGATGCCATAGGCGGCGGCGAGCTTACAGAAGTCGGGGTTGCCGACGAGGTCCACGCCGGAAGTACGGTCTTCATAGAACAGCTCCTGCCACTGGCGGACCATGCCGAGGTAGTGGTTGTTCAGCACCACGATTTTGACCGGCAGCTTGTGAATGGCGGCGGTGGCCAGTTCGAACAGGGTCATCTGGAAGCCGCCGTCGCCGGAGATCGAAATGACGGTCTTTTTCGGATGGGCAAGCTGCGCACCGATCGCGGCCGGGAAGCCAAAGCCCATGGTGCCGGCACCGCCGGAGGAGAGCCAATGGAAGGACTCGTGGTTCTTGTAGAACTGCGCCGCCCACATCTGGTGCTGGCCGACGTCGGTGGAGACGATGGCCTTGCCCTCGGTGAGTTCGTAGAGTTCTTCGATCACCTGCTGCATGCGCAGGCCGCCCTGCTTCTTGTAGGAGAGGGGGAACTTCTTCTTGTAGCCGTCGAGCTTGGCCAGCCACTCGGTCGTTTCGAGCGGGCCGATCTTTTCGTTGATCTCGGAAAGCGCTGCCTTGGCGTCGCCGACGATCATGATGTCCGGCTGGATCATCT
>JAYTLR010000171.1:0-25284 GCA_043729195.1 Akkermansia sp.
GGCAAACCGCGGGTTCATCCAGTCCGTCAGCGGCAGCAACACCTTCGCGGGCAACATCGAACTGAGCGCCGACGGGGTCTCCCGCATCGGCACCCAGGACGGGGCGCAACTGAACCTCACCGGCACCGTCACCCAGGCTTCCGGCATCACCACCGGCGCCATCCTGTTCCGGGTCGGCAACCTCGCCGGTGACTTCGTCACGCTTTCGAACGCGGGCAACTCCTTCGGCGGCGACTCGTCGGTCTTCACCTCCCTCGCCGTTGCGGGACAGTATGCCGGCCTCCGCATCGGGGTTGACAATGCCCACCCGACAAATCTGACCGTCCAGAACTTCTCCAGCGCGAGTGGCAGTTCGAACGCGCTTGACCTCAACGGTAATGACCAGGCCTTGAACGGCTTGGCCAGCGGTGGAGCGGGCACCTTGAACATCATCAACCTCGACGTGGTGAATGCCTCCACGCTGACGCTGAATCCTACTGTGGATAAGAACTCGGGTGCCAACATCTTCATCCTCGGCGGTAGCCCCGGTGGCACACCCTTGGGCGTCATCAATGTCGTCAAGGACGGGGCCTTCGCCCAGACGCTCGCCGGCGCGAACAGCTACACCGGCACGACCACGGTCAACGCCGGGACGCTGACCCTGGGCAACGCTTCCGCCCTCGGGACCAGTTCCGCCACCGTCACCGGCGGCGCGCTCAACCTCAATGGTCAGACCATCGCCAACACCGTCAACGTTGGCGCCGCCGGCACCCTCACCGGCAGCGGCAGCACCGGGGCCGCCACTCTGGCGGGCAGCCTCACCCCGGGCGGCACGGGCAGCGGCCTGATCACCCTGGCAAGCGCCACGGTGGCCGCCACCTCGTCCATCACCCTGCAACTCCCGGCCACCGGCACCCGTGGCACCAGCTACGATGCCGTCACGGTCAGCGGAACCCTCGCGCTGGATGGCACGGTCACGGTCGACATCACCGGGCTCACCCCGGCAGCCGGACAATCGTTCGATCTCATCGACGCCACCGGCAGCATCGACCTCACCGCCTTCAACATCGCCACCGACCTGGTCTTGCCGGCGCTCGGCGGGGGCCTGGTTTGGGACACCTCGGCCTTCGCCACCACCGGCGTGGTCAGCATCATCAGCGGCGATCCATTCCCGGCCTGGGCCGCTTCCAAGGGCCTGACCGGCGCTCCGGGCTTTGAGAGCGGCAAGGGCGACGATCCGGACAAGGATGGACGCACCAACCTCGACGAGTTCGCCTTTGATGGCGACCCGCTCTCCGGTGCCAACGACGGCAAGGTCGTCGGCAAGATCGCGACAGTCGGAGCGGACCAGGTCATGACGCTGACCCTTCCGGTCCGCAGCGGTGCCGCCTTCGCGGATAACGGCGGCGACGAGCTTTCGGCGCTGATCGACGGCATCTACTATCGCATCGAGGGAAGCGTGGACCTGGGTGCCTTCGCGGATAACATCACCGAAGTGACACCGACCCTCAGCGCGGGCCTTCCCTCGCTTTCAAGCGGCTGGACCTACCGCACCTTCCGGGCATCCGGGACGGTGCCGACCGTTCCCAAGACCTTCCTCCGGGCCAAGGTCAGCGAGACCCCCTGAGCGGCCGGGAAAACATCTCCCACCGACGGCGCGGCAGGATCTCCCTGCCGCGCCGCTTTCCACAGGGAGTGCCGACGGGCGCCACCCACCCGCGGTTTTTCAGCGGGGTATCGCGCGTCCATCGCTCCCAGCATGAATCCCCCGCCAAGCCCCGGTGAATTCCCCGTGAACCGGACGCACTTCATTGACCTGGCCCGCCGGGCCGCTCATGCGTGCTGGAACCGTCATGCCCCGACTGCTTCTCCGGCTCACCTTCGTCCTCTTCACCACCGCTTTCCTCTCGATCATTGTGCTCGCCGACCGCGGCCACGCCGATCTTTTCTGGAACCTCGCCGGCCGCGTTCCCTGCGGTGACAAGCTCGGCCACCTCGGCCTCGTCGGCACGCTTTCCTTCCTGCTCAATCTCCTGCTCGAAGGCAGACCTGCCCCCGGCCGCTGGAGCGCGATGATGCTCGGCAGCCTGCTGCTGCTGGTCTTCATGACCCTGGAAGAAGCATCGCAAGCCTTCATCCCCCACCGCAGCTTCGACCTCCTCGACGGCCTCGCGAACATCATCGGCGTCTTCTGCGGCGAAGGCCTCGTCCGGATGCTGCCGGTCCGCCGTCCGCAGTCGACCATCGTCCATTGAAAATCGGAGATCCGAAACCGTCATTTCCCTTTCATTTTCCCGGAAATCCCCTTTCTTCCGCCGCATGGTCCCGCCCGCTACCGCCAAGGCCGAGAAGCCGAAAAAAGAAAACGCCTGGTCCCCCGAGCAATCCGCCGAACTCTACGGCGTCGAAAACTGGGGCCACGGCTTCTTCGGCGTGAACAAGAACGGCCACGTGACCGTGAAGCTCACCGACGAGGACACCACCGCTGATGTCTCGCTGTTCGAAGTCATCGAAGGCCTCCGCGACCGCGGCACCGACCTGCCCGTGCTACTCCGTTTCCGCGACCTGCTCCACTCCCGCATCACCGAACTGAACGAGTCGTTCCGCCAGGCAATCAAGGACACCGGCTACAAAGGCGAATACCGCGGCGTCTATCCAATCAAGGTCAACCAGCAGCGCCAGGTCATCGAGGAAATCTCGGAATTCGGGAAAAAATACCACTATGGACTCGAAGCCGGCTCCAAGCCCGAGCTGATCGCCGCGCTGGCCCACATGCACGACACCGAGGCCTACATCGTCTGCAACGGCTACAAGGACGAGGAGTTCATTGACCTCGCCCTGCACGCCCAGAAGATGGGCCTCAAGGTCATGCTGGTCCTTGAAATGCCCAGCGAACTCGACCTCGTGCTCGAGCGCTCGCGCAAGCTCGGCGTACTCCCGAACCTCGGCGTCCGCGTCCGCCTCTCCACCCGCGGCTCCGGCCACTGGGCCGAAAGCGCTGGCGACAAATCGGTCTTCGGCCTCAGCGCCACCCAGGTCATCGACGTCGTCGATCGACTCAAGGAAGCCGGCTACCTCGGCTGCCTGCGGATGCTTCACTACCACCAGGGTAGCCAGATCCCGAACATCGCCGCGATCCGCGAAGGCGCGACTGAAGTCGCCCGGATGTACTGCGACCTTGTCAAGGAAGGCGCCCCGATGGGCGTGCTCGACATGGGCGGCGGCATGGCGGTCGACTACGATGGCTCCCACACCAACTTCCAAGCCTCCTGCAACTACTCGATCCTCGAGTACTGCACCGACGTCATCGAGACCATCATGCAAGTCTGCGACAAGGTCGCCGTCGCGCATCCGAACCTGATCTCCGAATCCGGCCGCGCGATCGTCGCCTATTACTCGGTGCTGGTTTTCAACATCCTCGACGTTTCCACCGTCCAGACCACCGACACCCCGCCGCCGGTCCCGGACAACGCGCCGCAGAACCTGACCAACCTCATCGCGGTCAACAAGGACCTCAGCAAGCGCAACCTCCAGGAGTGCTTCAACGACGCCGCCTACTACCGCGACCAGGTCCGTGCCCAGTTCTTCTACGGCGCCGCCACCCTGCGCGAGCGCGGTCTCGCCGAGGCGTGGTTCTGGCACATCCTGACCCGCATTTCGAAGCTCATGCAGGAGCTCGATATCGTCCCGGAAGACCTGCGCGAACTCTCCGACACGCTGGTCGATTTCTACTACGGCAATTTCAGCCTGTTCCAGAGCTTGCCCGACTCCTGGGCGATCAAGCAGCTCTTCCCCGTGATGCCGATCCACCGCCTCGACGAGCGCCCGCGGCAACGCGCGGTCATCGCCGACATCACCTGCGACTGTGACGGCAAGATCGACCGCTTCATCGACCGGGAAGACGTCGCGAAAGTCCTACCGCTCCATGGCATGAAGCCCGGCGAGCCCTACTACATCGCGACCTTCCTCGTCGGTGCCTATCAGGAAACGCTCGGCGATCTCCACAACCTGCTCGGCGACACCAACGTCGTCGGTGTCCACCTCGAAGGTGGCAAGCCGGTCTACACCCACGAGGTCGAAGGCGACACCGTGGCCGATGTGCTGAGCTACGTCGAATACGACCCGAAGGAACTCGTCGGCCGCTTCCGAGCCTTCGCCGAGAAGGCCGTCGCGCAAGGCCGCATCAGCCCGAAGGAACGCCGCGAGGTGCTTGACCTTTATCGCACCGGCCTCGCCGGCTACACCTACTTCGAGACCTGATCACGTCCCCAGCGCCACCGCATTCGCCGCCGCGTAGTGGTGCGCGTGGCTCAGGCTGATCTTCACCTCGGCGATCCCGTTCGCCTCGGCATAGGCCTTGCCGGCCCCGCTCAGCAGCAGCGACGGCTCGCCGCTGTCCTTGCGCGTGATCTCCATATCGAGCCAGCCCAAATCCTTGCCGATACCCGTGCCGAAAGCTTTGGCAATCGCCTCCTTCGCCGCAAATCGCGCTGCGTAATGGATCTCCGGCCGCTTCTGGGCATCGCAGTAGGCCCGCTCCCGCTCCGTGAAAATTTTCACCGCGAAGCGCTCGCCGAACTCCGCCATCGAGGAGCCGATACGCTCAACCTCCACCACGTCGATGCCGATGCCGTGGATTCTCATGCTTCGGGATAGGCTGCGATCTGTTCCTTCATCTCGCGGACCGCTTCGGTGAATCCCACCCGCATGGCCCGCGCCACGATGCTATGCCCGATGTTCAGCTCCTCGAGGTGCGGCACCACGAACAGGCGGTAAATGTTAGAATAGTTGATCCCGTGGCCCGCATTGACCTGGATGCCCGCGGCATGACCCGCCTTGGCTCCTTCGATCAAGCGGCCGATCTCCCGTTCCAGCGCCCCGTCCATCGCATTGGCGAAGCATCCGGTGTGCAGTTCGATCATCTCCGCCCCGCTCGCCGCCGCCGCCTCGATCTGATGCAAATCCGGATCGATGAACAGCGACACGCGGATGCCGTGGTCCTGCAGCATCGCCACACAGGCTTTCACCTCGGCCAGCCGCCCGGCGACATCGAGCCCGCCCTCCGTCGTGACCTCCTCGCGGGTCTCCGGCACCAGGCAGGCGAAATCCGGCCGCACTTCGAGCGCCAGCTTCGTCATCTCCGCGGTCACGCCCATCTCGAGGTTCACTGGCAGCGGGCAGAGCTTGCGGATGTCGAGGGCATCGCGGTCCTGCATGTGCCGCCGGTCGCCGCGGACATGGATGGTGATCGAGTCCGCCCCGCCGTCCCGTGCGTCGAGCGCCGCCTGCAAGGGCGACGGTTCCGCGTTCGGCGAATCCGGCAGCAAGGCGTAGCGCGCCTGCCGCAGCGTCGCCACGTGATCGATGTTCACTCCCAGAAGCATGCGCAGGGCATACTCCCGCCCCGCCCTGCCCGCACTTGAAAAATCCGCGACCTTCGAATTCGAAGCCTCTCCAAGAGGGGCGCGGGCGGCTCGCCCGCAGCACCGTGGCTGCGGCATCCCCGGTCCTCGTAGCTTCAGCGGAGTGGAGCTGCCGCAAGCCATCATCAGCAGGGAATCCACTCTCGAGTTGGATTGGAAAGACCGTCCCCGAAATGCCGGTGACCGGTGATGATCATCGCCAGACCCGCGGCGTCGGCACGGCACCTGGGAAATCAAGGCGGACCGCATCGGCACCACCCGGCGGCAACGGACGACCGGCCGGAAAAGCGGTCACGGCGGCGGGTACTCCACGACTTTTCTCCCGCATCCTTGTTTTCAGGCAAGGTCATGTCGTCCCCTGTTTCACGCTCCCGCATCGCCTGCTTCCTGCTGCTGGTCTCCCATGCCTGCGCTGCGACCCGCAGCACCACCGGTCTGTTCATCCCCCAGCAGGGTAGCGGAACTCCGCTGGCAGCGGTCTTACACGCTCCCGATCCGGCGCTTTGGACGCCCCCCTACCCGATGGTGAGCATGTTGCCGGGCGGCGGGGCGGAGATCGACAGCGTGGAGTGGGCGGCGCGCCTCCTGGCCCGGGACGGCTACATCGTAATCGTCACAAAGCCCCAGTCGGGCGGCAGTGCGGCAAGCTACAACACGGCGGCGAAAAGCGGGATCGATTTCCTCCTCTCGACCGCCAATCCCTATCTCGCGGAAGGGAATACGGAGCGGATCGGCTGCTGCGGATGGTCGCTGGGAGCGCGGGCGCTTTCCCGCACGCAGGAGGAGGATACGCGGGTCGATTGCATCGTGGCCTGGGACAATCTGGCGGTCAGCGAGAATGGCGATGAAGGTTCCCCCAGCGGAGGCGGCAGCGGCACGCCGGTGCGCGTTCCGCGCGTCCCCGCACTCGGTCAGGCGAGCGAGATGGCGGCGGTCGACTCTCTGAGCAAGCTCACGGCCTGGGAGCACTGGCGGTCACATCGGGTGCCCTGCGCGGAGATCGTCTTCGCCGTGGGCAACACGGTGGCCGCGCACTTGAAGTGGGGCACCGCGGGCACCACGACCGAACAGGAGCGCTTTCACCACTACACGCGTGCCTGGCTGGACCGCTGGCTCAAGGACGACCGCATGGGCACCGAGCGACTGCTGGTGGGAACACTCGCGGGCGTGAACGCTTCTTCATTCATGAGCACGGTGTTTGCCGGTGGCATTTACGCCGATGGCTATGACAGCGCGGACCTGCGTGGCCTGGTGGTCAACAGCCCCACGGCTCGCACCTTCGCTCCGAGTCTTGCCGACCCTGCGATCACCCTTTTCGACAGCTCGCACCATGCCTACCGGAACGCGGCCACCGCCGCGCGCGGACGGCTTTTCCTTTTCCTGCCGGGCACGGGAGCGCTACCTTTCCAATACCGGCAGATCCTCCGTTGTGCGGCGGATCACGGGTTTCACGCGCTCGGGCTGATGTACCCGAACTCGCCCTCGGTCGGCGAACTCACCGCCACGGAACCGCCAGACGCGGCGGGCAAGGTGCGCCTGGAAATCATCGACGGCACCGACCGAACCACGCTGGTCAACGTCGATCGTACGAACTCGGTCGAGAACCGCCTGGTCAAGGCCCTCAAGCACCTGCAAGCCATCGCCCCGGCGGAAAACTGGTCGCAATTCCTCGGCCAGGACGACTCGATCCGCTGGAACAAGATCCTCGTCGCCGGACACTCGCAGGGCGGCGGACACGCGGCAATCCTCAGCCGCACCGTGGCCTGCAATCGCGCCCTGATCTTCAACGCGAGCGATTGGAACGCCACCGCGAACCGGCCGGCGGACTGGATGTTCGCCAGCAGCGCCACGCCGGCGGAGCGCGTTTTCGGCGTGGGTCATTTGCGGGATCCGGTGGTCACCGCGCCGCAAATTCGGCTGGGCTGGAGCGCGCTGGACCTCCCGGCGCTGGGTGCCGAGCGAGCGCCGGAAAGCGGAGCGTATCCGTTTGAATACACTCACCAGTTCATGACGAATGTCGAACCTTCCGACAACAGCAGTCCCCAGAACAACCACGGGGCCGTCATCGTCGACGCCCGGGTCATGCCGGATGCCTTCGGCCTGCCGCTCGTCCGGCCCTTCTGGTCGCATCTCCTGCTCTGCAGCGGCAGCGAGCCACGCGCCGCCATCGACGGCGGCACGGTGAGCATCGCGACCACGGACGGCGTGCTCTATCAGCTCCAAAGCAGCCCCGATCTGGCAACTTGGACGGATGAAGGCGAGGCGATGACGGGTGACGGCGGCATTCTGACCAAAGCGGTCACAACGGGCGGCGGACGGCGCTTCTGGCGTTGGACCGTCGAGTGGTGAACCGTCTCCCCGCGGGAAATCAGGGAACAAAGGATCACTGGCGACCCGCCGGCCGCCGAAGCTCGCGGCACCCCCCCACCGCTCGCCGGGCGATGCCGCTTGTTGCTTCGCCCGCCATCACTCTTCCATCCCAGGTCACGCTCAATGCCTGAAATGCCGGTGACCGGTGAAGATCATCGCCAGGCCCGCGGCGTCCGCGGCGTCGATGACTTCCTGGTCGCGCATCGAGCCGCCGGGCTGGATGCAGGCGGTGGCACCGGCTTCGATCGCGGCTTGCAGGCCGTCGGCGAAGGGGAACATGGCATCGGAGGCGATGACCGAGCCCTTGAGATCAAGACCCGCCTCGCCGGCCTTCCACACCGCGATCCGCGAGCTGTCGACGCGGCTCATCTGGCCGGCCCCGATGCCCAGCGTGCGGTCGGACTTGGCATAAACGATGGCGTTCGACTTGACGTGCTTAACGATCCGCCAGGCGAAGCGCATTGCGCGCATCTCCTCGCCGGTCGGCGGCCGCTTGGTCACGACCTTGGCTTCGAGGTCGTCGAGACCCAGCGCCGTGTGGTCCCGGTCCATGACCATCAGGCCACCCGGGCAAGAACGGATGACCGGCGCCTTCTTCGCGACGAGATAGGCATCGTTCATCTTCATGATCCGCAGGTTCTTCTTCTTCTGCAGGACCGCGCGGGCTTCCGGCTCGTAGTCCGGGGCAATAATGACGTCGGTGAAAATCTCCGAAATGATCCGCGCCACGCCTTCGGTCAGCGGGCGGTTGCAGACGATCACGCCGCCGAACGGTGCCTGGCGGTCGGTCTCGAAGGCCTTCTGCCATGCGACCCGCAGGTCCTCGTCATCCTGGCCAACGCCGCACGGATTGGTGTGCTTGAGGATGCCGATGGTCGGGCGGACGAAGTCGAGGATCAGGTCCGCCGCGGCCTCGATGTCGAGAATGTTGGTGTAGCTGAGTTCCTTGCCCTGAAGTTGTGAGAAGCAGCTCTTGAAGTCGCCGAATAGCGCCGCCTTCTGATGAGGGTTGTCGCCATATCGCAGTTCGCTTTCGAGGGGCAGACTGACTGAGAAATTGCAGCGCGTGCCCTGCTTGCACTGGCCGAGGAAGTTGGAGATCGCGGCATCGTACTGCGAGGTGCGGAGGAAAACCTTCACCGCCAGTTGCTCACGGAAGCCAATGGTGGTGTTGCCGCCGTGCTGGTTCATTTCCTCGATCACCTTGGCGTAGTCGGCGGGATCGGTGACCACCGTGACCGCGGAGTAGTTTTTCGCGGCGCTGCGCAGCATCGAAGGACCGCCGATGTCGATGTTCTCGATCGCGTCGGCCAGCGTAACGCCGTCCTTGGCGACGGTTTCCTCGAACGGATAAAGATTCACCACCACGAGGTCGATCGGTGGGATGCCGTGCTCCTTGGCTTGGGCGAGGTGCTCCTTGTCGTCGCGCTTGTGGAGCAGGCCGCCGTGGACTTTCGGGTGAAGGGTCTTCAGGCGGCCTTCGAACAGCTCCGGCGCGCCGGTGAACTCGGACACATCGATCACCGGCAAGCCGGCTTCCCGCAGCACCTTGGCCGTGCCGCCAGTGGACAGCAGCTCGACACCGGACTCGTGGAGGTATCGGGCAAAGTCGGCGAGGCCGGTTTTGTCGGAGACGGAAAGAAGGGCGCGTGCGATGGACATCTTCAAGGGTGGTTGAGGCTGGACGACCCGCCCCGCGTAATCCCCCGCCCGCCTCACGGCAAGCGCGGAGTGCGGCGGATCAAGGCGCGGCGACGACCCGCTGGCGCATTTCACCGAGTCCCTCGATTCCGAGTTCGACGCAATCGCCCGGTGCCAGGTAGCGCGGCGGCTTCATCCCCATGCCGACCCCGGCGGGGGTCCCCGTCGCAATCACATCGCCGGGCAACAGCGTCATGAAGCGGCTGATATAGCTGACGAGGTGTTTCACGCCGAACAGCATGTCGCCGGTCCAGCCGTTCTGTCGAAGCTCGTTGTTGACCTTGCACCAGAGGCGCAGGCCCTGGGGATCGGGAACCTCCGAAGCCGGAACCAGCCAGGGTCCCATCGGACCGAAGGTGTCGCAGCTCTTGCCCTTGGTCCACTGGCCGCCCATCTCCTTCTGAAATGCGCGCTCGGAGTAGTCGCAGAACACGGAATAGCCGGCGATGTAGTCCATCGCCTCCTCCTCTTTCACCGAAGAGGCGGTCCGGCTGATCACCACGGCGAGCTCTACCTCGTAATCGAGCTTGGTCGCCCCCGCGGGATTGATCACGTCGTCAAAGGGACCGCTCCATGAGGTCGAAGCCTTCATGAAAAGCACCGGCTCGGTCGGGATGCCTTCGCCGAATTCCTTGGCGTGATCGAGGTAGTTCTTGCCGACACAGACGATCTTCGACGGCCGCTCGACCGGCGGCCCCAGACGCACCCCCGGCGGAATCTCCTCGGCCTCCGGACAGCCGTCCTCGACCCATGCCTGCAGCGCCTCCAGGCCGCCCAGGGCAAAGAAACCCTCGTCGTAGTCGCTAAACTGGCCGCCGACGTCGATCCGCCTGCCGTTGTTGAGGATGATACCCGGCTCTTCCCTGCCCGGCTCACCGTATCGGATCAATTTCATGCCACGGTCCTAGCAAGCATGGTGCCTACTGGCAATCCGGCTTACACCGGATGGACCCAAATGGCCACTAAACGACTGGAGATGAGGCTTCAGCAACCTTACCAATTACCACGAAAGCATTTCGGAGCACTTAAAGCTTTTCAAAAGCTGATATTCCGGCCAGATCTCGAATGTGCCAGCTCGTTTCGACCAGCCGGCATGCATTCCGGATCCCAGCTACGCGTTGCCAACCAAGGATTTGACCTCTGGGGGGAGATCAATCCGAAGAATACGCCCTGAGGTCTCCGGTCTGCCCCAGAAGGACGCGAACTTTGACTCCGGGGGGAATCTCGTTCGCGTCCTTCTTTTTTCTTTGGGGAGCAGCCGACGGGAAGTCGGTCCTGCGGATCCCAAGCGAAAGGTTGCCCGCGGCGGGTTTTGCCCGTAAACCGCGCCCCCGATGTTCCAGGTTCTCGCACGCGATCCCTCCAGTCTGGCCCGTCGCGGCCGGATGGAACTGGCCCATGGCACGGTGGAAACCCCGATCTTCATGCCGGTTGGCACCCAGGGCTCGGTCAAAACGCTGCATCCGGAGGAAGTAGATCTTCTCGGTGCCCAGATCATCCTCGGCAATACCTACCACCTCTGGCTGCGGCCCGGCCACGAGGTGATCCGCGATTTGGGCGGACTGCACGATTTCACCACCTGGCAAAAGCCGATGCTGACCGACTCCGGCGGCTTCCAGGTCTGGTCGCTCGCCAAGCTGCGCAAGATCACCGAGGAAGGCGTTCGCTTCCAAAACCACCTCGATGGCTCACGGATGATGCTGACTCCGGAACTCAGCATGGAAATCCAGGCCGCGCTCGGATCGGACATCGCGATGCTTTTCGACGAGTGCCCGCCCTACCCTTGCGAACGGGACTACGCCGAGAAATCGCTGGGCCTCACCACCCGCTGGGCCAAGCGCTGCAAGGACTGGATCGAAAAGAACCAACCAGCCAGCGGCTCCGGCATCCAGCGGCACTTCGGCATCGTCCAAGGATCCATCTGGGCCGACCTGCGCGAGCGCTCGGCCCGCGAGTTGGTCGACCTCGGCTTCGACGGCTACGCGATCGGCGGCGTGTCGGTCGGCGAGCCCGAACACGAAATGATGCGCGCCGTGGAGCACAGCGTGCCTTTCCTGCCGGATGACAAGCCGCGCTACGCGATGGGCCTCGGCACCCCGCCGCAGATCCTCGAAATGATCGCCCGGGGGGTGGATATGTTCGACTGCGTGATGCCCACCCGGGTCGCCCGCCACGGCCAGGCCTTTACTCTCGACGGGCCGATCCACATCAAGAACCTCATTTTCGAGCGCGACGATCGCCCGCTTTGCGAAAGCGCTCACCCCCACGTCGCACGCTTCTCCCGGGCCTATATCCGGCACCTTTTCCGGGCCGGGGAAATCCTCGCTTTGCGGTTGCTTTCCTTTCACAATCTGCATTTCTTCCTCCGCCTCACCGCCCAAGCGCGGGAGGCCACCAGCGAAGGCAACTTCCTCGAATTCAAGGAGTCCTTCATCCGCCGTTATACCAAGTCCAAATCCACATGATCCCGTCTTTCCTCTCCATCCTCGCCCAAGCCCCGCCCGCTGGCTCCAGCAGCCCGCTCTCGCAGCCTTGGGTCATGATGGTCCTGATGGTCGTCATGTTCTATTTCCTGCTGATTCGGCCCCAGCAACGCCAGCGCAAGGAGTTGGAAAAGCGGATCTCAGCACTCCAAAAAGGTGACGAGGTGGTGACCACCGCCGGCATTCACGCCATCGTCCACAACGTCAAGGAGCGCACCGTGGTGCTCAAGGTCGCCGAAGGCGTCCTGATGGAGTTCGATAAGCCCTCCGTCGCCACCGTGCTCAAGAAAGACGTTCCCGCCGCCAAGTAAGCGCGCCGTCCCGCTAATTCCCACCCGCTTCCCATTTTCGTCATGTTCCTGCCCACGTCTCTCGCGCTCTCATTCCTGAAGGACCCGAATGCCTCGATGGTGATCTTCCTCGCCGGCCTCGCGCTGCTGGTCCTCTTTTTCTGGTACTTCGCCACCGAGTTCGAAAGCCGCAAGCGCAACATCGGAAGCGTCCTCATCCTCTCGCTCTGCGCCCTCTGCGCACTGGCCCTCTACCCGCCGAAGGACTCCCTCAAAGGAGGCATCGATCTGGTCGGCGGTTCCCAGTTCACCCTGCTGGTCAAGCCCAAGATCGATGAGAACACCGGCCAGCCGATTCCTCTCACCACCGAGGATGTTCGCCAGGCCAAAAAGACCATTGAGGAGCGCCTCAACAAGCTCGGCACCACCGACATGCAGATCGTCGAGCAGGGCACCGACAAGATCCTCCTCCAGATGCCCGGGATGACCCCGGAAGTCGCCGCCGACATTGAGGTCCAGCTCCAGAAAGTCGCCCGCCTCGAACTGCGCCGCGTGAACATGGAAGGCTTCGCGCCCGGCCCCGACGGCCGCACCCTCGCGGAACGCATCTCGACCGGCGACGAGCCCCGCCAGCCCGGCTTCCGCGTTTACGAACACGAGCAGACCTTCGAAGGCACCTCGCGCACCGAGTTCCTCCTCCTCAACAACCGCATCGCCCTCACCGGCAAGGACGTTCAGCAGGCATGGCCGGAGTCGATGGCCGCCGAACACCATGTCTCCATCCGGCTGTCGAACGCCGGTGCCGACAAGATGCTCGAGTTGACCGATGATCTCAAAATCGGCTACGACCGCATCGCCGTGGTCCTCGACGGCAAGGTGATCACCGCGCCGGTCGTCAACGACAAGCTCCACAAGAACTTCATCATCCAGGGTCAGGAAAGCGCCAAGGAAGCGAGGGACCTCGCCAGCACGATGCTCAACCCACTGGAGAACCCGCTCGAGATCATCGAAAAGCGCATCGTCTCCCCCACCCTCGGCGCCGCGGTCATCACCCAGGGTGTCTGGGCCGGTATCGTCGGCCTCAGCATCACCGCCCTCTTCGTCCTGATTTACTACCGCACCGCCGGCCTGATCGCTCTCTTCGGCCTCGCCGTGAACACGCTGATGATCTTCGGCGGTATGGCGATGTTCAACTTCACCTTCACCCTGCCGGGCATCGCCGGGATGATCCTGAGCATCGGCATGGCGGTCGACGCCAACGTGCTGATCTACGAACGCCTGCGCGAGGAAATCGCCGCCGGGAAGTCGCTCAAGACCGCGATCGGAGTCGCATACGAAAAGGCCTTCACCGCCATCTTCGACTCCAACCTCACCTCGCTGATCACCGCCATCATCCTCTTCTGGATGGGCAGCGGCACCATCAAGGGCTTCGCGGTCACGCTGACCATCGGCATCGTCGCCTCCATGTTCTCCGCGATCCTCGTCACCCGGGTGCTGTTCCGCTGGGGCAACGACCTCCACCTGCTCAAGAAGCTCAGCTTCTTGGACCTGATCAAGTCGACCAAGATCGACTTCCTTTCCAAAGCCAAGCTGTCCTACATCGTTTCCGGTGCGCTGATCCTCGCCAGCATCGGTGCCTTTGCGTTCCGCGGCGGGAAGAGCCTCGGGATCGACTTCACCGGGGGCACGCTCATCGAGTTCCAGCTCGGCGACAAGGTCATCTCGCAACCCGACGCCGATGCCGCCCTCGCCAAGGTCGACACCGCCAAGAGGCCGGTCGCCCAGGTCGAAAAGTCGATCACCGGCGAGCTGCTGACCATCCGCTGCTCCACCGAGGATGCTCCAAAGGTCGCGGCCCACCTCCGCGAAAGCTTCCCCGACATCCTCGGCAAGCAGATTGCCGAAAAGGACAAGGACGGGAAGGAAACCGGCAGGTCGGTCTTCGAGGTCTCCGAAAACTCCCAGGCCGTTTCCGCCACGCTCGGAAAGGATTTCCTGATGCAGTCGCTGATCGCCCTCGTCCTCGGTCTTTTCGGCATTCTGATCTATATCACCATTCAGTTCGAGTTCTCCTTCGCCCTCGGCGGCTTCATTGCGCTACTCCACGACGTCGTCCTATCCGCCGGCCTCATCGTCCTTTTCGGCGGAGAACTTTCGCTGATCCATGTCGGTGCCTTGCTGACCATCGCCGGCTACTCGATCAACGATACCATCGTCATTTTCGACCGGATCCGCGAGTCGCTCAAGCAAGGCGAGGGCGACATCAAGGAGATGATGAACGAAGCCATCAACGCCACGCTCTCCCGCACCGTGCTGACCTCGCTGACCACCATCGCGACCGTGACCATCCTCACGATCTTCGGCGGCTCCGCGCTCAAGGATTTCTCCGCGATGATCCTGGTCGGTCTGGTGATCGGCACCTACTCCTCGATCTTCATCGCCTCTCCGGTGGTGCTCTGGTGGAGCCAGCGCAAGGGCGGCAGCCTGCGCACGGAAGTCCTCCATACCACGCTGGCCGAAGCGGATATCCAGGCCAAACTCCAATAGTCCGTGGCCGGGATTCGCCCGTGGACTGCGTTGACCCGTCATCGTAGTCCCGGCGGAACCTGACGGCAGGACTTCAGCCATCGCCGCAAGCTTCGATCTTCGCTACGAAACGGAAAAGTGGACCGACGGCATCGCCACTACATGGCGCGACTACCAGGACTCTTTCTTCAAGGACGGCTTCGACCTCGCCCCACGCTTCACCTGGCACCTCGCAGAGGACTGGGACCGCGGCATGGAAACGCCCCGGTTCCAACCGCCTCTTCGCGGGCGTCTGGTTCGAAGTGAACTTCTGAACCACTTGGGAAACCCGATACCCGCTCAGGGCTCTTGAGGCGGACCGCCCTCCGGTCCATTTCGCGGACCCTTGCCGGGTCCTTCAGGCCGGGGCTTACCCTCGCCGGGCGGCGGAAGGTCGGAGGCATCGATCTTGAGGTCGTGGTTTCGATCGATCTCTTCGAATCGGTCTTCCTGTTCGTCCTCACTCTTCCCTTTCAGGAATCCAGCCTGCCGAAATTCTTCGAAGTTGAGAGACCCATCACCGTTCCGATCGAGCTCCTTGACCAGATCCACCGGGCCCGGGCCGTGGCCCCATCCCTTGCCATCCCGCATCCCGTCATAAGGTGGTCCGCCTTCGCGTGGGGGGCCACCCGCCGGGCGATCTTTCGGAGTCAACGCCCCATCGCCATCATGGTCCATCCGTTCGAACATCGCGCGCTGCCGTTCTTCCGGAAGCCGCGTGACAAAAGTCAGGTTGCGGAACTCCTCGAAAACGATCTTCCCGTCCTTGTTCGCGTCGACCTGAGCGAGCGGCGGCATGCCGCCCTGAGGCCGCCGCGGCATCTCGTCGGGCCCGATCTTCCCGTCGCCATTCTTGTCCAAGCGCTTGAAAATTTCCGCCCGCTTTTCTTCAGGCAGCCTGCCGGTGCGCTCCATCGCACCGAACTCCTCCAAAGTGATGAAGCCGTCGCCGTTCGCATCGGACTTCTTCCACATCTCCATCATCTCGCGCATGCCCTGCCAGTCCTTGCCTCCGCCGCGCGGCCCTCTCTGCTCGCCCTCACCCGGAGCAGGCATGTCGCCCGGCACGGGCTCCTGCGCCATGGCGGAACCGAATACGAAAAGAGCGATCCAAGAATGAGGACAAAGTTTCATAGGCCTGGGTGGAAGTGGACGGACCCCTCGGATCCGCGAAAGAGGAAACTTCCCGACCGGCAGGAAGTTGCGACCTCAACGGTTTTTTACTCCCCTGCTCCGGGATTGCGAACAATAGTCCGCCCAATTCGAAGCGCATGCACATCCGCGACATTCTTGCCCAACGGCATCCCACTTTCTCGTTCGAGTTCTTTCCGCCGAAGACCACCGCCGGTGCGGAGGAACTTTACCGGGCCATCGTCGAACTAGAGGCCTTCCAGCCGT
This sequence comes from Akkermansia sp., assembly GCA_043729195.1. Lineage (GTDB taxonomy): Bacteria > Verrucomicrobiota > Verrucomicrobiia > Verrucomicrobiales > Akkermansiaceae > Haloferula. Next base: position 16,210 of record JAYTLR010000171.1, read on the forward strand.
CTTTCGTATCCGTCACTTACGGAGCCGGCGGCAGCACCCGGGAAATGACCCACGACCTCGTGGTGAAACTTCGCCAGACCACCGGCGTCCCGCCGATTCCCCACCTGACCTGCGTCGGGCACTCCGAACCGGAAATCGAGGAAATCCTCCGCCGCTACGCTGCCGCCGGAGTCTGCAATATCCTCGCACTGCGCGGCGACCCGCCCCGCGATTGGCCGGACTACGACTGGTCCGACTGCGATTTCCGCCACGCCGCCGACCTCGTGCGCTTCATCCGCAAGTTCAACGAATCCGGTGCTCATCCCGACCCGCAGGGCTTCGGGATCGGTGTGGCCGGCTTTCCGGAAGGACATCCGGCGATGCCGAATCGCCTGAAGGAGCTGGACCACCTCAAAGCCAAGGTGGACGAGGGAGCGGACTACATCTGCACCCAGTTGTTTTTCGACAACCACGACTTCTTCGACTTCCGCGACCGCTGCCGCTTGCGCGGGATTGACGTCCCGATCATCGCCGGCGTGATGCCTGTCACCTCGCTTTCGAGCATGGGCCGGATGGCGGAACTCGCCGCCGGCGCCCGCTTCCCCGCCAAGCTGCTGAGAGCGCTCGACCGGGCGAAAGGCGATCCTGAAGCGGTCGAAAAAGTGGGCATCCACTACGCCGCGCAGCAGTGCGCGGAACTCCTCGACCACAACGTCGATGGAATCCACTTTTACACGCTCAACAAGAGTAAGGCCACCCGCGAGATCTACGCCAGCCTGGGCCTCTCCACCGTTGTTTGACCGGCGGTTTTGCCGGCGGTTTCGCCTCGGCCGACGCGCGATTTCGTATCAGCGGCGCTCGCCCAGCTTTTTCAGCTCTTCTGCCTGACGACGGGTGATCTCAAAAAGGGTTCCCTGCAACGGAACATCGATGGCGATCCTGCCGTTGCCTGGATCCACCGGGAAAGTCTCCCGCAAAACCTCCGACCGGTCGAAGGCATTGCCCGGGATCGTGATCCGCAGGCCGCTGCCGGGTTCACAACGCAAGGATTGGGCCCGCCGGGTCATTTCCTGCTGCAAGAGAAGATCGTTGATCCGCCGTTGCGCGACGCGATCGAAAATCGCCATGTCCTTCGATTCTTCGCCCGCCGCTTCCTTCTCGGCCTTTTGCGCCCTGGCCGCCTTCTCCAATGACAAGTCCACCTCCTTGCTGCCCTGCATCGGCTCAAGCCCCGGATTGAAAACCGGGGGAAACTGGCTGGCCCCGTCCGGCCCGACCACCTCGCTATCCGGAGGGAATCGCATCAGGATCTTGCCCTGCGCGGTCATCAACTCGCCCGCCTTGATGTCCACCCGCGACAGTTCCATCGCACCACCGCCGGTCTTGAGGTGGAAGCTCCCCCGGTCGAATGGCACCCGGTGGTAGCTGTTGTCGATGTCCAGCAGAGAAAGTGCGGAAAACAGGTGGAGCTTCTCGCGCACGGCGATGTAGTTGCCGCCCCCCAGCGTGACGTCCCCCTCGAGTTGCAGTCCGTCCACCGAATTGGTGGAGCCCGTCAGTTCAAAATTTCCCGATATCACCCCCTCGGCAAAGGGCCGTGCGGTTTCCGGTAGGAAAGCCGCCAGCTCCACTTTCGAAACCTCAATCGTGCCGCTGACTGCCGGCTTCTCGCCCCCGGTCACGGCCACTTCCCGGAACTGGACGTCCCCGCCCCCACACTTGAACTCACCTTTCAAAATTTTCATTCCCGTGGAGTCGCATTCCACGGTCATCTCGACGATCTCCAGCTTCTTCAGCCAGTTCTGGGAAAGAGTCCCACCCTTGAAAACCAGCCGCCAGCCGTCGGAAACCCGGGTGGCCACCATGTAGCTTTGTTCGATCCGGCCCTGGGTCCGCTGCGAAAATCCCCAGCGCAGGGTCGTCTCGTCCACCTCGATCGACGAGAAGCGGAATCCATTCCATTCACGAAAGAAGGCTTCGCCCAGGGCCTCCGCCTGCTCGGCACTGTCGGCACCCGCCTTGAGATCGATCTCCATCCATTTCGCCTGGAGGGTCCCCGCTTCCCACGGACCCGCCAAGCCGTCCAGCAATCCCATCTTCATCCGGACGTTCCCGGCATCCAGGTTGCGGAAAAAGCTTTTGTCCCCTCCCTCGGCACCGATCCGCCGGATCTGCACGTTTCCCTGGCTCCGCGAGAAATCCAAGACCTTGGCCTCGGTCGCGCCAAGCCCGCTCGCCAGCCCGGTGTTCAACGACTGCTGGAACGTAGGATACTGCACCCGCTTGACGAGATAGATCCCGAACCCGCCCGCCGCGACCGCCAAGGTCACCAACAACTTGAAACCCAGCCGCATCAGATGGTTCATGGTCATCGCCCAACCGCCACCACCCGACATCGAGTGCCGGAGCTGGAACCAGAATCCCTGGCTGGCGATCCACTGGCTCAGCTTCTGGTTGAACGACTGCGTTTGCTCTGCCTCCATAAATTGATTCTCCGGCGGGACCGGGATTAGACCCATCGCCCCGGATGCTTGCCAGTGCAAATTTCCCCTCGCCCCCGGGGGGCCGATCCCCTACCTCTCCGCCCGTGGAAGGCAACGATTACAAGGTCCGGCTGGATATTTTCGAGGGTCCGCTCGACCTCCTCCTCTACCTCATCAAGAAGGACGAGGTTGATATCCACAACATCGCGATCTCCCGGATCACCAGCCAGTATCTCAATTACATCGAGACCTTCCGCATGCTGAACATCGACCTCGCGGCCGAATTCATCGTGATGGCGGCCAACCTGATGTATCTGAAAAGCCGGACACTCCTGCCACGCGCGGACCAGCCGCCGGAGGAAGACGCCGAAGCAGACGACCCGCGCTGGGAGCTGATCCGCCAGCTCATCGAATACAAGAAATTCAAGGACGCCGCCGGCTTCCTCAGTTTGAAGGAAGTCGAACAGGAAGGTTCCTTCGCCTTCCAACCGGAAAAGCCGGACCTACCCGAAGAGCCGCTCGGCCTGGCCGAAGTCTCGATCTTCGACCTGATCCGCGCGTTCCAGAACGTGCTCAAGCGCTTCGAGGAGTCGCACGACCTCGGCGACATCGTCGACGACCGCTACACCGTCGCGGACAAGATCGAGATGCTGCTCTTCCGCTTCGCTCCCGGCCAGGCGGCCCCGTTCAACTCGTTGTTCGAGGACGCGACCACCAAGGCGGAGGTGATCGTCACCTTCCTCGCCGTGCTGGAGTTGATGAAAATGAACCAGTTCGTCCTGCGCCAGGCCACCCTGCTCGGCGACATCGAGATCGAGCGCCGACTCCACACCGCGCCTCATGTCGAAGACGGCGAAGAGCTGGAGGAAAACCCCGCCTGATTTCAATCAAGCGCTCGCCAAAAATCGGGCTCCAGGGCAAGTCCCCGGCTTCCCGACTCTTGTCTCTGGTTTCTGGCTTCTTCCGAAGCTCAGCCCAGACGGTAGGTGATCCGCGCCTTGGAAACGTCGTAGGGCGACATCTCCATCTTCACCTTGTCACCCACCACCAGGCGGATGAAACGCTTGCGCATCTTGCCGGAAATGTGGGCCAGCACCTCGTGACCGCTCTGGAGTTGCACGCGGAACTGCGTGCCAGCAAGCACCGAGGTGATCGTTCCTTCGACCTCCACGGACTTCTCTTCACCGTCCGGTCCGAGCTTGCGCGCCCGGGGAGCGCCGCGGGAACCCCGCCGGCCACCACCACCACCTCGTCTGAATCCTTGGCTCATGCAAATAAAACGCCGCGCCAACCGGCGCAACGCGGTGATTGATCCTCAGTCAGCCGCCGCATTCAACTGCAAAAACTCGCCGCAACGCATCCGTCACCCCGCACCGCGCCCCGCTTGCCAGCCGCGCCCCCGCCCGCTAGAAGCCCCGCACCTCATGGCCGGCTTCTTCAAATCCCTCTACCACAAGCTCGCGAACAAGGCGGAGATCGACTGGGACGAACTCGAAGCCGACCTCATCACCGCCGATCTCGGACCGAAACTCGCGATGCAAATCGTCGAGGAACTACGCGGGCTCGGCCGTGAGGTCTCCGCCGACGATGTCATTGAATCCGCCCGCCGCCACGTCGCCCAGCGCCTGCCCGCCGATTCCCCGCCGCTGCTCCCCCGCCTCGATGGCAAGCCTTTCGTCTTCCTCGTCGTCGGCATCAACGGCGTCGGCAAGACCACCTCCTGCGCCAAGCTCGCCCACTGGCTCCAGCGCCGCGGCCAGCCGACCGTGCTCGCCGCCGCGGATACCTTCCGCGCCGCCGCCGTCGAGCAGCTCGAACGCTGGGGCAAGCGCCTCGACATCCCGGTCGTCAGGGGCCAGCCGAACGCCGACCCGTCCTCGGTCTGCTTCAACGCCCACCAGCAGGCCATCGCCAACGGCTCGAAATACCTCATCTGCGACACCGCCGGCCGCCTCCACACCCGCCACAACCTGATGGAGGAGCTGTCCAAGATCAAACGCACCCTCGCCAAGAACGACCCCACCGCGCCGCACCTCACGCTGCTGGTGGTCGACGCCACCACCGGCTCGAACGCCCTCCAGCAAGCCAAGGAATTCCACAAGGCCTGCCCGCTCGACGGCATCATCATGACCAAGATGGACGGCTCCGGCAAAGGCGGCGTCGCCGTTGCCATCCACGACCAGCTCGGCATCGCCCCCCGCTACCTCGGCATGGGCGAAGAGCCCGAGCAGTTCGCCCTGTTCAACAAGGCGAAATTCGTGGAAGAGATGCTGTGATGCGCACGCTCGCTGCTGTCCTTGTTCTCGCGTTGGCCACCACCGGCTGCCGCAGGTCGGTGGTCCACACCGCAGCTTCCGCCTCGACCGGACCTGACACCCTGATCGCTGGCACCGTGATCACTTCGGCGGGCACGTGGAGTGCCATCACATCGAGGGGCCGCAATGAACTGGACCTCACCGTCAGCGGCACCACGATCAGCTGGAAGGTCAAATACGGACCGGCCAGTGGAGGAAGCGGGTTGGGGATGACCCTTTCTTCTCCTTCCGATCCATGGTTCGTCTACGTCGAGTCACCATCACGACTCTGGACTTTCAACGGCAAAGACCAGTTGGATTATTGTTTCCAAAACTCGCCCGGAAGAGGCGGGAAAAACGGTACGTGCATCCTTTCCCGCGCGATCAGCCCGGGCAGTCCCCCGGTGCCGGCTGACCTGGTGCCGCATTTGCCCGCGGAGCTCCGGAAGTTATTCCCTGAAGTCGAGGCCGCCGACAAACGCCCGAGCATCTAACGCACCAGAGCCATGTCCCCCTCCCGCTTGCTCCCCGCACTTCTCACCGGACTCCTGATCACCGCCGCAGCGTCCGGTTGCCGCAAATCCACCAGCCACACGTCCACCTTGTCCGCCGGTCCCGACACCCTGATCGCCGGCACCGTGATCAATTCCGCGGGTTCTTGGTCCGCCAGCACCGCGAAGAGCAGCACGGAACTCGACATCTCGGTCAGCGGAGCTTCCATCAACTGGACCATCACCACCCTGACGAAAGTCGGCAGTTTCGGATCGAGCAGCGGATCAAGCGGTTCCGGCATGAGCCTGTCCTCGCCCACCGATCCCTGGTTCGTGTTCGTCGAATCGCCATCCCGGCTCTGGATGTTCGACGGCAAGGACCAGCTGGCTTACAGAATCGAGAACAACGGCGGAGGCGGCAGCGGCGGCCAAAGCATCTTCGACGGCAAACTGCTTTCCGGCGGCCCGCCGGTCCCGCGCGACCTCGTGCTTCAATTGCCCCCGGATCTCAAAAAACTGTTCCCTCACGTCGAGCCCGCCGGCAAGCGCCCGAGCCTTTGACGGATATCCCCATCCCTCCAACACCATGTCCTCCCTCTTCCGCCTTTTGCTTTGCCTCTCCCTTGTCCTGCTCGCCAGCACTGCGTGCCGCAAGACCTCGACCTCCGGTTCTTCGACCGTCGCGACGCCCGACACCCTGATCCCCGGCACCTTCATCACCACGAGCGGTAAGTTTACCCGCACCGAAGGGAAGATCACCCACACGCTGGACGTCACCCAATCCGGGACCTCGCTGTCCCTGGAGTATAGCAGCAGCGAAGAACTGCCTTCCGGCGGCACGACCGGAGACATGATGGGCGGCAGCACGTCGGTCTCCTCTCCGACGGACCCTTGGTTCGTTTACGTCGAGACTCCCCAGCGCTTCTGGTACTTCGAAGGCAAGTCGAAGCTCAGTATCTTGCGTATGTTCGACGATAGCAGCGGCCGCGTGATTTCCGCCGGAAAAGTCGAATGGCCCGATGCCAAAGTACCACCCGCCGTGGTCCTCCGCCTGCCGGATGACATGAAGAAGCTCTTGCCGCCGGTCGAGCCTAACGTGAAACGACCGAACCTCTGACTCGACGTTCGGTTTTACCCGGTATCATCCAACACCATGTCCTCCCTCCTCCACCTCTTGCTTTGCCTCTCCCTTGCCCTGCTCGCCACTACCGCATGCCGCAAGACCTCGACCACCCGGTCGTCGATAGTCGCGGCACCCGACACCCTGATCCCCGGCACCATCATCACCTCACCCGGCAACTACCACGGCCGCGAAGGCCGCTACACCCGCACCATCAAACTCTCCCCCGCTGGCACCCAGATGGGCTGGAGCTTGACCACCGAGGTCACCGGAACCCGCGCGGCAACCGAAAGCCAAACCTCTTCCTCGTACCTGATACTTTCCTCACCTGCCGATCCCTGGTTCGTCTATGTCGAATCCCCTGGCCGACTCTGGCTCTGCGACGGCCACGCCAATCTTTACGCCAACTTCATCGGCAATACCGGCAACAACGAGCACCTTCAGCTCGTCAACAGCGGCCGCCTCAGCCCAATAGATCAGCTTCCCGTCCCCAAGCCGGTCTTCGACCGCCTGCCGGAACCCATCCGCCGCATTCTCCCCATACCGGAAACACCGGTGGTGAAGCCCAGCATCTGATTCCTCCAATTTCCTTGGCATCCTCCGGCCAGCGATTCTAGTCCCGCGCATCGACACGACGCTTTGCTCCTCCTCAGCCTAAGGTGGGCACCCCGCCAGCATGGCTGCCCTCTGGCTGTCCGCCAGTTGTTGCCGCAGCCGCTCACGTTTGACGCCGTCGAACCACTCGAATGCACGGGAAGACGACACGCGATCCCGGTCGCCAGCAAGCCCAACGCCGATCCATCCCCAGCCGCTTCAGCTTTACAGGCACGGGTCCGTGTTGTCAGTTTACGTCCTAAAGCTGCCTTGTCGTGAGGAGGGTGAACCATGAGAATTGAAGGCACGTTCCCACCACCACCCGCTCGCAGGACAATTCTAAGCATTGCCGCTCTGGTTCTATCGGCCGGAGGGGCGGCGAAGGCGGTTCCGGCGCTCGTCGCCGGACCATGGTGCGGGGCCATCACACCGACATCGGCTGCGGTGAACGTGCCTGTCAACCAATCCGGCGTGGTCGTGCGACTGGCAGTCTCCACCGGTCCCGCTTTGACCGACCCGGTTTTCTCCGCGCCCGTGATTTCCGCTCCGGCATCCGGCAACAACGTGCGTCTGGAGATCACGGGCCTTAATCCGGATACGAACTATTTCTACGGCATCGAGCTCGATGGCAACTTGCTTTCGGCCCCCGGCTTGGTCGGCACGTTCCGCAGCTTTCCGACGTCCGCGCCGGCATCGTTCCGCTTCGCCTTCAGCGCCTGCTGCGACATCGCCCAATCGTCCTTTCCCGCTTTCGACGCCATCCTCGGGGAAGGTGCCCGCTTCTTCATTCACATGGGCGACTCCAATTACGCAGACACCAACTCAAGCAACCCGGCGGACTACCGCGACGACACGATCAACACGCTTTCGGTCGAAGAGATCGGCCGCATGTTCCGCAACCTTCCGGTGTTCTACATGTGGGATGACCACGATTTCTCGGGCGACTCCTCCAACCGCTACAGCACCGGCAGCGCGGCGCATCGCCAGGTCTATCGGGAAATGGTTCCGCATTACCCGCTGCCGGCAGGCGGCCCGGACGCGGCGATTTATCAAACTTTCGACTATGGCCGGGTGCGCTTCATTCTTTCCGATCTGAGGTCCGAGCGTGAGGACGATAACGACAATGACGACGGGGCGAAGTCGATGATGGGTGCCGTCCAGAAGCAGTGGTTCAAGGACCAGCTTGTCGCGGCCCGCGACGGCGAGGTGCCCCTTGTCATTTGGGTCAGCAGTGTGCCGCTCCTGTCGAGTTCCACCACGAGCGACAACTGGGGCTCCTATCGGACCGAGCGCACCGAGTTGCTCGAGTTCATTCGCGACGAGAAGATTCAAAACATCGTGGTGGTCTCCGGCGACATGCACGCCCTGGCTTACGACGACGGCCGGGCCACGGAGGATTACGTGGACGGCGTGCGCATTCCCGTTTTCCACGCCGCGGCCCTCCGGCGGCAGGGGTCGGTCAAGGGTGGTCCCTATTCGGGCGGGACAAGTTCGGGGGATGATCGTTATGCCACCCTCGACATCGCCGACGATGGCGCTTCGCTGGCCGTGACCTACCGGGGAAGGATCGCGGGGTCCGCTTCAGCCACCACTTGGAAGATTTACACCCACACCGCCGAGCCGGTCCGGCCCCGGGAGCCGAAAGATCCCGCGGCGAGCCCGCTGTCGGCCGCCATTCGCGTGTCTTGGACCGATGACTCGGGCGTTGAAACCGGCTACCGCATCGAGCGCCGGGCGGCCGGCGGCTCGCTCTGGGAACCGCTCGCAGGTGTCACTGCGGGGTCCACCTTCTATGACGACGCGGCTGTGGTGCTGGCAACCGCCTACGAATACCGCGTCATCGCCCTCAATGGCGGCGTGGAAAGCGACGCTTCGCCAACAGTGAGCGGCATCACCTACGATGACTATAGGAATTGGAAGCTAACCGAACTCGGAGACTCCGACGCGCCGGATGGTGATGATGACGATGGCGACGGGCTGACCACGCTTGAGGAATACCTCTTTGGCCTGGAGCCGGAGAAGTCGGACTTCTACGTCTGGACAGCGACTCATTCCCAGCCGTGGACAGGCGCGGTGACCGTGACCTTTCCCACGCTCCCCGGAAGAACCTACCG
>JAYTLR010000172.1:0-33200 GCA_043729195.1 Akkermansia sp.
CAAGATCCTCGATGCGATGATTGAATCGAAGATCGACCTCGACCTTGAGGACCTCCGCCGCCTGCTCGAGGTGAACCAGGGCTTCCTCGCCCGCGAGAAGGCCGAGCTCTGGGCGAACAAGCTCAAGGAGTGGGCCAAGCTCCTCGAAGGCGAGCAGAAGGAAGGTGGCGGCAGCGAGGGCGGCGGCGACTCCCCGCCTCAGGAGGATGAGGATTTCGAGTTCATGCTCCGCGTGATGAAGATGATCCAGCAGGAGCAGGACATTAGCGCCCGCACCCGTTCCTTGGAAACCCTCCGCCGTTCGTTCGAACCCGCCGATCCCGCGAAGCCATGAAAGCCGCTCTTGTTTTCCTCACCCTGCCACTCCTCGCCGCCGCCATCGCCGAAGAGGAGAAGGACCTCGCTTTGAAAATCGCCGAGCACCAGGAAGGTGCCCGCAAGCTGTCGACCCGCCAGGACGAACTATCGGCGGACGTCCAGCAACTGATCATCGAGCAGACCAACTCGAAGGTGATCGAGCTGCTCGAAGGCGTGGAAGACGCCATGGACGAGGCGTCCGACCTGCTGCTCGAAACGGACACCGGCGGGGTCACGATCGCGGCGGAGACCGATGTCATCGAAAAGATCTTCGAAGCTGCCAAGGAGAAGCAGAAGCAATCCGGCCAAGGCAAGCCGGGAGAGCCCGGCGGGGCCATGCTCGACATGATGCAGGAGATGATGGGCCAGGGGAAACCGGGCGAAAAACCCGGCCAGAAACCCGGCGAGGGCAAGGGCCCCGGCCAGGAAGGCGGCGAAGGCCAGACCGGCGACTCCGACAGTGCAAATTCCGCCAATGGTGGCCAACCCGGCGGCAAGGTCGAGGCGCGCCGCGTTCCGAAAGCCTCCGGCAAGGCCGGACAGAGCCTGCCGACCGAATTCCAGCCGGCTCTCGACGCCTACAACCGGGCCGCCGAAAAACTCGCCAAATGAATTTCCTCTGCCGTCCCCTGCTCCTTCTCGCCACCGCTTTTCCCGCCACGGCTCAGGACCTGCCGCGCCGGCCGGATGATCCGGTGCCGGCCCAGGTCGACACGATGTATGACCGCGGCCTCGCCTATCTTGCGAAAACGCAGAACGACCGCGGCTCGTGGGACGACAGCATGGGCAGCGAGCCCGGCGTGGTCGGGTTCTGCGTGAATGCCTTTCTCGCCCACGGCGAGGACCCGAATCACGGCCGCTACGCCAAGAACATCACCAAGGGTCTCGACTACATCCTCTCCCAGCAGAACTCCAGCAACGGCTACATCGGCAACAGCATGTATAACCACGGCTTCGCCACCCTGGCGCTGTCAGAGGCCTACGGAGAGGTGGACAACCCGAAACTCGCCCCGGCCTTGAAAAAGGCGATCGAGCTGATCCTCAGCGCCCAGAAACGCAATCGATCCGAAGCCTGGCGCTACACGCCGGACAGCAGCGATGCCGACACGACGGTCTCCGGAGCCCAGTTGGTCGCCCTGTTCGGTGCCCGCAATGCCGGGCTGCCGGTGCCCGACGAGGCGCTGAAGAAAGGCCTGGCCTACATGGCCCGCTGCCGGGGAAGCGACGGCGGCTACGGTTACACCTCGGCCGGCGGGCCGAAGCCGACCCTTACCGCGATCGGCGTGCTCTGCCTGGCGCTGGCGAAAGAGAAAGAGGGCAAGGGTTTCCAGTCGTCGGTCGACTACCTGCGCAAGCAGATGACCTACCGCGACCGCCACTACCCTTACTATTTTGAGTATTACATGTCCCAGGCGCTTTTCCACGCCGACCCCGAGGCATGGAACGAGTGGAATCTCCTGAACATCCGTTTCCTTTCCACCGTCCAGGCCCGCGACGGGTCATGGCCGGGCAACAAGGGCCAGTCATTCAACACCGCGGGGGCCCTGCTCTCGCTGGCCCTGAACTACCGTTTCCTGCCGATCTACGAAAAATGATCCGTTCCCTTGCCATCGCCGGCTTGCTGGCCACTCCCCTTTCCGCCGCGGAAGCCCCCGCCGCCGGTCCCGACGACTTGCTCCGCTTCACCAACGGCAACCAGATCGACGGCCGCTTCGCCGGCATGGACCCGTCGGGAACGATCACTTGGACCCGCCCGGACGTCGCGACGCCGATGCCCTTCCAGCGGGAAAAGGTCCGGCAGATCGTGCTGCGCCATGCCAAGCCGATTTCGCCCTTGAACGATCCCTGCCATGTCACGCTGGTCAATGGCGACCGCATCCCGGGCAAGGTGATCGCCGCGGACGAGCGGAATTTCACGCTTGAGACCACCGCCGCGGGCACCTTGGAACTGCCGCGCGATGCGGTCTCGATGATCGCGCCCCACCCTTTCGGCGGCCGCCTGCTTTACGCCGGGCCCTTCGATGACAAGGGCTGGACGATCGTTCATTCGGATGCCGCCGCGTTCGAAGGCGATCCCTTCGCCGGCAATGCCGGAGCCAAGGTCCTGCCCAAGGAAAAGGACGAAAATGGCAAAGAGAAACCCTCGTGGGCCCACACCGGCGCCTCGTGGTATTCCCGCGGCGGACAGGACGCGATCACCCTCGACGCCGGCATGCCGGACCGTGCGCTGCTCCGCTTCAAACTCGGCTGGCGCAGCCGTCCGAACATCTCGGTCGCCTTCCATGCCGATCTCCAGAAACCGAAAGCCGAGGCCAAGGAGGAGGACGGGAAGGAAGTGCCGCGCCCGAACTTCGGCGGCACTCAAAATCTCGCCCGACTGTTCGGCAGCGCCTACGTTTTGAATTTCCAATCCGGCTATGTCCACCTCCAGCGCACCGGCTTCGACAAGGAAGGAAATCCGGAAGTCGAACGCGTCCGCGTCGGCAGCACCTCGGTGCGGCTGAACGAGACGGGAGAAGCGATTTTCGAGATCCGCTGCGACCGGCGCGCCGGCACCATCGCGGTGCATGTGGACGGCGAATTCGCCATCCAGTGGAGAACGTCCGACGACGCTGCGGAAAACGGCGACGGCAAGAATTCCTACGAGGCACCGGGCGGCGGCGTGGGCTTCCAAGTCCAGGGCAGCTCTTCGGAAGTCCGCATTTCCGACGTGGTGGTCGCGGAATGGAACGGCATGACCGACTCCGCCCGCAGCATGGAGAGCGAGTCCCGCGACATCGTGCTCCTGAACAACGGTACCGACCGGTTTTCCGGCAAGGTCCTCGGCATTCAAGATGGGCAGCTCGAGATCGAGGCCAGCTACGCCCCGCTGAAGATCCCGCTCGAGGAAATCGCGGAAGTCCATTTCGCCCGTGAAAACCGCCGCAAGCCGAGCGAAGCCCCGGCGTCGGAGATCACGATCCATCTCCAGCCGGTCGGCCGGATCAGCGGCATCCCGCTTTCCGCCGCCGACGGCCGGATCCAGCTCGACAACCGGCTCGCGGGGAAAATCAATCTCGACCTCGCACCCGCGGTGGTCCTCGAATTCCAGTCCACCGGAGGCTTCCTCGATGCCTGGGACGATGCCCCCTGACCCATCTTCCATCCCGTGATCCGCCCCGCCCTGCTTCTTTCTCTGCTCCTCCCCGCCGCCGCGGACGAGGTGCTGCTGGCCGATGGCTCCAAGCTTTCCGGCACCGTGACCGCGCTGGCCGACGGCGGCCCGTTGATGCTTTCCAGCCCGCTCGCCTTCGAGCCCTTCCAACTGAAGGCCGACCAGCTGAAGCGGGTCAATTTCACCGCCGCAGGCGATTTCAACGACACCGACGACGCCCTGGTGGTGCTGGCCAACAATGACAACTTCCCCGGTGAACTCGCCGCGATCGACGCGGAATCCGTCACGGTGCGCACCCGGTTCGCCGGCGACATCAGGATTCCCCGCTCTTCCGTGAACACCATCCAGCTCGGCGTGCGACCGCCGAAGGTCATCTACCGCGGCCCGGCGGATGATACCGGCTGGGAGATCAAGAACGGCTGGCGCTTCGACTCCATGCGCTTCGCCGCCGACAACAGCGGCACGATTTTCCGCAAGTTCGACATTCCCGGCTCCTTCCTGCTCCGCTTCCGCGTCGCCTGGCGGAACACGCCGAACATCCAGGTTTATTTCGCGGATGACTCCTTTGAGACGACCGGCAAGGCGGACCGCTACTACCTGCAATTCGGCGGCGCGGGACTCGAGTTGAAGCGCCAGCAAAGCGACGACGGCCACCCCTTCCTTTCGATGGCCTCACCTCCCGGCGATCCCACGGATTATCCGGACAACAACCTCGAGATCGAGCTCCGGGTCGACCGGAAGCTCGGGCAGGTCCATCTCTTCCTCGACGGCGAGGAGGAGGGCAAATACGCGGACCCCGTGAAGACGCGCCCCACGGGTCAAGGCATCATGTTCCGGAGCAACATCGGCGGTGACGACAGCCAGTTCATCGACAACATCGAGATCCGCGAATGGGACCCCTCGTCCGACCGCCACCGCACCGAGGAGCGCGGTGATGAAAAGCAGGACGTCCTGATCACCCGCAGTTCCGACCGCGGAACCGGCAGCATCCTCGGCATGGTCGCCGGAGCCAATGGCGGCACCATCCGCTACAAGGGCCCCCATCACCCGGATCCGGTCGAACTTTCGGTGTCGGATGTTTCCACGCTTTTCTTTGCGAAGCCTGCGGAGGCCACCGAGCCGGCCGGGCAACCGCTGAAGCTGGGTCTCCGCGGCAGAGGATCGCTGGGGGTCACCGGATGTGTCTTCACCGCCGAATCCGTCACCGCGAAGCATCCGCTGCTCGGCGATCTGACCATCCGCCGCGACGCCATCGCCAACCTTGCGAGAGCCGAGCCGGTGCCGAAAGCCGACGATGAGGACGAGGATGGAGACGAAGCCGACGAAGAGGAGGAGGACGAAGACCAATGAGAACCATTTTCCCAGGACTGCTCCTGATCCTGAGCTGCGGATTCCCGCTGGCCGGCCAGGAAACCGAAATCCAGTGCATCGACGGCAGCCGGATCCGCGGGTCCTTGCTCGGGATCGGCAGCGACCGCGTGGAGTTCGGCGCGGACTTCCTCGCCGCCCCGGTGCCTCTGCGGCTCGACCAGATTCTTGACCTCACCCTGCCCATCCATACCAGCGAGGCAAAAGGCGACCACGTTGCCACCGTCACCTTGAGCAACGGCGACATGATCCGGGGCGAGCTGACCGGCGTCAACGAGACCGAGATCCGGCTCAAAACCTGGTATGCCGGGGAGATGACCTTCGACCGCTTGATGGTCGACACGCTCGAAATCCAGGACCGCCCGGAGATCCTCTACGCCGGCCCGAACGGTCTCGACGGCTGGACTCAGGATCCCGAGGACGCCTGGGGCTTTGAAGCCGGTGCCTTGCGCTCGAAGACGGCCGGAGGGATCACCCGGAAGGTGAAATTGCCCACCAAAGCCCGCTTTGCGTTCGACCTCGCCTGGCGCTCCAGTCCGAAGTTCCGCTTCCTCTTTTTCGCAGACGGCGTGGATGAGGACCGACCGTCGAATTGCTACGAGCTGATTTGCCAGGGTCGCTACGTGCAGCTCCAGAAGCGCTGGTCAAAGGGCAATCGTTCCGGCAGCGAAACCGTGGGCGAGTACGAGAACATTCCCGAATTTCAGAACAAGGAGAAGTGCCGGATTGAAATGCTGGTCGACCGCACGACGGGCAAGATCCGCATGCTGGTCAACGGCCGCATCGCGAAGGACTGGACCGACGGCAGTCCGGAGACCTTCAGCCCCGGCGACAACTTTTCCTTCAACGCCCAGGATTCCTCGCCGCTGCGCGTTTCCCGCATCGAGGTGACGACCTGGGATGGCATGCTCGAAGGCAGCCCCGCCCAAGATGACGAGGGTTTCATGGACGAGGAAGACACTCCTCCCCCGGCCCCGGAAGTCCAGCCGGACCCGACCCGGGTGCGCCTCCGCAACAACGACCAGATCGCCGGCGAAATGATGGGGATCGAAGGCGGCAAAGTGAAGCTCAAGACGACCTTCGGCGAGGTCAACCTGCCGGTCTCGCGCCTCCGGACCTTCGCTCTCCGCACCAAGGAAGCGCGCGATCCCGCGAACTGGGAAATGGGACTTTACGAGATCCCCAAGCTCTACAACGGCGATGTCCGGGCCTGGTTTCCCGACGGTGCTTTCGTGACCTTCCGTTTGACCGGCGTGGAAGGCGGCAAGCTCAAGGGCACGTCGCAAACTTTCGGCAGCGCGGAGTTCGACCAAAAGGCTTTCTCCCGCATCGAGTTCAACATTCACGACCCGGATTTCGCCGAGGCCCGCCGGAAAGGCGAGGACTGGCGCTAGCCGCAACGCCCGGGTCCGAGCACCGGCGGGTGAAAGACCTTGTCCTGCTTACCCAGTGCCCGCTTCAAGCGACGCTGGTATTCGTCCCGCGGGATTTCCTCGCCGCCGAAAGTCCGCAGGTGCTCGGTCAGCCACTGCGTGTCGAGCAGCTCGAATCCCCTCGCCCGCAGTTCCTCGACCAGCGCCACCAGCGCGATCTTCGAGGCGTCGGTCTTCCGTGAGAACATGCTCTCCCCGAAGAAGACCTTGCCCAGTGCGACACCATAGAGCCCGCCTTGCAGGCCTTCGTCGTCGTGGCACTCCACCGAGTGCGCGTAGCCCAGTCGATGGAGCAGGCAGAAGCTCTCCAGGATCGTCGCGTCGATCCACGTCCGCTCGCGTTCGGCACAGCCCCTCATCGTGCCGCGGAAATCGGTGTCCCACTTCACTTCGAAGGGCCGCCGCTTGATCGACCGCTTCAGCCCATGCGGAATGTGAAAGCCGTCATCGAGCGGAATGATTCCCCGCAAGATCGGCGAGAACCACGTCAGCTCGCCCTCGTCCGCCATCGGGAAAACGCCCTGCGAATAGGCGCCGAGCAGCACCTGCGGCGGAATGACTTGGGCTGGCGGGAGTCCGGACACGCTTCGCAAGACACCATGCCTTGATTGGCCACCGGGCTCAATCCGATTTCCCGATCCGGAGCACAACGTGGCCTCGTCTTGAAAATACTTTCCGATTTACGAAACGCCGTGAAAGCCCCCCATGCGGCCCGCGTAAGGCCACCTGAGGACTACTCCCGTGAAAACAACATCCGCCCCCTCGAGGGCACTGCTCGACCTGGCCGGCCGCATCGCCGGCTTCCTTTTTGGACATATCTCATGGTCGGCCCCGCCGTGGCTACGCGGCATAGGCCGATGTTTAAAAGAACTCGGCGGACATATGGCAGCGCACCGTCGCGGCTGGTCGGCCGGAATCACCGCCGTCGCCCTGCTAGCCGGAGGCTCATGGCTGACCTGGCGCTGGTGGGAATCCCATCGCCCGCGGGTCGTCGCCTACGAGGAAATCCAGAAGGTCGAGGTCAAGTGGGAGCCGCCCGCCCGCGCCGCCCTCGGCGTGCCGGACAAGGACCTCGTGCCGGTGCCCTTTGTCGTCCGCTTCTCGCTTCCCGCCGCGCCGATGGATAAGACCGGCAAGGAACCAGGGCCCGGCGTGGTGCTGAAGCCCGCGATGCCCGGGAAGTGGCAATGGACCGACAACCGCACCTTAGTTTTCACCCCGACCTCCCTTCACTGGGCACCCGGCACCGCTCACACGGTGACGCTCGATGCCTCCGAACTGGCGCCGAAGCTCGCCTTCGACCAAACCAAGCTGGAGTTCACCACGCCTCCCTTCCAGGTCGAGCTGCGCGACTTCAATTTCTATACCAGCCCCAAGGACCCCAGCGTCCACCAAGTCGTCGGGGAGTTAAGGACCAGCCACCCCACAGACCTCGCCGAGATAACACGTCAAGCGAAGCTTGAAGTCATCGGCGGCACCTCATTATTCACTCCCGGCAGTCCGCTCTTCACCGTGGATCCCGGCAACAGCCCGCGGCAATTCTTCATCCGCAGCCGGAACCTCGTCATCCCGGAAAAAGAGGACTTCATCAAACTCCGCGTGCCCGAAGGACTGGTCTCGAACGTCGGCGGAGCTCCTCTGCCGGCGGGCGTCGAGGCGAAGACCCGGGTGCCGGACAAATTCAGCGGCTTCAAGCTGACCGGCGCGACCACCCGGATCATCCGCACCGACGAGGGCGAACCGCAGCAGTTCCTCTTCGTCGAATCCGACCTCGACCTCGACAGCGCGGAAGTCGCCCGCCGGATCACGGTCCGCTGGAGCGATCAGGGATGGCGCACTGGTGACCGGGCCAAGCTCGACGAGCAGGTCGCCGCGGTGGAACCGATGAAACTGATCGCGGTCGAAGCAGATGCCCCCCTGACCCGTCAGCACGCGTTCCGCTTCGTCGAACCGCGCCCCGGCAGCCTGCTGGTCCGGGTCGAACCCGGCGTGAAAGCCCCCGGTGACTTCGAACTCGGCCAGCGATTCCAAGCCGTGGCCGGGGTGCCCGCCTATCCGAAGGAAGCGACGATTCTCGGCAAGGGCAACGTTCTCGCCCTTGGTGGATCGCGCCGCCTGCTCGCCCAGTCGCGGGGCATCGACCATCTCCAAGTCACCTTCGGCCGGGTGCCGGTGTCGCAGATCCAGCACCTCGTCAGCCAAAACCGTAGCGATTTCAGCCAACCCGAACTGTATGCCTACGGCTTCAACGAGAACCACCTGGTGCAGCGCTGGCACAAGGTCGTGAAGGTGCCGCGCCAGAACGATTGGGAGGCACTGCCGACGGAGATCGACCTCGCGGAAGCCCCGCCGATGATCACCCCCGATGCCCTCGCCGGCGGTCGCGGGATCTTCTTCGTCGACCTCCGTCCGGTCCAAGCGGTCACGCCGGCCAAGCCGAATGATTCCATCTACAGCCGGATCGAAGGTCCTCACGATTTTCAGGACGAATGGCGTGAGCACGATTCAAACGGCAAGGGCTTTGCCGAAGGCTGGACCGCAGCCCCGGGCCAGCCGGCCGGCCGCTTTGTGATGGTCACCGACCTCGGCCTGATGGTGAAAAGCACGGTCGATGGCAGCCGCGATGTCTTCGTGATGTCGCTCACCGGCGGCCTGCCAATCGAAGGCGTCCTGCTGAAAGCGCTGGCCCGCAACGGCACGATTCTCGCCGAAGCGACCACCGATGCCGAAGGCCGCGCGAAGCTGCCCGATCTCAGCGGTTTCCTCAACGAGCGGCAGGCGGTCGCGGTGCTCGCCTCGAAGGCCGACGACATCACCTTCCTGCCGCTGAAGGAACGGCAGTTGCCGGCGATGGACTTCTCGCGCTTCGACATCGACGGCGTGCTGGCCTCGCGCCAGAAGGCGGTCGAAGGCTTCCTCTTCACCGAGCGCGGCGTCTATCGGCCGGGCGACCCGGTCAGTGTCGGCGCGCTGGTCCGCCGCCGCGATTGGCAGCCGGTGATCGAAGGGCTGCCGGTGCGGGTGGCCATGACCGACCCGCAAGGCCGGAACATCGCGAGCGAAAAACTACGTTTGCCGTACGACGGCTTCTTCGAGGCCAAGCTGCCGCTGCCGGAGTCGGCCGCACTGGGGAACTACGAGCTCACCGCCCACGTGCTGGACGGCGAGGATCGTCCGATGTTCCGGCTCGGCCGGACCGTCATCCGGGTCGAGGAGTTCCAGCCGGACCGGATGAAAGTGCAAGCCGCCATCGATCCCGCACCACCCGCCGGCTGGATGCCTCCGGCCGCCGCGGTGGCGAAGGTCGAGGTCCGCTCGCTGTTCGGCGATGCCGCGGCGGAGCGCCGGGTGACCATGAAGCTGGAGCTTTCGCCGACCGACTTCACCTTCACCGCGTGGCCCGGTTTCACGTTCCACGACCGGGCGATCGACCGCTCCGCGTCGCGCGCCGGCCGGACGATCGATCTCGGCGAGATGAAGACCGATGCCGACGGCAAGGCCGAGTTCAAGCTGCCGCTCGAGACTCTGAAGGACGCCTCCTACCGGCTCGCGGTGCTGAGCGAGGCCTTCGAGCGCGAAGGCGGCCGCAGCGTCCGCCACGGGTTCTCGCAACTCGTTTCGCCGTGGGAACAGGTGCTCGGCTGGAAGGCCGACGGCGCGCTCGACTACCTGGGCAAGGACGCCGCCAGCAAAGTCCGGCTGGTCGGGATCGACAAGACGCTGACCGCTGTGCCGATGACTGACCTGCGTCGCCGTTTGATCGAAATCCGCCAGGTCGCGGCGCTCACCAAGTTGAACAATGGCAACTACGCCTATGTCTCGACCCAGCGTGAACGGGTGGTCGCCGAGGAATCGCTGACCCTCGCGGCTGGCGGCAGCGACCTCGCGCTGACGACGGCGGAGGCGGGAACCTTCCGGCTGGAGATCATCGATGCGCAGAGCACCCTGCTTTGCTCGATCCCCTACCGCGTCGCCGGCAAGGGCGACCAAAACCGTTCGCTCGACCGCGAGACCGAGCTGGAGCTGGTGCTCGGCAAGGGCGAGGTGCTCCCCGGTGAGGAGGTCGAAGTCCACCTCACCGCACCCTATGCCGGAGCCGGCGTGGTCACGCTCGAACGCGACCGCGTGCTCAGCCATTACTGGTTCCGCACCGAGACCACCCAAACCACCGTGCGGATCCGCGTGCCGGACGACAGCGAAGGCACGGTCTATGTAAATGCGGCTTTCGTGCGCTCATCCTCATCGCCGGAAGTCTTCCACAGCCCGCTGAGTTATGCCGCCGCGCCCCTGCGGATCACGCCGGTTCAGCGGCAGCTCGAAGTGAAGCTCGACACACCGACCGTCGTCCGGCCGGGCAGCGAGGCGCGCTTCGGCTTCACTGCCAGCCAGACCTCGCGGCTGGTGCTCTACGCGGTGGACGAAGGCATTCACCAGATCACCCGCTACGAACTTCCGCGGCCGCTCGACTACTTCACCCGCAAGCAGGCTTTGGAAGTGCGGACCTTGCAGTGGCTCGACCTGCTGCTGCCGGAATACCAGTTCCTCAAGACCGCGCCGGCCTTCGGGGGTGACGGCGATGGCGAAGCTGCGCTTTCCCTGCATCTGAATCCCTTCAAGCGACGCCAGGAAGAGCCGGTGGTCTTCTGGTCAGGAATCGTCGAGGCCGGTCCCGAGCGGCGTGAGGTCGCGTGGCAGGTGCCGGACTACTTCAATGGCAACCTCCGCGTGATGGCCGTCGCCGCCCACGCCGGCGGGATCGGCGTCGCGGAGGCAAACACCCTGGTGAAAGCCCCGATCATCCTAGTGCCCAACACCCCGCTCTTCGTCTCGCCGGGCGATGCATTCGAGGCCTCGGTCGCGGTGACCAACAACCTCGATCCGCAAGTCACCACATCGATCCGGGTGGTGGCATCTTCAACCTCACAACTCGAACTCAGCGGTCCCTCCGAGGCCTCACTGGAACTCGCGCCGGGCAAGGAAGGCATCGTGCGCTTCCGCTTCAAGGCGAAGGAAGAACTCGGCGGCGCGGAGCTGAAGTTCGTCTCATCCGCCGCGAACGAGACGATCACCCGGACCACCACGCTCAGCGTCCGGCCTTCCACCCATCACCTCACCAAGGTGGTGTCCGGCTGGTTCCGCACGGGCAGTTATGAGGTGAAGACAAGCCGTTCGCTTTATCCGCAGTTCCGCCGCGCGGAGGCCACCGGCAGCGTGTTGCCGCTCGGTCTGGCGCGCGGCTTGGAAGCCTATGTCAGCGGCTTTCCGCACGGCTGCAGCGAGCAAATCACCAGCCGTGCGATGGTGAAACTGCTGGTCTCCACCGAGTCCGACTTCGGTCTGCCGCCCGCCGTCGCCGCGGAGCACATCCGCGGGGCGATCGCGCAACTGGCGAACCGCCAGCAGTCCAACGGCGGCTTCGGCTACTGGTATGCCGGCGCGCCGCAGCAGTTCGAGTTCCACTCGCTCTACGTCCTGCATTTCCTGACCGAGGCCAAGCTGCTTGGCCATCCGGTGCCGGAGAGCATGATGAATTCAGCCCTCCGCCACGCCTCGGAAACCGCGCGGGCGAACATCCAGAACCTCGACCAGGCGGAACTGCAAGCCTACGCGATCTACCTGCTAGCCCGGAACGGATCGGCCGCCGCACCGCAACTGCTCAACCTCCGCGACTCCCTCAGCAAGCGCCATCCCGGCCAATGGGAAGGCAGCGCCACCGCGGCCTGGATCGCGGGGAGCTATCGCCTTTTGAAGAAAGACAAGGAGGCGGAAGACCTGATGGAAGCCTGCGTGAAAGCGCCGCATCCGGCGGGCTCGGGCTACCATCGCAGCGCCGAGGCGGAGGCCTTGAAGATCTTCTACGTCCGCTGCCGCCATTTCCCGGACGACGTGAAGCGCTTCGGCTACGACGATCTGGCGCCGGTGATGACTCCGCTGAAGAACGAGAGCTTCACCACGCTCACCGCCTCCTACATGACGCTCGCCTTGAAAGCCTACGGCGATGTCGCGGCGAAGACGGCGCTGGAGTTGTCGATGTTCGCACTGCCGGAGACCGGCGAGGAGTCGCTGTTAGACGGACCCAAGCCGGGCCTGGTGCGCGGCGAGTTCCCGGTCGGCACCAAGGCGCTCAGCTTCCGCCGCGACCAGAAGGGCTCCGGTGATATCGGGATCTTCTTCCAGGCGGTGGAGCAGGGCTACGACCGCGTCGCCTCGCCGGAAGCCTTCACCAGCGGCCTCGGGGTCTTCCGCGAGATCAAGCCGCTGAAGCCGGACCAGCCGCTCCGCGCCGGCGATGCGGTCGAAGTGAAGCTGACCGTGCGGAACCTCGCGGACCGACGCCTCGCCGACCTCGCGGTGATCGACCTGCTGCCCGCCGGCTTCGAAGTGGTCGCCGGAGATCTTCGCTCCGGCCCGGGAACGGTCGCCGGCACGAGTTATGCCGAACTGCGCGAAGACCGCACCTTGTTCTATCTCGGCCTCGCGCCGAACGGCGAGTGGTCGGTCACCTACCGGATGAAGGCGGTCTGCCCGGGCAGCTTCATCGTGCCGCCTGCGATGGCCGAGGACATGTACGACCGCGGCCGCCACGGAGTGTCGAAGGCCGAACGGATCGAAGTGGCGACGGCGCCTTGAACCCATCGAACGGGGAACCACGGAACACACGGAATACACGGAATACACGGAAAATGGAGACTTGATGGATGATGAGACTTTCACCTTCAACACGCGACGGCCTGCGACGACCCGACTTCCGTGTATTCCGGGTATTCCGTGGTTCGCATTTTTGAATCCTGATCGATGAACATAAGGCAAAAGCTCAAGCGATGGAAACGGAGGACGGCTTGGTCCTTCGCCGTCCTGCTCGTGCTCGCTACTATCGGATGGAGCCTGCTGCCGCGGCCGGACTTGTATCCGGAGGACCTCGGGTGGTCGCGGGTCGTGAAAGACCGGCACGGCACGGTGATCCACCTGTCGCAGGCAAGCGATGGCCGCTATCGCCTGCGATCCCGGCTCGATGAGATAAGCCCGTCGCTGGTACGCGCGACCTTGCTGAAGGAGGACCGTTATTTCCGTTGGCACCCCGGCGTCAACCCGGTCGCCGCCGGCCGTGCCGCGTGGGATGCCGCCACCGGCGATCCGGCAGGCGGTGCTTCGACGCTGACGATGCAGGTCGCGCGGCTGCGCTGGAAACTGCAAACTCGCGATGTCGGCGGGAAGCTGGTGCAGATGTTCCGCGCGCTGCAGTTGGAACGCCACTTCACGAAAGACCAGATTCTCGAAGCCTACTTCAACCTCGCGCCCTACGGCGGCAACGTCGAGGGCGCGGCTGCGGCAGCGCTGTTGTGGTGCGGACGCTCGCTGGACCAAGTCACCGAGCGCGAGGCCTTCGCCCTGAGCGTGATCCCGCAGAGCCCGGCGACCCGGCATCCGGGGAAGGAAGCCGACCGGCCGCGCATCGCGGCCGCCCAGGCGCGGTTGATCGCGTCGCTCGACGAGCACGATCCCTTGCGCCGCGATCCGCTGGCGGCGGACTTCACGCTCGTTCCCCCTTCCCTGCCACCTCACGAGGCCCCGCATTTCTGCCGCCAGGTCATGAAGGTGGATGCGTCCCGGACGATCGACACCACGCTCGACCTCCGCTTGCAGAAGCTGGTGGAAGACGGCATCCGCGAACGACTCGACCGCAGCGCGGAGTTCGGGATCGTCAATGCCTGCGCCGTCCTCGTCCACGCGCCGAGCCGCGAGGTGCTCGCCTACGTCGGGTCCGGCGATTACCATGATGCCTCGATCTGTGGCATGGTCGACGGCTTGCGCGGCCGTCGTTCGCCCGGCTCCGCACTGAAGCCCTTCGCCTACGGACTTGCCCTTGAGCAGGGCCTGATCCACCCGCGCAGCCTGCTGGTCGATGGCCCGCTGACCTTCGCCGACTACAATCCGGAGAACTTCGAGCGCGAGTTCATGGGTCCGGTCAGCGCCCGCGAAGCACTGCTGCGCAGCCGCAATATCCCGGCGGTCGATCTCGCACGGCGTCTCTCCGGCGACGGGCTTTACGGCTTCTTGAAACGCGGCGGCGTGTCGCTGCCGAAGCCGCCCTCCCACTACGGCCTCACCCTGGTGCTCGGCGGTGCAGGAGTCACCCCGCTCGAAATGGCGGGGCTTTACGCGGGGCTCGCCCACGACGGCCGCTACCGCCCGCTCGCCTTCCAACCCGGCGACCGGGAAGCCGCGGGACCGGTGCTGTTAGACGAAGCGGCACGCTTTCTCACGCTCGACCTGATGACCGGTGGCAAGGATCTCGGGAAAGACTACGAGTTCACTGCCGGAGCGCCCGCGGTGGCATGGAAAACCGGCACCTCCCACGGCTTCCGCGATGCCTGGGCGGTCGGCGTGCAGGGTGAGCACGTGCTCGTCGTGTGGATGGGAAATTTCTCCGGCCGCGGCAACAACGCGCTGATCGCCCGCCGGACCGCCGCGCCGTTGCTTTTCGATCTGCTCAGCCGCCTCGATCTGCCCGACCGTCGCCGCGAGGCACCCGGCGGAGTCCGCATCACGGAAGTCTGCCCGCAATCCGGCTGCCTGCCCGGTGCCCATTGCCCGCATCGCGCGCCGTCGTGGTTCATCCCCGGCGTCTCGCCCATCAAGCCCTGCGAGCTCCACCGCGTGATCC
This sequence comes from Akkermansia sp., assembly GCA_043729195.1. Lineage (GTDB taxonomy): Bacteria > Verrucomicrobiota > Verrucomicrobiia > Verrucomicrobiales > Akkermansiaceae > Haloferula. Next base: position 14,978 of record JAYTLR010000172.1, read on the forward strand.
TGGTCGATGCCGACACCGGCCGGCGGATCGCCCGCGACGATGGCCGTGCGTCGCTGCGGCGCGAAGTCCACGAGTTCTGGCCGCCCGACCTGTTAGACCTGTTTCGCCAGGCCGGCGTCCCCCGCCGCGAGCTGCCCGAACCAGAACACGGCATCGCCACCACCGACGGTCTCGATCCCGGGAACGCGCCCGGCATCCTCTCTCCGCTGGGTGGGCGGATCTACATCACCGGCGAGGCTGATAGCTCGATCCCACTTCATGCCAAGCCGGCCGCCGGAGTTGCCGCGCTCTACTGGTTCTGCGACGACAGCTTCCTCGGCAGCGCTGCAGCCGGCGAAAGCCTCGCCTGGCAGCCCGCCGCCGGCACCCGCACCCTCCGCGTGGTCGACGACCACGGCCGCGGTGCGGCGGTTTCGATCACGGTGCGTGCTCGCCAAGAGAGTTCGCAGATCAGGAATTCACGCAACAGCCGGCCCGTCTTGGTCGACAAGATCGCTGGCACCCGCCCCATCAGGCCTTCGAATAGGGCCCTGCTGCCGAGCTTCAGCTTCAAGTCGATCTCGCGGGGATGGAGCGGGATGACCGACCAAAAGAATTCAGTATTCCAAGACCACAAGCCCTGGAACCTTCCTAAATTCATCGGCGTTGTTGGTTACCAGCGCCATGTCATGCACCAGCGCCGTGGCGGCGATCCACAGATCGTTGGTTCCGATGAGATTACCGCCCGATTGCAGATGTCGGTAGAGTTCTCCGTATTGCCAAAGGACATCCGGAGTCCAGGGAAGTAGTGCGAAAGGACTGCAGAGGCGTTTCCACGTCAGTTTGTCCGCCGCCGAACGGCCGCAGGCGAGTTCTCCCGCGACGGTGAATGGCATGAAGAACTGTTCTTCGGCGTGCTTTTTGAGAAATGCCTCGGCTCGCCTCGGTCCCGGCTTTTTCGCCTCGCGCTCCATACTAATGACGAAGTTCGTATCGACGATCAGGCCCATGGGTCATCGGGGGGCTGGTCGTTCTTTTCGGCTTCTTCCACCTCGTCCAAGTAGGCTTTCGAAACGCCGCTGCCTCCTTTTCGCATCCATTCGAGCAAGTCCTTTCCGGTTGGAATGGGATCCACAAATTGGGCGCGCCTCACGACTTCCGAGAAGGATTCGCCCGGCTTCTTCGAGGCTTTCAAGAGTTCGTAGGCATCAATTTCCAATGAAATCGTCTTGGTCGCCATGCACGAACCATGCACGGAAATCTAGCTCAGGTCAAGACGACCTTCCCACGGAGATCAAAAACGATGCCGGGCGGACCTGAACCGCCAACGCAGTTGCAGGCACCGTTCCGCGGGGCAGAGCCTCCGCGCACCCGGTGGGGCCTGCGGCCCCTGGCCTCATTCTTCCTCGGTACCTCCGAGCGTGACGTTGATCTTGTATTCGTTCTGCAAGTGCGCGTGGGCCCGGCCGGCTTGGCCGGACTTCGGGTAGCGCTTGCAGGTGAGCTGGAAGGTGCGGATGGCGTTCTCCTTGTCCTTGGCCTCCTCGTAGGTGAAGCCGATCTGCAGCGATGACTCGGGCGCGGAGTTGTCGATGACCTTGATCTGGTTGTAGAGCACGATGGCCTCCTTCTGCTCGCCGAGCTTGCGGTGGCAGGCCGCCATCCGGAAGTGGTTGTCCGGGAAGCGGTCGATCTGCCGGTAAGTGCCGATCGCCTTCTTCCAGTCCGCCAGCTTTTCGTAGCACTCCGCGATCGACCAAAGGTAGCCGTCGGCGTGTTCGCCATCGATCTCGATGAGTTTGCGGAACACCTCCATCGCTTCCACGACCTTGCCTTCCTCGAGGAACATCGCGGCGATGTTCTTGCGGCCCGCCACTTGATCCTTGAACTCGCCGTAGATCCGGCGGGCGTCGTCGCGCTTTTCGCGCTGCTTGCACCAAGCCGCCATCCGGCCGAGCAGGTCGTCGTCGCGGCCGAAGCGTTTGCCGATTTCCTCATACAGGCTCCACGTATCGGCGGGGCGGCCGAGGGTGCCGTTGAGGTCGGCGGCGCGGTAAAGAAGGTCTTTTTCCAGTTCGGGGCGCTCGACCGCTTCGGCGCGCAAGGTCGCCAGCAACTGGTCCGCCAGCTTGATCGCGGCGGTCTTGGTGGTGGGCTCCTTGAGCAGGTGGGCGACGGTCTTGGCGGACATGCCGTAAACCGTGTCGAAAAGCTCCGGGCCGGCGTAGGTGGTGGCGAGCGCCTTCTTGCCCTCGTCGAGCCGCTGGGCGAAAAAGTGGAGCTCGGCGAGTTCGCGGCAGGCATCGATGCAGGTGGCTTTCGCGGTCTCGGTGCGTTTGACCTGATAAGTGAGATCGTTGAGCAGCGCGAGCCGTTCGACCTCGTCCTTGTGGAGCCGGGCGTAGTGGAGCAGGTCGACGCGGGAGCGGACCGCGATGTCGTGATCGGGGTATTCCTTGATCAGGAAGCGGAAGGCGGTTTGGGCTTCCTTCACCTCGCCCATCGTGCGGTAGGCATCGGCAATGCAATAGGCCGCCACGGTGGCTTCATTGGATTCCGGCCAGTAGTCGATGACCGATTGGAAGCCGTCGCGCAGGGCGGTCTTCGGCTTCTTGAGATGCATCATCGCGTGACTCCACATCAACTGGGCATAGGGCGCGCCGGGACTTTTTTCGTAGAGCGTCAAGAATTTCTCATACTCCGCGAGGGCCGTCTTGAACTCACCGTTGGTGTAGTGCTTTTCGGCGATCCGGATCTGATAGCGCTCGACCTCGCGCATCTTTTCGAAGGTGGCGACCTGGATCTGTTCGAGCGGGGAAAGCGCTGCGCGCGAGACGGTAGCCGTTGCGAGAATCAAGGCACAGGCGAGAGGGAAAAGGCGGTTCATTTCGCGGTGGCGGAGAGCCATTTGCTGTATTCGGAGTGGGCGTAGTAAATGACGTTGATCCCGAGTTGATAAGAGGATTCCCAGACTTCCTGCGGGACGCCCGAGTGACCGTCGGCCCACGCGTCGCCGATGTCGCCGGGATGGTAGTACACGACGAGCCGGCCGTCCACCACCCAGCCGAGGGCGTTCGAACGACCGTGGGGCGCGACGATCGGCAGGCGGGGCAGCGTGTAGGGCACGCGGTGGATGGGGTGGTCGAGATACACCGAAATCGGTTCCACCGTCGGCAGCACCCGCGCCATCATCCCGACGAACTGGCCCTCCCAGCCGGAGCTGCCGCCGTTGTCGCCGAACAGCATGCCGTGGTGGTCGAGCAGATAGGTCCGCAGGATCTTGATCTCGGCATCGCTGACGCTGATGTTCTGCTGGCCGGTCATGTAGACCATCGGCGGGCTTTTGCGGGCGGGGAAACTTTTCAAGCGGGCGATCTCCATCGGCTCCGGTCGGTCGTGGACGGGGTGGCCGAGGCGGACGCCGTATTCGGTGAGCAGGTTCAGATCGGAGCCTCGGTCCATGTCCTGCGCCCAGTCGCCGCCCTCGTATTTCAGCCGGATGAAGCGGACCTTGCCGCGGGTGGTGCCGCCCGCGAAGCCGGCGCCCTCGCCCTTGCCCTGGCCGATCTTGTAGAGGTGCTCGGTGACTTCGAGCACGTCGAGTTTCACGTCGTCGATCGGCGGCGGATTGAAGAGCACGCTGCTGTAGGGATTGATGACGTATTTCTTGTTGATGACCTTTTGGATCCGGACGACCTGCCGGAGCTGCTGTTCCTCGCCGCCGCCGAGCGGGGCCTCGTAAACGCTGCAACCGGTGAGCCGGGTGAGCAGCATGAACGTGCCGCCGAAGAGACCCGAGTAAACGAGCAGCGTGAAGACCGACTGGCGGAGCTTGCGGCTGTTGCGGCCGAAATACCAGGCCACCAACTGGCGGGGGTCCCAGACGCGCTTTGAGGTGCCCGGCGGGCGGGCGCGTTTGGTTTCCCGGTCGATCCACCAGACGGCCCAGCCAAGTCCGAGGAAGAAAGCCCCGACCGTCCCGGCGGAGGAGATCGCGGAAGACATGCCATAGCCTGAAAACAATAGCGGCAGGTGGGCGGCGAGCTGCCAGGCGGGAAGATAACAAACGCTGAGAACCGCGCGGCGGAGATGCAGCGGGCCATTCCGCCAGCGCCGGATCCAATACATGCAAACCGGCAGCGCGGTGAGGAAGCCGAGTGCCTGGACCGGGACGGGGAGAATGAACCCGACCCGGGCATCGAGCCAGAGGAGGCACCACAACACGGCATAGATGCCGGTGCGCACAACCGGCCGGCGGGCGTGGTGTCGCAGCGAATCCCTGACCCGGGGCCAATCCATCACTCGAGGTCCTTCAGGAAGTCGTCGCCCTTGTTTTCGAGCGGGTTCTGGTCGGGTGGTGCGGTCAATTCCTCCCCCACCCCGAGGTTCGACAGCGGATCGGCTTTCGCCTCCGCCGGCGGCATCTCCGCGGCGGGCGGCGGCGGTGGAACCGGCGAGGACGCAGGCTCCGCGGCGGTGGCAGGAGCCTCCTTGGCATCGTCGCCGAAGAAGTAGGGAATCGCGGTGAAGAGCAGGATCCCGCCGCCGACCAACGCGCTCGATAGGACCAACGAGCGCGCGAGCTGGCTGGCGGCGACCACGCCGAGCATCTCCTGCGGGCTCTTGCCTTTGAGTTCGCGGAGGAAGGCCTGCAACTCCTGCACTGTGGCACGAGAGTTGCCTTTCAGTTCGCGCAGGTCGGCGGTGGTGCTGGCCAGCGCGCTGCGGCGGGCGGCGGGGGTTTCGGGTTGGATCTTCATCGGTTCGGGGCGGGTTCTTCGGGCTCGAGAATGTGGATCAGGTCGCCGCCCGCTTCGCTGATGGCGGCGATCACCGGTTCGAAGTGGCTGGCCTTGGCTTCGCGGTGGACTTTCAAATAGACATGGCGCTGGCCGGCCGGGGCATCGCCGAGGACGGCCGAGAGTGCTCCGGCGAGTTCGGCGGGCGTGGTCTCCTTGCCGTCGAGATAAGTCTTGAAGCCGGTGTCGATGGTGACGCTGGCGCGCGGGGTGGCGGCCAGCTTGACATCCTTGAGCCTGGCGGGTTGCCACTGGACATGGCTGTCGTCCTGCGAGCGCGCGAGGATGACGAAAAAGATCAGCAGCAGGAAGGCGATGTCGCCCATCGCGAAGGTCGGGACCGAGGCAGTCAGTTTTTTGCGTGGGAGTTTCATTCGAAAGACCGGGATAGGAACAACGAAAGGGACGAAATTGACGAAATTTCAGAGGACTGGGAGAATGGGAAGTTCATCCTTGCGGGTGCGCAGATCGATTTCACCCCGCCTCCATTTTCGCGAAGTTTCGCTGATTTCGTTGTTACCATTTTCTTTCTCCGGTTCATTCGACTTCGACCCGTCGTTCGGTTTCGAGTTCGAGGGTGAGGATCCCGCCGGCGTCGCCGATTGCCTGCGAGACGTTGATCCAGGTCGGATAGGGCGTTTCCGGGGCGCTCTTGACGACGACGATCCGGTCGGCTTCGCGGGTCTTCTGCTTGAGGGCGGCGGCGATGCGCTGGGTGAACTCGGGGAGCTGGAGCGGGCTGCCGTTGAGGACGATGCTCGACGGCGTGATCGAGACCTCGATGTTCTGGCTCTGGTCGCGCTTCTCGGTCTTCGACTCGGTCTTCGGCAGCACCTGGGGCATCCCGGTCTCCGGTTGCACGGCCGCGCAGACGAGGAAGAAAATGATCAGCGTGAAGGCGATGTCCGCGGTGGCGCAGTCCGGCGGATCGGTCAGCATCTTGCCGCGCTTGAGTTTCACTGTTCTCCTTGGTTGAGGGTCATCCGCAGGGTCACCACTTCGATCAGCTCGGCGGCGGAGGTTTCCACCTGAAGCACGAACTCGTTGATGATGCCGGTGAAGTAGTTGAAGGCCATGTAGGCGGGAATCCCGACGATCAGTCCAAAGGCGGTGGTGAGCAGCGCGACCCGGATGCCGGCGGCGGCGGCGACCACGATGTTCTGCTGGCCGATGTTCGCCTCGATGTCGCCGAACGCGACGATCATTCCCTGGACCGTGCCGAGGAACCCGAGCATCGGCGCGACCGAGGCGATGGTGGCGAGGATCGGCAGGTGCTTCTCCAGCGCGGCGACGATGTGGACGCCGCAGTTCTCCATGCTCTTGATCACCTGCTGTTCGAGTTGGGCCGGGTCGTAGTTGAGGCGGCGCAGGACGAGGTATTTGCGCAGGCCGTTGGAAAGGATCGCGGGCACCGGTCCGCGGGCGGCGTCGCAGAGTTCGAGTGACTCCTCGATGCGGTCTTCGGACAAGAGCGCGACGACCTCTTCGCGCAGCGCGCTGGCGTCGGTTTCTAACAATTTGAGGCTGCGGTAGCGTTCGATGATCACGGCGATCGCCAGAATGAACAGCGCGAGGATCGGCCACATGAAGAAGCCGCCTTCGATCAGATAGTTGAGGGCTCCGCTTTCGAAAAATCCGCTGGCGGCGATGGGGACTGCGTGGAGGAAGGGCATGGTCATTCGTTCAAATTGGCTTCGTTTTCGAACTGGTTCAGCAGCTCGGGCAGGGCAAGGCGGCCCCGGGAATACTTGGCGGCGTCGCTTTCGGGGAAGTCCCAGCGGCAGCGGTTGTAGCGGCGGAAAGCGTTCGGGATGTCCTTGGCCATGCGGTAGCTCTCGCCGGCCCAGAACAGCGCCTGGGCGGTGAGTTCCTGCTCCGGAAAGCGCTTCACGAACGCGTCGAAAGCGAGGCCGGCCTTCTGGAACTCCTCGAGCTTGTAGTGGCACTGGCCGATGCGGAAGGCCATCTTGGGAGTCCACTCGTGGTTCGGGAAGCGCTCGATGAACTTGCCGCCGACGCTGGCCGCGACGGCGAACTCCTCCTTCAGATAGAAGTGCTCGTTGATCCGGAGCATCACGTTGGCGATCAGCGGGCTCTTCGGGTAAGTGGCGGCGAGGGTGACGTAGGCTTCCAGCGCCTCGTCCAGGTTGCCGGCCTCCTCGTGGCACTGGCCGAGTTTGTACTGGGCGTCGGGCGCGAGGTTGTGATCGGGATGGTTGCGGACGATCGATCCGTAGGCGGCGATCGCCTCGTTCCAGGCCTGCATTTCCTGGGCGAACTGGCCGAGGAGATAGGAGATGCGCGGCGCGTATTTGGGATTCGGATAGTCCTCGTGGAGTTCGCGCAGGACCCGGCGTCCGGCTTCCAGCGCGACGGCGGCTTCCTCGGTTTGCTTGAGCTTGCGGTGGCCCTTGAACAACTCGAAGTGGCTTTCTGCGATGTGGAACTGGGTCTGGATCGCGAGGTCGTCGTCCTTGTAGACTTTGCTGAAGGCGGCCATTTCGCCGTTGGTGCCGATCGCGATGGGAATCTCGAGTTGAATGATCGTCAGTCCGTCATCGGTCTGCGGGACATTGTCGAGATAACCGCAAGTCAGCACATCGCCGAAGAAGCATTCGATCTCCCCGGCGAAGTTGCCGGCGACCGGCTTGGGCACGGCCTTGAGCGGCAGGGAGCCGCTGAAAATGCCGCTGTGGCCGAGGGTTTCCTCCAACTCGACGGTCTCGTCCTCGCCGGACGATGAGACCACGCGGACCATGGCCTTGTCCCGCTGGTCGGAAATGTCGCGGTCGGGATCTTCCAGCAGCACGAAAAGCTTCTTGCCGACGTGGGCGATCTCCGCGTCCTCGAGGTATTCGGAATCGGTGATCCGCAGGGTCGCGGCGGAGAACAGCGAGGCTTTCGCTTCCAACGGAACTGCGGTGCCGTCGGCCCGCGTGCGGTCCTCGTAGCGGGCGGTGAAGATGTCGTTGCCGACGACATTGAGCACGCGGATCCCCGTGGCCGCTGCTTTCGCGCCATCGGCGGGAAGTGCCTCCTCGACCTCGTCATCCGGCGGAAGCACCTTGCCGAGTCCGCCGCTGGCGATCGTCCCGCCGGCGGGAACCGTCGCCGTGCTGCCGGGGGCACCGAGCAGCAGCGGGATCTGGCCGACGAAGCGTCCTTCTAACAGGGCCGGGTTGCGCGACTCCTCCATCGTTTCGCCTTCCGCAGCGAAGGCCCGGGACAGCACGCACTCGACGCGGGTCTTCGCACCTTGGCTGGTCACGACCTCGACCGTCACGGTGCTGCGCGAATCCTTGGCCTGGTCGGGATCGATCACCTCCACGGTGAGCGGCAGGCGGTATTCGATCTTGCCGACATGCTCCGGCGGCCGTGGTCCCGCCACCGGAATCAGCCGCGGCGGACCGCTCACCGGCGTCTCGCTTTCGACGATCTGGATCACCCCGGCGCTGGGCTCGTTGAGATAAACCATCGTCTCGCGCTGGAAGGCGTGGCCCGGGAAGATGTTCTGCTTGTCGGAATAGCGCAGGTAAACCTGGTCGCCCTGCTTGACCACGATCTTGCCGTCCGCCGGTTCCGCGGCGGTGTCGATCTCGACGGTGAAGGTCCCGGTCGACGGGCCGGTCTCGGTCGCGGTGACCTTGAGCGACGCGCCATCATTCACCTGGACTTCGACCTCCACGCTGTCCCGGTCGAGGCCGGTATCGAGGTCGAAGTCGACCACCTCGGCGACGATCCGCTCGCCGGGTTCGATCCGCATCAGTTCCTTGCGGGCGCCCTGGACGGCACCTCCGCCGGTCCGTTCGAAATCGTAACTAACGGGAGTGATCACGCCGTCGTGATACGTCGCGGTGAGATCGCGGGTCAGCAGGCGGTTGCGCTGCTGGCCGCCGGCGGTGATCTCGTCGAGGTAGGAAACCTGCACGGTGTCGCCCGGCGCGAGCTCGAGGATGGCATTGCGGGCGAGTTCGAGCACGTCTTCGGCGGGCGGGAGGTGCTGGCTGCCGCCGCCGCTGACGGCGACATTGCTGACCGCGATCGCCTCCCCGCGGTATTCGAGGAATTGGAAGTCGATGAAGCGCAGCTCGCGCGACGGCAGGTCGAGCGTCCAGCGGTTGGCGTCCTGCTTGAATTCAGCAGCCGGCAAGGGTGCGGCCTTGGGCAGGTCGGCGGCCGCCGCGAGATCGAAATCGGCGGTTGTGAAGGGCCGCATCGAAACGGCGGAGGACTGCCGGTTCTCGCGGGCACGGAGGGCTTCGACCGTTGCGGTGCCGGGCGCGGCGGTCGCGATGATCGTCACCTGATGCAAGCCGCGCCGGGCGAAAACATCAACGGTCCGGCCGCCTTCGCCGACCGGAAGTTCCAGCCGACCATCGACCATGATGGCGGTCGTCTTGCCAGACACCCCGAGGCGCAGCGCCCCGTCCCGCTCCTGGACGAAGGTTCCCGACCAGACGAGGAAGAAAGCGTCGGGGCTCTTCTCCGGAGCCTGCCATGAAAGCTTGTCCACCTTGAGGTTCTCATCGGGCTCGAGCTTCTTGGTGAGATCGGCGATCTCGTCCCAGGTGTAGGTTTCCCGCAGGTTGGCGGCAGGAATCTTGTAAACCCGCAGCCGCATCTCCGGCTCGGGGAAGCCGACCGGGACGGCCGGCTTGGCGGCGGGGAAATCGCCGAGGTGGAACCAGAAACGGCCGTCGTGGCTGCCGCGCGCCTGGATCCGGACGGGGGCTTCCGTTTCGGCGGAGGGCGAGGTCAGGACGATCGATTCCACCGGACGGAGCTCCTTCATGTCGACCGAGAGCGACTTCGGCGCGGCGCCGTCGGGCTGGCTGCGCCAGAAGGTGTTAGAGTCGTGATCGATCGCCATCAGCGGGCTGTGGTCGATGGCCGAATCCGATGCCTGCGCGCCGGCCGGCAGCTCGCCGGTGCGGACGGTGCCGTGGAAGACCCCGCCGTGCTGGCTTTCCTCCTCGATCGCGAACTGCACCTCGTCGCCACTCGATGCGGTCAACTTGATCCCGACCTTGTCGGGATCGGCGCTCAGATCGCGGTCGCCGTCCTTGACCTGCACATAGACGAGGTTGCCGGGCTTGACCTGGCTTTTCGGGCGGCTGGCGGCTCGCGGTTCGGCGGCTGCCGGTTCGGCGACCTCCTTTTTCAAGGCGTCGGTGAAGGTTGCTTCTTCCTCGTCAATGATCTCGCTGCTGGCGACTTCGAGCTGGCCGTCGGAGGCGATCTTCAGCCGGGTGTTGCTGAGGAACTCGAACTGGAACTGCTTCTTGAAATCCTCCGGGTAGTCCACCGTGATCGTGTCGCCGCCGGTGACTTGCAGCGTGCCGTCGCCGGGTTTCGCGATGCCGAGAATGGTGGGCACCTCCGCCAGGAAGATCCCCTTGCCGGCCCCGCCGCTGGTGAGGAACGACTGCTCCTGATCCTTGCCGGGCTCGGTGCGGACGACCACCGGGATGCGGGTGTCGCCGTGGCTGATGCCGAGATCGGAATCCTGGACCACCACCGAAATCGCGGTGCCGGGGGTGTGCCAGAGTTTGAGCTCCTGGCCGAGCCGTCCGACAGTCCGCAGGGTCTCGAGCTGGGTCAGGAAGCGCTGCTCGATGCCATACACCTCGGCGAGGTTGAAGAGGGTCTCGTTGGCGAGATCGGCATCCGGCGCGTTCTCGAGCACGGTGAGAAAAATCCGCCTGGCCTCGTCGTGCTGGTCCTGACGGAGTGCGACGACACCGAGGAGGAAATTGGCACGGATCGAGATCGCCGGCACCGGGCTCTCCGCGAGGTCGGTGAAGATTTCCGCGGCCTGATCGTAGACCTTCTGGGCCATGTAGGTTTCGCCGATGCCGAAGCGCGCGTCCATCGCTTCCGCCAGGTCCTTGTGGACGTTGAGGACGGTGGTGAACTCGGCCCGCGCGATGTCGTGCTGCCCGGCACGCTGGTAGTTTCGGGCGAGCAGCAGTTGGACGCGCGCCTTGTCGCGGGTGTCGACGTTTTCCGCTTCGCCGAACTTGATCAACCAGCCGCGCAGGATGTCCTCGGCGCGCTCGTGGTCCTGCGGAGTTGCCCGGGAGATATGGGATTCGGCGGCGAACAGGATCAGCTCGACCGGCAACTCGGCGCGGTGGGCATCGAACAGCGCGCGGTTCTTTTCATAGGCCTCTTCCGCCAGATCCGCCTCGCCGAGCCGGAGGTGGAGCACGACTTGCAGCAGCGGGGCGACCGGGCTGTCGCTCGGGATGTCGGCGCTCAGGCTGCCCATCTTCGCGTAGGCCTGACGCAGCAGGCCGCGTGCGGCGGTCGTCTCGGCTTCGCCGACCGAGCGGATCGAGTTGAGGAGACCGTTGAGAATCGCCGCGGCGAGCGTGTAATCCTCGCGGGCCAGGGCAGCTTGGGCGAAGGGGTAGAGGCGGTTCCACGATTCGTAATGGGGATCCGCCATCAGCACCAGCCGCTGGGTCTTGAGCAGGCGGTCAAGGTTGCGCGGTTCGGCCCCGATCAGCTCCATTCCTGCTTCGGCGCTCAAGCGGCCGAGCTTCAGGTCGCGGACGATGCGGAAGACGCGGTCCTTCTGCCCGGCCGGCCATTCCTTGTTGTTGCGGGCCGCCTCCAGCCAGCCGCGGGCCGGCCATTCGCCCATCCCGTAGGGACGGAAGGGCGACTTCGCGGCACGGGCCAGGGACTTGGTCAGGACCGCCTCCATCGCGGCGAAATCCGCGGCACGGAAGGCGATGTTGGCGATCTCCGCGGCGTAGGCACCTTGCAAATCGGTGTCGGCCTCGAAGCGGGGGTTCAGGAACGCGGCGGCCTGCGCCGGCTCGAGAGTGGCCGCCACGCGGAGGGCGCAGGACGCCGCTTCAGAGTCGTCGGGATTCAGATCCATCCGCGAGCGCCACCAGGCCACGGCTTCGGTCTTCATCCCCAGCTCGTTCATGAGGTCGCCGATCCGCGATGAATGATTGAGCGGATAGTTGCTCTCTTTCGACGAGGCGGTGATCCACGGGATGGCCTTGCGGATGATGGCTTCGTCCTTCGTTTCACAGAGCCGGACCCAGGTGTCGGGAGCGCAGTCGGCGGGTGGCAGGGTGAGCAGATGCCGGGCGGCGGTGAGTTGCATCTCGCGACCGGCCAAGCCGGCTGCTTCCAGCCAGCGGACGGCGGCATCAAGGTCGCGGGGAAGCTCTTTGCACAGCGTTTCGTAGTGCTTGACGGAGATCTCCTTCGATTTGCCGCCGAGATGGTGGCGGTAAACGTAGGCGAGACGGGCAAGCAACAGCCGCCGGTTCTCCGGGGACGGGTTCTTCTGGAGGAGCTCCTGGCACGCTTGGCCGGACTTGCCTCCATCCTCGCGGGTTTGGCGCCAGAGCCGGGCGATCGGGTCCTCCTGATGTTTCTTCTTCGCAGCCTGCCAGTCGCGTTGGCGGGTCTTGTCGTTCGGCGCGGGATTCCAAACCCGCTCCTGATAGCCGGCGAGTTGTGGGAAAGCGCGTGCGCTCGCGGCAACCCGTTCGAGGTCCTTGCGGAAGGCCTCGTCGCTCGGCGCGGAATCGTAGAGAAACTTGATGACCTCATCCGACCAGCCGTCTTCCGCCGGCGACTTCTCGAGAAACTCGCGGGCCATCTCGGCGGCCTTGGCAGGATCCTTCATGCCGTCGCGATAGACATCGAGGGCCAGCACCGCGCGCAGCTTCGCGGCACCGGCGGGATTCTTGGCGATCGCTTTGAGCAGGCCCTGCTCGGCACGACGTCGGTCTTCACCGCACCAGGTCACGTAGGCCCGCGGAAGATCATGACTGGTGACGTCTTGCAGCATGACCTCGTCGGCGATGGCGAGGGCTCGCGCGACGTCCTTGGCCTCGGCAGCGGCCCGGGCGGCGCGGGCCAGCGGTTCGTGGCGATCGTCGCGACGTGGATAGGCGGCGAGGTAGCGGCGGGCTTCCGCCTCAATCTCGGCCGGTGGCTGGTTCGCCGAGACCATCGCCGCGATCAAATTCCGGTGGACCTCGTCGCTGCCGGGGGCGAGGGCCTTGCGGAAAGACTGAACGGCATTCCCATGCTGGCCGAGCTGGCTTTCAAACTGGCCGGCGCGGAAATCGAGCAGTCGCTGGCGGGACGCATTCAGCGGTGCCTTGCGGCGGGCCAGGGTCTTGGCGATCTGCAAGCCCTCCGCCCACATCTCGGCGCGCGCCGCGGCCTCCATGCCCTTCAGACCGGTATCAGTCAGGACGGGGTCGGCCGGAAGCTTCTCGACCATCTCCACCGCGAGCGCGGCGGCCTGCTTGAAGGACTCGCCATTGCCCGCGGCCATCATCAGGCCGAGCGCATGGATGCCATGCCGGGCCTCCCCGCCCTTCGACCAGATATCCCGGCGCAGGCCCGCCGCGACCGGGCCGCGGCCGCTGCGTTCGAAAGCGGTAGCCAGCCGGTCGCGCGCCTCGTTGGCGAGCGGGTCGGCGGGAAAGAGCTCAATGAACTGGCGGCCGTTGACGACCACGTCGTCGTGCCGGGCGGTCGCCGCGTAGCCATCGATCAACTTGAGCATGACCTCCGCGCGGCGCGGATGATCCGTCTGGGCGCGCGCGAATTTACCGGCGGTGCGGATCAGGCCGAAGACCTGGCCGTCCTGCCAGTAATGGTCGACCAACTCGAGCATCAGCGTGGCACCGGCCGGCGATGCCTCGGCGGTTTCCTTGAGCCGGGCTTCCAGTTCGATGGCCTTGTCCACCTTGTCGGCGGGAGCCGCGGAGGCAGGCATGGCGAGCAGGAGCAGGAAGGCGAGATGGCGGATGAGGGTTTTCAAAATCCTGCTTTCTTGAGCGCTTCGACGATCTTGTTGGCTTCCGTGGCGATCTCGCTTTCGGGGAAGTCCCCGATGAGTTGCTCGAAGCGGCGGCGGGCTTCCGGCTTGCGGTCGAGCTTGTAGAGGCAGCGGCCGTAGTTGAAGAGGATGACATCGAGGAAGTTCGCGTCGGGATGGTCCGAGAGCACGTTTTCAAAGACATCGACCGCCCGTGCGTAGTCCTCCTTCTGATAGTAAAAGGCGGCCATCTTCGCGACCGCGTCGCCGACCCGTCCGGAATCCGGGAACTGCTCGTAGACCTTCTGGTAGGCGAGGAACGCATTCTCGAAGAGTTGCGCGGACTGCCCCTTCGCGGCCTTGAGGGCCATCGCCTCGTAGCATTCGCCGATGAAAAACTGGCCTTCGCCGCGCAGCGGGCTGTTAGGGAGCTTCGTGATGCTGGTGTAGTGGCTGATCGCCGACAGGTAGTTCTCGCGTTTGCGTTCGACGTGGGCCTGCTGGAGCATCGCCTCGTCGATGAAGGCGCTGGCCGGAAACTCGGCGAGCAGCCGCTGGCTCATACCGAGCGCGAGGTCGAGTTCGTCCATCGCGAAGTAAATGCGCCACAACTGCACATAAGTCTCCTCCAGCAGCTTGCCCCCCGCCCCGCGAGCCTGCTCCAGGATCTCCTCGCAAGCGCCGAGCGCCTCGACGTATTTCAAGTCGGCTTTCGCATCGAGGCCGAACTCCTTGTAGTGGTTCCCCACTTCGGTCAGCGCGGTCGCGGTGCGGACCTGGGTTTTCAGGCGGAGTTCCTCGTCGGAGATGTCGGTGCGCGTCACCCGCACCTCGCCGAGGTTGCCTTCGACGACCCTCGCTTCCGCGGTCCGGACCAGCGGGCCTTCCCCGAGGTGGCGTTCGTCGAGATAGACCAGGCGGACAAGCTGCCCGGGCTCGCCGGTCAAGGTGCCTTCGGCGGTGCCGAGCCGCAGCGGCAGCGACGCACGGAACAGCCCCGCCTGCGCGGATTCTTTCAGCGTGACCGGAACCTTGCGCACCATCAGCAGCGGATCGATCTGCTCCTTCAAATCCCCGCCGTCGGCCGCTTCGGTCAGCTCCCCGCTGGCCACCCGCCGGGCGAGTTCGTCATCGATCTCTTCGGACGTCTTGCGTCGGAACACCTGCACCTCGGCAGCCAGTTCATCGGCACCGCCGGTGACATCGTGGTCGGCGTCGGACACCTGGAGATGGATCGACTTTCCCAGCACCGCGGCCTGGATTTCCTGCTGGAAGGAACCGTCGGTGATGCGGGCGAGGCCGTTGCCAACCACCACCACTTCCTTGAGCCGCGGCTCGTCGCTGGTCTTCTCGGCGGTGTGGGCATCGACATAGGTCACGCCGATGGTATCGCCGCCGCGGACCTCGAGGATGCCGTTGCCGGGGACCGGCGGACCAAGCGTGGTGACGATGCCGCCGAGGGCCATCCGGGCATTGCGGCCCACCAGATCACAGGCCACGGTTTCCTCGTCGCCGCTCTTCGTCTTGCAGCGGATCTTGACCTGCTCCCCGGCCGGCAGGATCGCGAGATCGGGGTCGTCGATCTTGATGTAAAGCCGCTTGCCGGCTTCCACGTTGTCGATCTTCGAGTCCTCCTGGGAAAGAGCGGTGCCGACCTTCTCCAGCGCCTCGATGGCCCGGCTGTAGTGGCCCAGCTTGAAGTGGCCGAGGCCGATGTAGTAGTAGGCGTCGTTGACCTGCGTGGAGGCGGGAAAGCGCGCGATCACGTCGCGCATGATCGTGAAGCATTTGCCATAGTTGGCGGCTTCGTAAAAGCAGGTGCCGGTCTGGAGGTAAGCGTAGGCGCGGCGTTCGTCGTTGCCGTTGGCTTCCACTGCGGCCGCCTCGTAGTGAAGGCGCGCCTTGTCGGGATCGCGGACTTCCTTGAGCAGGTGGTCGGCGAGGCGCAGATGGGCCTCGAAGCGGACCTGGCTGCCCGGGTAGCGTTCGACCACCGATTCCCAGACTTCGAGCGCCTTCTCGTTCTCGCCGAGTTCAAGCCGGGCGTCGCCGGCCTGCAGCAATTTGCGGGCGGCGCGGTCCTCGATGATCGAGCCGCGCTCGGCGACGGGCTGTCCGTCGTCCTTCGGTGCCTGAGCAAGCAGCGCTCCTGGCAGGATGAGGAACAACGAGAAGGAAAAGTCGCGGAGTAGGAGCGCCATGGCGGGTAGGGCCGGTGGTAAAGCGTTTCGGAATCGGGCTTCCCCTAAGACCTCACCCGCCGGTCGCTCAAGGTCAAGCGTGCCGGGCCCCGATCTCCCCGAAACCAGGCCCGGTTGCATCAGGAATCCGCCGCCGTTTCGCCCCGGTCGATTCTTTCACTCGGTCTTGTCCTCGGATTCGTCCTCCGCGAGATGGCTGGAGAGCTCCTCGAAGGCTGCCAGAGCACCTTCCGTCGCACACCATTCACCGACCGCCTTCAAATCGATCCGGCCTTTCTGCCGTCGGCAGATGAGCAAGGCCTGATCGAAGTTCGCTCTGGACTTCCAGTGGATGTATCCGGCCAGGCGATCCTTGACGCTGTCGGTCGGAGACAGGAGGCGAAGCGTACGACCCTCGACTTCAATCTCTTCTGGAACTACCGGAAACTGCTCACCGATCTCAACCGGCCCGCGTGGAAATTCAAGGAACAGATGCTGGCAGGCCGGGTGCTTGAAATACCGGGATTTTGTCTGCTGAAATCCGATGGCCGCCAGAACTTCCTTCAGGCGCTGGCGGCCGATCTCGTCGGGCACCA
This sequence comes from Akkermansia sp., assembly GCA_043729195.1. Taxonomy (GTDB): domain Bacteria; phylum Verrucomicrobiota; class Verrucomicrobiia; order Verrucomicrobiales; family Akkermansiaceae; genus Haloferula. Next base: position 31,338 of record JAYTLR010000172.1, read on the forward strand.
TGTCGAGGTCGCCGGATCGGTAAAGCCCCTCCGTGTAGATGGCGACGACCGCGCCGCCGACGAGCACGGATCGGATTCCTTCGCCTTCGAGGTGCCATGCCACGTAATGCCAGAGCTCCTCTTCCGTGCAGTGACTCCAGTCAGGCGCTTCCATGGGGGAAAATTGGTTTGATAATCCGGTCATTTGACCGAATTATCCGGTCGTGATTTCAACTGCTCTTCAAGATCTGTTCGGAGGCAAGGCTGCCGAGGCGGTGCTGCTCGCCTTGTTCCACGACGGAGAATCCTACGGGCGAGCGATCGCGAGGGATTTTGGTGTTTCGTTGGATGCGGTCCAGCGCCAACTCGAACGCTTCGAGCGCTCCGGTGCCATCGTTTGCAAACGACAAGGGCGGACGCTCGTTTACACGTGGAATCCGAAGTCCAGGGTCGCGGCCCGGCTTCGGGATTTGACGGGCGTCATTTATGATGGTCTGAGCCTTGAGACGAAGCAGGCGCTGTTCCCGGAGCGTCGGCAACCCCGGGCCAAAGACAAGCCGGTCATTCGGTAGCCAACGCGCTTTTGATTGTCCGGCTCCAGTCCCCGGGAAACGAAGCTCTCGCGGGATTCCCCGCGAGGTGGTGGCATGTTCCTATCGCCACTGGCAGCCTCGTAAAAGCAGATGCCGGTCTGGAGGTAGGCGTCGGCGCAGCGCTCGTCGTCGGCGTGGGCTTGGATTTTAGGTAAAAACCCGCACCGAAGCGCCGGGCACCCGGATCTTGACGCCCGCACGTTTTTCCGTACGTTATCCCGCCATGACTACCATCACCGCCACCAAGGCACGGGAAAGCCTCTACGCGCTCATCAATGAGGTGCGGGAATCCCATGAGCCCGTGCAAATCACCGGCAAGCACGGAAACGCCGTGTTGATTTCCGAGGAAGACTGGCGGTCCATTAGCGAAACCCTCTTCCTGCATTCGATCCCCGGCATGGTGGACTCCATCCAACAGGCACGGGCGGAAGGTCTGGCCAAGTCGAAGGGCGACCCCGGCTGGTGACGGCCATGTATGAAATCCATTATTCCCGCCAGGCCTGCAAGGATGCGAAGAAGCTCGCGGCCAGTCATTTGAAATCCCAGGCGCAGGCGTTGCTGGATCTCATTGCGATGGATCCTTTCCAGACGCCACCGCGCCATGAATCCCTCTGCGGCGACTTGAGTGGTTGTTACTCCCGACGCATCACCCTCCAACACCGCATCGTTTATGAAGTCTTCATGGAGGAAAAGAAAGTGCTGATCCTGCGGATGTGGACGCACTACGGAGATTGAAAAAATGCCCCCGCCATTGATCTCTTCCGCCACCGCTTCCTCCACGCTCTCCGTGACACCAAACTCGTCAGCGCCGGAAACCCCGAAACCCGGGCCCGTCTGCACCAAGAATCCGCCGCCGTTGATCCCCGGCCGATTCTTTTACTCGGTCTCGAATTCCGTCGCCTTGAAGCCCCGTTCTCAAATCGGCGGCGATCCACGATCTCAAGAATCCGAAGCTTGAGGTTCAGCCATGAGAACCCCATTCAAGCAATCCAAGTCTAACAGATTCAAGATTCAAGAACCCCCGAGGCTCAGAAACCCAAGACAAAGGTGGTCTCGGTGCCGATCGGTGGGGTCCCCAATAGCAGGCAGGCGTGTGCTGACCATGGAAAGTGCTCATGGCGTGGTCGCAAAAGGGTTTCTCAAATCCAGTCCGGGGATGTGTTTGAAGTCATCTTCGTTCCGGGTGACCAGCGGGATGTTGTATGCGACGGCGGTGGCGGCGATGATCGCATCACCCAGCTTCATCTTCTTCTGTTGCCGCAGTTGGATCGCTTGCTCGATTACCTCATCA
>JAYTLR010000173.1:0-17120 GCA_043729195.1 Akkermansia sp.
GTAGATTCGCCAACTTCATGCTTCCGGGTAAATAATTCTTGCTCCAGCGGTCGCCGCGGGCGGTCGGAGGTAGCCAGCGGTTCTCAGGTTGGCAAGCGGATTTCCCCGGATAGAAGCGCCTCCCATACCCGGATTGGCGCTTGCGGTGCCATCCACCCCGCCCCTATCTTCCCGGCCTTATGCGCTGGCTTTTGCGCGGTCTCATCATCCTCGAAACGCTGCTCCTCTGCCAATGCGGCAGCATGGGGAGCGGAAACATGGGCGGCCCCACCGTCGAAGAACGGAAAGCGGCGATCTCGTCCGAACCCACCGGCGATTTCTACTACGGCCGCCGTTATTACATCGAGAAGACCCGCTTCTGGGGCTACCTCCGGCGTCCCCGCCAGTCGTGGGACAAGGCGAAGCTGGTGATGTTCCGGGAGGATCAGAAGCGATCCCCGGACCGGCTCCCCGAGAACGGACCGCAAGGCCAGCGCTACGGCTTCGATCAAAACCACGAATACCGGATCAACGGCCACTTCACCGGTCGCGAAGCCTACGATCCGAACAGCAACCAGTTCCTCCCCGAGTTCATGCTGACCGGATACGAGACCGTGAACCGAAACCCGGGGTGGCTATTCCGCCCCGACGATCGCTACGACCCCTACCGGATCACGATCTACCCGCGGTAGACGTCTTCCCCCCTCCCCGGAATGAGTTTCTCGCGCGACGATCTTGGAATCCAAGGCCGAAAAAAGTCCAGGCGCACCCTCGGCGATGCCGCGGAGGTCGGCCGTGTGCCGCGTCTGCACAAAACGGCGAGGCGCATCCGCGAGCGCCTCAGCTACGCCGGCCGCATCCCCCTGATTCTGCTGGGCGTCGGACTTTTCCTGTTCGGTGCGGGCATCACCGGACTGGTCCTGTGGGTTTCCGCGGGAAGCGCCCGCCGGGCACCGATCTCGATCAGCACCGCTCCGCTGCCCCGCTCGCTCCCCACCATCCCTCTGGTGCCGGTGCCACCCACGACGGTGCTGGAGGAAAGGGTGTCCACTTTTCTGGCGGCTCGCACTCCCGAACAACTCGAGCCCCTCATCCGCGGTAGCACCCAGCGACCGGACAGGATCACGGCCAAACTTGCCGAACTGGAAACGGAAGACGGCAGGATTAGCACGGTGTCCTACTTCGGCCCGATCGAGAGCAGGAATCTCCAACTGGAATCGGTGGTGGTGAACTTTGACACGGGCAGAAACCGGATCGCTCTCCTGGCACCGGATCCCGCCGGGGTGTGGCGGGTGGATTTCGATGCCTTTGACCGCCACGTCACCACCGACTGGACGACCTTGCTGACCGGTGATCCCAACGAGGCGACCGTCCGCATCTACGCCTGCCTGGACAACTACTACAACGGCCGTTACGCGAACGACCGCGAGTGGGCCTGCTACGGCCTCGCTTCGCCCGACCACGAGACGCTCATGTTCGGCTATGCCCTCCGCGGCAGCCCGCAGCACATCGCCATGGCGCAGCTTCTCCGCCGCTTGCCGAGATCGGCCGTGCCGACCGTCAAACGAATGACCCTCGACCTCCGCCACACCGGCACCGGCGACCGCCGGCAGTTCGAGATCGTTCGCGTGATGGCCGACGACTGGGCTCTTGGCGATGAGCCTTTCGACACGTTGATCGACGCGCCACGCATCCGCCCGGAGCAGTGAAAGTGAGGCCCTTCTCGGCTTGAGGCTCCCGGCGGGATATCCATGATCGGCCCGTGCCGCGACTGAAGCCCTACATCATCTTCCCCCTCGTCTTGGGCATGATCGGCGCGGTCGTCATCCTGTCGCTGGCCAGTGGGACCGTGAAAATCTTCCAAATCCCGACGGACCAAATGGCACCGACCATCCGGGCCGGAGACTACATTCTGGCGACCCGGATTTTCTCACCGGAGAAGTCATCAAAAAGGGGAGATCTGGTAGTTTTCGACGCTCGCAGCGCCAACCCCAGGGCGGGTTCGAAATATGTCCAGCGACTTGTCGCGGTTGCCGGAGACCGGTTGGAGATCATCGGCGACGAACTCCACGTCAATGGCGTCCCTCTCCCGGAACGAGCCGGCCACTTCTCAAGACCCGCTCGACCTGCCCCGGAATTCCCGACCGTGACCTATCCACTCGTCATACCGCCCGGCGAAATCTTCACCGTGGGCGACAACTACGCCAACAGCCTCGACAGCCGCTACTTCGGCCCGTTCCCGGTCGACGCGATCACCCACTCGGCCGACCGGATCGTCTCGCCTGATGGACGCGCCGGAAAGCTCGACTGAATCCCTTCACCTCACCTTCCCGATGGACGACCTTTTCAGCCGCCCCAACCCCGAAGCTCGGATCCGCGAGCTTGTCACGGAATTGGAGCGCCACAACCGGCTCTACTATCAGGACGCCACGCCGGAAATCTCCGACACCGACTACGACAAGCTTTACCGGGAACTCGAACAACTCGAAGCCGCACACCCGGAACTCGCCTCGCCCGATTCCCCCACCCGCCGTGTCGGCGGGGCCCCGCTCGAGAGCTTCCAACAGGTCCGCCACCTCGTCCCGATGCTCAGCATCGACGATGTCTTCGAACTGAAAGACGCCGAGGTCGCCGAAGCCGAGCTGATCGACTTCTACAAGCGCCTCCAGAAGAACCTCGGCCGCGAGAACATCGCCGTGACCGTGGAGCCGAAGATCGACGGCGTCGCGGTGTCGCTGGTCTATCGCGACGGCAAGCTCGACTACGCCGCCACCCGCGGCGACGGCACGACCGGCGATGATGTGACGAACAACGTGCGGACGATCCGGACGATCCCGCTTACCCTCGTCGCGCTTGAGCGTGGTGGCTCGGACGTTGACTTGGAAGGGATCCTCTTCGATCATCCGCCCCATGGATCCAGCGCTTCAAGCCCGGGAACTCGCGGAACGGCTGAGAGCAGCCCGGAAGAAAGCCTACGCCGCAAGCTCGAACATGACCGCGGAGCAGATGATGGAGCAGATGTTCCGGAACGGCTCCGACGTGAAGCCGAATCCATTCTTGAATGGGGAACTGCGACTGGTCGGACTATCCAAGAGCACAAGCTCCTCGGACTCGTAGGCGGTTGGGAGAAACTGGGCGGTCAGTCCGAACATACCGTCTTTACCGTCGGGTCGTCGAAGCGCGTGATCAAGTTCACGCTGCCCCCGAACTTCGGAGCGCAAGGGGCTGAAGCCTACCTGAAGAACATTTGTGCCTCCAACCGGCTTTTCGCCGACGATATCCTCTTCCACGGCGTGCTTGAAACCGACAAGGGTCCCGCGTTTGTGATTTCACAGCCCTTCGTCGCAGGCAGCGAACCAACCTTGGACGAAGTCGCCTCGTGGTTCACGAGCCTCGGCTACCGCTCCACCGGCCACAACCGCTGGTTCAACGACACCACCGGCACCGAAATCGCCGACGCCCACACCGGCAACCTCATCAAGACCGCCGACGGTGAACTCGTCCCCATCGACCTCCAAGTCCTCAGCGAAGGCGAAGCCGCCATCTCATCTACCATCCACGACCTGTCCTCCGAAGCCTTGGCGAAGGAGGATCCACCATCTTCGATCCCCGCCTTGCTGGAAGTCCGCGGCGAAATCTTCATGCCGAACGAAGCCTTCGCCGCGATGAACGCCGAGCGCGACGAGGCCGGCCTGCCGACCTTCGCCAACCCGCGCAACGCCACCGCCGGGACGCTGAAGCAACTCGACCCGAAGATCGTCGCCACTCGTCCCCTCGCCTTCCTTGCCCACGGCCTCGGCGCCTATGAAGGACCCGAGCTGCCGACCGAGCATGACTTCCACGCCCTGCTCGACGACCTCGCCATCCCGCGGAACAACCCGGTGATCGTCGCGGAGTCGCTGGACGTGCTGTTAGAAGCGGTCCGCCGCATTGATCGCGACCGCCATGCGCTCGGCTACGGCACCGACGGCGCGGTGGTGAAAGTCCTCGCCCGCTCCGAACGCGAGCAGCTCGGCTTCACCTCCCGCGCCCCGCGCTGGGCCGCCGCTTACAAGTTTCTGCCGGAGCAAAAGGAAACCGTGCTCAAGGACATCACCATCCAGGTCGGCCGCACCGGCGTGCTGACCCCGGTGGCGGAACTCGAACCGGTGCTCGTTTCCGGCACCACCGTCGCCCGCGCGACCCTTCACAATGAGGAAGAGATCCAGCGGAAGGACATACGAATCGGTGATACCGTGGTGATCGAGAAGGCAGGCGAAATTATCCCCGCGGTGGTGAAGGTGGTGATGGAGAAGCGGCTCCCCGGCGCGCCCCCGTTCTCGCTGCTCGACCACATCGGCGGCAAGTGCCCGTCCTGTAGCGGCCCGGTGTCGAAGGAGGAAGGCTTCGTCGCCTGGCGCTGCACCAACTTCGAATGCCCCGCGCAGGCCGTTTCCAAGATCAAGCAGTTCGCCTCGCGCAAGGCCCTCGACATCGAAGGCGTCGGCGAGACCGTGGCCGAGGCGCTGGTCCGGCGTGGACTTTGCCGGACGCCACTTGACCTCTTCAAGCTCGACGGCGAAAGCCTGGCCAATCTCAATCTCGGAAGCGACGAGGAAGCACGGCGCTTCGGGGAGAAGAACGCCGCGAAGGTGATCGAAGCCCTCAAGGCGGCCCGCGCGAAACCCCTGGACCGCTGGCTTTTCGCGATGGGCATCCGCCAGGTCGGCGATTCGGCGGCGAAAGAGCTGGCGCGACTTCATCCAGATCTCAAGTCGGTCGGCTCCAGCGAGCTGCTGCAAAGCGTCGCCGAGATCGGCCGGCTCGAAGCGGAACGCAAGGCCGTCTCGCCACGCAACAAGGAGAACCCGCCGGCCAACGACGCCGAGAAGCAAGACCGGCAGCGCGCCCACGACGAAATCAAGGCCCGCATCGATGCCATCACCGCGTCGCTCGATGGCTACAAGATTTCCCCCGACGCCGGCCAAGTCGTCGCGGAAAGCGTGACCTCCTTCTTCGGCTCCGAAGCCGGCCGCCACGTGCTGGAGCGGATGGAGCAGCTCGCCATCGATCCCGCATCCGCCAACTTCCAACCGAAGCCCGCGGAGGCCGACCTGTCCGCGATGCCCCTCGCCGGCAAGACCTTCGTCATCACCGGCACCCTCTCGATGGGTCGCGATGAAATGAAGCGCCACCTCGAATCGAAAGGCGCGAAGGTCTCCGGCTCGATCTCCGCGAACACCGACTACCTGCTCTCCGGCGAAGGCGGCGGCTCGAAGCGCGACAAGGCGGAGAAGCTCGGCGTCAAGGTGATCGGCGAGGAGGAACTCGCGGCGCTGTTAGGGTAGCCGGGGAAGAAGAATGGTAACAACGAAACCAGCGAAACTCCGCGAAATGAAGACGTGGTGAAAATCGATCCGCAGACCCTCAAGGTTGAGACTAGCATTTTCCCAGCCCTCTGAAATTTCGCCAATTTCGTCCCTTTCGTTGTTCCCCTCTCGGTATCCGGGCTAATCACCACTCGTCCTTCAGGTCCCGGCTGACCCGCCGCCGCTCCGCCCGATGCTCGATCTGGCGCTTCTGCTTCGGCGTCAGTTCTTCCTCGCGATCCCGCCACGAGCGCCCGGAATCGCCGGCCATGATGCAGCCCAGCGGCCGGATCTCCGCGATCACTTCCGCCAGCCCGAATTCGCGGATCTGCGCCTTCACCTTCGCCGCGTCCTTGTAGGCCAGCGGCGTCTCGCTGAGGTCCGGCTTGCCGCAGAACCAGCGGACGTCGATGCCGTCGGTCGAGCGCTCGATGGCGGTCCGTCGCGACGACTCGTCGGGGAACTGCCGCCGCATCGCCGTGCGCGACAGGTTCCGGCCGGCACCGTGAGGGGCGAAGGACAGGAACTCGTCGCGATCGCCGCCGAGCACCAGCAGGATCGGCTCCGCCATGTTCAGCGGGATCAGGCCGAGCTGTGGCCGGCCATCGGCATCCTTCCACGCCGGCGTCGCGCCCTTGCCATGGAAAAACGTGTCGCCGCGCTGCCAGACGAAATTGTGCTCGTTCCCCACCTCCGCCACCGACCGGCCGCCGATCCGCTCCAGGAAGCGCCGGTGGATTGCCCGGTGGTTCGCTTTGGTCCAGCGCGCAACGTATTGCAGCGCGTCCCAGTAATCCCGGCCGGTATCGGACTTCGCGTCGAGCCACGCCGCGGCTGCCGGGATGTGCTGCGCGGCACGGGCGACGTGCTTCTCCGCGGCGATCTGGCCGCGTTTGAAAACATGGGCGCCGAGGCTGCGAGAACCGTGATGGGTCACCAGCACGCGATATCGCCTGGGCTCGCCGTCCGGCAAGTCGAAGCGCGCCGCGAGATCGCCGTGGCCGGTGAGGCGGAGCATCGCGAGCAAAGCGGCATCCACTTCGACCTCGCCGAGGTAAGCGAAGTGGTTGCCGTCGCCCTGGTCCGCGATCTGGGTCCGGGCACGATCCCGCAAGCCCCTCAGAAAGCGGTTCTGCCAAACGTTCTCGTCGTTCACCGGGTCCGATACCAGGTCGTCGAGATGCCGGTGCTCCGGCCCGAAGCGGGTCGAGGACACCAACGCGTCGAGCTCCTTCGCCACGCTACTACGTTCCTCGTAAAAGGTCGCGAACATCGAGCAGCAGATGTCCGCCGAGTGGGCCGAAGGAATGATCGCGTTCTCCACCGTGATCGCCCCGCCGACCGGAATTTCCGCCGGTGCCTTCCCGGCCGGGCAAGCATCGGGCAGGATGACCCCGCGGGCGATCACCGGCGTCTTGAGGAGCTGGTGCATCTGCCGCCGGACGGCATCGACGTTCGCGCGCTCTTCTTTGGACTCCGGCACGATCGCCTCGGCCAGCGCGACCGACCGGTCACGCATCACATGCTTCGGCGGTGGCGCGCCGATATCCCGCTTCAGAAGTTTGAGCGCATACTTCGGATCGGTGATGCCGCGCGCCTCGTAGTCGGCGACCTTGGCGAGCAGATCCTTGATGACCGGCCCCGGCTCGTAGCCGGCGGCGATCAGATCGTTGGAGGTGAGAAGATTCATGATTTTTCCGGTTCAGGGGTTGCTGCGCCATTCGTCGGCGAAGAGGCCGTAGTTGACCTTGTCGTGAAGCACGCCATCGTGGCACAGGCCGCCTTCGACGATGTTCTCGAACTTCATCCGCGCCTTTTTCATCACCTTGCCGGACGCGGTGTTCGCGGCCATGTGGCAGGCGCCGATGTAGAGCAGGCCCAGATCTTCGAAGCCGTGGCGCAGGATCTCGCGGAGCGCCTCGGTCATGTAGCCGCGGCGCCAGAAAGGCATACCGAGCCAATAGCCGACTTCCGCGCTGCAGCGGTCGGACCGGAGCATCAGGGAGATGACCCCGATCATGCCGGGCTCGTCCTTCCGCTCGATGGCGAAAGTCAGCGCGGCTCCGGTTTTCCGGTCACGACCCAGCTGGTCCAGCCAGCCGGTCGCATCGCAGGTGCGATAGGGATGCGGCATGGCGGACATCTTGAGGGCGACCCGCGGATCACTGCAGTGGTGCACGATGGCCTCGATGTCGCCGCGGCCCGGCGGGCGGAGCCGCAGGCGCTCGGTTTCGAGGTGGTTGCAGGAGATGGTTTTCATAAAATGGAATGGGTCGAGGGAAGCGGATCAGTTTCCGCGGAGTTCGTGCCAGGCGAAGCGCGCGGCGGTCGCTAGGGCGAGGAGGGCGAGAATGAGAGTGGCCGGGTCCATGGTGAGGAAAGGGAGAGGGGACGCCTTGTCCCCTCTCCCGGGGTTAGTGATTGAGGAAGTGGTTCCAGTCGGAAATGCCCCACAAATTGCGGATCCGCAGGGTCGCGGGGACAGCTCGCGGGACGCCCGGCTGCGAAAGCAGCCGCAGTCCCGCTTCGGCGGGAGTGCGGGCGGCCTTCCGGCTGTTGATCGCGCGGTCGGACAGCACGCAGTTGTCCCAGTCGTCACGCCCGCCCCGCGAACGTGGGACGATGTGGTCGATGTTTGCTTCGCCGGGCGTGAGCTTTCTTCCGGAATACTGGCAGCGCCCGCCGTCCCGCTCCCACAAGGCCCGGAAGCCGAATTTGGGGCGGTGGACGGGCACCTTGGCATAGCGGCACAGCACGATCACCGTGGGAATCCGGACCGGACCGCGAGGCGTGCCAATCACCGCGATCCCCTCTTCCGTGCCGAGCCCGCGCCAGTCTTCCCAGTCGAAGGCCTGCATCGCGTCGTCGATCCGCAAGGCGCGCGCGCTGCCGGTGGCCAGGTGGCCGAAGGCTTCCGCGGGCGTGGCGGTATCGATGGCGAGCCAGTGCCGGTTCAGCACCAGGACGGAAGAGCGATGGAGGAGTGAGGTGGTCATGGTCGTGCGGGGAAGAGGAGGATTGGGTTGACCTACCGGAGTTGACCTCCGGTCTGTGCCAGGATGGCGCTGCGCGCATTTGGGAAAGGTCGCGAAGCTCCCGCTGCGCTGAAGCGGCCCTGCCGCGCTCACAACGCGGCGTGCTGCCGCTACACCAAGGTCAAAGCCGGTGTCGCCGCCAAAAGACAACAGTTCTCCCGCGGTCCAAGATATGCCATCTTGACCGCTGCTATCTTGCAGAAATCAGAACCGGCTTCCGGATCGGAAGGTCTGGGATCCGTCGGGCGGGACGGAAAGGCTCACGAAAAGCGTTTCAGAAGGGACACGGGGTCACGGTGGATAATCGGGAAAGAGGTTGGGGTTCGAATCGCGGGAAACAAAAAGCCCCGCTTCCGGTGGGAAGCAGGGCTGCGGGAAATCCTAGGATCTACGCGGCTTTCAGGCCGCTATCGACCTGCTCCTGCTTCGGTGGGGCGCCGGGTTACCGGCAAAGGTCATTCCTTCATACGACAGCGGGCATGTGCCCTGAATCGAGGAACCGATGACCCGGCACCACGCCAATCTCACCCCGGTATCGAGGATGCTTTGGCGTTTGGCTAGGGATCGGTGGAGGCGCATCGGCGTGAAATGACGTTGGTGGTAGATATGGATTCGGATCAGATCGGTCAATGATGATTTTCAGAAAAGTTCATCTTCACCTTAGGATGCCTGACGGACTGCACGTTTACTGGACCGCGGACTTTAGTCCGCTCGAATTCCGGATTCCCTGCGGACTAAAGTCCGCGGTCCAGTACATCGCCCGTAGTACTTGCATCCCATGCTAGCTTCAAACCATGGATCACAAAGGCTGGCACACGCGTGGCTACCTGCCCCACTGTGACTTCTCCGACTCCATCCAGGGGATCACCTTCCGGCTGGCGGACTCGGTGCCGAAAGAAGTCATCGACGGCTGGAGGAAGCAGCTCAACGACGACGGAATCCATGGCCGGCCTGCCGAGACGGAACTCTATCGCAAGATCAGCAAATACGAGGACGCCGGCTATGGGGACTGCATTCTTCGCAAGGCCGAATGCGCGGGAGTGGTTCAGGACCTGCTCTTGAAACACCACGACGAGCGTTACCGCCTGCTGGAATGGTGCATCATGCCGAACCACGTCCATGTGCTGATTGCCATGATGGAAGGCCATCCTCTCGGCAAGTCCGTCCAAGCGTGGAAGGGCGGCTCGTCCGTTGAGATCAACCGGATCCTGAAGCGCACCGGGACGATCTGGGCACCGGACTATCACGATCGATACATCCAGGATCAGAATCACCTGATCGACGCCCGGATCTACATCCGGATGAACCCGGTGAAGGCGGGGTTTTGCGGGAAGCCGGAAGAGTGGGAATTCTCCAGCGCAGGGAACGGCTGGAAGCCTTGATGCGTGTACTGGACCGCAGCCGGAGCTTAGCGGAGACGGACTGCCACACTTTGATCCCCTAATCCGCAGTCAAACTTTAGTCCGCAGGAAATCCGGGTCGCGAGCGGACTAAAGTCCGCGGTCCAGTACACTGCCCGGTCCAGCAGAACCACCGGTTAGCCGCAGCACCACTCAAACCCACACCCCGTCCACCATCCTGCGGATCCCCAGCGGATTGCCCTCCTGCAGCTCCGCGGGCAGGCAGCTTTCCGGGAATCCCTGCCAGGCAACCGGACGGACGAAGCGGTGGATCGCCATACTGCCGACGGAAGTACTACGTCCATCGGAGGTCGCCGGGAACGGCCCGCCATGGACCATGCTGTGACAGACTTCCACCCCGGTCGGAAAGGCATTGAAGATGAGCCGGCCGGCCCGCTGCTGGAGCGCGGAAACCAGCGAGGCGTGCGCAGCCAATTCAGATTCGGTGCCGTGGACGGTCGCGGTAAGCTGTCCTTCCAGTTCCGGAATCGCGGCTTCGATCTCCCCGATACTGCCGCGGACGATCAATGCCGCCGGACCAAACATTTCTCCCTGAAGCAAGTCTGCCTCGAGGAATCGGCGGAGCGAGACGCTGAAGACCGCCGGAGCCCCCTGCCCCGGGCCTGCGGCAGTCGCGCTGCGGGCGAGGGTGGTCACTCCTTCAGTGTCGGCGAAGGCCTCCACTTCTTCCGCGAAAGCACGGCAGATCGAGGCATTGAGCATGGTGCCCGGCGCGCCGGCTTCCACCAAAGATTTGAGCTTTTCAAGGAACACCAGACCCGTTCCTTCCGGCAGGAAAACCAGGCCGGGATTGGTGCAGAACTGGCCGACGCCCATCGTGAGCGAACCGTAGAAGCCCTCCGCCAGCGCCGCCTCGCCGCGCTCGAGCGCGCCGGGCAGGATGACGACGGGATTGACCGAGCTCATCTCGGCATACACCGGGATCGGCTGCTCGCGGTTCGCCGCAGCGGCCATCAGGGCGGTGCCGCCGGCACGCGAACCCGTGAAACCGACGGCCTGAATCACCGGGTGCTGCACGACCGACATGCCAACGCTGCGCCCGCCGCCGTAGAGCAGCGAGAAGACCCCTTCCGGCATGTTCGTGCTGAGGGCGGCCCGCATCACCGCCGCGCCGACGATTTCCGCCAGACCGGGGTGCGAGGCATGGGCGATCACCACCACCGGGCAACCGGCGGCAAGGGCCGATGCGGTGTCACCACCGGCGACCGAGAAGGCGAGCGGGAAGTTGCTGGCGCAGAACACCGCGACCGGACCGAGCGGACGGAGCATCGACCGGAGATCCGGCTTCGGCACCGGCGCACGGTCGGGCTGGGCATGCTCGATCCGGGCATCGACCCAGGATCCTTCTTCCAACAACGACGCGAACAAGCGGAGCTGGCCGGTGGTCCGGCCGGTCTCGCCGCGCAGACGCGCTTCGGGAAGTCCGGTTTCCATCGGTCCGCGCTTGGCAAGGTCTTCCACCACCCCCTCGATCTCGGCGGCGATCGCCCGGAGGAAGCCCGCGCGCACCGTGCCCGGCAGCGCGGAGTATTCCGGGAAAGCCAGGGCGGCCAGCTCCACCGCCCGGTTCATCTCGTCCGTGGTGGCCGAAAGGTAAGCCGGCTCAAGCGGCGCACCGCTCGCCTGATGAATGCCGTGGCCGCACACGTCGGCACCGTTGCCGCGGGAATAGCCAATGATCGAAGTGCCGAGGAGTTGGGATGTCATGGGAGAAGAATCGAGAGACCAGAGACCAGAAACAAGAGCGTAAGCCCAATTGCCTCTTTGGCACTTGGAACTTTCCTACTTGGAACTTCACACCACCGGCGCGGTGGCGAGGGCTTTCTCGATTACCGCGGTGGCCTCGGCGAGTTCCTTGCCTTCGAGCTCCAAACGCGGCGCGCGGACGCGGTTATTTCCATACTTGCCGCCTGTGGCGAGGGTCTGCTGGAGCTTGATGAGCTGGACGAACTTCACGACGGTGTCCATCCGCAGCATCGGCAGCATCCAAGTGTAGATCGGCATGGCTTCCTCGATGCGGCCGGTGGTGGCGAGGTCCCAGAGCTTGACGTTGTGCTTCGGGAAAGCGCCGCCGACGCCGGTGATCCAGAACTTCGCGCCCATCGCCGCGCCTTCCAGCGCGCAGTCATCGACCCCAACGCCGAGCACCACCCGGTCGCCGCAGACCTCGCGGATGCCGGCGATGCGGCGGGCGTCGGTCGATGACTCCTTCACGGACTCCACGTTCGGCAGTTCGTCGGCGAGTTCCTTGATGTGCAGCGGGGTGAAATCGGTCTTGTACGCGACCGGGTTGTTGTAGATGATGCAGGGCAGGTCGGTCGCTGAAATCACGGCCTTCATGTGGGCCTTCATCTCGCGCCAGTCGGAGGCATAAAGGTACGGCGGCAGGACCATCAGGCCGCGGCAGCCGTTGTCCTTGGCGGCCTTGGCGATGTCGACGGCTTCCTTGGTCGAAAGCGCGGCGACGCCCGGGATGATCGGGGTGTCCGGCAGGGCTTCGACGTAGGTCTTCTGCAATGCCAGCTTTTCCTCGAACGACAGCGTGGCGCCCTCGCCCAGCGAGCCGTGGACGACGATGGCGGAGCAACCGCCTTCGATGAGCCATTTGCCATGCTCCGCCATCAAGGCGTGGTCGATGGTCATGTCGGCGTTGAACTGCGTGAGGGTGGCGGGCATGACGCCTTTCCAAGTGATGCTCATGATGGTGCGGGGTAGGATTCGGTTAGAGAGATGCGGGGATTCCGTGGCGGAAGGGATCGGCGGGATCGAATAGGTAGTCGGACTCGCCGGTCACCCATGCCCGTCCGCTGACGTGCGGCAGGACTTTGCCATCCGGCAGCACCTCCACGCAACCCGAGAAGACGGTGTCGAGAATTCCGGCTTGTCGCCAGATTTCACCCGGTGCGAGTTTCCCGGCGGCGTGGAGCGAGGCGAGCTTGGCACTGGTGCCGGTGCCGCAGGGCGAGCGGTCGTAGGCCTTGCCGGGGCAGAGGACGAAATTCCGGCTGTCCGAAAGCGCGGGGTCGGTCGGCGGACCAAAGGACTCGATGTGGTCGATCTCCATCCCATCCGCGCCGGTGATCCCTTGCGTTTCCAAGGCCTCCCGAACCGCACAAGTGAAGGTGGTCAGCGCCTCGAGATTCGCAAAAGTCACGGCCGGCCCTTGGTCTTCGATCAGGAAAAACCAGTTGCCGCCCCAAGAGATGTCGCCCTTCACGGCACCCCAGCCGGGCACCTCGACCTCCACGCCGGTCGCGAGGCGGTAGCTCGGGACATTCGCCACGGTGACCGCGCCGTCGTCATGGATGCGGGCGACGACCACGCCAACCGGCGTGTCGATCCGGTGCTCGCCGACCCCGATCCTGCCGAGGTGGGCGAGCGTGACCGCGAGACCGATGGTCCCGTGGAGGCACATGTTCAAGGTGGAGACGTTGTTGAAAAAGATCACGCCGCAGCAGCAGTCCGGCGCGTGTGGTTCGACCAGCAGCGCGCCAACCATTGCGTCGTGGCCGCGGGGCTCGTTGCAGACGCTGGAGCGGAGCCAATCGTGCTCCTCGCGCAGGCGGCGGGCTTTCTCCGCAACCGTGCCGGAACCGAGGTTCGGCCCGCCTTCGATGACGACGCGGGTGGGCTCGCCCTCGGTATGGGAATCAATGACGCGGAGACGTTGGACACTCATGGGTTGCGGAAGGATCTTAGCAAGAGGGTCTTGGCGAAAGCTCTAGCCGCCGCCTCCGAATCCGTATAGCACGGGTCCCCTCGCTTTCCGACGCCTGCAATGACCCCGTCTGCCCGACTCCGTAAATCCTTTTTCGAATCGCTCGACGGGATGCCGCCGCTCGACAGTCTGTTCGACGGCGTGCCGGACATCGTCTTTTTCATCAAAGACGCGCAGGGCCGCTACATGGCGGTGAACGAGACGCTCGCGACCCGTTGCGCCCTGCCGGACAAGTCCGCAGCGATCGGACTGACCGCCGAGCAGCTTTTCCCCCCGCCCCTCGGCGATGGTTTCGCGGCGCAGGACCGCGGGATTCTGAAAAGCGGCCGCGGCATCCGCGATCACCTGGAGCTCCATCTCTACGCCGGCGGCCGGCGCGGCTGGTGCCTGACTTTCAAGGAACCGGTGCGCGGCAAGGACGGCCGCATCGCCGGGGTTTGTGGCATCTCGCGCGACCTCCACGGCCCGCACGACCGGCAGGAGGACTTCGCCGCGATGTCGAAGGCGCTCGACCACATTCACAAGCACTTCGATGAACCGCTGCGGCTGCCGCAACTCGCGGACATGGCCGGCCTGTCGGTCTATCAGTTCGACCAGCGGATCCGCGCCTTGTTCCACGTCACCGCCGGGCAATATCTGGTGAAGGTGCGGATCGACGCCGCCTGCGAGCGGCTTTCCCTCACTGCGGAGCCGATCGCTCAGATCGCGCTGAGCTGCGGCTACTCCGACCAGTCGGCCTTCTCACGGCAGTTCAAGCAGGCGGTGGGCATCAGCCCGCTCGCCTACCGGAAAAAGTTGCACGCGCCCTGAACTCAAGCCCCGCGCATCAGCGAGATCTCCGCCAGGCTGACCAGCGAACGCCAGAGTTCCTCGCGGACTCCGTTCTTGAGCTGGTCCACCGTCACCGCGCGCTCCAGCGTGAAGCGGCCGGAACGGGTCCGCCGAAGCGCACTGAGGTGGGCACCGCAGCCGAGCTTGGCGCCGATGTCGTGGGCGTAAGTCCGGACGTAGAAGCCCTTCGAACAGTTCACCACGAAGTCGATCTCCGGCAGCTCAATACGGCGAACCTCGTACTTCGACACGGTGACCGGCCGCAGCGCGCGTTCCACTTCCTGTCCCTTGCGAGCCAGCTTGTAGAGCGGCACGCCGTCCTTCTTGATCGCGGACACCATCGGAGGCAACTGCTCGAAGGCACCCGTGAAGGCATCGAACGCGCTCGTGACCTGCTCCGCGGTGAAAGCTGCCACTTCCTTTTCCTCCAGCACCTCGCCCTGGCGGTCCTGGGTGGAAGTGCTCTTGCCGAGCGTGAGCGTGCCTTCGTATTCCTTGTCCTCGCTCATCAGCAGGTCCTGGATCTTCGTCGCCCGCTCGACCACCAGCATCAGCAGTCCGGTCGCCATCGGGTCCAGGGTGCCGCAGTGGCCGATCTTTTTCGTGCCGAGCGCACGCCGGGCGATGGCGACCACGTCGTGCGAGGTCATGTCAGGGGCCTTGTCCACCAGCAGCACTCCGCTGGGAACCATCGGTCCGGGGTTCGGTCGATTCATGTTCGGTAAATCTAGTAGTTGCGGTTCAAACCGCGGGAAGGACGAGTCGGACGGCGTCGAGCACGCGAGCCCGGGCCGCGGCAAGCGGGCCGGCCATCCGGATCCCGGCCGCCAGCGCGTGACCGCCGCCACCGAATTCCATGCAGACGTGGCAGACATCGACGCGGCTGTCCTTGGAGCGCATCGAGACGCGGATCTTGCCGTCCGGCAGTTCCTCGAAGAACACCGCGACGATCACGCCCTCGATGCCGCGGATGATATCGATCAGCCCCTCGCTGTCCTCGGGCTTCAAGCCGAGCGCGTCGCGGGTCGCCATCGTCAGCTCCCAATGCGCGACGCGCCCGCTGCCGTCGAGTTCGAGCGTGTTGAGCAGCGAGCGCATCAGCTCCACCCGGCGGAACGGGTGGTTGTCGTAGGTCAGTGAATTGATCCCGCCGACATCAAGGCCGGCGTCGATCAAATCCGCGGCCATCCGGTAGGTGTCGGCGGTGGTCGAAGGATACTGGAATGAACCGGTGTCGGTTGAGACTGCGACGTAGATCGCGTCGCGAGTCGCAGCGGGCAGCGGCAGCCCGAGCGCGGTGATCAGCTTGTAAAGGATCTGGCCGGTCGCCGGGCTGCTGGAGTCGATGTGATTGATGTCGCCGTAACCCGGGTTCGACTTGTGGTGGTCGATGTTGATCCAAAGTTTCGCCTTCGACGCGGCATGAAGCGAGGCGTCGCCAAGCCGCGGCTTGGTCGCGGTGTCGAGGGCGATCGCGACTTCGACATCCAGCGGTTCAGCCGGCGGCGTTTCGATCCGGTCGGAGCACGGCAGGAAAGCGAGGTTGTCGGGAAGTCCGTCCTCGTTGATCAAGCGGACCTTCTTGCCCGCGGCTTCGAGCGCCATGCCGAGTGCGAGTTGAGAGCCGATGGCATCGCCATCCGGGCGGACATGGCTGAGGATCACGAACGAGTCGTGGGCGGCGATGGCCTCTCCGATTTCCTGATAGCTGGCGTTCACGCGTTTAGGTCCCCTCCGCAGGGGCGGCGATTCTCCCGATGCCCCCGGGACACGCAAGGACAAAGGCG
The DNA here is from genome assembly GCA_043729195.1 of Akkermansia sp. Lineage (GTDB taxonomy): Bacteria > Verrucomicrobiota > Verrucomicrobiia > Verrucomicrobiales > Akkermansiaceae > Haloferula. The sequence continues at coordinate 16,120 of JAYTLR010000173.1, forward strand.
GCTGGGCGACAAGAGGGGCGCGGGCGACTCGCCCGCAGGACGTGGCTGCGGCATCCCTGCCGCAAGCCCGAACCCGGCACGCGTCCCCTTCTCCAAAAAAATGCCCCGCCGGTGAAGGCGGGGCATTTTTAAATCACAGTGGCAATGAAGCCGCTTCAAATCTCGGCAACCGGCAAATTCGCCACTTCCTCGCGCACCTTCTCGGCGAGGGGCGTCGAGAGATAACGCTCGGTCGACGAGCAGCCGATGGTGACGATGCGCTTGCCTTGGAACTCGGGACGCTTGGCGACCTGGATCGCGGACCAGACGTTGGCACCTGTCGAAATCCCGGCGGGGATGCCTTCGAGCTGGTTCAACGCTTGGGCGGTGGCAAAGGCGTCGTCGTTGGAAACTTGGATCACCTCATCAATGATGTCGACGTTGAGGTTCTTCGGGATGAAGCCGGCACCGATCCCCTGGATCATGTGCGGGCCGGGCGCGCCGCCGGAGATGACCGGGCTGGCCACGGGCTCGACGGCGAAGACTTTCAGCGAAGTGCGGGCCTTCAAAACTTCAGACACACCCGTGATGGTTCCACCGGTGCCGACGCCGGCGACGAAAGCGTCGATCTTGCCCTCGGTGTCGCGCCAGATTTCCTCAGCGGTCGTCTCGCGGTGGACCTGTGGGTTGGCCGGATTGTCGAACTGGCCGGGACCGAAGGAACCGGGGTTCTCTTCCAGTAACTTCTTGGCCATCGCGATCGCGCCGCCCATGCCGCGGGCACGTGGCGTGAGCACCAACTCGGCACCGAGCAGGCGGAGCAGCACGCGACGCTCGATCGACATGCTCTCGGGCATAGTGAGGATGATGCGGTAACCTTTGGCACGAGCGACGAAGGCAAGCGCGATGCCGGTGTTTCCGGAAGTCGGCTCGATGATCAAGCCGCCGGGCTTGAGCGAGCCGTCCTTTTCCGCGGTCTCGATCATCGCCTTGCCGATGCGGTCCTTCACGCTGAACAGCGG
>JAYTLR010000174.1:0-38695 GCA_043729195.1 Akkermansia sp.
CTCGCCGAAGAAGGTCGCGCCGGGTCCGATCTCGGTGTAGGCATCGACGGTGCCGGTGATGTAGCGCAGACCGGCATAGGGGCCGTGGACAAAGTCGTCATCGCCGAAATTCAGACCGACGTTGAACTCGACCGTGTGGGTGTCCGCGTCCGGCGATCCCGTGGCAATCCCGCCCCCGGTGTTGCGGCGGGTTTCGTAGGAATGCATCCCGTAGGCATACATCAAGCCGGCCCACAAGTCGGCGGAGCCCACGGCATCGGCGCGGTAGTAGGAAACGTAGGGAATCAGCGAGACCGAGTCGATATCGCTGCTGCCGTCCGATCCCATGTCCAGATCACCCTGCGCGGCAGTCAGCCCGAGACCGACACTCCAGTTCCGGTTGATCCGGTATTCCGCGCCGATGCTCCCGCCGAAAACGTCGAGCGAACTCTCCGAAGAACTCGTGGCGACACCGTTGGCACCGAAAGAAATGGCGCGCATCATGTCATGGTTGCGATACTTGTCGTCCTTCTTGTCGTCCTTCTTTTTGTCGCGCTCGCGGTAGCTTTCGCCGTCGTTGTCTTCCGAGTAGAAAAACAGCGAGCCGAAGATTTCCCAGCGGTTGGGCGAAGGAACGGAAATCGATGCGACCTTGGCGCCCTTCGCGGAGTAGCCGCCTTTGGCGTCCGGCGAAACGGCAACGACCTCGTCGGTAAGGCTGCTGCCCGGACGGATCCCGGCGCGGTTGCGGTAGAGATGGCTCCCCACGTCGCGGGTCGAGGCCCAAGCCATCCCGAGGGCGCTGTTGCCGATAGCGGAGGATGTAAGCAGGCGGTTGTCAGGCAGCGGTTCGGCAGGACCGTCCTGTGCGCGTGCGATTGAAGTAGCTGCCGCCATGCTGGCAAGCAGGGCACGAAGAAGCCGGGGGCTTTGGGTATTCATGGGGGGCGGGGGTGAACCGCTTTAGGGGGATCTAAAGCAGGGGAGTTCGGGGATTAGCAGGGACCCGGATATTTCACAAGAAAAGATTGTCTCGTTAAACTCACCCGATATTTTAGGTTTGTTAGTCACACCACCGGCCCTGAGTGCCGCCGCTAGCTTCGCTTCGTGCTCAACCTCGCCTGCGCGATTCCCCGCCTTCAACTGTGAACCTTGACTCCACCGCACCCGACCCGGTCCGCTTCGACTGCCCGGCCTGCCATGCCGTGCTCACCGTGCCCGCCGCCGCGGCCGGCCTCCAGGGACCTTGCCCGAAGTGCTGGCAGGAAATCGTCAGCCCGGATCCTGCCCGCGGACTCCCGGCACAGCTCCCCGCCGTCCCGCCGCTTGCCGTCGAGCCGCCGGCTCCAGTGGAACCACCCGCGCCCGCCGTGCCTCCGGCGCCCGAGCCGCTGCCAGAACCGGAACCCGAGCCCGCCGAAACCGCGCCCCCCGCCGAGCACGCCGAGCACGCCGAGCACGCCGCTCCTCCCGCCCCGGAAGCTCCCGCCGCTTTGCCCGCGCCCGCCGTCGCCCCGAAATCCCGGGGGATCGGCTGGTTGATCCCCAGCCTCCTCTTTTCCGCGGTCTTCGCTGCCGTCGGATATCAACTGGGCAAACGCCAACGCCCGCCCGAGATCGTCGAGGTGCCCGCGATCCCCGAAACCCCGAAACCGGAGCCGCCGCCAGCGGTTCCCACCGCCCCGCCCGATCCGGAGCCCACGCCAATCCCGGTCGCACCCGTCACCCCGCCCGACCCTGCCCGACCCACCGCGGAAGCCACCCTCCGCGCCTTCCTCGAAGCCCCCGATTGGAAAACCCGCGGCGAACGGGTACTCGATCCCGCCGTCATCCTACCCGCCCTGGAAAAATACGCCGCCCAGGCCGGCGACGGCCCCTTCGCGACCACTTCCGTCGGCTTCCTTGAGAAAACCGGCGACACCCATCTTTTCAAAGTCTGCACCCCGGCCATCCCCGAGGGCTTTCCCGTCGCGGTCACTGAAACCACCGAGGGCCCGATGATCGACTGGGAATCCTTCATCGGCTTCCACGACGACCACTTCCGCAAGTTCCTCGAAGGCCCGTCCGGGAAAAGCGGGATCTTCGACCTGCTGGTAAAACCACAGCTCGACGCTACCGACACAGCCGCCGCCCACTTCGTCCGCTACCGCTTGAGCGTGCCGATGCCCGGACGCGAAACCGTCGCGTGGATCCCCAAGGAATCGGTCGCCCTCGCCCGACTCCGCGCGATTTTCGACGGCTCCGGCGGCTTCGACAAGGCCACCGTCGACCGGCTCGCGGAGACCGGCGTCCCGCTGGTCCTCGCCCTCGAAAAGAAGGCCGCCAACGACGGCCGCAACTTCATCGAGATCAGAGATTTCGTCGCCATCGGCTGGGGTCCCGCCGGCCCCTGACCGTTCATTTCAGCGTCTCGATGTAGAGCACGATGCTCTTCAATTCGGTATCGCTGAGCACGCCGGCGTAGCTCCCCATTCCCAGCGCGTAGCCTTCGACGATCGTCTTGCCGGGCTCCAGGATCGCCTCCAGCAAATAGGCATCGTCCGCCAGCCGCGGTTCCCCCTTGATGAAGCGCCGCTGCGATCCGTAGAGACCCTTCCAAGTCGGGCCGCTGTGGCCTTCCTTCGCCCCATCGATCGAGTGGCACGCGATGCACCCGTAGCGGGTGGAAAGCTCCTTGCCCAGCACCACACTCGGCTTCGTGCCCGCCGGAGTCGCGCCATGCACCGCGGCGATCGAGGCATCCAGCACCGGCGTTTCGAAGCCCAGCTTCTCCCACTTCGCGGGACCCGGAGTGGCTACCGTGAAAAACACGGACCGCGGCTCCGCCTTGCCGCCCTGGCCATGGAAGCGATGGGAGATTTCCATCTGCATCGTCGCCTTCAATCCCGGCACATGGATGAACACGCTCTTGCCATCTTTCGAAAGAATGGTGCTGCCCGTCGCCACCGGATCCGCACCCTGTTGGCCATCCCGCTTCAGCCGCGGCGAGCCATAGCCGGAGCTCCGCCGGTACTGCCATTCCTTCGCCTGCACCGCGTCGGGCTTCACCGAGGCCGGATCAAGCGGGCCGTCGAAACGCAGCACGAATCCTTCTTTCACCACCCGCGCGTCCACCGGCGCGATCCACGGATCGCCGGTCGGCCGCAGCCGCGCGATGCCCTCCAGATCCGGCGCACCGGAATCATAGATGCGGAAGCCCGCCAGCCAGATCGAGCCGTCCGCCGGGTGGACGCGCGCATGCAGCACCGGCAGCCCGGTGTCGATCCCCAGCGGGATCACCGCGCCTTCCTTCGACGGCCAGCCCTCGCCATGCCGGACCAGAAACAAGCGCCCGGTGCCGTACGAGAGATGCAGCAGTCCGCCTTCCCACGCCTTGAACGCGGAACCGCGGAGCCACACCGGCGAAGACGAAGAGGTATCCTGATCGTGCGGGATCCACACCGCGGGCGGCGTCACGCAGCCCGCTTCCTTGCCGCCGTATCCGAAGCCCGATCCCGGCGTCACGGGGAAGCTCCCCGACGACGGCACCCAGTTCCCCTGCTGGTCGGACATCGCGATGCGCCCGTCCACCGGGTCCCGCGCAAAAAACGGCTCGCGGGCATGGGCTCCGATCACCTCGAGCTTCGTGCCGTCGGCGGAAATCATCAGGATCGCCCCGCTGTGCGGATTGGCTGGGGCCTGGTTGTTGATCGACCGCTCGTCGGTGGCAATCCCGCCGATGGAGCACCAGGTGCGGCCCGCTTCATCGACCTCCATGTCCAACGGGTAGCCGCGGGTGCTGACCGTGTGGGCGATCAGACTACTATGGTTCTCGTAGAAGTCCGTCTCGCCGTCGCCGTTCAAATCGCGCAAGCGGACGATCCCGTGGCGGGTGAAAACCTGGATCACCCCGCCGACCTGCTCGATCGACATCGGCTCGCACAACCCAGCGGCGATGCGCGTCCAGCGGCAGCGGTCTTTCTCCAGGTCCAGCCGCCAGACATCGCCTTCGAAGGTCACCACCGCCGCCCGCTCCGGCGACAAGAAAACCAGGTCCGCCGGCCTTACCCGCCGTTGCCACGGGTTGCTCGCCGGCAGCCCGATCCGATCCAACTCCCAACCAGGTCCTTTCCTCGCCGAAGGAGTGATCCGGGTATCGATCGCCTGCTTCCAGCGCGGCGGATAGGTTGACGGCAGCGCCGCGCCTTTCGGCAGCACCCCGCCATAATTCATGCTCACCCGGCGCTCCTGCTTCGACGCGGCAAGCCGGGCGATCCGCCTTCCACCGGCCATCTCAAGCTTCAAGCCCGGATGATCCGACGCCACCGGAAGCACCCCGGCTCCTTCTTCGCCGATCAGAAAAACCAGCTCTTCCCCCGGCCCCGCCACCAGGTGCCGCCGCATCCCGCCGCGCCCGGCTTCATACCACTCGCGCACCGTCACCGCCCCGCAGCGGTAGCTCAGCACTCCCCGCTCGCCGGCCAGATGGTAGCCAAGAAAGCGCCGGCCGCTGGCTTCGAGTCCACCCCGCCCCGCGTCCTTCCCGAACACCGGCCGCGGGTCCTTTAAAAGCTCCGCCGTCGCGCGTGCCCCCCCCGGCAAAGGGGGCGTCAGCACCACGCCCTTCTCCGCCGGAACCGGCAGCTTCACCCCGGCCTTCTGCGTCGGCTTTTCCCACGATGCCTGCGCCATTAAATCCAGCGACACCGGCGGCTTGTCTTCCGCCGCCTGGAACCACAGCGCCGGCCGCAGCAGATCTTGGTCAAACACCACCCACTCCCCCGCCCCCGCCCGCAGCAAAAGACCACGCGCCACAATCCCCGCCGACCCGGCGTCCACCGGCGTCCCGTAAACCGGAACCCGGGGATCGAAGAACGGCGAAGCTCCGAACGCAGGACATGCCAGCGAGAGCGTCGCTGAAATCAGGGTGATCCGCTGCAACTTCATCCGCACCAGCATCGCCATGCCAACCGACTGGGCAAGCAGGGCGCGGGAAATTCCATGCCATCCGCGAATCCGCGGAACGCCGCGAACTCAAAGCCCGTCCTCGAAGCGGAGAAGTAAACTACCGCTTCCTCTTTTCGAACGCTTTCAGCAGGAAATACAAAGGGGCTGCCAGAACCATCACGACAAAGGTCGCTTCATGCTTGGACGTTTCATCCGCGAGTGCCTCAGCGTCCTTGCGTGAGCCGAAGAACCCAACCGCAAGCATGAACAAGCCCAGAATCGCCAGACAAGCGAGGACCAGTGGCAGCCACTCCGGCGGCTTGTTCTCCTCTGCCGAGAACGCCTTGATCCCGAGAAAAGCCAACCCTGTGAAGAGGCTGCCCAGCGTTAGCAAAAAGCAGCGCGCATAAGTCACCCACGGCCCCGTCGGTCTCTTCGACTTCGGACTCCGTTTGAATTTCTTGCGCAACGGGAACATCGGCAAAGCTGGATTAACTTCGTCACAACTTCAACGCCCCGGCATGGGCACGCCAAGGTCAAAAAGCAACCATCACCCGCCCCGCAAAAACCGCGGCAGCTTCTTCAGTGCCGCCAACGTCTGCTTCGCTGAAGGATAGCGGAACGGCAAGTCCGGCCACAGCCCGCGGCGCAGCACCACCCTTTCCCGCGTGAACGTGTCAAAGCCCGACTTGCCCCGGTAGCGGCCCATCCCGCTGTCGCCCACCCCGCCGAAGGGCAGCTCGAAGCCGGTGATGTGGACCACCGTGTCATTCACGCAGACCCCGCCGGAGCGGGTCGATGCCGCGACGCGCTCCACCACGCCCTCGTCCTTGCTGAACACGTAAACCGCCAGCGGATCCGGCCGCGAGCGGACCAGCGCCAGGGCTTCGTCCAGCGATTCGAAAGACAGCACCGGCAGCACCGGGCCGAAGATCTCGTCGTTCATCACCGGCGATTCCGCCGACACGCCTGTTAGAACGGTCGGCTCCAGGTGCAGCCGCTCTGGATCGGAGCCACCGCCGCTGGCGATGGTCCCGTCTCCTAGGAAGGCCAGCACCCGATCAAAATGCCGCCGGCTGACCAGGCGGCCGTATTCCCCTCCCTCGAAGCTTTTGAAGGCCCGCCCCAGCGCCTCGACCAGCGGATCATGCAGACGCCGGTCCACCAGCACGTGGTCCGGCGCGACGCAGGTCTGGCCGGCATTGAGGTACTTGCCCCACGCGATCCGCCGCGCCACGACATCCATCGAGTCCTTGAGCCGCGCCGTCCCGGCCTCGTCGCCGCCGAACACCAGCACCGGACATTTTCCACCCAGCTCCAACGTCACCGGCGTCAAATGCCGCGCCGCCGCCGCCGCCACCTTCCGCCCGGTCGCCGTGCTGCCGGTGAAGAAAACATGGTCGAAACGTTCCTCTAACAGCGCCACCGCGGCCTCCGGCCCGCCCGTCACCACCGCCAGCTCGGACGGATCGAACGCCGCGCCGATGATCCGCGCGATCTCCTCCGCGGTCCGCGGCGCCAGTTCCGACGGCTTCAGCACCGCCGTGTTCCCGCCCGCCAGCGCCCCGACCAGCGGGGTTAGCAGCAACTGGAGCGGGTAGTTCCACGGCCCGAGAATCAGCGCCACTCCGCAAGGCTCGCGCCGCACCGCCGCCCGGCCCGGCCACGCCAACATCGGGACCGCACGCCGCTCCGGCTTCATCCACGACTTCAAATGCTTCAACGCATACCGGCACTCCGCCGCCGTCATCTGGACCTCCGACGTGAACGCTTCCAACTCGCCTTTCCCGAGGTCGTCACGCAGCGCATCCAGCAGCGCCCGCTCGTTCCCCTCGATCGCCGCCAGCAGCCGCCGCAGGGCGTCGCGCCGCGCCGCTTCCGGATCGCACGCCCCGCTTGCGACATGCTTTTTCTGCTGCTGGACCAAGGTGCCGAACGTCATCCCGCGCGATCATCGTCCGCCCGGAGAACTTCTCTAGCGAAAATCCGGACACGGGCCATAATCGCGCGCCGGCGCGTTTCCAGCGGCCCCGGCCCAAGCGCGGATCCCCATGAAAAAGCAAGTCATTGTCCTCGGTGCCGGCCTCGGCGGCCTGTCCGCCGCCATCTCACTCGCCCAGGAGGGCTACCGGGTCACGATCCACGAAAAGAACGACAAGATCGGCGGCAAGCTCAACGTGCTGACCCTCGACGGCTACACTTTCGACCTCGGGCCCTCGATCCTCACCCTGCCCCACCTTTTCGAGCGGCTCTTCGAAAAGTCCGGCCGCAAAATGAGCGACTACATCCCGATCCGCCCGCTGCGCCCGCACTGGCGGAATTTCTTCGAAGACGGCCGCCACGTCGACCTCGACCCCGACCCCGAAGTCATGGCCAGGGAGGCCGCCAAGGTCGGGGAGGACCGCGCGAACGTGGAGCGCTTCCTCAAGTATTCGTCCGACCTCTACGACCTCGTCGACAGCGGCTATTTCCAAAAGGGGCTGGATACCTCGAAGGAGTTCTCCAAGTTCTACGGCCTGTCGAAGTTCCCCAAGTTCGACCTCTTCCGCACCATGCACGGCGGAGTGGCTCGCTACCTCAAGACCCCTGAGATGCGTGACATCTTCGACTACTTCATCAAATATGTCGGATCCTCCGCCTACCACTCGCCGGCCTTCATGAACTGCCTGCCAGCCATCCAGTTCCGCTACGATCTCTGGTATGTAGACGGCGGCCTCTACGGCATCGCCCTCGGCCTCGGCCGCTTGATGGCGGAGCTCGGCATCGAGGTGAAACTCAACAGCAAGGTCACCGAGATCCGCCGTGATGGCGACGACGTCACCGGCATCGTCACCCAGGACGGCACCTACCACCCGGCCGACATCCTTGTCTCCAACGTCGAAGTCATTCCCGCCTACCAGCAGCTCCTCGGCGAGGACGACGACTTCATGAAAAGCCTCTCGAAGTACGAGCCCGCCTGCTCCGGCCTCATCCTCGACCTCGGGCTCGACCGCACCTACCCGCAACTCGCCCACCACAACTTCTTCTTCTCCGGCAACCAGAAGAAACACTTCAAGACCGTCTTCCGCAAACACGAGCTGCCCGAAGACCCGACGATCTATCTCGTCGCCGCCTCCCGCACCGATCCCACCGTCGCCCCCGCCGGCTGCGATTGCCTGAAAATCCTGCCGCACATCCCCTACATCGACGACAAGCACCCGCTGACCCGCGAGGACTACCTCGTCTTCAAGGAGCGCATCATCGACAAGCTCGAGCGCATGGGCCTGACCGACCTCCGCAAGCACATCGTCGTCGAGCACGTCTGGACCCCGCTCGACATCCGCGAGAACTATAACTCCAACAAGGGCTCGATCTACGGCGTCGTTTCCGACCGCTTCAAGAACCTCGCCTTCAAGGCCCCAAAACAGAGCACCAAGTATCCGAACCTCTTCTTCGTCGGCGGCTCGGTGAACCCCGGCGGCGGGATGCCGATGGTCATCCTGTGCGGGCAAAACGTCGCCAAGAAGATCGTCGCATGGGACCGGAACTGATCCTCCAAGCCATCGGCGGCACCCTCTGGCTCTCCTCCTTCGGGCTGCTGACGCGCCTCGCCCAAAAAGAGGACCACGGGCGGCTCGCCCGTCCCGACCAAGAGGGCCACGGGCGGCTCGCCCGTCCCAACCAAGAGGGGCACGGGCGGCTCGCCCGTTGCACCATTCCCGATCCTCCTCCCGCTTCGGGCGGGCCGCCCGAACCCCTCTTATCCCGCCTTTCAATCATCATCCCCGCCCGCAACGAGGCCCACAACCTCCCGCGTCTGTTAGACTCTATCTTCTCCCAACCCATCCCGCCCCTCGAAGTCCTCGTCGTCGACGACGCCTCCACCGACGCCACCGCGAGCGTCGCCACCGCCCACGGGGCCACCGTCGTCTCCTCCCTCCCCCTGCCCGATGGCTGGCGCGGCAAACCTTGGGCCTGCCACCAGGGAGCCCTTGCCACAAAGGGCGAATTGCTCCTTTTCCTCGACGCCGACTGCTGGTTCGAGCCCGGCGGTCTTGATCGGATCCTGAGCCGATACCACAGCGGCGCTCTCTCGGTCGCGCCCTATCATGCCGTCGAAAAGCCTTACGAAGAGTTCTCCTCGCTCTTCAACCTCATCATGGTCGCCAGCACCACGGGCCACGGACTCTTCGGCCAGATGCTGCTGGTGGATCGCGCCAGCTACGACCGGGCGGGCGGTCACCACGAGGTGAAAGGCCGCGTGCTCGAAAACCTCCGCCTCGCCGCATTCTACCGCGCGGCCGGTGTGCCCGTGTCGAGCTTTGCCGGCGGCGGTATGCTCGCCTTCCGGATGTATCCTGAAGGCATGTCTTCGCTCATCGCAGGCTGGACCAAGGGCTTCGCCTCCGGCGCTGCCGAAACCCCGCGCGCCGCGGTGATCCTCGTCGCCTTGTGGATTACCGGCCTGATGCTCGCCCTGATCTCGCTTCCCTGGACTCCCCTGCCCTATCTCGCCTTCGCTGTGCAGTTAGGAGTCATGTTAAAACAGGTCGGCTCCTTCTCCTGGCTCACCGCCCTGCTCTACCCCGTGCCGCTCGCATTCTACCTCGCCGTCTTTGTCCGCTCGCTGCGCCGCTCGGGCAAGGAGGTCACCTGGAAAGGACGGGAATTCCGTGCCGATTGAACTTCCCGTCCCCTGGGTCATCGCGCTCAACGCCCTCGGCCTGCCGGCCCTGCAACTCGGCTTTGCCTGGGCCTTCACCCGGATGCCCGCCGCCTGGTTCCACCCCCCGTCACCGGGAAAGGACCAGCGCCATTTCTACGAACACGCCCTCAAGATCAAGCGCTGGAAAGACCTCCTGCCCGACGGCGCGAGCTGGTTCAAGGGCGGCTTCGCCAAAGCCTCCCTCCACCGCCGCGATCCGCAACACCTCCGCGACTTCCACCGCGAAACCTGGCGCGGTGAACTCTGCCACTGGATGGTCCTCGCCATCATCCCGATTTTTTTCCTCTGGAACCCGTGGTGGGGCGACCTCGTCATCGCGCTCTACGCCCTCGCCGCGAATCTTCCTTGCATCCTCGTCCAACGCTACAACCGGCAGCGACTGGGCCGGGCGTCGGGCATCGGCGCGAAAGTTTCCAATGCCAAACAATGATCTTTCATCGGCATGGCGGTCGATGGATCCACGGGTGCCGGCAATACGCTGAAGCCCGAAGCGGTGGACGCCACGCTGAAGAAGCGCTGAAAATCGGCCCGAGCCAGGGACCTGCGCCGCCCCATGCGACGCTTGTTCCCGTCTCTGACGACTCGCTTCTGGACCTCATCACGGCATTCCGCTATCTCCGGAGGCAGTGAAAAAGCTGCCTGCGCCGGTCGAAGAAAAACCGACCGCGTCCTCCTCCGGCGCGCCTCCGGAAGGAGTCTGGCCGGACGTCATGCCGCGGCCGGAGCTCAGGATCGCGCTGGCCTACATGGTGGTCGGCAGCCTCTGGGTGATCGCCTCGGACCGCTTGCTGAATCACGTGCTTCCCGGCAGCCCGATTTCCTTGCAGACCTGCAAAGGCATCAATTTCGTCATCACCAGCGGGATCGTCCTCTTCTTCGTGCTGCGCCGCGCCTACCACGGCTGGCGGCAATCGGAACGCGAGCAACGGGCGCTCCTTTCCGAAATGAACACGATGTTCCGGGACCTCTCGGCCCGCGTGGAGACGCTGCGCGAGGAGGATCGCACCCGCATCTCCCGGGAACTTCACGATCAGCTCGGCCAGGCGCTGACCGGCCTCAAGATGGACCTCCGCTGGATCGAGAACCGGCTGGAACGGCGCGAGGAGCGCGAGATCAACCCCCTCATCGATCGGTTGGTGGAAGCCGAGGAGCAGATCGACGACCTCACCTTGACGGTGCGAAGGATCGCGACCGATCTGAGGCCGGAGTCGCTCGACCAATTGGGGCTTCCGGCGGCACTCAATGAGGAGGCGGAGCGCTTCACCTTACGAACCGGCGAGACCTGTGAGGTCGAAGTCGATGCCCTGCCGCAGGAAATCCCGCCCGCCGTGAGCACCGCCGCCTTCCGGATTTTCCAGGAAGCCCTGACCAACGTGGCACGCCATGCAGGCGCCACCCGGGTTTGGGTCACTTGCTCCACCCGGGGCGAGGCACTGGAAATCACCATCGCCGACGACGGCAAGGGCATCCCCGCCGGCGAGGAGATGAAACAGGAATCGCTCGGCTTGTTAGGAATGCGGGAGCGGGCGGAAATGCTCGGCGGCCGGCTTCAGGTCGCCGCGAATCCGGCCGGCGGAACGCGCGTCACCGCCACCTTGCCATGGAGGGTCCCCGCATGAGGGTGCTCGTTGCCGACGATCATCCGCTGATCCGCCGCGGCTTGCGGGACCTGTTGCTGGATCATTTTCCGGCCGCGGAAATCGTCGAGGCCGGCGACGCCCGGGAAGCCTTGGCGGCGATCGCCGAAGGATCGTGGCAGCTCGCACTGATCGATCTCAACCTGCCCGGACGCGGCGGCCTCGACCTGCTGCGCGACCTCAAACAATTGAGGAGCGAGATCCCGCTGCTGGTGGTCAGCGGCCACACCGAGGAGGAGTTCGCCTTGCGCGCCCTGAAGCTGGGAGCCGCGGGCTATGTCTCGAAGCAAAGCGCGCCGGACGTGCTGGTCGGCGCTGTGAAAAAAGTGCTGTCCGGCGGCCGCTACGTCAGCGCCGCGGTCGCCGAGAAACTCGCCCAGGCCATGGCGGAAGGCTGGTCGCTCACGCCGCACGAGAATCTCTCGCTAAGGGAAATGGAGGTGCTGCAAAGGATCGCCGGCGGCAAGTCGGTCAAGGAGATCGCCGGGGAACTGGCCCTCAGCGAAAAGACCATCGCCACTTACCGGAGTCGCATTTCCGCGAAGCTGGGGCTCGCCACCAATGTCGCGCTGACCCGCTACGCCATGCAGCACGGCCTGACGGCGTGATCCGCACGGCATGCCGTGTCGGTAAAACTCCCTACACGCTCCCCCTCCCTGCGGACTACCGCAGCATCAGGCTTCGCACCCCTGTCGGAAAACCGTCTTTTGGCGATGCTTGAGGCATGAGTTTGAAAACCCTTCTTCCTCGCCATCTCCCACAATCCGCACTCGCCCTCACGATCGCTCTAACAACCTTAATCCCCGTCGCCATCCATGCGGCCGATGTCCCGGCGCCCGCCGTATCGATGACCTGGATCCCGAATCCCGAATCGAACATTGCCGGCTACAAGCTCCACTTCGGAAGCAGCAGCAGGAGCTACGGCACGGTGCTCAATGTCGGCGCGGTGCCAAGCGCGCCGCTGCCGGCGATGATCCTTGGAAGAACCTACTACGTGGCCTTGAGCGCTTACGATACGGCGAACCGGGATAGCCCGCTGTCCGCCGAACTGGTCGTCATCGCATCGCCGCCCGCCCCGGTGGTGGACACCGGCTTCGCGACGCCCTCCGCGGGACAAGGCGCGCTCCAGTGGAGATATTCCAAAACCGTAAGCAGCACGGCCGACCGCTTCGTGATCGAATCGAGCACCGACCTGAAAACCTGGTTGACTGCCGGCAGCATCACTCCCGGCTCAGCTGTCCGCTCCGATGCGCAGTGGATCTACTTCGACGTCCCCTTCGCCACCAACAAACCCCGCCAGTTCTTCCGCGTCGGCGCGGTCAATCCCTTCGGCATCTCCTATTGACTGAAAAGCTTCCGTATCACCCGTAACGTGCCCCGCGCGCACCCATGCCTTCCCGGGACAGCCATCCGGGAAGGCATTTTGCGTTCCGTTCGGTCCCGGAACGTCACGGCGAGCCGAACAGGTCGCACGCATCCAAAACAGCACCGGGAGCGCCGGTCTGTGACCGGCAACCCGGGTCCGCGGGTCTTCAGACCGGCGGTAGTGGACTACTCGTGCCGGTCTGAAGACCGGCGCTCCCGGCTCACCCCAGCCATTCCAGGATCGCTTCCGCCGACTTCTCGGAGATCCCGGGCAGCGCGGCGATCTCGGCGACGCTCGCTTTGCGGATCCGCTCGACGCTGCCGAACTTCTTCAACAAGGACTGCTTCTTTTTCGGCGAGATCGCGGGGCAGTCATCGAGCAGGCTCTCCTTCATCCGGCGGCGGTAAAGCAAAGCGTTGTAGCCGTTGGCGAAGCGGTGCGCCTCGTCGCGGATCCGCTGGAGCAGCTTGAGCGCGCCGCGGTCGTGCGGGATGAGCAAGGGATCGCTCTCGCCGGGGAAGAAGACCTCCTCGCGCTGCTTGGCGAGGCCGATGATCGGCAGATCGTAAATCCCGAGTTGCTGCAGTTCTCTAACAGCGGAGGAAAGCTGGCCCTTGCCGCCGTCGACGATGACCAGGTCGGGCAGCACGATCTTCGCGCGGCCTTCTTTCGCGAGGCGACGCTGGATCTCCACCGGGTCCTCCTGCGACTCCGCGAGGTCGGGATTCGCGGCTAAGTTTTCGCCGAGGACCCGTGAGTAGCGGCGGCGGATGACTTCGGCCATCGACGCGAAGTCGTCCTGGCCCTCAACCGTGCGGATTCGGTAGCGGCGGTAGTTCTGGTTGTCCGGCGCGCCACCGGTGAAGCGGACCATCGAGGCGACGATGTGGTTCGATGAGACGTTGGAAATGTCGAAGCACTCCATCACCCGCGGCGGACCTGTTAGCCCGAGCGCTTCCCCGAGGTCGGCCAGGTCCTCGGTCGGCTTGACCGTGGTCGGCACGCCGCGGCCGCGGGTGAACTGGCGGGTCGGGTTGAGCGTCTTGCGGAGGTTATCGACCACGTCGCGCAGCAGCGCCGCTTTCTCGAAATCAAGCCGCTCTGCTGCCTTCGCCATGTCCTGTTCGAGGTCCGCGAAGATCTCGCGGCGACCTTTCCCGTCGAGCACCTGGCAAGCCTCGTCGATCCGCCCGAGGTAGGCCTCGCGGGTGATCCGCAGCATGCAAGGCGCGGCGCAGTTGCGGATGATGTCGGCGTTGCAGTGCTTGTAGTCGGTCTCGCCGGGATTCAGCGGCCGGCAGGCGCGCAGGCCGAACTTGCGGTTGAGCCAGGAAATCGTGGCGCGCAGGGCACCGGAGTGGGCGAAGGGGCCGAAGTAGCGCGCCCCGTCCTCCTTTTTCATCCGGGTCAGCACGAAGCGCGGCCACGGCTCGGACGGCTGGATCTTCACCAGCAGGAAGCGCTTGTCGTCGCGGAAAGCGACATTGTAGCGCGGCCGGTAGTCCTTGATCAGCTTGCCTTCGAGAAGCAGCGACTCGGCCTCGTTGCGGACCGTGTGGAACTCGAAATCGGCGATGGTGTCGATCAACGCCCGGGTTTTCAGGTCGGCGCGGGTTTTCCGCGAGGCGAGGAAGTATGAGGACATCCGCTTCCGTAAATCCCGCGCCTTGCCGACGTAGATGATCGAGCCGAGGCGGTCCTTCATCAGGTAAACCCCCGGCTGATGCGGGACTTCCCTGAGTTTTTCCTTCAATCCCGGCGCGGCCACAGCCCAATGGAAGACCTCCCTGTCAATTCCGCAACCCCGCGTTTCGCGTTCAAAGTCCGCCGTTTCCAACGCAGAAGCCCCTGCCCCGCCGCGGGGCTTGCTTCGCCGGGCCGGTTGGTTAATGTCCGCGAAATTTCATGAAGTGGCATCCGAAGATCCTCGCCCTGTTCCTGCTGTCGGCCACCTGCGTCCGCGCGGCTGACGAGGCAGCCCCGGCGGCTGAAAAGCCGCTCGATATGATGCAGATCTTCGACGACGGGGGCATCATGATGTATCCGCTGGCGGCCCTGTCGGTCGCAGCCGTCGTGATGATCCTGCTCTTCATGCTGACCATCCGCCGCAACGCCGTGGTCAGCGATCGTTTCATGAACAACGCCGAGGCGATGGTTCGGAAGCGCGACTTCCTCGGCCTGATCGGCTACTGCCACCGCCAGAACGAGTGCATGGCCCGGATCGCCCAGAAATCGCTGGAGTTCATGACCAAGAACAGCTCGGCCACCTTCAGCGACGTCCGCGAGGTGGCCGAAGCCGAAGGCTCCCGCCAGGTCGGCATGCTCAGTTCCCGGATCACTTACCTCGCCGACATCGGCTCGGTCGCCCCGATGGTCGGCCTGCTCGGGACCGTGCTCGGGATGATCAAGTCGTTCCTCAACATCTCGACCGGCGGTTTCGAAGGTGCCCGCCAGATGCAGTTGGCCGATGGGGTTTCCGAGGCCCTGATCACCACCGCCGCCGGCCTGATGGTCGGCATTCCCGCGCTGGTCTTCTATTCGATCTTCCGCGGCCGGGTGCAAAAGTACATTGCCGAACTGGAGGCCGCCAGCACCCACTTCATGGCCACCCTGCATTCGCAGATCCAGCGCCAGACCGCCGCGCCCGCGCCCTACCCGTCGCCCACCCGCCGCCACCAGGAAGACTACGGGATGCCCGTCCCCTCCCCGCTGAGCGACGACCGCCCGGACCTCCACGGCATCTGACCGGCCATGAAATTTCAAACGCGCCAGCTCGAACCGGCTGCCATGCAACTGGCACCGATGATCGACATCGTGTTCCTGCTGCTGATTTTCTTCATCGTCACCTGGCAGTTCTCCCGCTCGGAAACGGAGATGAAGATCTCGGTGCCAAGCTCCCAGGAAGGTGCCGATCCCAAGCGGGTGCTTGGCGAGATCATCGTCAACGTGCGGGTCACCGGCGAGGTGGTGGTCGAAGGCCAGGTGATGAGCCAGGCCCAGCTCCGGCAGAAGCTTTCGGCCATCGCCAAGCAGCACAAGAACCAGCCGGTCCGCCTCCGCGGCGACTCGAAGGCCGAATACCAGACGATCGTCGAAGTCATCGACACCTGCCAGAAGGCCGGCATCTGGAACATTTCCTTCGCCACCCAGCGGAAGAAGGCCGAATAAGGCCCCGCCCCGAGCCGCCTGGCGTGTTGATCAGGGAGACCTCATACTGCGTTTTCCCACCGCGAATGAACGCGAATAGACGCCAATAAGATCAGATTGGCCCGCTCTTGCGACTTGCTCTTGTCCCCCTCTTGTTCCGAAAACTTCGCGTCCATTCGCGTCCATTCGCGGTTTGATTTCTCAAAGTGAGGTAGCCCTTTCGCCTCGAAAACCCCTTCTTGGCAAACGGTCGGATTAGCGCGATGATCCGCGCGTCGTGAATATCCGAACCGTCCTTTGCCTGCTCGCCGCAGGGACCGCGCTTGCCCAGGAAGCCCCGCCGCGCGCTGAACCGGTCGATCCGAACCTACGTTCGGATCCCGGCCAGGACTTCTACCAGCACGGCCGCAATCTCTACGAGACCGCCAAACGCGGCACCGACAACGACCGCCGGATTCAAGACTTTTCCCAAGCGATCGACGTGCTTTCGCGCTACCTCAACGAGTTCCCGAAACACCCGAACGCCGAGCCGGCGACCTGGTATCTGGGTGAAAGCTACTACGGTGCCGGCCGCGTGGATGACGCCAAACGCAGCTTCCACAGCATCCTCAACCGCTACCCCAAAGGCCGCTACGCCTCGGCCGCCGCCTACCGCCTCGCGGCCGATCATTTCAACAACCGTCAGTATGCCCTGGCCGCGCCGTTGTTCGAGAAAATGGCCGAGGTTTCGGCGCTCCCCGCCGAACGCCAGCGGGCGTTGTTCCACGCCGGATTCTCCTACGAACTCCAAGGACGCACCCGGGAAGCCATGGAGTATCACCGCAAGGTATTGGCCGATCCTTCCGAACCGAACCTCTATCTGGAACGCAGCCAGCTTTCCCTCGGCCGCCTGCTGTCGCGGGCCGAGAGGCTCGATGAAGCCCTGCCCCTGCTCGACAAGGTCGTGATGTCCCGCAGCAAACCCGAACTCCGCGGACCCGCCGCGATCGAAGCCGGCACCATCGCCGCCAAACAGGGCAACCTGGAGCTCTCCGACAAATACCTGATGCTGGTCCTCACCACCCCGGGGATGGAACCCTACCGCCCCGACGCGCAATTGGCGCTGATGGCCGCCCGCTTCGACCGAAAGCAGTATCAGGAAGTCATCGAGATTTTCCGCCGCAGCTCCGAAAAGGCCGAAGGCGAACGCGAGGCGCGCCGGCTGATGCTCGGCGCGAAGTCCTACATGATGACCGGGAAAAACGTCGATGCGCTCGAGTTGTTCCGCGAGGTCGAGAAGCTGATGCTCCCGAACAACAGCTTCGCCTTCGAGGCCAACTTCCTGCGGCTGCTCTGCTTCTACAAGATCGAAGGCCGCCACGTTCCGGAACAGGTCGATGCCTTCCTCCAGCTCTACCGCAAGAACCGCCCGCGCGACCCCAAGATCCACACCGCCCTGCTGATGAAGGCGGAGACCCTGATGGATGACAAGAAGCCGGCTGACGCGGCGAAGGTTTACATCGACATCGACGCCACCCTGCTTTCCGCGGAAAACCAGCCAGGCCTGTTTTTCAAGCGCGGCTGGTGCCTCGCCGCTGCCGAAGATCCGCAGGGAGCGATCCGTTCGTTCAGCGAATTCCTCAACGGCTACCCCAAGGACGAGCGCGTGCCCCAGGCACTGATCCAGCGGGCCAAGGCCTACCGCGATACCGGCGAGCCGATGAAGGCCCTGGCGGATTACGATCTCCTGCTCGCCGGCCAATCCAGCCCGGAGTTCCAGACTCTCGCCCTGCTCGAGTCGGCGGACATCGCCAAGCAGGAGAACAACCTGCCGGACATGATCGGCCGCTATCGGACCTTCCTCGACAAGTTCCCGGATGCGACCGATGCCCGCAAGGCCAAGGCCAACTACTGGCTGGCGTGGGGATTGATCAAAACCGAGAAGGTCAAGGAGGCCCTGCCCTTCGCCGAAGCCTCCCGGACGCTCGATTTCAAGGTCTACGGCAAGAACGCCGGCACCCTGCTCGCCCTCGGCCACTGGTCGCTCCAAGCTCCCGATCCGGTTTGCGACGAGATCGACCGCGGCATCAAGGAAGGGTTCGTGGAGAACCTGCCGCATCAGCTCATCGGTTGGGCCGCGATGCAGGCATTCAGCGCCAACCGCTTTGACCAGGCTGCCCGTTTCTTCAGTCTCATCGTCGACGAGAAGGAACCCCGCGCGACGCCGAAGGAAACCTGGCGCTATCTCGGAAAGTCCCTGCTTGCCGCCGGCAAGGCCGACCTTGCCCTGCCTCCGATCGACCGGGCGCTGGAGGTCGAGGACAACCTGGCCTGGAAGGCCGACGGCCTGCTGGATCGCTCCAAGGCCTTGCTCGCCCTCGGCAAGACGGACGAGGCGATGAAAGCCGCCGAAGATTGCCAGGCACTGCGTCCCGAAGGACGGGTCAACTCCGAAATCCGGATGGTGCAGGGCGACATTTATGTGAAGCGCAACGACCCTGCCCAAGCGGCCGGAGCCTATGTCGTGGTGGTCGAGTTGCTGGACGACAACGACCTCGCCCTCAAGCCGCTCGCCTTGTGGAAACTCATCCGAGCCCTCGAGGCCAAGCCTGACAAGGCGGGGGCCGAGGAATACAAGGAGCAGCTACGACAAAAGTATCCCGATTGGAAGCCGCCGCTTCCCTGATTTCCACGGGGCTCCGGACGCGTCTTGTTTCGGCTTGTCAGTTAGAGCCGATTCCCCAAGGTGACTGCCGAAATCGTACCCAAGACGAACCAATGCAGCAGTTTCTAACCGACCACGGGATCGCCGCGTCCCTCATCCTCGGCGTCGCAGGCCTTGCCGGCGCCCTTGTCCTGATCCGCATGGTTCTTTCCTGCTCTGCCGGGAACGCCAGAATGGTCGAAATTGGCGCCGCCATCCAAGCCGGGGCGAAAGCCTATCTCCACCGGCAGGTCGCCACGATTTCAGTGATCGCACTGCTGATGTTCGTCGCCATCGGCATGCTGCGCGACTGGACCACCGCCGGCGGCTTTGTCGTCGGTGCCGTCTGTTCGCTGGCCGCGGGCTACATCGGCATGATGGTCGCGGTCCGCGCAAACATCCGCACCGCCCAGGCCGCATCGATCGGCGCCCACCCGGCCCTGAGGGTCGCGTTCAACGGCGGCGCGGTCACCGGCCTGCTGGTCGTCGCGCTCGGCCTGCTTTCGGTCGGCGGTTTCTACCTGCTGGTCCTCAAGCTGACCGGCGGCAACGGCAAGGCCGCCATCGATTCGCTGATCGGCCTCGCTCTCGGCAGCTCCTTGATCAGCGTCTTCGCCCGCCTCGGCGGCGGCATCTACACCAAGGCCGCGGATGTCGGCGCGGATCTCGTCGGCAAGATCGAGCAGAACCTCCAGGAAGACGATCCGCGCAACCCCGCCACCATCGCGGACAACGTCGGCGACAACGTCGGCGACTGCGCCGGCATGGCCGCCGATGTCTTCGAAACCTACGCCGTCAGCCTGATCGGCGGCGTGCTGGTCGGCTACCTCACCGCCGCCAACCATGCTGCCCAAGCCCTGATCTATCCCTTCGTGATCTGCGGCGTCTCGATCATCGGCGCGCTGCTCGGCATCCTTTTCGTCAACCTCGCCAAGATCTCCGCCACCCGCGCGCTGATCGGCAGCGTGGTGATGAGCGGCATCGTTTCCGCCGTCCTCCTTTGGCCCGTAACCCAAGCACTGTTTCCGGAAGCCCTCGATTTCTCGGGCAAGTCGGTCGATGCCGGGGCGATCTTCACCTGCGTGCTGGTCGGCATCGTCCTGACCTTCGCCGCGGTCGGCATCACCAACTACTTCACCTCGACCAATTGCAAGCCCGTCCAGCGCCTCGCCGAGGCCTGCAAGACCGGCCACGCCACCAACATCATCGCCGGCATCAGCACCGGCCACCACGCGACCGTCCTGCCGGTGCTTTGCATCGTCGGCTCGATCTGGCTCTGCCACTCGGAAGCCGGTCTTTACGGGATTGCGGTCGCCGTGGTCAGCATGCTCAGCCTCTCGGGCATCATCATCTCGCTCGATGCCTTCGGCCCGATCACCGACAACGCCGGCGGCATTGCCGTGATGAGCGGGCTCGACCCCTCGGTGCGGAAAATTACCGACGAACTCGATGCGGTGGGCAACACCATGAAGGCCGTGACCAAAGGCTACGCCATCGCCTCCGCCGGCCTCGCCGCGATGGTGCTGTTCGGCTCCTATGTCGAAGAACTGCGGGCCCACCTGCCCAACCAGGTCTTCGTTTTCGATCTCACCGATCCGAGGATTATCATCGGCCTCTTCATCGGCGGCCTGCTGCCCTTCTCTTTCACCGCCTACGCGATGGACGCCGTGGGCAGTGCCGCCGGCGCGGTGGTGCGTGAGGTCCGCCGCCAGATCCAGGCACATCCCGGTATCCTCGACGGCACCCAGATCCCGGACTACGGACAATGCGTGGACATTGTGACCAAGGCCGCGCTCCGCCAGATGATCCTGCCCGCGTTGCTGCCATTGGTCTTCGTGGTCGCGGTCGCCATGATCCCCGCACTCGGCGCGGTCGCCCTCGGCGGCGTGCTGGTCGGCACCATCGTCACCGGCTTGTTCATCGGCATCGCCATGACTTCGTCCGGCGGAGCCTGGGACAATGCCAAGAAATTCATCGAGGACGGGAACCACGGGGGCAAGGGCTCGCTGGCCCATGCGGCCAGCGTGACCGGCGACACCGTCGGCGATCCCTACAAGGACACCGCCGGTCCCGCGGTCAATCCGATGATCAAGGTCGTCAACATCCTGGCCATCCTGATCATTCCCATCCTGTTCGACTGATCCGGTCCAACCGGTGGACCGGAATGCGGCATTCTCCTCCTCGCGCCTTGCAGAAGGGGGATGTCTGGTCTTCGCTTGCACTTCCCTTCATGCAGACCCGTCCCGCAGCCGATCCTTCGACCCGAGCCCGGTCGATCCATAACAAGCAGCCATTCACCGTGGCGGTGTTTTTCACCCTCCTGCATTACGTCAGCGTCCTCGCGCTGGCCACCTGCATGGTGATCCTGATTGCCAGCCCGACACCGCGAGCCGTGGTGACGCCACTGTTGGCTTCGCTTTCAGCATCACTGGTCACTTGGCTGATTTCCTTTGTCCGGCGGCGCTCGGCTCGTTGCCCCCTCTGCAAAGGTTCGCCGCTCGTGGAAAGCGGCGCGGTCAAGCATTCGAGGGCCTACCGCCTGCCTCCGCTCAACCACGGAGCGACCGCGGTGTTCGGAATCGTGTTTTTGCATCGCTTCCGCTGCATGTATTGCGGCACCCTTTACGACCTGCTCAAGCATTCCTCGACCGCTCCAAAAGGCCGCTGAACAGAGGCAATCCCGCAGCCGGTTCCATCCCTCATCCTCCGCCATGCCTGACGTAAAAATCCCCATGAAACCGAAGCCCTTTGGCAAGGGAGGCCGGGGTGAACCGATTCAATTCACCATCCGGGAATCGTCGCTCGGCCCCGTCCTGGTGGCCACCACCACGAAAGGCGTCCGCGCCGTCTTCATGGGTGACGATCCCGCGGTTCTGGAAGCAGACCTCCGCCAACGCTTTCCGGACTCCGAATGGATCGGGAGCGACGCGGAATTCGATCGGGTGGTCGACCGGGTCATCGATTTCGTTGAAGCGCGCGAACCCGCTTGGGACCTGCCGCTGGACCTCCACGGCACCGATTTCCAGCAGCGCGTCTGGCAGGCCCTCCGCGAGATCCCGCCTGGCAGCACCGACAGCTACGCCGGCATCGCGGAAAAAATCGGCATGCCCAAAGCGGTTCGCGCCGTCGCCGGAGCCTGCGCAGCCAACCCGGTCGCCGTCGCCGTGCCCTGCCACCGCGTGCTGCGGGTCGATGGCGGGCTCTCTGGCTACCGCTGGGGCGTCGATCGCAAGCGGGCTCTGCTGGACCGCGAATCGAAGGCCTGACGGCATGGACCTTTTCCAACCGGATCCCGCGGCAAACCTCCTGCCTTGCGACGGCATCGTGACCTACCATGGCCGGATTCTCGGCGACAAAGAGGCCCGGAACTACTATGACCGCTTGAATTCGACCGTCCCGTGGCAGCACGACGAGGTTGTGATATTCGGCAAGCGTATCGTCACCGCCCGTCAGGTCGCTTGGTATGGTGACGCGGGTTTTTCCTACACCTACTCCGGCACGACGAAGCAAGCACTGCCCTGGACCCACGAGCTCCGCGAATTGAAAGCCGTCGCCGAGGCACGCGCCGGAATCGTTTTCAATTCCTGCCTGCTGAACCTCTACCACGATGGCCGCGAGGGCATGGGCTGGCACAGCGATGACGAAAGGTCGCTGGCAAGGAACGGCTGCATCGCGTCGATGAGCTTCGGTGCGGAAAGGAAGTTCTCGTTTCGCCACAAGCGGACCAAGGAGACGGTCTCGGTCATGCTCGAAAGCGGCAGCCTGCTGCTCATGGCCGGCGAAACCCAGACGCACTGGCATCACCAGCTTCCGAAGTCGATGAAGGTCGCCACCCCGCGCATCAACCTGACCTTCCGGACCATGGCGAAGCCGTGAGAAAAATATCCCCACCGTTAAGACAAGCAGCCCGGCGCTGAGCCGCTACTACAAGACCATGAAGGCAACGATTCTCCTCCTCACCGCCGCGGTATTGCTCGCACCAGTCGCCGCACAGGAACAGGCACCGGGCACCGACTTGCTCGACCTTTTCGATAAGTCACAGCGCGAGGGGGCGACGGATGCCCAGCTCATTCAAATGCTGGAGAACAAGGCCTTGATCGACCCCCAGGAGTTCCGCGACCTGACCCCTGATGAACTGCAGCGTGAGCAAGATGCTGTCTTCGACGTGCTCCAGCGTCTCAACGGAAAAGGCGAGCCAGATCTCTCAGGCCACGCCAAGGATCACGCCGAGACTCGCCCCACGAAGGAAGTCATGCCTCCCCAGTCGCCGCGTTGGCTCGTGGGCCTCGTCGTCAAACCGCTCGACCCCGCCTTGCGTTCGCATTTCGACCTGCCGGAGGGAGCGGGCGTTGTCGTCGAGTCGGTCATGCGCGGCGGATCGGCGGCCGAGGCCGGGATCAAGCAGAACGACATCGTCCTCACCGCGAATGGACGCAAGATCTCCACGCTGGAAGGATTGAAGACGGAAGTGGCGAAGTCCGGCAGCGAAGGCAAGTCCATGAATCTGGAAGTGATCCAGCGCGGCAAGAAGAGCGTCGTGAAAGTCACGCCGCGCGGCCCCGAGGCCCTCAGCGGAAAAGCGGAACGAAAGGACCCGGCCATGCGGCCGATGATCGAGATCCAACGCCGCCTCGACCGGCAACAGCAGGAAATCGACGCGCTGAAGCGTGAAGTCCGGGAACTGCGGGCCCAACAGGACTAAGCCCGAAGAACGGGCGATCTACTGGACCGCGGATCTTTAGTCCGCTTGGACGGTTGGTGGATTTCGAGCGGACTAAAAATCCGCGGTCCAGTACACCGATGGTCTCGACTCACTGCCGGGTGAGCTTCGCAGCCACCCCGCGCAACAGCTTCTCCCGCAGCGACCAGAAATCCACCTCCGGATCCAGCCCGTTTGCCATCAGCGCGAAGGTGACCTCGCGACTGTCTTCCGATGTGATAAACCCCACCTCCGTTTTCACCCCGGACATCGCCCCGAGCTTCGAACGGACCTTCCCGTCGAGATCGCTTGTTAGACTTTGCCGGAACCTCTCTCCGTGCGGTCCTCGGCGGGCGAGATGGTTGACCATTGCCAGATCAAGCGGCCGGATCATGTTTGCGCGGGCCAAGCCGCTGCCATCGATCAGGCGCAGGCCGGTGAAGGTGACGCCGCGGCTTTCCCAATGGCGGCGAATGACCTCGGCGGGATCGCCTTTTTTCTCCACGCCCATCGTCAGGAACAGGCACTGCGCTTCCAGATTGTCGCTGACCCGGTGCAGGTGATCGATGATTTCCGGGAGCTTCGCCGAGGGATTGCCGATGAGGAACTTGCTGTTCGCGCGGATCCGCGATTCCGCGGGATAAGGACGGCCCTCGAACACAACGCCGAACTCCTCTTGCAAGCGGGACATCAGGATCTCTTCCACCAGCTTGGGTGGATCGGGGATGGCCGCATTGACGGCGAAATACTCGACCCCCGCCGGCACGGTGCCGCGAAGGGTCACCCGACGGCCGTAGGGCTCGGAGTAAACCGTCACCCGGTCACCGCTTCCAGCCGGGCCGGTCGTGACCTGATGATCCCACTCCGGCTGCGGGGTCATCGGCT
Source organism: Akkermansia sp. (assembly GCA_043729195.1). Taxonomy (GTDB): domain Bacteria; phylum Verrucomicrobiota; class Verrucomicrobiia; order Verrucomicrobiales; family Akkermansiaceae; genus Haloferula. The sequence goes on from JAYTLR010000174.1 coordinate 24,028, forward strand.
TCGCATCCACCAGCCTTGCAGGATCACCGGGTCGGGCGCCCGGCTCAAAGCGCAGGACCATCCGGTTGTGATCCAGGTTCACACCGAAGGCCCCGGCACCATAAGCGTTGCCGATGTCCCCCCAGTTCCAATGGTCGTTCACCGGTGGCGACGGGAAATACGAGGCGTCGACAAGAAGTCTCCCCCGCACGCGCTTCAATCCGCGGTTCAAGCCAAGCGCCCTGGCGAATCGCTCGAGATCATCCGACGAAAGGGTCGGGTCACCGTGGCCGGCGAACACCAGGTCTCCATCGAGCACCCCTTCCCCGTCGATCTCCGCGGAGGAGTGAAGGAAACTTTCGAATTTGAAATTATCACCTAACAGCTCCAGCGCCGCGGCCGTGGTCACTGTCTTCAAGGCTGAAGCCGGACAGAGCGCGGACTCGGCGAGCGGCGACGAGAAGATGACCTTCCCTGTCGAGTCGAGCAGACAGAATCCAACGAGGGCTCCGGCCAAAGAGGGATCGGCAGACCAATCGCGGAAGACGGCGTCGACCGGAGTAGCTTCGGATGGCGGGGGCATCGGAGTGCCCCGCTCTTTGGGGGGAGCAAGTGCAATCGGCTCCAGCGGCCTCGCGAAAAGCAGCCACGCCGCGACGGCCCACCCGGAAAGGAGGAGCAAGCTTTTGAAGACGCCGGCGGCTTTCACGGGAAACAAGGAGCGGCGGACTCCGATCCGCCTGCCTTTGTCGGATTGGGGGGCGGATCGAAGCCCGTCGCTCCTTGGTCAGGCCCCCAGGTTCTTGATCGTCTGGAAAATCGCGGTGATCATCAGATACGCCATGGTGCCGATCAGGCTGGCCATGATGATGAGAATGACCGGCATGATCAGTGCCATGATCCGCGAAAGGCTCTTGTCGAGTTCCTTGTCGTAGCGCTCGGCAGCGCGGCGCAGGGAAACGTCCAGCTTTCCGGTCTGCTCGCCGACCGAGACCATGTCGATCAGCAGCGCCGGGAAGGCCCCGGTCCGGATCAGCGCCTTCGAAAAAGCGCGGCCGTCGCCGACCTGGTCGATCACGGTATTCAGCTCGGTCCGCAGGGCGAGGTTCTGGGTCGCGTCGCGGGAAAGCTCCAAGGCACGCAGCAGCGGTAAGCCGTTGCCGGCAAGGTTCGCCATGGTTTCGAGAAACTGCACGTAGAAGCGGCTGGTGACGACCGGTCCCATCAGCGGGGCGCGCAGCTTGAAGCGGTCCCAGGTGAGGCGGTTGTCCGGATTGTCCTTCCAAGCCTTGAAAAAGAGGGCCGCAGCGAGGAGGATGATCAGCATGACATACCAATAACTCTTGAGGAAATCGGTGGCCCCGACCATCAGCTTGATCGGTCCCGGCAGCTTGCCGCCCGGAGTGCTCTCGATCAGCGTCGTGAGCTGCGGGATCAGGGTGGTGACGAAGACGATCGACACGCCGATACCGGCCAGCACGAGGAAGGCCGGATAGATCATCGCGAGAATAAGGCGGGCCTGGAGATCGGCGAGCGTCTTCAGATAGTGCGACTGGCGCTTGAGGATGGTGTCGAGCGCACCTGATGCCTCGCCCGCCGCGGCCAGCGAGCAGTAAAGCGGGCCGAAGCTCGGGCTGACGCGCTTCAGCGCGGTCGAAAAGTTCATGCCGTCGCGCACCAACTGGCGGATCCGGCTGGCGACGTCCTTCAGGCCGCCAAGCTCCTGCCGGGCCTCCATCGACTTCAAGGCCGGCTCAAGCTGGAGACCGGCGGTGAGCATGTCGGAAAGCTCCTCGGTGAACATGATCACCTCCGCCCGCTTGAGCTTCAGCGGGCCGTCGGGCGAATTGTCCACGACGTCCCTCGACGCCGCCTTGGACGACTTCTTGCCGGGCACCTTCGACGCTGGCTGCGGGGCCGGCCGGGGCGCGGGTTTGGCTTGCGCAGGAGCCGGCTTGTCCTTGGCCTTCGGCTTCGCCACCGCCACGGAACCCGACGATTCCTTGAGACTGACCGGCTGCAAGCCGCGGCGATCGAGCACCCGCAGCGCTTCGGTGCGGTCCGCTGCATCCACCTCTCCGGTCTGGACACCGCCGGAGGAACTCAGGGCTTTGTAAGCGAATAAAGGCACGGTTGGTGGGAAACGCTGAAATGCTGAAAAACTGAAATGCTGAGATCAATCGACCGCGATGTCGGTGGAGGTCACGGAGACGACTTCCTCGATGGTGGTCAGGCCTTGCATCACCTTGATCCAGCCGTAGCCGCGCATCGGGATGAAGCCTTCCTTGATCGACTGCGCACGGATGTCCGGCTGGCTGGCCCCGTGGGCGATCATGTCCTGCATCGCCTGGCTGAGCACCACGACTTCGTAAATCGCGAGCCGGCCCTGATAGCCGGTATTGCGGCAGCGGTCGCAGCCGTTGGCGGAGTAGGCCTGGCCATCGAGATTCATCGGGATGCCCAGTTCGCGGCGGTCGTCCATCGTCACTTCGTGCGCCTTCTTGCAATGCGGGCAGAGCTTTCTAACAAGCCGCTGGGCGAGGAAGGCACGGACCGCGGCGGAAACGAGGAAGGGCTCCACGCCCATGTCGATCAGACGGCTGATGCCGCCGAGCGCGTCGTTGGTGTGGAGGGTGGAGAACACCAGGTGACCGGTCAGCGAGGCCCGGATCGCGATTTCAGCGGTCTCGAGGTCTCGAATTTCCCCGATCATGACGACGTTCGGGTCGGCACGCAGGATCGAACGCAGGCCTGCGGCGAAGGTCAGGCCGATGTCCGACTTCACCGCGATCTGCATCACCCCGGGCAGCTTGTTTTCCACCGGGTCCTCGATCGTGACGATCCGGCGGTCCGGGTGGTTGATCTCGGTGAGGAAGGAATAAAGGCTGGTCGATTTGCCCGAACCGGTCGGCCCGGTGATCAGGATGATGCCGTTGGAAATGTGCAGCAGGCTCTCGATTTTCGAGCGCACGTGCTTCTCCATCCCGAGGCGGTCGAGGTTGAACTTCTCCTGGTTGAGGAGACGCAGCGAGACGCTCTCGCCTTCGACCGTCGGCACGGTTGCGACGCGGACGTCGATGGTCTGGCCTTCGAACTGGAGGTTGATACGTCCGTCCTGCGGCAAGCGGCGCTCGGCGATGTCGAGCCGCGCCATGATCTTCAAACGCGCGATCACCGAGCTTTGCAGCGCCTTGACGTTCTCCGGCACCGTGACTTCCAGCAGGCGGCCGTCGATCCGGTAGCGGATCCGCAGGTTGTTGGATAGCGGCTCGACGTGGATGTCCGTCGCGCGTTGTTCGAGCGACTCCCGGATGATCTGGTTGACGAACTTGACGACGCTGGCCTCTTCGTCCTCGTCGGCGTCGATGATGTTCGCTTCGTCGTGGCCTTCCAGGTTGTCGTAGTCGAGTTCCCGGCCTTCGAGGATCTGTTCGAAGGTGTCCGCACCGACCCCGTAGAGGCGGCGCAGCGATTCGTGGATCCGGCGGCGGGAGGCGATGCACCACTCGACCGGCATCTCGATTTCCTGGGCGACAGCCTGGCGGGCGACCAGATTGAAAGGGTCGAAAGTGGCGATCTTCAGATGCTTCGCGCCGTCCTCGCCGGTGATGGCAACTGGCAGCAGACGGTGGCGCAGGGCAACCCGGGGTCCGCAGGCCTCGCGCAGCGGCAGCGGGGCCTCGGCGACCGGGATGCTTTCCAGCCACTCCATGTCCAGCTCCGCAGCCAGTTCCCGCATGTAGGGCTCCTCGTCAACCACGCCGGCGTCCAGCACGTCGTCGATGGGTGAGCGCTGTCTCGCGGCAGCGCCTTCCAGCACTTCCCCGAGCTTTTCCAAGTCCTGGCATCCGCTCCTGCGGGCGGGGTCGATCAACAAATCAGTCATTCGGCTGGCGGTCTTCTCCGGTAAAACCGCCCGGGGTGCAACTTTGTCTCTGGAAAATCGGCCCGTGCGTGTCAGCGGGCGGGCAATTGCTCCCAACCGCTCGACGTTAAAACCCAGCCAATTGACTGTAAAAGCTCCCGAAATGCCGCTTCGTCGTAGCCCGAATAGCATTCCCCGCCCGAGATCGCGAAGGGAACCGGACCGCCCCTCCTTGAAAAAACCCCGATCTTCAAAACCTCGGTGCCCTCTTGGAAAAGCGTCAATTCGCCGATTACGGGCCATTCCTTCATCTCTTCCTCCACGGGGCACCCCTCGAAGATCGGGCGCAGACGCTGAGCCTCAACGCCTTCGATTTTCACCACGGGACAAACTCCTTCGACGAACAGCATGAACGTGGCCGAATCGAACTTCGGCAACACGCTTACCACCGGCCGCAAGTCCCGCAGGGGCCGGGAGATGAGTATCCCCACCAGAAGCGCGAGCACAAAGGCGCCGACCATGATCAGTACACGCTTCATCGATCCACCCCATCACAACGCCCCCGCCCTGTCGAGCGGCCCATCGGATGCGCAAACCAAGCCGAGTGAGATGGCTCAAATGGTAAAGCCCCATTCTGGTGCCTAACGCTCATGAGCGGCTTCGGCCCGGAAGTCATTCGTATCGAAGAAAGGAAACGAGGCCCCCTTCACACCCCACGTTATTCTTGGAAACTTGAAAGAATGGAGATCCAGATTTCAAGGGCTTCTTTGCGAAGATAGTGCTTGGTGTCCCTTCCTTTTCAAATAGCTTCGTCCAAACCCAAGTCATAGCCTGAAATAACCCTAAAAGATAAGCCGACCAACGGCTTTATCCGGGTGTTTCTTGCCCTGGCGGGGGAAATCCAAAACCCAAAAAATCCAAAAACCCATGAAACCCATCAAGCCCACCCGTCAGTCCCTGACCCTCGCTGCCACCGCTACTGCCTTGGCATTTGTTGTTTCCTCCTACTCCGCCCGCGCTGCAGGAGGCTCTTGGAATGTCGATGCCGCCGGGACCTGGTCCACCACCACCAACTGGACTCCCGCCGCCGCTCCCGGCACCACGGGTGGTGACGTTGTCAATCTTGGGTTTAACATTACGGCCGCCCGCACGGTAACGATCGACACCACCAGCCGAATCGTCGGCGACCTCAACATCGGCGATCCCACCACCCCGTTCTTAGGTTACACCCTTGCCGCTTCCGGAGGCGCGGCTCTCCAACTTGACGGCACCGGCACCACCGCCGGCACCGTGGACTTTACCGCCGCGATCGCCAACGCCATCAGCGCACCGATCACCCTGGTGGACAACGGCGTCTTCCGTTCCAACGTGAACGCGGTCATGACGCTCAGCGGTGTCATTTCCGGCGCCACCAAAACGGTCACCTTCAATAACGACACCAACGGCACGGTAAACGCCGCAGGCGCGTCCAATGGCCAGTTCGCCCTCTCGGGAGCCAACACCTACTCCGGAGGCACCAGCATCTCCGATGTCCGCGTTTCGGTCGCCACCAGCGCCTCCGCTCTCGGCACCGGTGCTGTCACCATCGCCTCGGGGGGCCAGGTGTTCTGTGCCTCCGCCCTTACCGTCGCCAATAACTTCAGCATTGCCGGCAACGGCTGGGCCGAGACCGCCGCGGGTCAGCCCTTCGGAGCCCTCCGCCTCGACAGCGGCGGAATCGTCTCGGGAGCCGTCACAATGACGGCCGCAGCCGCAGTCGGAAGCAACACTGGCACCGGCACCATCTCTGGCATCGTTTCCGGAAGCTTTACCCTCTCCAAGCGCGGAGCGGGAACCATCGTGCTTTCCGGAGCCAACACTTTTAATGGCGGTGTCAGCATCACCAACGGAATTCTCCAGCTTAACAGCAACACTGCCGCCGGTTCCGGTGCCATCGCCTTGGTCACTGGCGGGTCGGGCAGCACCCGCGTCGCGGTCAATGGCGGAAGGACCATCGCCAACAACATCACGATCCCGGCGACCACCGGGGCCGTCGGTCGCGGCAATATCGAGTATGCCGGCACGACCGGCGCGGCCACTCTCAATGGCTCCATTAGCATCACGGGCGGTCCTACCGCCGGCGGTCACATCCTAGGCGGGCCCTCCGCTGCTAATGTGCTCCACCTGGCCGGCCCCATCACAGCCACGGTGGGATTCAATCAGCGGGATGGGTTCGTGAGGTATTCTGGTGCCGGCACGGGTTACGCCACCACCCTCACTGTCACCGGCACCGCTATCGTCGGGGTGAACAACGGCATCTCCACTGCGGCGAGTCTCCTTCTCGGCGGCTCGGGCGCAGCCAATCTCGACCTGAACGGTTTCAATCAGACCCTCGTCGGCCTCAGCCGCAACGCCAATACCTGCGTGGTGGGCAACAGCTCCACCACCACCGACTCCACCCTGACGATCACGGGGACGTCGGCTTACTCCGGAAACATCACCGACGTGATCTCCCCGGGCACCCGCCAGGTGGCGCTCACCGTATCCGGCGGCTCCCTCACCCTTTCCGGCACCAACAATCACAGCGGTGCGACCACGGTCAGCTCGGGCGCTCTTCTGGTCACCGCCACTTCCGCCGTCGCCCCTGCCAGCGCGCTGTCGGTCGCCAGTAGTGCCAAATTCGGCTACCAACCCGCTGTGGTCGGTCCGCTCACCATGGGCGGCGCCGCTAACACCCTTGCCGGTGGCTCGACTCTCGGGGTCGCAGTCGGCGGCCTCGCCGGCGAGTCCGCCATGAACTTCCCCGCCGCGGTGACCGCTTCCGGCAATGTGACCTTGGATATCTGGGCGGTTCCAGGTGCCGCCATCACCCCGGGTACCCACACCCTCGTCTCCGCCCCGCTCGGCGGCCTTGCCGGCGCGACCTACACCTTGGGTAGCTTCTTTAACTCGTCTGATTCGACGATCAGCAATCTCGTCGTTACCGACACGGCCATCACCCTCGATGTCACTGCCGCGTCACCCCTGCTCGCCGCTTTCTGGAAAGGCGGGCTTGCCGGTTCCCCCAGCGTCTGGACCGCTTCCAACGGATCCACCCAGAGCAACTGGGTCGCTACCTCCGGTGGAGCGGATCAACCGCTTGCCCCGAGTGCCCTAGCCGATGTGGTCTTCTCCAATTCCACGGTCACCACCGCCCCGACGGCCATCACCCTCGGCAGCAACGCCGCCGCCAAAAGCCTGACGATTTCCGATACCGTGAACGGTCTGGGCATCGTCGCCGTCCCGAGTAATCCCACCACACTCACCATCGGCACCGGAGGTGTCACCATGGACTTGGGCGTCCCCGCCAGTTCGATCGCCGTGCCGGTGATCGTCACCGACAATCAGACCTGGACCAACAACTCCGCGAATGCTCTCAGCCTTTCGTCCACCCTCAACGGCTCCACTTTCGGACTGACCAAGCTGGGCACGGGGGCCATCACCGTTTCCGGTGCCTCCACCTTTGGCTCCGCGATCAATGTCAACGCCGGCTCGCTTACGTTGGCCAGCGGGACGCTTACTGATTCTGCCGTCACTGTCGCTTCGACCGCCTCCCTCACCTCCGGGGCTGCGATCAACGGACTCGGCTCCCTCTCCACGAGTGGAACGACTTCCACTTCCGGGGCCCACACATACAGCGGCGTCACCGATGTTCTCGGCGGCACCCTCACGATCACGGGCGGCACCGTTCCCGGCTCGGCTCTCACCGTCGCTTCCGGGGCCACCCTTGTGCAGTCGGGAGGCACCATCTCGTCCGGATCCCTGACCGTCGCCACCGGGGCCACCCTCACCCAGACCGGTGGGGTCATTGCCGGCGGCACGGGCCTCCTCACGGTTGGAACCACCACCTTGGCCGGCACCAACACCTTCACGGGTGATGTCAACCTCACCGGAGGAACCCTCAGTGTTGCTCTCACCACCGCCTTGACGGGGCACCTCGGGTCTTCCTCCGCCCCGGCGACTCTCTCCAAATATATCAACATCAGCAACGGAGCGACCCTCCGCAATACCAACTCGTTCAATAACAACGTCGGCAGCGCCACCGTCCGGCAGTTCATCTTCAACTTCGGCACGGGCGGCGGGATCCTTGATGTTCCAGCTACCTTCACCCTGACCCTTGACGACGGCGCGGTCGTCTCCAACGCGAACAACGCCGCCCAGCTCCAGGGCTCCGGAAATCTCACCAAGATCGGCGACGGCATCCTCAGTCTCGGCAACGCCACCAGCAACTACTCCGGCTTCACGGGCCAGATCTTTGTCAACGCCGGCACCCTCACCACGGGAGCCGTCAGCACCAATCCCTTCGGCGACACCGCTTCCGGCACCACCATCGCCTCCGGTGCCACGGTGAATGTCAACGGTGTCAGCGTCGGGGCCGAGCCCTTTGTCCTCAACGGCTTTGGCTTTGCCAGCGGCGGTGCCCTCATCAGCAGCACCGGCACCACCGGCCTCGCCTCCGGTCCCATCTCCGTCGCCTCCGACAGCAGTATCGGCGGAGTGGGCACCCTCACCCTCTCCGGAGCGATCTCCGGCTCCAGCGTTCTGTCCAAGGTCGGAACCGGTACCGCCTTGATCACGGGCGACGTTTCCGGCTTCTCGGGTGGACTCACTGTCACCGCCGGCTCTCTGATCGCCCCGGACACCATGTCGGTCGGAGCGCTCACCTTGACCGCCGGCACCCTGGCCGGCGAGATCACCTCTACTTCGGCAATATTGGATAGTGGCACCATCTTCTTCGACCCAAACTCGGTAGATGCGCTCACCACCGGCGCGCTCACCGTGAATGGCCCGATCATCCTCGATGTCACGACTCTGCCTCCGGCCAGCACTACCGTCACGGCCATCACCTCCACCAGTTTGTCCGGGGCCGGTTCCTTCGCGGTGGCCAATGCCGCAAATTACCGCGTGGCCCCGATCGTGAATACCAGCGCCACCGGCGTCACGGTCTCCTTCGGTGCTGGCAAGGCGCTGACTTGGACCGGCACTGCCAGTGGCATCTGGGATATCAATGGCGCCACCAACTGGAACGACGGGGTCGCGGCCGATGTCTTCTTCTCCGGGGACTCCGTCACGTTCCCCGAAGGAGGTGCCAACCCGGCGATCACGCTTACCGGTCTGATCTCGCCCGCCGGCGTCGTCGTCAACTCGGCCACCACCAACTACACCTTCACGGCCACGACAGGCAACCAGCTCACCGGAGCCACGGGCATCACCAAGACCGGAACGTCCACGCTCACGCTTGTCGGTGCCAACCTCCAAACTGGCCTCACCTCGATCGGTGGTGGCACGCTGTCCGTTATTGGAATCAACAGCATCGGCAACGGTGCTCCCGGTAACAGCATCGCGCTCTCCGGCGGCGGTCAACTCCGCTACACCGGCACTACCGCCGTTAATTTCGGCGCCGCCCGCAACATCGCGGTCGGCACCGGTGGAGGCGTCATCAGTCATAGCAGCGGCACCGCCGCCACTCTGACCTTCCCGGGCGCAATATCCGGCTCAGAACCGCTCACCTTCCGCACGGAGGGCGCTACCACCGGCACCTACACGCTCAGTGGCACCAATTCCGCCTACAGCGGTGACATCTCCATCAGCTCGTTGCTTGCGGGCGTGGCCACGGTGACTCTTGCCAACCAGGCCGCCGTTCCCACCACCGGCTCCATCACGATCAACCATCCCGCCGGTGCTGCCGTCAGCACGAACAACACCTTGACCCTCACCGGAGTCAGCATTCCGGCCGGAGTCACGATCTTCACCACCGCCGGAAACAATACCGTCCCGGTTCTCACCCGCAGCCAGATCACGTCCAGCGGCACGGCTTCCATCGATGGTCCGATCAAAGTCACCAGTGTTACTTCGGCATCCATCACCCAGGTGTCACCCGGAGCGGGCAGCACCATCACAATCAATGGCAACGTCTCCGAAACCTCGCCCGGTAGCTTCATCGCCGGTAGCATCCTCTTCCTCCGCGGAGTAGGAAACATCATCGTGAACGGGACCATTAACCTGCCAACCGGCAACGTTAGCCGTACCGACCCCGGCATCATTACATTCAACTCGACCGGCAACGTCTGGGCCAACACCGGCTTCTCCGTCGGCACCGCGGTTCTGGGCATCAATGACGGGCTCTGCACCACCGCCCCCCTGACGCTTGGCCAGAACGATACCAACACCGTGACCTTCAACATGGCGGGCTTTAACCAGACCGTGGCTGGCCTGATCTCCAACCCGACCGCCGTCGGAGCCAATACCACGGGCAAAGCGATCACCTCCGCCGTACCCGCCACCCTCACGTCCACTCCCGTCGCGGACGTCACCTACGCGGGGCTGATCACCGGAGAGGTTGCCTTGGTCAAACAAGGCAGCTTCACCCAAACCCTCCTGGGCTCGAGCACCACGGTTGGTGACATCACCGTCAGCGGTGGAACCCTCGCCGCCAATGCCTCCGCAGGCACCGGCACCGCCTTGGGAGCCGCCATCAACTCCCGCACGATCACTGTCAACCCCACCGCGAGCCTGAGCTTTGGCGCCGCCAACGTCCTGAGCTCGAACTTCTCGTCGATCACCGTGCCCTCCTTAGTCATCAACGGCGGCACCGTCGCCAACGACGTCACCGGCAACAATGCTCTGGGTAACGTCACCCTCAACGGGGGAACACTCACCGCAACCGACGGACACGCGACTTACGGTGCCTTCAATATCAACGGTGACATCACCTCCACCGGAACCTCGACCATCTCGGCAACCGGTGGCTCCGTCATGATGCTGACCAGCCAGGGTGCCAATGGCGTGAACACCGCGTCCAATGTCACCGTCACCAGTGGCACGCTCACCATCTCGGCCCCTCTGGGCGATCTGGCCGTCGCCGAGTCCAAGATCAGCAGCCTCGCCAAAACAGGTGCCGGCACGCTGGTGCTTTCCGGGGCAAACTTCTTCACCGGTGGCACCACCGTCGGAGCCGGCGGTGCCCTCGAGCTCACCGACAACGCGCAACTCAAGTTCGTCCTCGGTGCCACCTCCGGCACGAATAGCAGCATCAGCGGTGCGGGAACGGTCACGCTCGATGGCGACTTCGTCATCGATACTCTGGCCGCCGACGGCCTCCTGTCCGGCACTTGGCTGGTGGAAAATGTCACCAGCCTCACCGGTCCCTACGGAACCAACTTCACCGTCGTCGGCTTCTCCGATATCGGCAGCAACAAGTGGGAGAAGACCGTCGGCAGCAAGAAATACACCTTTGACGAGACTACCGGCATCCTCTCCCTGGAAACCCCCGGTTACTCGTCATGGGCATCGACCAACACCGCGGGTCCCAATCTCGAAGATGATCACGATGCTGACGGCGTCCCCAACGGCGTCGAATACTTCATCGGCGGGCCTACCGGTAACACCACCGGCTTCACTCCGCTGCCGGGCGTGGTCGACACTGCGGGCGTGCTCAGCGTCACTTGGACGAAGGGTGCAGGCTACGTCGGAGCTTACGGCACTGACTTCCTGGTGGAAACATCCGCCACCCTGTCAGGGGCGTGGGTAGCACAGACTGCTACTCCCACCCCGGGGTTCACCGTGACCTTCCCGACCGCGTCGGAAGTGAAGTTCACCTTCCCCGCTGGAACGACCAACTTCGCCCGCCTCAAGGTCACCGGACCCTGATTCGTTCGCTCATCTCGGGCGGCGATCCTGCGACAAGCGGGATCGCCGCTTTTTTTGCACAGTAAGGCATCACCGGCGGCTTGGTCCCGGCAGCCAACCCCAGGCAGGCAAGTCGATTGAAAACCCATGGCTCGGAGATCGAACTCGAGGCCATCGGCCGCTTTTCGGAAACCTACCCGAAGCACTGTAAGAAGTCGGCGCTGCTCGCCAAGCGGGCTATGGACTACCTTTCCAACAACGAGTTCATCTCCCGAGAGCAATGCCACGCCAAGTGCATGAGCGGGCTGGCACTACTCTACGCCGGGAAGACCGACGAGGTGAAGAAACTCGTGTATTCCTGGAACACCATTCCGAACCGAGGCATCTGGGTCTGGCCCGCCTCCTACCAGTGCATCCTGCTCTCCGAGTACTACCTCGCGACGAAAGACGAAGGCGTGCTGACCACCTCTCCAAAAAGTACCTCAACGACGCCCACGCCGACAGCGTTCTCTCGGTGTGCTGGGGGCTCCTCGGAGCCAACGTGTCCGGCGACGAGACCGCCCTCCGCGCGATGATGGACTACAACAAGGCCTGGCTGAACATGGCCCGCTGCCATGACGGTTCCTTCGTCGCCCTTCCTGGCCGCGACATGTATGACAAGGGTTACTACATTTCCTCCCGTCTCCACCTTACCGGGTCGATGGCCCTCGTGTTTTCCATGGAGACCCCGAAGCTCCGGATTCAAGGCAGGTGAGCTTCGCCTCACTCCACCTTCTCCACTTCCACGGTCACGTTCATCTTGCAATGCCCGCTGCCGTGGTAGGTGCCGCGGACGGGAGCGACGTCATCGTAGTCCCGGCCGACGGCGATCTTGATGTAGCGCTCATCCGCCAGCGTCTCGTTGGTCGGGTCGAAGCCGATCCAGCCGATACCCGGGAAGAACACCTCCGGCCAGGCATGCGAGGCCTGGGATCCGACCAGATGATCGCGCGGGCCGTTGTAGAGGTAGCCGGAGGCATAGCGGGCCGGGATGCCGACCGCCCGGCAGAGGCCGAGCATGACATGGGTGAAATCCTGGCACACCCCGCGGCGCAGTGCGAAGGCCTCTTCAAGGTGGGTGTTCACGTGGGTCGAGCCCGCATCGTAGCGGAACTCGCGGTGGACCCAGTGCATGATCGCCACCGCCTGTTCGAAGACCGGGGCGAGGCCGTTGGTAATGTCGAGCGCCTGCCGCCAGATCTGCGGGTGGCGGGAGACGAAGCGGCTTTCTTGAAGATAGGCCCAAGTGCGCTCCGGGATGTCCCCGCCCCGATACTCGTTCAGCGTCGCCCGCTGCGAGGCCTCCGGCACGACCAAGGGCAGGTTCTGGATCCGGATCCGGCTCTCAATCTCAAGCCGCCGGTGGTCGCCGGGCACCTCGAAGTGGTGCGTGAAGTTATCGAAAAGATCATGGAAGCGCCTCACCCGCGTCGCCGGCAGGATCTTCACCACCGCCGAAAGCGTGCGCTGGAAGGGAAAAGTCCGCGGCTCCAGATGCAGCGTATTCATGCTGTCCCGCACCGGCGCGTCGTAGTCGAACACCGTCCGGTGCAGGACGCGGAACACGGGACCGTTCAGCGGAGTGAGGGACATGGAAATACCGGGAGTCGCCGCACGGGGCGCGGCTGATGGAATGGTTTCCGGATTCAAGACAGGGATGGATTCCGGAACAGGCTCACTGCTGCTGCTGGGCCATCTGCCAGGCGACGACCGATGACATGCTGGCAGCCGGGATCGGCGGACGCTCGTCCCCGGTCTCGCGGACCAGGATGTAAGTGCGGAACATCCCGGCGCCGATCGAGTTGAAGCGACCCTGCATGCCATCGAGGTAGTCGTGCAACCCTGTCGCCAGGATCTCGTCGGTGGAGCCGTAGGAAAGCTCGGAAAGCAGACGTCCGGCGACCCGTTCGGCCTCGTTGGTGTAGGTCCCACGCGGGGCTCCGGAGATGCGGTGGAGATTGCGGTCGATCCGCTCGACACAGTAACGGACCGAGCGAGGGAAATCCCGCGAGAACATCAGGAAGCTGACCACGCTTTCCTCCGTCGGCTCGCCGCGGTGCTCGGCGCGGAAGGCCCCGAGTGCGCCGCAAGAGCGCAAGATGGCGGTCCAGTGGAAGGTCGCAGTGCCATTGCTGGGCAGTTCCGACTCCGGCAGGAAGCTGGTGATATCCAGAAAGCGCGTCGTCTTGTCCGCCCGCTCAAGGTGGCGGCCCAGATCCATGAACTCCCAGGAATCGCTGCGGGAAATCGACGCCGCCGCGATCCCGTGAAAGGTGAAGGTCGCCCGCCGGATAGTCTCGTAGAAGCGGGTCGGATCATTCGCCAGCAGCGCCTCGCCGTCGTGCGAGTTGATGAAGAGATAGAGTGAGTTCAGCTCTTCCCACAGCTCTTCTGAAAGCTGGTCGCGGACCATCCGCGCGTTTTCACGGGCTTGGGCGATTGAGGAAACGATGCTGTTCGGGTTCCGCCGGTCATTGGTCATGAAACGGATCACCGCCCCGCTCCCCTCTTCCCACGCGCCGTAGAGCTCGCCGAAGAGTTCCTCGTCACCCGTGCTGAGGATGATCGGCTTCCAGAAGGCGCGGAGGCGGTCGGAATCGAGGCGCTCGTGATCCAGCAGGAGCTGGCCGTTGACTTCGATCAAGCGGGACAGGTTGTCGGCCCGCTCGATGTAGCGGACCATCCAGTAGAGGCTGTTGGCAACTCGGGAAAGCATGACAGGAAGTTATTTCAAGACCCAGGTATCCTTGCTGCCGCCGCCTTGCGAGGAATTGACGACCAGCGATCCCTTTTTCAAAGCGACCCGCGTCAGCCCGCCGGGCACGATCTTCACGTCGTCGCCGTAGATGATATACGGCCGCAGGTCGATGTGGCGGCCCTCCATCACATCCTCGCAGTAGGTCGGCGAGCGGGACAGCGAGACCACCGGCTGGGCGATGAAGTTGCGCGGGTCCTCAATGATCTTGTCGCGGAAGGAAGCGATCTCCTCTTTGGTCGCCGACGGCCCCATCAGCATGCCGTAGCCGCCCGACTCGTTGGCCGCCTTGACGACCAGCTCCGGCAGGTGCTCGAGGATATACTTCCGGTCGCTCTCCTCCGACGCGAGGAAGGTCGGCACGTTCGGCAGGATGGGATCCT
>JAYTLR010000175.1:0-3350 GCA_043729195.1 Akkermansia sp.
CCACCGGGAAACCCAGCCACCGACCCGCCGCCTAACAGATCAGAACCGGGCCACAGTTCAGATGTCGCCGTCAAGGCGACACTCCATTCGTGCGGTCAATGCTTCCCGCCCGGCGGCGTCCGGTCTTCACCGAAGTATTTCTCGCTGCGGTAGCGGAGCCAGACGCGGAGGGTCTGCGGGACCTTCTCTTTCTCCGTCTCGCTCAGGGTTTCATAGAGCGCGATGGCTTTCTCCCGCTCGCCGCGGCAGGCGGCGTTGCGGTGGGCGTCCCAAAGGCTGCGCGCCAAGCGGATCCGGCGGCAGACCTCTTTGACGAGGGCAGAGCCGGTGAGGGGTTTGGCATTCGCTTTCTTTTTGGGAGGCATGGGGAAGAAACGTTGAACATCGAACGCCCAACAACGAACATCGAATGACGAATGAAACAGCCGAAAAGGGGAACGTCTTCCGATTCAACATTCGGCGTTCGATGTTGGATGTTCGGCGTTCGCATTTTAGATCTCAATGCTGCTCGTTCTCATCCCGCGCCCGGGTCTCGAAGCGCATGAGGTCGGCGATGAAGGTCAGCGGGACGTGGCCGGTTTCGCCGTTACGGTTTTTGGCAAGGACGAGCTCCGCCTTGCCGGCTTCGGCTTCCTTTTCCTCCTCGGTCTCGGCGTAGTAGGCGGTGCGGTAGAGCAGGCCGATCATGTCGGCGTCCTGCTCGATGGTGCCGGATTCGCGGAGGTCGGACATGCGGGGCACGCCGAGCGATTTGCCGGTGCGGCCTTCCGGTCCGCGGTTGAGCTGGGCGAGGACCAGGATCGGGATGCCGAGTTCCTTGGCAAGGCCCTTGATTCCGGCTGAAATTTCACCGATTTCACGCTCGCGGGAGTTCTGCGCCTGCTTCGAGCCGGACTTCAGGAGCTGGAGGTAGTCGATGGCGATGAAGCCGATGTTGTCCTCGCGTTTCCGGCGGCGGGCTTTGGCGCGGAGGGTGTCGATGAGGATGCCCGGGGTGTCGTCGACGAACATTTTCGCGGAGGCGATCTCCTCGGCGGCGCGCTTGATGCGGAGCAGGTCTTCCTTCTTCGGTTTGAAGCCGCGGCCCATCTGGGCCATCGCGAAACGGGCGCGTGAGAAGACCAGGCGCTGGACGATCTGGAAGGCCGTCATTTCGCAGGAGAAGACCATCGTCGGCACGCCGTGGTCGATGCAGATGTGCTCGGCGATGTTCATCATGAGCGAGGTCTTGCCCATCGACGGGCGGGCGGCGACGACGAACATTTCACCGGGCTTGAGGCCCTTGCACATGCGGTCGAGGTCGGCGTAGCCGGTGGGCGCGCCCTGGACTTCGACGTCGCCGGAGAGCAGCGCCTCGAAGTGGCTGATGACTTCACCGACCGACTGCTTGATGTGGAAGCCGCGGGCGGTTTCGTTGCCTTGGCGGATGCCGAGCACGCTGGACTCGACGCGATCTAACAGCGAGACGGTTTCCTCGGGGTTTTCGAAGGCTTCCGAGACGGCTTCGGTGCAGGTCCGGATCACGCAGCGAAGAACGAACTTGTCCTTTACCAGTGAGAGGTGGTTGTGGAAGTGCGCGGCGTTGGGCGCATAGGTGAAAATGTCGGTGATCGTCGCCGGGCCGCCGACGCTGTCGAGGTTGCCACGGTCGTGGAGGAGCTGGACCAGCGAGACGAGTTCGATGTCGGTGCCCTTGGCGTTGAGGTCGCGCAGGGTTTCGAAAAGGAGGCCGTGGCCGGGGAGGTAGAAATGGTCGCGGGTCAGGCCTTCTTCGAGCGCGATGCCGATCCACTGCTCAGGGTCCTTGAGCATGGAGGACAGGACGCTCTTCTCCGGTCCGAGGGCGTGGGGCATCGAGCGGGTGACGTCCGGGCCGGTGAGGGCAGCATCGGAGGTCTGGAGGGACGGGGAGTCCTGGGTGCGGAAGGGCTTGGTGTCGACGGCCATGGGAAGCTTCGAAACCTGCGGTGGAGCAGGCCGGCCGCTTCGATAACAAGCACCCAGTTGGAGAGCAACGCCTCAGTCGTGCTCGGGCCACAATGCTTAGTAGCAAGAGCGTAGTTTGGGAGTTTTTCGCGGTCGGGACTTCATCGGGGCGCAGTAGGCTGCCTTCAGGAATGTCAGGAAAGCCGTCCCGTCGAAGCGGCCGATTTGAATACCCCGGTTGACCGCAATCTCACGTGCCAAGCAATGCAAAGAGCCATTGAGCTGCTGCATTTGCAGTGTCAGCGAGCTTCCGGGAAGAGGGAAGTGATTCAACGTGAGGGCACGATTGTGACACTGAAGCACTAGGACGAGGAGGTTGTCGATGGTGCAACAAGGCTCGTGAGCAGTCGGAAACTCGGCACCTAACCAAAGTTCCGCCAGAAAGCTGCGGATCTGCGGGGACTCCAGGATCTCGATTCGTGAATGAAGAAGCGTTTGCATTTTCACCGAAGATATTCACAAGAATTCACATTAGGGGTCAAGAGGGGTAACTTGTGAAGAGATTGTGAATAACTTTCCAGCACTGGCTCGGGCGATGTGGACCGGGAAGGTGGGCGTGCTCGGGGGACCGTTCTGCGGACTGAAGTCCGCGGTCCCGGTAGCGGCGGGGTTTGCTGGGCTTTTTCCCCGGAGGCGATGGGTAGGGATGAGTGCGGAGAGGCGGTCCCAGGGCACGAAAAAGCGCGGCCCCTTGCGGAGCCGCGCTTTGTGAAAAACTTTGTGAAGAACTCAGGCTTCTTCTTCCTGCTCGGTGCCGTTCGACTCGACGTTGATCGTGAGGGTCACGATGACTTCCGGGTGGACGCGGACGGTGACGTCGGTCTTGCCGGACTTCTTGACCGGCTTCTCGAGCTCGATGGCGTGGCGGTCGATGGCGATGCCGGCGGCTTCGAGTTGCTTGTGGATGTCGAGAGAGGTCACCGAACCGAAAGCGCGGCCGCCTTGGCCGACTTCGAGGGTGAACTTCGGACGGAGCTTGGCGATCTTGGCACCGAGGACCTTGGCGACTTCGAGTTCGTCGGCTTCGCGCTTGGCGCGGTTGGCCTTGAGGTTTTCGACGTGGCGGAGGTTGGCGCGGGTGGCTTCGAAGGCCTTGCCTTGGGGGACAAGGTAGTTGCGGGCGTAGCCGGCACGGACCTTGACGACATCGGCCTCGGCACCGAGACCTTCGATTTTTTCGCGGAGAATAACTTGTGCGTTGGCCATGAGAGTCGTGGGTCGTTCGTTGGGGCGGCGGAAATAGGCTTCGGGGCGCTTGGGGTCAAGGAAAGATTCAAGCCGGGGAGAAAAGCGAACATCGAACGTCGAACGTCGAACGTCGAATTTTGAAGAGAGATGCTGCCGGAAAGCTACCCGGGGGGGAG
>JAYTLR010000176.1:0-2196 GCA_043729195.1 Akkermansia sp.
TTCACCAGCGCCTCGCGCTTGAGCAGTTCCGTCTCGCTGGCGTTGTCGCGGCCTTTCTCACCGGCCAGCAGATAGGTGCCGGCTTTCTGGCGGATCAGCCAGGTGGTGTCCTCCATCGCCTTGTAGAAAATGTCGCGGTTCTGCTGCTCCAGCGCCGCGAGTTTGGCGGTGAATTCAGCCGCCAGCTTTGGGTCAGGGCTGTTGATCATCGGCTTCTCCGCCGGCTCCGTGATGCTCGCGAAGACGCCATGCAGGGCATAGTAATCCTTCGTCGGGATCGGATCGGACATGTGATCGTGGCAGCGCGCGCACGAGACGGTGAGGCCGACGAAGCCCTTGGTGACCGCGTCGATGCGGTCGTTGATGACATCGTTGTTGTTGCCGAAGCGTTCGCCGACGGTGAGGAAGCCGAGCCCGGCGAGGAGCGACTTGTCCTTCTGCGACTCCGGCATCTTGTCCGCGGCGAGCTGCGCGGTGATGAACTTGTCATACGGCATGTCGCTGTTGAAGGCCTTGATGACCCAGTCGCGATAGGTGTAGGCGAAGGGATAGCGGTAATCGGCGCGATTGTTCGCGTTGCGGTCGCCGCCGATGGTGTCGGCGTAACGCGCGGTATCGAGCCAGAAGCGGCCCCAGCGTTCGCCGTAGTGCGGCGAGGCGAGCAGGCGCTCGACGGCTTTCTGAAACGCGGTCGGCGTCTGGTCGGAGAGGAATTCTTTGAGTTCGGAAGGGCTGGGAGGGAGGCCGAGCAGATCGAAGGTCGCGCGGCGCAGGAGCGCTTCCTTCGACGTGTCGGGCATCGGGAGCATGTTCTTCGACTCGAGGTTCGAGAGGACGATGGCATCGACCGGCGTGCGATACCACCCGCGGTTCTTGATCTCGGGGATCGCCGGTTTTTGCACGGCCTTGAAGGACCAATGCGAGCGGGCCTTGTCTGTGAGGCCGCTGAGTTTGCTGGCCTTGGGGTCCGCCTTGCGCGGATCGGGTGCGCCCATTTTCACCCACTGCGTAAAGGCCGCGATCTGGTCGGGGCTCAGCTTTTCGCCCTTGGGCGGCATTTGCAGGTCGGGATCTTTATAGCTGATGGCCTTGATGAGCAGGCTCTTCTCGACATCGCCGGGCTTCACCGCGGGGCCGGTGTCGCCGCCTTTGAGCGTGGCCTCCCGGGAGTCGAGGAGCAGGCCGCCCTTCGACTTGCCGGATTCGACGGAGTGGCACTTGTAGCAGGTTTCCTTGAAGATCGGGCGGATCTTCGTCTCGAAGAAGGCGAGTTGCTCGGGGGTGAACTCTCCGGTCTTGCCCCCCATCATCATCATTTCGCCGCCGCCCATCATCATGTCCGGGTCTGCGGCGGGTTTGCCCGCAGGCTTGGCGGGCGCGTCGGTTTTGGCGATGGGTTTCGGCGCATCGGCTGCGATGGCCACGGAGGTGAGCGCGAGGCTCGTTAGGAGAGGGAGGAGGGATGGTCTCATATGCTTCAGGAGGTGACGTGGGGTTTTTGGAGCGGGCGCAACGTGCAAGCGACCCCGCTAAATGCAACGGAAGGACGCAGTGCGAATTTGCGTCCTTCCGTGCGGATCATGAACTGATTTCTTCAGCGAATGCTCAGGCAATGACTTTCTTGACGACTTGCCCAAAGTTGTCCGTGAAACGGAAGTCGCGGCCATTGTAGCGATAGGTCAGCTTCGTGTGGTCGAAGCCGAGCAGCGCGAGGATCGTGGCGTGCAGGTCGTGGACATGCACCTTGTCCTCCACGGCGCGGGCGCCGAACTCATCCGTCGCGCCATAAACCGTCCCGCCTTTCACTCCGCCGCCGGCCATCCATGTGACCATCGCGCGACCGTTGTGATCGCGGCCCGGGTTTTCGTTGCCGTTGCGATCCTTGGTGACGGTGCGGCCGAACTCGCCGCCCCAGACGATCAGCGTCGAATCCAGCAGCCCGCGCTGCTTGAGATCCTTGATGAGCGCCGCAGCCGGGCCGTCGATTGCTCCCGCTTGCCGCGCGAGGTTCACATCGAGTTGGCTGTGGTGATCCCATCCGCCAGCGCTCACCTGCACGAAACGAACGCCACGCTCCACGAGCCGGCGGGCGACGAGCAGCTTCGCGCCGTTGTCGGTGTTGCCGTAGAGGTCTTTCACCTCCTGCGGCTCCTTGCTGATGTCGAAGGCATCGGTCGCCTCGGTCTGCATCTTGAA
>JAYTLR010000177.1:0-9976 GCA_043729195.1 Akkermansia sp.
TTGTTGCTTTTGGAAAGAGGAACCGTCGATGCGCGAGGCGGAATACATGATCGACGCCGACGAGGTTTACGTGGTGCCCGATTTCATCAGCGAAGGTTACTTCACGCAGGAGGTCATCCCGCGCGAACTTCACCTCGACGGGCCGACCACGAGCCACTCCGGGAAAACCTGGCACTACACCTTGCCGGTGGGCGTGCATTCTTCGATGACCGGGCTGCTGCTGCGCCGCGCGAGGGAAGTCGCGCCCGATGCCGACCCTGCGCAGACCACCCTTTTCATCGTCGGACACGGCACGGGTCTCAACCAGAACTCAACCAAGGCGATCAAGGACCAGGCCGACCAGATCAAAGCTTCCGGCGCGGGCTATGCCGAGGTGCTGGATGCCTACATGGAAGAGCAGCCTTTCATCGCCGAATGGGACAAGCTCGCCACCACTCCGAACGTGGTGGTGGTTCCTTTCTTCATCGCCGACGGCTTGCACAGCTACCAGGACATCCCGGTGCTGTTAGGGATCGAGGCCGAACCCGGCGAGGCCGCCAGCCAGCGCGAGGTCTTCCGCCAAAATCCCCACCACCTGCGTGGCAAGACGCTTTACTACTCCTCCGCCATCGGGACCGAACGGCACATCGCCGACGTGATCCTCGACCAGGTTTCCGACTTCGACGCGAAATACCATGATCCTCGCTGAACGCCTCTCCCACGCCGTCGCCAACGGCATCCGCCGCATCGGCCAGGTCGCCATCCTGCCCGACACCGCGGGCGCTGCCTTCGCGCTCTGCCACATCGATGACGAAGCGGGCGACCTCACCCTGTTAGACTCCCACGACGATCCCGCCGCGGCGCGCACGATCTCCACCTGGGCGGACGATGGCCACTACCGCTTCACCAAGGGCGAGCTCACCCTCAAGCGCGGCTGGCTGCTCCGCTTGTCCTCCGCGGACGAACTGCGGCAGGCGCTCGATTTGTTCTACCCCGCGAATGTCGGCATGCACTTCGCCGCGCTCGACGGCCGACTGGAAGTCGAGCAGTTGCGCGACAAGCTGAACCGCCAAACCGGGATGTATCGATTTGCCCGGAACCTCAGCGATGCCGGAGCGCAAAAGCTGGTGAAGGAAGTCTGCGGGCCTGGTCATTGCTGCGTGAAGAACATCCTCTGGGGCCTCGATGCCACCACCCCGCTGGAAGACAGCGAAGCGAGCCGTTTCGACGGCGTGGTCGGCGACATCGACCGCTCCCAAGCGATCCCGCTCCGCTGTCGCGAGGCCTGCAACCACTTCGTCGCCGAAGCCCGCAAGGCATCAAAGGCGGAACACGACGCAAAGGCTGCAGCGGCGTCCTAAAACAAATGGCGACGGCATCCCACCCGGCGGTGTGCCCGTCGGATTCGGCTCCGCCATTGCATCCGACCAGCATCTACTCCGCCACAATCTCCATCTCCTCGTGCATCTTCCCGCCGAACATCTTCCGGCTGCGGTAGAGCGCAGAAATCCTGCCATCGGCGTCGACCACCGGCGAGAGCCCGCAGGTGAGAGAAACCTGACGGACGCCACCGCCTGAGGACTCAATCTCGAACCAGTCGTCGATTCCCGACTCTTCCTTAAAATCCGCGAACGGCTTGCCCGGCTGGACCCCGAGAAGGGCCAACTCCTCGGGCATCCCGTCGGGCTTGTCCCGGCGGTAGATCACCGCGTTGATCCGTTCCGACATGGGCGAGCGGTAGGGGTCCAGCTGCTCCCCTTCCGGCATGGGCTCGGGAACGGCCTTGTCACCGCCACAACCGCACAGCCCGAAAGACAACGCGACACCGCGTGAGAAGATCCTCCGTTTCATGGCCATGAGATATCACTCGATCACCACCGACGCCGGATCCCAGTCCGGCTTCGGGAAGTCCATTTTCAACCCGCGCAGGGTGTCGACCATGATGCGGGCAACCACCAGGTTGCGATACCACTTGCGGTCGGCAGGAATGACATACCAGGGCGCGGCCTCGGTGCTTGTCCGTTCCATGAGGTCTTCATAGCCCATTTGAAAATCATCCCAGCGGGCGCGGTCGACGAGATCGTCGGGATTGAGTTTCCAATGCTTCACCGGATTCGCGAGACGCGATTCCAGCCGCTTCTTCTGCTCGTCTTTCGAGATGTGGAGGAACATCTTGATGATTGTGGTCCCCTCCTCGGCGAGCATCCGTTCGAATTCGATGATATGGCGGTAGCGGCGTTGCCAGACCTCGTCGCCGAACAACTTCTTCACCCTCACCGCGAGAATGTCCTCGTAGTGGCTCCGGTTGAAAATGACGATCTGGCCGTTCCCCGGCACGCGGTGATGGATACGCCACAGGAAATCATGGGCTGCCTCTTCATCGCTCGGCTTCTTGAACGCCTTCACGTGGACGCCCTGAGGGTCCACCCGGGAAAAGACGTGCTTCACACAGCCGTCCTTGCCGCCGGTGTCCATCGCTTGGAGGACAACCAGGACACGGTGCTTGCTCTGCGCATAGAGCACCTTCTGGAGTGCTTGGAGCTCATCGCGAAGTTCGTCGAAGGTCTCCTGAGACTGGCTCTTCCCGCCGCCGCTGAACAGTGAGCAATCCCCCGCGTCGATCGCACCGAGGTCGATCTTGTGACCCGGCTTGATCCGGTAACGCTCCACCGCTTCGCCGATCTTCATTAATCCGGATGATCCGGCCCGCCCTGCGCACTGGCAAGCATCGAGTCGTCATGGTGCCGATTCCGTCACCGAAAGGCGGTAGAAGCCCTTCGGCCGGCCGCTCATCGACTGCTCGGCGTAGCGCTGCTGGAGATTTCCTGAGATCGACATCGAGGTGCTGTCCAGCTTTTGCCATGTGCCGAGGTCGCTCGAATGCTCCACCGCGACCACCGCACTCGGTCGATCGGTCCGAAACTCGTAGTTGAAGATCACCCAGCCGCCGTCGAAATCCATCTCGAAGGGCGGCGCGGCATCCCGCGTGGAAGCCGACGATCCGAGGGCATACTCGACGAAATTCGAGCGTCCGTCGAGGTCCGGATCGTCGTCTGGATCGCGATCCGCGAGCGGCAAGCCGGAAGAGCCGACCCACGAGGCAAACGAGGTGCCAGGAGCCCCCGCAGCCGGGCTGACGGTGGCGGCGATCCAGTTGGTGAAGTCGTTGCTGTATTCCTCCTCGGCGACCTTGGTCAAGGACGGTCCGCCGCCAGCGGCCGCCGCGGGCCAAGGAGCGGCGACCTCGAAGTTTACTCGGTCGACCCGTGCGAACTTCCGGACGTTCGCGCCATCCAGGCCGGCAGGACGTGATATCTGGAGCTGCTCGCCCTCGTTGGCCAGCCTTCCAGCGGTCCATTCGAAGACCCGCGCGCCAAGCGGCGGATTGAAGGCCGCGTTGAAACGGATCAGGCTCTTGGTCAGGATGATCCGCTCACCGGCGGCGATCACGAGCGGAACCGCCGACGGGAATTCGTAGTCGATGCCATCGCTGATCTTCCAAGCGACACCTTTCGCGGCATCGTAAAGCGTGACCGGAGCGTCCGAGATATTGAGCAGCTCGAAGTATTCCGAGTCGGCATGACCAGAGGGCTGGTAGTGGATCTCGGAAATCACGACCGGTCCGACCCTCGGACCGCTGTTCGGCGCTCCGGGAGTCGGCTCGCGGAGGGCGACGAAATTCCAACTCCCACTGCTAGGCTTGTAGTGGTTGCCGAGAGTCTCACCCTCGATCGAGGCGCCGAAGTCCTCCTTCGCCTGGTAATCGGCGATCTGGTCGTTCACCGCGGAGCTCAGGTAAACCGTTTCCCCGGTATCGCTGATGCCAAAGGGAGTGATGCGGCCTGGGTCGATGCTGGCAGTGCCGAAATGCAAAGCCTCGTCGAAGACCACATACCCACTGGCAGGGATCACGGTGCCGGCGGGGATCCGATACTTTTCGAGGTTCGCGCCACTGTCGCTCAGGAACCAGCCGCCGATGTCCATCGGCACGCCCGAGCGGTTGTGGAGTTCGACCCAATCCGCCTCGGCACCCGAATTGGCAAACACTTCTTCAATCACCACCGTGTCGCCGATGACGAAGGGATAATGCTCCGCCGAATAGAGATAGAGCGCGCCGATGTCGGCCCGGCTGCCGTCAGGGTCCGGCGCGTGACCGGAGCGCCCGGCGTTGATCGCGGGCGAGGTCGGCTTGAGCTGGTGGTTCAGGGAGGAAGGATCCACGAACTGAGGATCCGCCAGCACGTTGCCATTGCCGACCATCGCCACCGTGTCGGAGAGCGAGAAGATGACAGTCGCATCGGAAAGCGCATCCGCGGTGACAGTGCCGAGTGAACACTTCGAGAAGATGGTATTCTCGACGTTTGCCGTGCCGCCACCACTGCCAAAGTTCTTCTCATAGACATCCACGCCGTTGTCGCAATCGACGAAGGTGTTCTGGTCGATGGTCGCGACCGATCCGGTATCCTTCACCCCGACGCCGAGGGTGCAGCCGACGACTAGATTCCGACGAATGGTGGCGGTGGATCCCTGACCGAGTGAGAAGCCTTTGTCGGAATTGTAGTAGATCAGATTACCCTCGATGATCAGGCCGGAGCACTCCTCGCCGATGTCCACGCCGTCGCTGTTCGGTCCTTGGAATCGGTAGATCCGGTTGTTCGCGATGATCCCGCCGACCACTCCGTCGTAGTCGATCGCATCGGTGTCGGGCGCGTTGTTACCCATGAACACGCAGTTTCGGGTCTCCGCATAGCCGCCTTTGATGTTGATGCAGTCGCCCGTGTAGGGGGTGTGGAGGCGGCTGTAGCGCAGAATCGTCGAGCCGCCACGGGCGAAGATCGGCCCTTCGGAAGCATCGATGTCCACATAGTCCATCACCAGCGTCGCATTGAGCCCTGAGATTGCATAAGGATAGACCGTTGAATCATACCCGCGGGTCGCGCCGCGGATCACCAGATGGGCGAGATTCGAAGTACCGCTCGGGTTCTCGAAGCTGATGCCGCCCCATCGCGCGCCATTTCGGCCGAGGATCTGCACCGGCTGAAGCGCGGTGCCTTGGGCGTTTAACACACCCTCGACGCGGAGATTGCGACCGGCTGGCATGTTCAGGACCACGCCGGCACCGAGGGTCAGGGTCATGCCGGGCGGGACAATCAGATCGCCGCTTAAGGAATACGGCGAACCGGCGAGATTCAACGTGGTGTTCGCGGCCAGCGTTCCGCCGACCAAGGTCTCGCCAGAAGTCGCGAAGTTCGCGGTGATGGCAGCGGCTCCGGTCAAAGTCACCATTGTCGACGCCCCGCCACTGGCACCGGTCCAACCGGTGAAGGTGAAGCCGGGAGCCGCTTCGGCGGTCAGGTCGAAGGCGATATTCGGGAACATCTTCACTACGCCTGCATCGACCGGGACCCCGCTGATAAGGACCCGGCCGCCTGCCGGAGCATCGATCCCGAGGGTCAGTTCAACCGGTGCGGAAACTCCCAAGCGGGTTTGCAATTCCGCGTGGATGTTCCCGTCCCTCGTCGCCATGAAATCCTTCACGCCCTGGATGCTGCTGGCGCGGGCGGCCACCGTCGTCCCGTTGTAGGCCGCCCAGCGGGCCGCGTGCCGGGGGATCTCAGCATCGGATTCCGCCGCCATTTGGTCGATGATGCCGCCGATCCGCGATGGCTTGAAGGTCGAGGCAATATGGGCGGCGAATCGTTGGGCGAGCCGGTTCTTGAAGCTTGGATTATTCTTCAGTCGGACCAACACATCCTCGCTGGTCAGCATGCTGTTTAGCACGCTGGTCCCGAGGGATGATGTTTGGAACGTGCGGTCCATATCGGGCAGAAACCACTGCCACTTCGACCCCGGATTCCGGTCCCGCCAAAATTCGCGGTTGTGCAGCCAACTTGTGTTGATCGCGTAGGACTCTGCGACCACAAAGTCGATGAAGCTGTCGATGTCGATGCGCGACTTAGCGAAGGCGTAGTTCGCCGGCACGGCAAGGTCGCTGGTGTTGAGGAAATTCATCAGGTCCAGCCAGTCGTCCGAGTTGCCCTTCTCGATCCCGAGGGAGACCGCTGTCGAATCGACGTGGCCGTATAGCAGATGATCGACGTCGTCCGCGTTCACTCGCTTGTGCTCGAAGAACCACTGGTCGTCCCAGCGGGCGCGGATGTCATGGACGCCCCAGTAGGCACCATTGATGAAGACCACGGCAGGACGGAAGTCGGACGTGTCCGCCTTCATCTGACCCTTGGCAATGAACGGCCACATGCCGTCGCGCAGCATGTCAGTCGCCCAGTTGTCGCCTCCATCACGAAGCGTCAGCCCGGTGTGCAAGGGGATGCCAGAGCCGGGGAAAAGGTCATACTTGATCTCGTCGTCGCCATACTTGCCGCGCAAGGCAAAATTCAGGGCCCGCTGACCATGGACCCAGTTGTTCTCCCCGCCGATCCGGAAGCCGCCGTTCATCCGGAATCCCGGAGCGCCGCCCGGAGCAAAGAACTCCAAGCTGCCGGGAGCGTCCTTGCCCTTGTAGACATCGCGCAAGCCGAGCGCCGCGTTCGAGGTGCTGCTGACCAGTTGCTCGTGCTGGTTGTAATAGATGCCCTTCTGGTTTCCAAACAGCGCATCGGGATCGGAGACCACCGATACGTATGGCACCGCGCCGATGGACTCACCGACGAAATAGGTGCGGGTTTCCACCGGCCCCGGCGGCTTACCGCTCTGGAAGACACGGGCCCGCAGCACGGTGGTCGCGGTGATCGGAACCGGCGCACTGTATTGCGGCGAGGTGATCCGCGGAAGTCTGCCGTCCAAGGTATAGCGGACCGTCCCGGAGGCCGAGGACAAGCTCACGCTCTGCGGCGTCGTATGAAAACCACTATTGAGCGATACCGTGGTGACGATCCCCGGCACGCGGAGGTCGGGCACGGTGGTGCCGGTGTTGACCACACCGGGCGTCGGCACCGCGAAGTTCACCCACTGCGAGTTGAGCGACGGATTGCGACCGCGGGAAATGTCGTCAACCTGCGTGGTATACGTCAGCGAATCCAAGGTGGTCGCCGAGGTAAAGGTGGTGGCCGTGAGACCGAGATCGAAGCTCAGATCGCTGCTGTTTCCGGCGCTCTGATGGACCTCCACCGCCAGCACGTTGTCGCCGGGGACTAGGCCGCTAGCTGGCACGTTGTAGGTGGTAAACGTGGTTTCGTCCGTCCCGCCGATCGCCAATAACCCCAGTGTCTGGTGATTGATTTCTCCGGCTGGCAGGTTCTTGCGGACGATCTCTTCGCCGTTGAGGTAGATCACCGCGGCGTCATCGACCAAAAGCTTGAGACTAAGACTTGCGATCAGCGTCGGGTCGGTGACGGAGAAAGTGTGGCGGAAATAGGTGGTGATGTATTTCGCCGCCGCATTCGGCCCGAAGGAAACCGTCGTCGCCGGACCGTCCGAATAACCCAGCTCCGAAGGCCCCGAAGCCCATGCGGAGTCATCAAAAGTCCGCGCCCGCCATTGGGTGCTCTGGTTGCTGCCATCATCGAGATATTTCCAGGAAGCCACCTTCGCGGGAAGCACCGGTGCCGGCACCGCCGCATGAACCAGCGGGGTGTTGGCCAGTCCGTTCGCTTTCGTCAGCACAAGCGCTTCACCATCGGATGAAAGCGAGAAGTTGGTGTGATAGCCCTCTGTCGTGAAGTTTCGCCACGGCCAATACCCTCGCGGTCTCGACTGGCCGGGGATGGCGTCGAAGCCGTCCGCCCACACCAGGAAGAACCCGTTGGCAGCGATTGATGCAGTCGCTGGGAACGGCCACTTGTACGGTTTCAATGGATCGTCGCTGAGGTAGTAGCCCGCGAGATTGATCGGTGAACCGGTGGTGTTCTTCAGCTCGATCCAGTCCGGGTAGTCCTCGAAGTCCACCACATCCGGGTGCACTTGCGTGTTGGCCGCGAGGAATTCATTGAGCTGGACGTCAGCCAAGGCTGGAACCCCCAGCACGGTGGCAAAGTAAAGGATCGCTCCGGCTCGCATCTGGCGATCATGTGACGTTCCCGTCACAATTCCACAAGAAAGCTTAAGTAACATCCGGTTACCGATGAGACTCGTTTTCAATAAGGGGCGCAAACTCGCGATTCATCCGCGCCCGGTCGAGCCGCCGCGGGCCCCGGTCCGCTTTCCATGAAGCCACATTCGTCATTGAAAGAGCCCTCCTGCAAGCCAGTCTCCGGCGATGCCTGAAACATCCTCCCCCGCGCCCGCCGGAACTCTGGTGACCGCGATTCACGTCGGTGCCAGCTCGGTCTCGCTGCTGGTAGCGGAGACCCTGGCTGACGGCTCCCACCGGGCGGTCGATTTCCTGGAGCAACCCGCTCCGCTCGCCCGCGACGTGTTCCGCCACGGCAGCGTCAGCGCACAAACCACCGAGCGCATCGTCGGCATCCTCAAGGACTACCAGAAAGCCCTCGCCGAATACGGTGCCGATGGCCGTGAGGTGACCCGCGCCGTCGCCACCAACATCCTGACCGAAGCGACCAACCACGACGTCTTCCTCAACCGCATCCGAATCGCCTGCGGGCTGTCCATCAACCCGATCGACGATGGCGAAATGACCCGCCTCATTTACCTCAAAACCCGCCGCCGCCTGAAAGACACGCCGGCGATGAAGCGCCACTGCACGCTGGTCGTCCACGTCGGCCCCGGCAATACCCGCGCCCTGCTTTTCCAAGACGGCGCGATTACCCGCTACACCAGCTATCGCCTCGGCACCCATCGGACCCGCGAGGCGACCGATGGCTCCCACGCCGAAGGCCCCGCGATGCTCCGCGTGATCCGCGAGCACACCTCCGGCAACCTCGCCCAGATGCGCTTCGACTACCACGACGTGCAGCTCGATGCGCTCGTGGTCATCGGCTACGAGATCCAGCAGATCGCCCGCTACCTTTCGAAAGGCAGCACCGCCGTCACCACCAAGGCCCTCAAGAAAGTCGCGCTCGAAGCCTCACAAGTCAGCGACCTCGACCTCGTCACCCGCTTCCAGATCGACTACCAGACCGCCGAGGCCCTTTTGCCATCCCTCGAGACCAATCTCGCCATCGCGGAAATCTTCGGCCTCAAGGAAGTCCACATTCCCGCCAGCGACTACGAACAAGGCATCCTCCAGGACCTTCTCATCTCCGGCAGCCTCGCCGGCACTCTCAACGCCGAAGTCCTCCGCTCCGCCCGCATTCTCGCCCTGCGCTACCAGTCCGACCCGCGCCACGGCGAACACGTCGCGAAAATTTGCGACCACCTGTTCTCCCGCCTTAAGGACCTGCACGGCATGACCCGGCACGATGCCATGCTGCTGCAAGTTGCCGCCATCCTCCACGAAGTCGGCACCTTCGTCAGCCCGCGCGCCCACCACAAGCACTCCGAATACATCATCCTCAACAGCGAGATCTTCGGGCTCGACCGCCTCGACATCACCATGATCGCGCTGGTCTCCCGCTACCATCGCCACTCCGGCCCGCGGATCGACCACCCGAACTACCGCGACCTCGACACCGCCGACCGCATCCGCGTCGCCAAGCTCTCCGCCCTGCTCCGCGTCGCTGATGCCCTCGAACGCACCCACGACCAGCGCGTCCACGAGATCATCCTCCACCGCGACGACCGCCGCCTCCGCCTGGTCCTCCCAGGCGTCACCGATGCCGCCGTCGAGCGCCTCGCCATGGCCTCGAAAGGCGATCTTTTCGAACAAGTCTTCGGCCTCGAAGTCGTGATCGACGACGCGGGTTGAGCACCAATCATCAATCACCAATCTTCCAATCACCAACTGGCCTGCGCTTTGCGATCCGACTTCCGGTCTTGAGTCTTGCGTCTTCCCGTCTTGCGTCTCTTCCCATGTCCCTTCCCTTCATCAACCGCGAGCTGTCCTGGCTGGAATTCAACCAGCGGGTCCTCAACGAAGCCCTTCGCGAAGACCTGCCGCTGCTGGAGCGGGTGAAATTCCTCGCGATCTCCGCGTCGAATC
>JAYTLR010000178.1:0-38954 GCA_043729195.1 Akkermansia sp.
AATCCTCAATCGACAATCGTCAATCAGGCGTTGCGGCCGAGCGGGTGATGGGCGGGTTCCCTCTTTTGCCTTGGCTGCTCTTCCGCAGGCCCGTCCCTCCTTCGCCAAGGCTACGGAGGGCAGGCTGTCCAAGCCGACTAAAGATCGGCGCTCCCTTGAGCCGGCTAAGGATCGGCGCTCCCTTCGGAGGGAAGGCGCTCTTCTTCAATCTAAAATCAAGAATCGTCGTTCCTCAATCGTCAATGAAGCGTTGCGAGGGAAGAAGCCCATGCAGGGGCGGATTCTTTGGAACTTCGCCCTCGTGGGTGAAGTGGGCGGGCCCGCCAGCCCTCCATCGCTTTCCAGGCCTTCGTAGCTTCAGCGAAGTAGGCAGCGAAGGAGAGGCGGTCCGGCCCTACCGGGTGGGATGGTCAATCTCGGGCAGCTCAAGGAGCACCCGCGTCCGCCAGATGCTTCCGGGCGGACTGGCGGGCTTTGGCGATTTCCTTCGGCGTGAGGGCGTATCCCTGCTTGTTGCCGCCCATCAGGCGGCCGGTTTCGGGGCGGATGGATTTGTCGGGATGAACGAGGGTGAGATTGTGGCCGAGTTCGTGGGCGATGGTGCGGGCCAGGGATCCCACTTTCATCGGTTCGGGCTCGACCAGCAGCGTCTTCACCGGCGGCTTCCTGCCCCGCGAGTGCTTGTCGGTCCACACGCCGATCACCGCCTGATTTCCACCGATAAGAGGACCGGGAATGCCGCCGCCAAGGGAATGCGGGCGAGCTGCCCGCACCCCTCTTTTTCAAACATCCCATCCATCCAATCTATCCTGGTCCATTTTTCGCGGCCGGCCCCCGACGGGCGAACCCGGCCCGGGGGCCAGGGCACCTACACTAGGGACGCTTCCCGGGGTGATCCGATCAATCAGCCGCAGATTACGCGGATTAACGCAGATTTCCGGATCGAGTTCAGCGGTCGCGCTGCGCCTTGGAGAAGGAAGGTCGGCGGGGACTCGACCCCCGGAACCCAAGCATGCCTCTAAAATCTGCGGAAATCAGCGTAATCTGCGGCCATTCTTCCGAGTTGTCCCTTGTGTAGGAGCCCTGGCCTGAGGGCCGGGATTTCTGGGTTGTTGACCGCGGGAAGCCTGCTTTGATTAGAGTCAAAATCCGCCGGAGGGCGGGGCATGAATCATGAAAGGCGAAGTATCAGCGGCGGCATTGCCGGAGATCACTTACCGGCAGCTTGAGGTCTTCAGCGTGACCTGCAATGAGCGCTCGTATGCGAACGCGGCGCTGGAGCTGCACAGCACGCGGGCGAACATCAAGCGGGTCTGCCAGGACTTCGAGCGGGCGGTAGGGCGGCAGTTGTTCGAGGAGAAGCCCGACCGCACGCTGGTCCCGACCTCCTTCGCGCTGGGCCTGCTGGTCCAGGTCGGCCCGCTGTCGCGGTCGCTGCGGAAGCTGGGCGAAGGGGTCCGCGGGCTCCATCAGGAAGGCCGGATCCTGCGCTTCGCGGCGGCGGGCGAGTTCTTCCGCGGCGGGCTGTTCACGGAGTTCCTCGCGTCCTTGAGAACCTCCGACCTGTTCCGCTCCTGCTTCGTGCGGATCGAGGTGAAGCGCTTCCGGACGGCGCTGCTGAATGCGGAGTGCGACGTGTATTTCGGGATCGGCCTGGGCGGGGCGGACCGGCTGGACCCGGTGGACCTGGGGCCGGTACCGTGGAAGATCGTGCGCCCGCCGAAGGCCCGCGGCGCGGAGCCATCGTCGCCGGAGCAACTGGGCAAGGGGCCGTGGTGGATCGCCGCGGCGGGCGAACCGGAGGCCGCGGAGGCCCTGCTGGAGGCGCTGCGCGCGGCCGGCGCGCGCGGCGGAACGGTGGCGACGGAAGAGGAGGCGGCGCAATGGGCGGGGAATCCTGCGGCGATGCCGGCCGACGGCTGCCTGCTGGTGCCGGACATGGCGGCAGGCTTGAACGGACGGGTGACCGGACCCTGGCCCTGCTACCGCCTGACAGCCTGCCTGCGGCGGAATCATCCCTACGCGGAACTCAAGCCCCGCCTGATGGCGGCGGCGAACGCCTGTGTCCATGGACATTGATCTGAACAGCCTGCTGGTGTTCCGCCAACTGGCGGAAACGGGGAGCTTCACCGAAACCGGGAAGCGTTGGGGGATGTCGCAGCCGGCGGTCAGCCTGATGATTTCAAAACTGGAATCAGCGGTCGGGCTGGTGCTGCTGGAGCGCTCGCCGACCGGGGCGAAGCTGACGCCGGCCGGAGTCGCATTTCTCAGTCACGGCAGCGAGGTGAGCACGGCGTATCTCGAATTCATCGATGGCATGCGCTTGCTCGACCGGCGGATGGACCGGCAGGTGCTGGTCGCGCTGGACGCCTCGTATTTCGGCCAAAAGCTGTCCGCGATCCTGTGCGGGAAGGATGCCCCGGCCCTGGAGGGATCGTCGATCCGCTGCGTGGACGCGGGGGAGAACTGGCGGGAAGCGCTTGAGGCCCGGCGCTGCGATGTGGTGGTGGCGGGCCGCTTCCTGCGGTCCGGACTTTCCGCCGGGATCCAGGAGGCGGTGATCCGGCAGGAGCGCGGGATCACAGTGGCGTGGAACCCGGCTTTCTATCCTTTCGACGCTGCGAACTTCAGCTTCCCCGAGGTGCTGCGGACCAGCGTGCTGGTGCCGAACCGCCAGGTAGTCACCGGCTTCGGCTCGTTCCTGCTGCGCTGGTGCGACGAGGCCTACGGCATGCAGCCGGCGAACTCGATCGGCTTTTCGTCCGAAGAAGAGGCGGCGGCCGCGTGCCGCGCCGGGCTCGGCGTGCTGGTGGCACCGGGCGATGCGATGGCGCGGCTGGGTGCGGACGGGGAGGGTCTGATCCACGTGCGGACCTTCGAGTTTCTGCTGCCCCAGGCTTTCACGGTGGCGGTCTATTGCCGCAGCGACGAGGAGTCGAGGGAGGTCCTGGGGATGGCGGCGGCGGTGGCGCGGATGGGAAAGAAATTGTTCCTTTGAGCGGCTTCATGGGGGCATTCCGAATTGGTCGTTCCGGATTCATGCGGCCCGGACCGGGTGATGGTAGGGATCACCTGTGAATGTGAGAATTATCGATCCAAGCCGCTCGCCCGCCGCAAAGCCGCGCGGGTGGGGGCGGAATGTGGTCACGGAGGATTTCGGCAATCTCGACGGCCCCGACGAGGTCCCCGACCCCACGCAAGCCGCCCGAGTGTTGCGATCCGACGACCGGCTCGATCTCCTGCTGGAACTCCGCCATCGTCAATTGGACTTCCTTTTCGGTTGCCTGAGCGGTGCCGGGGCGGAACGGCTTTCCAGCGGTGCCAGGAGCTGCTTTGCGGATCGGGTCGAAGGCCTCCGTGAGTCGGTCCTTGAATTGCAGAAGGCCGCGCGCGAATTCGGGCTGAAGGTTCCGCCTTCACCCGCCACCCCGCCGATGAGAGTTCTCCAAGCCCTGCCGGCCACGCCGGGCCGTGGTTTTTCCTGCGGGCCGGAAAGGATCGGGACCGCGCTTTTCCTCAACTCCCTGAGCGTGACGATGGTCGAGGCCTTCCTCGGCGAAGCGGATGCGGCGGCATGGAGGACCGTGCTCGTGCCCTTGCTGGCCGATGACTGCCGCTTCGAAGGCCGGCTCAAGGGGTATCTGGAGGAAGCGGGTGACCGGGCGGTGGAGCTCGGGGCAGAGCGGATCGCCCTGGCCGCCGGGGTGAAGACCGCGGACCCGCAGCGCCTCTGGAGTTTCGATCTCCTCCGGATGGGTATCCGCCGATTGCTCTGGGAGGGGCAAGAAGCGACCGACGGAGGATTCAGCGCGGATTGAGGGACCTCCCTCGCCGCGTTTCATGGTGAAAAAAAGAAGCCCCGCCGGTGTTGCCGGCGGGGCTTCCATCATCTCGATACCGGGGGTAAAACGTCCGCTCAACGGCGGGAAGGACGGCAAGCGATGAGGGCGAGTCCGGCGACTGCTCCAAGCATCGCGAAGGACGGGGAGACCAAATTACCAAGGCTACTTCCCAGTCCCGTGACCAAGGCGATGATCGAGGCTCCTTCCGTGGCGATCAAAAGGATCGCGAGAGTGAGTGCTGCTGTCCGGATGCCGCTGATGCTCATAACGAGCTCAAGGATGCGCGGTCGGGGGCAGGACTCCATTCCGGCGGACGACGAAATCTTAATGGGGGTATCCGGGAGGTGCGGAATGGCGATAATACTCGCCGCAAGCGCCACTCGTCATTTCCTGGGGAGGCGATGATGACAATCAAGGGGTCAGCTTCTTGGTGTGGGATCCAAAGCGATGGCATCCAGAAGTTCCTCGATCAGCAGCAACCCATCCCGCAGAGCGAGTTGGATCGATTTGAGAAGGATCAGACCGGGGCAAAGTCTGACGACGAAGAGAAGAAGTAAGGCCAAGCCCATCCTTTCCGGATTTTCGCCAGTTTCGTCCCTTTCGTTGTTCCCATCGGCCTTTGCGGGTGACGGAGTGGATCGGGCTTCTCGGGTGGCTTCGGAGCGTTGGGAATGGACGGCCGCGAGAAGCACACAACTTGCAAAGTTGTGCTACTTCCGCTGCGCGGCCTCACAACGAGAAGTTGTCCTCCGCCGGGGTCGCTCCGAGCGAGATCTGCGCTTCGCCGTTGGCGGAAAGATGGGTCAGGCAGTGATAGACGTCCTCGGGATCGGCATCGACCGACGCGGCGATCTGCTCCGCGGTCTTGGCTTCCGAAACAAGACGGCTGCGGACGGCTCCGAGCAGTTCAAGGAAGTTCGACGCCGCCTTTTTGCCGGCCTCCACGCCGGGCTGGTGGTAGGCATTGATGTTGACCAACGACGCATAGAACGAGACGGCCCGTTCGAAGAGGCCGATCAACGCGCCGAGCTGGAACGGCGTGACTTCGGGGATCGAGATGGTGATCGACTTGCGGCCGGAATCGTAGAGCGCCTTGCGGGTGCCGCGGAGGAAGCCTTGCAGGTAGTCGGCGGAGCTGTTGCCGGGCTCGACCTCGATCGAGTCGCCGCTGCGGCCCTTGCGGACCTCGAGGAAGGTGACGAAGAAATTCGCCACGCCATCGCGGAGCTGCTGGACGTAGGCGTGCTGGTCGGTGGAGCCCTTGTTGCCGTAAACCGCGATGCCCTGGTTGACGACCTTGCCGTCGAGGTCGTGCTCCTTGCCGAGCGACTCCATGACGAGCTGTTGGAGATACTTCGAGAACAGGACCAGCGAGTCCTTGTAAGGGAGGACGACCATGTCCTTCTCGCCCTTGCCGTTGCCTGAGGCATACCAGGCGAGGGCGAGCCGCATCGAGGCGTTATGCGCGTCCGGCTTGCGGGTTTCCGCATCCATCGCGGCGGCGCCGGCCAGGAATGCGTCGATGTCGATGCCCTGCAAAGCGGCGGGCACCAGACCGACGGTGGACATGACCGAAGTGCGGCCGCCGACCCAGTCTTCCATCGGGAAGCGGGCAAGGAAGCCTTCATTAATTGCGAATTGTTCAAGCTTCGAGCCTTCCCCGGTCACGGCGACGGCGTGCTTGCCGAATTGGAGGCCGGCGGCGTCGTAGGCGGCCTTGGCCTCGACCATGCCGTTGCGGGTTTCCGCGGTGCCGCCGGATTTCGAGATCACGACGACCAGGGTGGTGGAAAGACCCGCCGCGCCGATGTCGGAGAGCACGCGATCAATGCCGGCCGGGTCGGTGTTGTCGAAGAAGTGGATGGACATCCGCGCGCCTTGGCCGAGCGCCTCGTTGACGAGCTGCGGGCCGAGCGCGGAGCCGCCGATACCGATCAGCAGCAGGCGCTGGAAGTGGCCGCCGCCGGGCGGGGTGATCTGTCCGGTATGGATTTTCTCGGCAAAGCTCTTGAGGTCGCCGACGGGTCTGGTGACGGCATCACTGAGCTCCGGGGTCGGCGCGAGGGCGGCGTTGCGGAGCCAGTAATGCCCGACCATGCGGCCTTCGTCCGGATTGGCGATCGCGCCGGCTTCCAGCGCGGCGATGTCGGCGTGGGCCTTCGCCACCTTCGGAGCCATCTTCGCGAAGAAGGCCTCGTCGAGGTCCATCAGGGAGGTATCGAGCGAGAATCCGAACTGCGGGTAGCGGATCAGAGAGGCGGCGTAGGTGGACCAGGACATGATAAAAAAAGAAGGTGGCGGGGGCGCAGTTTGGGAACGCCCGGCGAGCAGGGCAAGCGGCGGGATTGTCACACGGGGACGTTCCGCCTCATCGGAGCCATCGGGGCGGCTAATCGAAGATCAAAATCGACTCGATCCGGTGGTCGCCGAGTTTTTCGCGGCCACCGAGGAAGGCGAGTTCGATGAGAAAGGCGACGCCGACCACGTTCGCTCCGAGGCCGTCGAGCAGCTCCAGCGCCGCGCCGGCGGTGCCGCCGGTGGCCAGGAGGTCATCCACCAGCAGGACGGATTCGCCGGGGGAAACGGCATCGTCGTGGAGCTCAACCACCGATTCGCCATATTCCAACGAATAGGCGACCTGGCGGGTTTTCCACGGGAGCTTGCCCTTTTTCCGCACCGGGACGAAGCCGGCACCAAGCCGGTCCGCCACCGCGGCGGCGAAGATGAAGCCACGGGCGTCGATGCCGACGACCTTGTCGATCCACTGCCCGTCCGCCGCCGCGCAAAGCAGGGAGATCGCGTCGTGGAATAGCGCGGCGTCGGCGAGGATCGGCGTGATGTCCTTGAAGACGATGCCGGGTTTCGGGAAGTCGGCGACGTCGCGGATCGCGGCACGGAGGGAATCGGCGGAAGGCATGGCCATGGAGGTAGGCCAATGCAGGTGGCGGGCCAAGGAGAGAGTGGGAATTGCGAAGTGTCGCTCACGCTTCGCCTGCTTCCCGGAGCACGCGGGCCTCGAGTTCCGCTGAGATCCAGAAGGATGCCTCTTCACGGAGCTGAAGAATCAGCGGAGCCACGCTGCTCAGCAGGCCCTTTCGTTTTGCGACAGTCGCAACGCCGAGGAGGCCGATGGTCGTCAAGCCAGCCCGCCTGGCAACGGCTCGTCCAAGCTTTTCGTCCATCAAGAGGAAGTCGGCTCCCCGTTCCAAGGCGAGGGCGATGGCTTCGATCTCTCCTGCGTCCAGTTCCATACATAATTCCTCGACCGCCTGATTGTTTCGGACAGGGGCCACTTGAATCCAGGAAGGGAGCGTGACATGGGACACGTTTAGCTCCCGCGCGACAGCTTCGGGAATCAAGACGCTGCCGAATATTGCAAAAAGCAATTCCGCCTGGCCGATTTGAATCAGAGCGGTAATCACCGAGGTGTCGCTAACGACGATCATCGCGGTGCCAGCTTTTCAATCGCTACCAGGTCGTCTTCAAAATCGTCGAGATCGTAATCCACGGTAACCCCCCGCTGACCCAGTTCTCGCAAGAACAAGGGGCGTGGAATCCCCGCGATTCGCGCTGCGCGTCCCATACTGAGCTTGCGATCCCGATAAAGCCCGATCGCCACCTCGAGCTTTGCCAGTTCGGGCGTCATCCCGGTGCCTTCCAGCGCCGCGTCGGGCAATTCAACGATCATGCGGTTAACCTATCACTGACCGCTTTCTGCGGCAAGAGTTCATGGGGCTTGGGTAGGGTTTACTCGTCGCCATGTCCTGAATGGTTTCACGCATCAAAGCACAGCTCTATGGCTCAGAGGCCACCGAGTTCCTTGCTGCGGAGATTCCGTCGGTCATCGATGAAGCGGCCAAGGTCCCATGTGCCGGCCAGAAGCTCACTGGTGCAGACAAGCAAGCCGTCCTTTTCTTCCAAAATCGTTCCGGAGGTGACCGGGCGCAGTCGGATACCGTCGACTTCCACGGTGATCTCCATTTCAGACCCCGCCGCCTCGAGGGCGAAATGATCCCGAAGCGGCTTTGGGACTGCACCCCGCCCCGTCTCGTCGATCTTCACATGCATGCCATTGGAAGTGCCATTTGACAGATGTCCCGTCAAACCGGCATTCGTGAACCCATTCCGGCCTTGCGCGGACCCGCTTTGAACGCCAAGGGAGGGGGGTGGACCGCTGGTTTCTTATCATCGCGACCGCCCTCGCTGCCGTGGGCGGGGTCGCCGGCATGTGGTCGGTCAGCAAGGGCGTCCGCAGCCGCTGGACCGTGATCTGGATGATCGCAGCTTTTATCGCGCAAATGGGCTTCCTCTCGGTGCGGGGCGAAGCGCGCGGGGCTTGCCCGCTGGTCGGTCTGGGCGAAATCCTCTCCTTCCTGGCTTGGTCGCTCACGTTTTTCTACCTCGCGGTCGGCCCGACTTACCGGATTTCCCTGCTCGGTGTCTTCACCGCTCCGGTGGTGGTGATTTTCCAAGGGGTCGCCCTTTTGCCCGGGCAACTGATCGCGGATCCGCCGCGGGTGCCGGGCACCGATGCCTGGCACGAGACCCACGCCGCGATGTCGGTTCTTTCCTATGGCGCGCTGGCGCTGGCGGCGGTGGCCGGGGTGATGTTCCTGGTGCTCGACCGCCAGTTGAAGGACCACCACTTGAAATCGGGGCTCTTCCGCAATCTGCCGCCGGTGCGCGAACTGCTGAATTCGACGGTCCGCCTGCTGTGGCTTGGCGTCGCGCTGCTGAGCATCGGCGTCTTCGCCGGCTTCATGATGCCGCGGCAAGGTGGCACCGCCCACCTGATCGCGGCCAGCGCGGTGTGGCTCAGCTACGTCGGATTCCTCGCGATCAAACAGTTGAGGGGTCTGACCGGGCGCCGGACGGCGACGGTCGCGGTGCTGCTCTTCGTGGTCTCCCTTTCGGTATTCGCCCTGGTCTGATGGAACTTGTTTGCGTCGGACTCAATCACCGCACCGCGCCCGTCGAGGTCCGCGAGCGCTTCGCCGTGCCGGCGGGCAAGCTGGGCGACTCGGCGAAGCAGTTGTTAGAGATCGAGGGACTCGCGGAAAGCGTCGTCCTTTCCACCTGCAACCGCACCGAGTTCTACCTCGCCGGCGAACAGGCCGAGCAGGCGGCGGCGGAGTTGCGGCGACGGCTCGCGGCGATCCATGGCGCGGACTCGGATCCGCATTGGTACGAGCATCATCGGATGTCCGCGGCGAAGCACCTGTGCCGGGTGGTCAGCGGGCTGGACTCGATGGTCCTCGGCGAGACCGAGATCTTCGGCCAGGCGAAGGAGGCCTACCGCCAGGCGCTCGATGCCGGTGCGACCGCCGGCGTGCTCAACCGCCTTTTCCAGCGCGCATTCGGCGTCGGCAAGAAAGTCCGCACCGACACCCGGATCCAGGAAGGCGCGACTTCGGTGGCCGGCGCGGCGGTCGAGTTGGCGGAGAAGATTTTCGGCAAGCTGGCCGGCTGCCGCGTGATCGTGATCGGAGCCGGCGAGATGAGCCGCCAGACGGCGCAGGCGCTGGTTTCGCGCGGCGCGACCTCGGTCTTTGTGACCAACCGCTCTTTCGACAAGGCCGAGCAGCTCGCCGCGGAAATGGGCGGCCGCGCGGTGCACTTCGACGAATGGCAGGCGGTACTCGCCGGGGTGGACGTGGTGATTTCCTCGACCGCCGCGCCACATCCGGTGGTGCTGCCGCATCACATCGAATCGGTGCGCCGCGTGCGTAAATTCCGCCCGCTGTTCCTGATCGACATCGCCGTCCCCCGCGACATTGATCCCGCCTGCGGCGACATCGAGGAGGTCTATCTCTACGACATCGATACCCTCGAACAACTCGCCGACGAGGCCCGCACCCGGCGGGAAAAGCAGATCATCGAGTGCGACCGCATCATCGACGAAGAACTCAAAAAGCTGAATCTACCCGGCACGTGAACCTGAGCGAAGAATTCCAGAAAACCGTCATCGGCACCCGCGGCAGCGATCTCGCGCTGGTGCAGGCCGCCACCGTGGAGCGCACCTTGTCGCTCGCCTTTCCCGACCTGCGTTTTTCGCGGAATGTCATCCGCACCACCGGCGACCGCCGCACCGACGTGGCGCTGGCCGATGTTGCGAACGCGGAAGGCACCGACAAGGGGATCTTCACCAAGGAGCTGGAGGAAGCACTGCGCGCCGGAGAGATCGACCTCGCGGTGCATTCGCTCAAAGACGTGCCGACGGTGATCGACAATGCCTTCGAGATCGCCGGCGTGCTGCGGCGGGCGCCGGTCCGCGACGTGTTGGTTTCACTCCAGCCCGGCGGGCTCGATACGATGCCGGCGGGATCGGTGGTCGGCACTAGCAGCGTTCGTCGTGCCCACCAGCTCCAGTGGCTGCGGCCGGACCTGAAGGTGACCGACCTCCGCGGCAACGTGCCGACCCGTCTCAAGAAGCTTGCCGAAGGTGCCGCCGACGCGATCCTGCTGGCGGAGGCCGGATTGGTTCGGCTGGGACATCGGATGTCGCTGCCGACGATCATTTCCGGAGTGCCTCTGCATTTCGCACCGCTTGAGGAAGACTACTTTTTCCCTGCCGCCGGTCAGGGTGCGATCGGGCTTGAAATCCGCCGCGGCGATAAGGCCGCGGCCGCACTCGTGGCCGCGATCGGCGACGAGGACACCTTCGTCCGGGTCCGCGCGGAGCGGGAATTCCTGCGGCTGTTAGAAGGCGGCTGCAGCACGCCGGTCGGGGTCTTTTCGTCGCTCACCCGCGGCCACCTCATTATGGATGCCCGCGTGTTTCCCGACGGCGGCGGCCAGCCGCGCTGCAGCGTTGCCCGCGGCAGCGATCCGCTCGTGGTGGCACGACAACTTTTCGACTCCCTCGCATGAGCACTCCTGGAATCTGTTATCTCGTCGGCGCCGGTCCCGGCGACCTCGGCCTCGTCACCCTGCGCGCCAAGGAGTGCGTGGAAATGGCCGACGTGCTGGTCTACGATGCCCTTAGTAGTCCGGAGATCCTCCGCTGGGCGAACAAGGGCTGCGAGATGGTCAACGTGGGCAAACGGGCAAAGGATCACAAGTTGTCGCAGGACGGCATCAACGCGCTGATCGTTGAGCGGACGCAGGCGGGCAAGAAAGTCGTCCGGCTCAAGGGCGGCGACCCGATGATCTTCGGCCGCGGCGGCGAGGAAGCGGCGGAACTCGCGGCGGCCGGTGTCGCGTTCGAGATCGTGCCAGGCATCAGCTCGACCATCGGCGGCCCGGCCTACGCCGGGATCCCGGTGACGCACCGCGACCATTGCTCGCAGCTCACGATTTTCACCGGTCACGAGGACCCGACCAAGGGCGAAAGTTCGATCGACTACGCGCACCTCGCCAAGACGCCGGGGACCAAGGTCTTCGTCATGGGCATCGCCCGTTTGCGCGAGATCACCGCGGCCTTGATCGAAGGCGGGGCTGATTCCTCAACGCCGATCGCGCTGGTCCGTTGGGCCACCACCTGTTC
Organism: Akkermansia sp.; assembly: GCA_043729195.1. Classification (GTDB taxonomy): domain Bacteria; phylum Verrucomicrobiota; class Verrucomicrobiia; order Verrucomicrobiales; family Akkermansiaceae; genus Haloferula. The sequence continues at coordinate 11,329 of JAYTLR010000178.1, forward strand.
GCAGAAAACGATCACCGGCACACTGGCGGACATCGCGGGCATCGCCGAGGCGGCGAACTTCGGCTCGCCGGCGGTCGCGGTGATCGGCGACGTGGTGAAGGAGCGGGAGAAGATCAACTGGTTCGAGAAGCGCCCGTTGTTCGGCAAGCGGATCGTGGTCACCCGGACCCGCGAGCAGGCTGGCGAACTCAGCCGCGAGTTGGCCGGGCTCGGCGCGGACGTGGTCGAGCTGCCAACGATCCGGATCGAGCTGCCCGACGACAAGCAGGGCTTCGTCGATGGCGTGGCGCACGCCCACGAATACGATTGGCTCGTCTTCACCAGCCCGAACGGCGTCGAGCGTTTCTTCGATGCCTTCTTCGCGACTTACGAGGATGCCCGTAGTTTGGGCAACCCGCGGATCGCGGTGATCGGCGAGGGCACGGCGAAGAAGGTGCGAGAATATCGCTTCGCGGTGGATTTGATCCCGGAAAAATTCGTCGCCGAGGGGCTGGTCGATGCCTTCAAGAAGGAGTCGATCGAGAATCTCACGCTGCTCTGGGTGCGCGCCGACGAGGCCCGCGACGTGATTTACAACGGCCTGGCCAAGCAGGGCGCGATTGTCGATGAGTGCGTCGTTTACAAGACCGTGCCGGAGACCGATGACCCGACCGGTGCCGCTGCGCGGATTACCGAGGAGGGTGCGGACCTGATCACTTTCACCTCCGCTTCCACCGTGGACAATTTCTTCAAGCTCGGCCTGCCGTGGCCGGAAGGATGCGCGGCCGGAAGCATCGGCCCGGTGACCAGCGAGGCACTGAAGAAGCACGGCGTGAAGCCGGCCTTCGAAGCCAAGCCAAGCGACATCCCCGGCCTGGTCGCGGCGGTGCGGAAGTGGGCGGAGGCTTGATGAAGCGCTGGCTGAGTGGAGTGTCGCCTTGAAGGCGACATCACGCGGACGGGCGGCATCCTGCCGCCCGCTGGCGACTCCTTGGATAGGAGTCGACCCCTTGCCATTTCGCTTTGAAAGCGACACTCCAATCGGCCCCCTCATCTCCTCTTCATGGCGACACCCGCCTCCCGGGATCGCCGGGTTCCACCAACTCCATCCGCCCTTCCACTTCCCCCGGCATTTTCCCATCGCCGGAACGCGGAACTCCGGTTCATCCTCCACCGCATCATGACAAAGGTCGGAAAAATCGTGTTCACCCTGGTGGTCCTGCTCCTCGCCGGATTCGCCGTCTCGCGGATGATGGGCAAGAAGGAGACCACGCCAGCGGCATCCGGCGGCGAGGTTGTTTCCTCGTCGGAAGATGACGGCGGCGAAGACGCCACCGCGGCCTTCGACTTCGTCGCACCCGGCAAGGCCCCGCAACTCCCCTCCCCGCGGCCTTACACGCCGCAGGACAACACGGTGGTCATCAACCTCTCCGAATACGCGGGCTATGCCGGCCTGATCGTCGCCAACGGCGGCCTGGAACCGAACGAGAACTCGTGGTTCACCCAGAACGGCGGCTTCAAACTCAAGATCACCCTGAGCGAGGAAGACTCCTGGGCCGATCTCCAGGACGGGAAAATCGCGGCTTCCGCCACCACCGTCGATGTCCTCTCGAATTACGGCCGCCAGTGGCGCTGCGTCGTCCCCGCCCAGGTCGCCTGGTCGCGCGGTGCCGACGGCATCATCGTCCGCAAGGACATCAAGCGGGTCAACGACCTGAAGGGCAAGACCATCGCCACCGCCGCCTTCAGCGAGGCGGAATTCTTCATCCGCTACCTCGCCCAGGAAGCCGGCCTGCCGGTGAAACGCCTCGATGGCCCGGAACTCCCGCGCGACCCGGAGGCGGTCAACCTGGTCTTCCTTGAGGACGCCTTCGAAGCCGGCGATGCCTTCCTCGCCGACTTGAAATCCGGTGGCCGCCAGATCGATGGCTGCGTGACCTGGGCCCCGAAAACCACCGAGATCGTCGAGGCCTCGGAAGGTGCCGCCCGCCAGCTCGTCGACAACCGCAACCTGCTGGTGATCGCCGACATCCTGGTCTTCAACAAGGGCTTCGCCGAAGCCAAGCCGGACATCGTCGCCAAGCTGGTAGAGGGCATGCTGCTCCACAACGAACGCGTCCGCGCCAACCCCGAGCCGCACCTGAAGGCCATCGTCGACGCCTTCAAGGCCTACGAATGGACCGTCGACGACGCCCGCGAGGAACTGTCGAAAGTCCATCTGTCCAACCTCCCGGAGAACCTCGCCTTCTTCCGCGGTGCGATCGATGCCGCCGGCTCCTTCGCCTCCGTCTTCCAGACCGCCAACCTCGCCTACGGCCCGGAACTCCAGCCGTCGCCGGTCGCGGCGTCATACTTCGCCGACCTCAAGCCGCTTGAAGCCATCGAGAAGGCTGGCACGCTTTCCTCGCAGGTCGCCTCGATCCAACCGATCCGCAGCAATGACCAGGCCCCCATCGAGCAGGACCCGCTGCTGACCCGCGACATCCGCTTCTACTTCCTGCCGAACAGCGCGCTGCTCGACATGGCGAAGAAGGAAAACCACGACTACCTCGCCAATGTGAACCACCTGCTCGGCGTGTCGCCCGGCTCGATGATCCTGCTCCGCGGCCACGTCGACGACCTCCAGAAGGAAAGCTTCCGCAAAAGCGGCGGCGAGTCGCTGATCCGCAAGATGGCGCTCAAGGCGATGGAGCTTTCCCAGCAACGCGCCGACGAGGTGAAGAAACGCCTGATCGAGAAATACCCCGCCATCACCACCGACCGGCTCGAAGTCATCGGACGCGGCTGGGAAGAACCCGCCGGCAAGAATTCCGACCTCAACCGCCGGGTGGAGGTGCAGTGGTTCACCGTCGAGTGACCGGCGGGGTGCGGCGGGTGATGCCCGGAGCTTCAGGCGTTGGAGAAGAGGCGGACCGGGATCTAGTGCCGAGTGATCAGTGATCAGTGATCAGTGCAAGAAGGTTGCCGGAACCGGCCGTCCTCTGTTTGCTCCTGCGTATCAGAACATCTCCAGCAACCCTGGCATTCACCGACTACCGATCACTGCTCACGCAAATCATCCCTGTCTTTCCCTGATCACTGCTCACTGATCACTCGGCACTTCCCCGCCTTTCCCTGATCACTCGGCACTTCTCCCCATGACCGGCCTCGACAAACTCAAAGCCTTCGCCAAAAGCCCGCACCACGCGTGGCTCGGGCTGCTGACGCTCGGCGCGGGGCTGGCCACGCTCAGCGGGATCGGCGCGGTCGCCGGGCTTGCCGCCTACGCCCTCGGCTGGATCTACCTGCCGGACTCCCGGCTGTTGAAGAACTGGCTCGCCGCCCGCCAGCAGGGCGACGATGGCAAGAAGCTGCGCGACTTCCTCTTCCAGCGCCGCCAGATCTACGATGCCCTTCGTACTCCGGCCCGCGCCCGTTACGACGACCTCGCCGCGGAGATCGAAGCCCTGCAACAAGAGTTCCGCCGCGATCACCGGCTGAACCCTGAGATCGTCCGCCAGCGCAACGAGCGCCTGTCCAACCTCGCGTGGACCTACCTGCGCCTGCTCCACACCGGCGAGATGCTCGACCGCTTCATCGAGTCGGAAGATCCCGATGAACTCGCGCGAAAAATCGGCGCGATGGAGAAGGAACTCGCGGGCATCGATCCCCTCGCCAAGGCCAGCCTGGCCGAGTCACTGAAATCCCGGCTTGAGTCTCTCAAGTCGCGCCTCGAGAAGCGCCGCGGGGCGGACGAAAGCCACGAGCTGACCACCTCCGAGCAGGAGCGCATCGCCGAGCTGGTGAAGCTCTTCCGCGCCGACCACCTCGCCAGCCGCGACGCCGGGGCGCTGTCGCACGAGATCGATGGTGCCGCGACCCAGCTCGACCGCACCCGCGACTGGCTGAGCAGCTTGGAATTCGACACCTCCCCGTCCGACATCCCCGAGGCTCTCGCCGCCGCCGCGCCGTTGAAGGTCGGGCAGTGAGGAGTGTCGCTTTCAAAGCGACATGGCAACGGACGAGCCCCTTCCAGGGGCGAGGAAGACGGGCGGCGGGAAGCCGCCCGTCCGCGGAATGTCGCCTCCAAGGCGACACTCCGATCACTCCGCCTCCAGCTTCCACCCGACCTCCAACACCAGCTCATCGCCCGCCGGCGCGGTGAACCCGATCAGTCGGAAACCTTCATTCTGATTCTCCTCCTTGGTCTCCGGCTTGAGCGAATATTCCTCCCACTTCCCGCCTGCCTTGTCATGGCGGGTCAGCACCAGCCGCTTGCCACCCTGGTCCAGGATCACCGTGTTCCCCTCGATCTTCGGCGACACTTTGGTCACTACCGCCCAACGGACCGCACCCGCAGGCTTCGCGATCGTGTCGGTGAGCCGCACCGATCCGTCCGCCGCATCGAACACCGCCCGGCGTTTCACGCTCGCCGCCTGGCCTTCGTAGGCGCGGCCCAAGTCCACCACCGCCGCGCTTTTCGCGCCTTCCCGCTCGATCTCGGAAACCGGGCAGCCTTCCTCCGGCGCAGCCTGCAACTTGCCGCCAATCACAAGCGTGTTGTGGGAAAAATTGGTCAGGCGCAGATAATCCCAGCGCTGTTTGCCGAAGTAGCCGGGCATGTTGTAGTCGTCGCTGCCCAGGTCGTGGAACCAGCGCTGCCCGCCGGCTTCGTAAACAAAGACCCCGGCATCGAGATGCCCGTGGCTCGCCGCGCCGGTACCGCCCTTGATCGCCAGCCACGCGGCGTCGGGAGTCCAGCTGTTGCGGAGGAAGACGAAAGACTGCTCGCCTTCGAAGCGCGCCGTCAGGGCTTTACCAGACTTCCCGCCTGAAGCCTCCGGCAGCCACAGCAGGTGCAGCGGGAAGAAGCGCAGCTCGCTGGTCGACCCGCCGCCAAGACCCTTCTTCAGCGAACCTTCTAACAGCGACCTCACGTGCGCCGCCTGGGCCGCATTGTTGAACTTGGTGGCGATCCAGCTCTGCGCCGGCGACGGCACCGTCTCGCGGGCGCTGCCATCGGCGAAATTGAAGTCGACGCGGGTCGGTCCCACCACGTGCATCATGAAATCCCCGCTGCCCTCCAGCACCGCCGGCACCCGCACCGGCTGCTTCAGCGATTCGCGCGCGGCGAGCAGCAGGACGTGGTAGTTCGTCCCGTAGTGCCAATACCCCGGCCCCTCCGGATAGGCCCCGTCCGGCAGGTAGAATCGCTCGCTTTTCGCGACCAATTCGTCGCCATCGTCCACGATCTCCCCGCACAAGGCCGGCTCGCGCTCCCGCACCGCCTCGGCCGCCAGCGCCATCCCGGTGCCGCAGACCTGCGACCAGTTGTTGTAAGCGTCGCGCCACCACGCGGTCTTCAGGTGCTGTCGGCTCAGCGCCCGCAGCCCCTTGTCGAGCAGCGCGTCCTCGTAGCGCTTCCGCTGATCCGGGCTGAGCGCCGGATGAAGCCAATCGTAGCCGATCGCCACCGCCGTCGACATCTCGGCGGTGTCGAGAAAGTGCGAAGGATTCCAGTCCTTCAGCGCGCAGGCGGCATCGAGCTCGCGGATCACCCGGTCGCGGAATCGAACATCCCCGGTCGTCCGCCACGCCCAGCCGCAGTAGAGCACGTGGTGCAGTGACTTTCGGGATTCGGAAAGCAGCCGCTTGCCGTCGGGGATAAGATACTCGCAGGTCCGCTCCTTGAGCACCCGTTCCGAACGCTTCAGCACCGCCTTCTGGATCTCCGCCGCCAGCGGATCCGCCGCGATCCGCGCTTTCACTTCCGCCTCCCGCCCCGCCGGAAACAGCAGCCGCGGATGCGGATCCGCCATCGCCACGCCTGATAGCGCCATCATCACCCGGAGAAATTTCATCCGCTGCCCTACGTCTCCAAATCCCGACGACTTACCCTTCCCCCCGGAAAGCCCGAACTTGTGGCTCGACCGCGCCTCCTCGCTGGTCGAGGGTGCCACGGATGAAATCCCTTTTTCTCCTCCTCGCCCTCGCCGCCACCGCCCTCGCCGGACCGAGGGTGAAATTCGGCGACGACCGCTATTCGCTCGCCTTTCCCGAAGGTTGGACAAAGGCCGAAGCGCCGAATCCGAAGGCGCTGGTGCCGCATGAGAATGCGGACGGCAGCGCGATCTTTGCCGTCAACCTGATGCCGGTCCCCAAGGACGCGAAGCCCGACCTCGACGGCACCGCGAAAGACCTCGCCGGCGGCCTCGCCAAAAACCTCGGCTTGAAGGACGACCCGGAAATCCAGGAAGGCGAACTCGACGGCCTGCCCGCACGCTTCGTCACCATGGTTCCCGATAAAAAGGCCGACGAGCCCGCCCAACTCGGCATGATCCTGGTGCTGATCGAGGGCAAGACCGAGGTCATCGTGCTCCAATCCACCGTCTCCGTCCCCGCCAAGGAAGCCACCCGCGAGGCCTGCCTGAGCATCATCAAATCGTTCAAGCGCGAGGACGTGAAATAACGCGGCCTTGCGAGCTCCGCGCCATTCGCTTGTTCCGAGGGCCAGTCGCCCGAACATTTACCGGCAATTTACCAAGAGAACCCCCTCTCGCGGTGTCTTCTCTCATGGATGCGGCACTTCCGCCGTTCCGTGAACCACGAGACACCATGAAATTCCGAATCCTGCCCCTCGCGGCGAGCCTTGTCCTCGCCCTCCGTTTCCTCAATGCCGAGCCCGTTCCCGCTCCGGTCGCTGAACCCCCGAAGGCCGCTCCGGTGGTCGAACCCGCCAAGCCGGCCGAGCCCGCACCGGCCGCCACACCCGTCGCGCCAGCGGAACAAGCAAAGCCGGCCGAACCGAAAAAGCCCGCCGAGCTTCCGCCGCCCAAGCCCCTCGGCAACGAGGTCGGGAAGGGCCTCGCCTGGCTCGCCAAGTCCCAGAATTCCGATGGCGGCTGGGGCCAAGGCGGCGGCTGGCGGATCAACCGCCAGCAAGGTCAAGGTGGCCGCGTTGAAGGGGACCAGATCCCCGATCCCTCCGACATCGGCAACACCGCGATCGCCCTCCAGGCCTTCCTCCGCGCCGGCACCAAGCTCGACAGCGGCGAACACTCGCAGGTCGCTGCCAAGGCCGCTGAATTCCTGCTGACCCGGCTTGAAGCCGACAAGGAAGACAGCCTTTACGTCACCACGGTTCGCGACACCCAGCTCCAGTCGAAGATCGGCGCATACGTCGATACCTTCCTCGCCGCGCAGATCCTTGCCGATCTCAAGGACCGCCTTCCCCGTGTGGACGACGAGCAGCGCCGGGTGAAGTTGTTAGACAAGGTGGTGGCCAAGATCCAGAAGCACCAGAAGGAGGACGGTGCCTTCGCCGGCAACAACGGCTGGGCCTCCACCCTGTCACAGGGGATCTGCAGCAAGGCGCTCAACGGGGCCTGGGCCGCCGGTGCCAAGGTCGATCTCGCCGCGCTGGAAAAGGACCACAAACAGAACACCGACGGCCTTGACCGGGCATCGGGCGTGGTCGCCAGCGGTGCCGTCGCCGATGCCGGCGTCGAGATCTACCGCTATTCGGCAAAGCTCGGCGGCATGACCGGCTTCGCGATGAACAATATCACCCGCCGCAACGAACTCGAGAAAACGGTCGCCGCCCCGACCGCCAGCGAGCCGGAGAAGGTGAAGGCCAAGGAAGAACTCGCGAAGATCGACAAATCCGACGCCGACCAGCAGGTCCTGCTCAGGCAGGTCGCCGGGCGGGCCCAGGAACAGGGATTTGTCGGTGGTTTCGGCAACCATGGCGGCGAAGAGTTCATCAGTTATATGAACATCGGCGAGGCACTGCGCGTGGCCGGCGGCGAGGAGTGGACGAAGTGGGACGTCTCGATGACCAAGACCCTCCATGACGCCCAGAACGCCGACGGCTCGTGGGCCGGCCAACACTGCATCACCGGCCGCACCTTCTGCACCGCAAGCGCGTTGATGGTCCTGATGACGGATCGCGCGCCGGTGTCCGTGGTGGCGAAGAACGACGGCACGAAGCCGTGAGTTGAATGGAGAAGTTGAGAGTCTAGGGTTGATGGTTGATAGTCAGAATCCAGAGATTCGCACCGCCCTCCCGACCACTCTCAACTCTCAACTCTCAACTCTCAACTCTCAACTCTCAACTCTCAACACCTCATGAACCGCGCCGCCTTCCTCCGCCTTGCCTGTGCTGCGCCCCTGTGGCTGCGGCACACGGCCGCCGGCTGGGGAAACGACGCAAGCAACTCGCGGGCAAAGGCGACGTCATGGCTGCTAGATCGCCAGTCGCCCGACGGCGCCTGGCGATCCGACACCTACGGCAGCTTCCGCGACGGCCGCGCGTTGACGCCGGTGGTGCTGCGGGCGCTGCCTGGCGGGGACGCGGCGGCGAAGGCATGCCGGTGGCTGTTAGAGAACCGGGATACCTTGTTCGACGACTACCCGGTCCACCTCGCGTCCGCCGTGCTCGAAGGATCTCCTCGCTTTCCCGAGCTCGCGCCGCTTATGAAAACCGCCATTGCCCGACTGGTTTCGCTGCAATGCCCGGGCTCGGGCGGCTGGTCCTACTCTCCCCGGCCACCGGCCGATGAGTCGGCACCGATGCAGCAGGCGAACCTCTCCGCCACGGCGATGGCGATCGATGGCCTTCGCGCCGCGGGCCTGCCGGCCGATGACCCGCGCCTCCGCAAAGCCATGGCATTCATGCGGACCTGCCACAATCACGCGAGCGGCGGCCCGGCCTTCGACGATGGCGGCTTCTTCCAACTCCCCGACGATCCCTCGCGCAACAAGGCCGGGGTCGCGGGCACGGATCGCCAGGGGATCCGCCGCCACCGCTCCTATGCCAGCGCCACCGCCGACGGTCTCCGTGCCCTGTTGCTATGCGGCGAAAGCCCGATATCTCCGCCGGCCAAGGCCGCCGCCGAATGGTTGCGCCGCTTCGCCGGCAAGACCCCGCCGGATTTGAAGTACTACACCGCTCGTAGTATCGCGCGAACTGCGAGCTTGCTCCCCGAACTCGATCCCATCGTGCCCGATCTCACCACCGACCAGCAAGCAGACGGCTCGTGGCGGAACCCCGCCGGCGAAATGCGCGAGGACTGCGCCATCGTCGCGACAGCACTCGCGCTTGAAGCGAAGTAGCGCAACTTTGCAAGTTGCGATCAGGGTGGTTGGTGGGTCCGGGGAAGGTTCGAAACGCCAAGAAAGACGGGCCGCCAGAAGCGCGCAACTTGCAAAGTTGCGCTACTTCCCCAACCGCAGATCCAACGTCACCGGGAATTCCATGCCCGCGTCTTCAGGCGGGACCTCGACGTAGTTCACCGCCGGTCCGCCGGCGCGTTCTTCGACGCGATGATAACCGAAGCCGCCGGTCGAGGCCGGCTCCATCACCCCGGGCGTGTGGCCATGTTGCCAGAAGCGGTTCACCCGGCGCGACTCTGCCTCATAGGCATTCACTGGCAGCGTCTCATAACTGCGACCACCCGGATGGACCACATGATAGACGCAGCCGCCGAGCGATCGCTTGTTCCAGGTGTCCACGACATCGAAGGTCAACGGCGTGTGCACGCCGATGGTCGGATGCATCGCCGACCACGGGTCCCAGGCCTTGTAGCGGACGCCCGCGACATGCTCGCCGCGCCGACCGGTCGGCCGCAACGGAATCCGGCGGCCGTTGCAGACCAGAACGTGCCGGCCTTCCACCATCCCGCTGACCTTCACCTGCACCCGCTCCACCGAAGAATCGACATATCTCGCCGTCCCCGCGGACGCACTTTCCTCGCCAAGCACGTGCCACGGCTCCAGCGCGGCGCGAATCTCGATCTCCACGCCGCTGTGGCAAACGCGGCCATACACCGGAAAGCGGAACTCATGGAAGGGCTCCAGCCACGAGGCATCGAACGGAATTCCGGCGTTCTGCAAGTCGGCCGCGACGTCCTTCATATCCTCCCGGATGAAATGCGGCAGCATGAAGCGGTCGTGCAACTCGGTGCCCCAGCGGACCAGCTTGCGGTGATAGGGGTCTTCCCAAAAGCGGGCAACCAGCGCGCGGACCAGCAGCATCTGGACAAGGCTCATCCGCGCGTGCGGCGGCATTTCAAAGGCGCGCAGCTCGAGGATTCCGAGCCGGCCGCTGGCGGCACCCGGCGCGTAGAGCTTGTCGATGCAGAACTCCGCGCGGTGGGTATTACCTGTTAGATCCGTCAGCATGTTGCGCAGGATCCGGTCGACCAGCCACGGCGGATCGCCGCTTTCCGGCAACTCGTTGAACGCGATCTCCAGTTCGAACAAGCGGTCATCGCGGCCTTCGTCGGCCCGCGGCGCCTGGCTGGTCGGCCCGAGGAACAGGCCCGAGAACAAGTAGGACAGCCCCGGATGGTGCTGCCAGTAGGTGATGAAGCTGCGCAGCAAACCCGGCCGCCGCAGGAAGGGACTCCGCTCCGGCGACTCGCCGCCGAGCGTGACGTGATTGCCGCCGCCGGTGCCGGTGTGGCGGCCGTCGAGCATGAACTTCTCCGTGCCGAGCCGCGAAGTACGAGCCGCCTCGTACAAGACCGTCGTGTTCTGCACAAGGTCGCGCCAGGCGGTCACCGGTTGCACGTTGACCTCGATCACTCCGGGGTCCGGCGTGACCTTGATCCGCTCGACCCGCTTGTCCCACGGGATCTCGTAGCCCTCGATGATCACCGGCAGCTTGAGCCACGTGGCGACATTCTCGATCGCTTCTAACAAAATCAGGTAATGCTCCAGGTGGGTAACCGGCGGGAAGAAAACGTGCAACTTCCCGTTCCGCGGCTCGAAGCACAATGCGGTCGTGGAGACCGGCTTTTCCGAGTCCGCGGCGGGCGGAACCGGCGGCGCGACGCCGACGGCGGTCTGCAGGGTGCAGCCGGCAGGCAGGATGGTCCCGTGCGGCGGCAGGCTGGCCACCGGCTCGAGTGGCGAGGCCTCCAGCGCGACTTGTTCGGTGCGCAATTCCTCCGCGACCTTCGGCAGCGAATCCAGTGGCAAACGGAAGCCCATCGGCGACCCCCCGGGCACCAGCGACATGCGGCCGCGGCGGAAGGTCCATGGGTTGCTCTTCCAGATATCCTTTTCGGCGTCCCACTCCAGCGGCAGCGCGAAGCCGGTCGGCTTCGACAGCCCGCGGTCGAGCAAGGTCGCGAGATAGCGCCGCTCCAGCGGGTCGTCGATGTCCGCCGAGTAGGGGTCGACGTTGGCCGGCAGCGTGCTCTCTTTCCAAGCGTAATAGATCGCATCCTCGAAGCCCGCGATCAGATGCCCCGGGTCGCAAGAAAGCAGTTCAGTGACCTTGGTGGCGAAGCGCCGGGCTTCGTCAATCCCGTGGCCGAGATCGGCGGTGGGCGCCGCCAGCAGGCGCTCGTCCTTCCACAGTGGCTCGCCGTCCTTCCGCCAGGCCACGGTGTAACCCCAGCGCGGTAAAGGCTCGCCGGGATACCACTTGCCCTCGCCGTAGTGGAGCAGGCCGCCGGGGGCGAAGACGTCCTTCAATTTGCCGAGCAAACCCAGGGCGAGCTCGCGCTTGGCCGGGCTGTCGGCGGTGAAATTCCACTCCGGCCCCTCCATGTCGTCGATCGACACGAAAGTCGGCTCGCCGCCCATCGTCAGCGCCACATCGCCGGCCTCGAGCCGCTCGTCGACCATCGCTCCCAGCGCGTCGATCGCATCCCACTCGCTGTCCGAATACGGCTTGGTCACCCGCGGGTCCTCATGGACACGGGTCACTTCGTTCGCCCACAGGAACTCCGTCTCGCATTCATCGACGCCGCCGACCACCGGCGCGGCGCTGGCCGGCTCCGGGGTGCACGAAAGCGGGATGTGCCCTTCTCCGGCGAACAGGCCGGAGGTCGGATCGAGCCCGATCCAGCCGCCGCCGGGAATGTAAACTTCGGTCCACGCGTGCAGGTCGGTGAAATCCTCCGCCGCTCCGCTCGGCCCGTCGAGTGACTCCTGGTCGGGCTTCAACTGCACCAGATACCCCGACACGAAGCGCGCCGCCAATCCGAGGTGCCGCAGCGCCTGGACCAGCAGGTAGGCGGAATCGCGGCAAGAGCCGGTGCCCCGTTCAAAGGTCTGCTCGCAAGTCTGCACGCCCGGTTCCAGCCGGATCACGTAGCCGACCGCCTGATGGGCGCGAAAATTGACGTCCACCAGGAAATCCACCGTCCGCTTCTTTTCGCGCGGAATCGTTTCCAGCCACTTCATCAGGTGCGGGCCGCTCTCCTTGATCTTGAGGTAAGGTGCCAACTCCTGCTTTAGGCCCGGCGAATAAGTGAAGGGAAAATCCTCCGCGTCCGGTTCCAGGAAGAAGTCGAAGGGATTGATGACGGTCAGGTCGGCGACCAGATCGACCTCGATCTTGAGATTCCGGGTCTTTTCCGGAAAAACCAGCCGTGCCACCCAGTTGCCGAAGGGATCCTGCTGCCAGTTGAGGAAGTGGTTCTTCGGCTCGATGTTCAGCGAATACGCCAGCACCGGGGTCCGTGAATGGACGCAGGGACGAAGGCGGATGACGTGGGGGGACAGGGTCACCTCGCGGTCGTAGCGATATTCAGTGACGTGATGGAGGCCGACTCGGATTGCCATGGGGTTCGCGGGCCATGTAGCGCCCGCCATGCCAAGTGAAGCAAGGATGAACAGGAGACAATTGCGGGACCGCCGACCCCCCTGGCGAATGGACGACTTCAGCACGAATCCGATGCGAGCCGTTTCCGATAGCCGCAGGAGCCACTATTCGCCGCGTATCACCGGAGCCGTGATCCGGAAGGCCGCGCTCTCGCCCGGCTGGCTGAGTAGGACAATGGTCGCACCCTCGCTCTCCAGAAGGTTCTTAACGATGTACAGTCCCAAGCCGGCGGAGGCTTCCCCGTTCGACGGCTTGGCGCTCAACGGGGCATAGCGCAGAAACAGCTTCGGGTAATCCACCTCTTGGAAGCCGGGGCCATCGTCTTCCACGTCGAGAATCGCCGCCTCGCCGATCCGTTTGATCCGTATCCGGACTTCCCCGCCATCGCTAAATTGGATCGAGTTCGCGATCAGGTTCTGGAGCACCCGCATCATCACCCGGTCGGGACAGTTCAGCGCGATCCGGGCACCCGGATTCTCCACGAGGATGCTGAGACCCTTCTTTTCCGCCTCGCGGCGCATCTGCAGCGCAACTGCCTCTGCGGTGGCGTAGAGATCCTCGCAGCGAGGCCCGTGGCGGTCTTTCCCTCCCAGCGAGCTGACCAGCGCAGTCGCTTGGTCCGCGCTGCGTTTTAGCGACTTCGCCACCCCATTGAATGGTGCCGGCAGCTCGCCGGCCTTCTCCGCGAACAGGTCCGCCGCGATTTGGATCCGCTCCAGTGGCGTTTTCAGGTCATGAAGCAGGACGTCGGTTAGAAGCTTCTGATAACGGCGGCCCACGTGCTGCTCAATCATTCCGGACACGATGGCCGCGAAGCCGCGCATAAGCTCGATTTCCTCTTCGCTCCATTGCCGCGGCGTGGAGTGGATCGCGCAGACCGCACCATACAAGTGATCCCCTTCCCCGAGGACCGGAAAGCCAAGATAAGCGATCACTCCAAGGTCCTTGATCGCCAGGTTCTTCGACACCAGATCATCTTTCCGGGCATCAGAGATTATTAGCGGACGGCGCAGGTTCACCACGTGCTGACAAAAGGAATGGCTAAGCGGAGTTTCGCGCGTGACCGAGTACGGGGCGGGCAGACCGCAAGCACCGACGAAAACCTGCCGGTCCTCATCGATCAATGAGACCAATGATACCGGGACATTGGCCACTTTCGAAGCCAGTTTCATCACGTGATCGAAGTCGATGCCATGCCGGTCCGTCAACAGCCCGGACGATCTTAGGCTGATCAGTCGTGGACGACTCGCTTCAAGGGGTCCAAAATGCATGTCATTTGTCTATATCCGGCGGGATCTTCGAACAAGCGTTATCCCGATTCACCCCCATTTATCGTTGATTCTTAGAAACAAAGGCTGCGGATCCCGAAAAGCGGAGCAACCTCTCCAGTTCGCTCATCCACTCGCCAACTGGTAGATCGACATCGCGATCCGCGTAACGAGTTCATGGCTCTCAAACCCCTGCTCATCGCGCTCTGCCTCGCCTCCGTAACATTCGCCGCGGAGCCCGACGCCGGCTTTGAATCAATCTTCGATGGCACACTCAAGCAGTGGGAAGGCGATCCCACCTACTGGCGGGCGGAAAATGGCGTCCTGATCGGCGAGGTGAAGCCGGACACCCTGCTCAAAAAGAACTCCTTCATCATCTGGCGCGGCGGCGAATTGGCGAACTTCGAGCTGAAACTCGAATACCGCGTCTCCGACAAGGGAAACAGCGGTATCAACTACCGCAGCATCCAGGTGCCCGACCCCGCCACGAAATGGGCCATGCAGGGCTACCAGGCCGACATCGACGGCCAGGACCAATGGAGCGGCCAGAATTATGAGGAACGCGGCCGCACTTTCCTCGCCTACCGCGGCCAAAGCGTGATCCTCAAGCCCGGCCAGAAGCCGGAGGTCGCCAAGGTCCTCGGCGACCGCGCGGAACTTCAGAAGCAGGTGAAAAAGAACGACTGGAACGAGGTCCACCTCATTTTGAAGGGGAACCGCCTCCAGCACTTCACCAACGGCGTCCTGATGTCCGAAGTCCTCGACGAGGATCCGGAAAAGCGCCGGGCGAGCGGCCTGTTAGGCGTGCAAGTCCATGTCGGCCCGCCGATGAAAATCGAGTATCGCAACATCCGGGTGAAGCGCCTGTGACGCGGGCATTCCAAAGGCCCGCAGGCACGGATCAAGGCACCCGCGCCACCCCTTCGGCGTCCCCTCTCCGGAGGATGCCCTTCACCCATTCCTTCACCGCCGCGAATCCCCGGGCCAGCGAGTGCTCGCGGATCCCGTGCAGCTTCAGATGCCCGACCATGCTCTGCTCGTGCCCCCGGTAGCGCGGCAGGAACAGCAACAACTTCATTTCTTCCCCGCCCGCCCGGTGAACCAGCGCCGGAGATAGCAGCCCCTTTTCAAGATGGCGCGTCCCGTCCGGCAGCGGGATCGTCCGCTCGTCGAGCACACACCAGCGGCGGTAGCGGAAGACCGCGCTGCCGTCGTCTAACAGCACCATCCGCCCGCCGGTCCGCGGCGGCAAGCCGGCCACCCGGCCGAGTGTGAAGGCATGCGGTTGCTCCGGCGTCGCCCGCTTCCGGCCGCGCCACGGCAAAAGGATGTCCGCGGCGTAGCGCGAACCGAAAATCGCCAACCGCAAGGCCGCCGGAGCCAGCCATGCCGCGACCGCAATCATCACGAGGCAAAGTGCCGCCGCCAGCCAGGGAGCGATCACGTAGACCAGGCCCACCGATGCCAGCACGCCGGTGCGGGCGAGCTTCAGCAGCGCGTCGAGCGTCGAGAACGGCGACAGGATGATCAGCACGTTGATCGCGTGGCTGCAAATCCACACCAGCAGGAAGGCGATCACCGCGGCAGGCACAATCAGCCAGGCGGCATCGATCCCGGCGAAGCCCAGCGCGGCGATCGAGGCGGTCGGAACCTCCAGCGCGCGCTGCGCCTGCAAATGTTTGACCATTTCCTGCGCCACCAGCGGCACGAAGGCCCCGCTCGCCACCAGCGCGCTCGCCTTGTTCTCGAAGAGTTCGACCATGTCGAAGGGCTTCTTCAGCACCCCCGGCACCGCGGTTCCCAGCGAGTCCTTGAGAAAACATAGTGCCAGCAGCGCGAGCCCCGTCCCCCACGCCCACGGCTGGGCATACCACGGCAGCGACGCACGCCCCGCCGCCGGGGTTTTCCAGTAGCGCCACGCCCCGACCGAACTCACCCCGAGCAGCGGGGAAATCGCCACGCCGGTGATTTCGGTGATGCCCTGGGTCAGCGCCACGCCGGGGAGATAGACTTCCTCATTCGGCGGCGGCACGGCTTCAAATTCCTGGGCGCGGAGAGGCGCGGCGAAGAGAAGCATCAAGCAAAGCCAGCCGCGGAGACCATTCATGCCGGATGGAATATCACCTGCCGCAGGATCCGTCCATGGTTCGTCTATCGCCTTCGACCTGGCTCGCCCAGATGCAACTTGAGGATCCGCTTCACCTCGTCGGCGCATGGCTGTGATGCCTGCACGCTGTGGCCGGCAGGGACGATCTTTTCGCTTTCCACCCCCTCGAGCCGGGAAGACCAGTAAGGCACGATGCCGTCGGAACTCTCCGGCGTGTCACCCTTCCCCCGGTCCCCGATCACCGAGTGAACCTTCAGCCCTTCGCGGAACGGCACCCGGTCGAGTGCCTTGTAGGCGGGATAGGACGGGGAGAGCGACCCGACGCTGGTGAACCAACCTTTCGACGAGCTTTCGCCGGTGGTCAGCAGGCTTCCGAAATCGTTCAGGGTAAGGTCGATCAGATCCACGGTCAGGGTCTTCGGCAGGCGGATCAGGTTGGTCATCCAGTTCGAGAAAAAGCGGTCGGCCATCGGCGAGCCGCGGTGGGGCGCGGCGAGGAAAACGACGCGGTCGGGCTGCGGCATGGCCTCGTACATCGTGAGCTGCCGGATCGCCTCGCGAGTCTCCCTGTTCTCGGTGAGCTGTTCGATCGGACGCTCTTGGAAGCATTTATAGAGCTGGTCGCCGGGATTTTTGAGCGAGGCATGGGAAATCACGCCGCCCATCGAATGGCCGACCACCACCATGCGTTCCCATTGATCGGTCGGTCCCTGCTTCCGCGCGAAAGCATCCGCCCGGGCCATCTCCTGCCGGAACCGCGCCGCACTGAAGGTCCAGTTGTTGCCGGTGGGGTAACTGTAGAACCAGATCTGATAGTTTTCGCGGAACCACGGCTCGCGGTTGAGCTCGTTGTAGAGCTTCTTGAAGGCACCGGGGCTGGATTTCAAACCATGCACCAGCACCAGCGGGATCCGCTTCGGATCATAGGGCGAAGTGACGTAAAGCCGGGTCTCCTCGGTGAAGCGGCTCGGCAGGAAGACCTTCGCAAGATCGAGGTCGTCGAGATCGCTCATCTGCCAGTAAAAGGCCGCCGGCGCCGACCAGTCGGCCGCAAGCGTGACTTCCCAAGCACCCAACTCCACCGGCTTTGCCCTGCCCGGATAGAGGAAAGCCCACTCCGGCGGGCGGCCGGAAGGAAAGCGCAGCACCGCGGTCAACATCAGCGGGACTCCCGTCGGCGGTTCGAACTCCCAGCGCGGCCGACCTTCCTGCGCGGTCTTCTTCCACGCGATCACCGGAACGCCGATCCCCTCCACCCGATGACGCGTGCCCACCGATTCCGTCGAGACCGCGGCCGCCGGGATCAAGGCGTCGATATCGGCGATCCGGATCCCCACGCCGAGCGAACGGGACTCGTCGATCGTGGTACCCATCGCCGCGGCCTTGTCGTGATAGGTCCCCCGACCGCATCGCAGGCGGTCCACCAGCTTGACGACGCTCGAGTTGTAGGTAGCCACCGCCTGGTCGCGCTCCCCCGCCGTGTCCGCGCGGGCGATACCCGACCATGCGGCGCGGGCCTGGTCGAGCTGCACCGCCACATCGCCCCGCGACGCGCGCGGCAGGCTGTGGCAGACCGGAGCGGACGGAGTCCCGCACTGGCAAAGAACCAGGACGGCGGCACACGCGGGAATCCAATTGAACTTCATCGGCCCGGAACGACTAGCGGCCGGCCCCGGCCTCCGCAAGCTGGCAGTCGGCGGGCTCTTGGAGCCGATTCCACCCCAAGCGGAGACCCCGATCCGGGGGATTGAAACCTCTCATCCATCGTCCTTCCCCCCTGTAAATTAACGATTCCCCGATCCAAAATGATCGTGTTAGCCTCCGCCATGGCCACACGCAAAAAGGGCAAGAGTTCCAAGGGCCGCCGTTACTCGGCGGAAGAAAAAGCCAACATCATCGCGCATGTCGAAAAGGTGAATGCCAGCAAGGGCCGTGGCGGCCAGACGGCCGCTTCGAAGAAATTCGGCATCTCCATGCTGACGATCTCCACCTGGATGAAGAAGTCACCAGCCGCCTCGGGCCGAGGAACCGTCAAGCAGAAGACGGTCAACGGGGCCCTGACGAAACTCGCCGCCTTGCATTCGAAGATCGAAGCCAAACAACAGGAGATTACGAAGCTGCGCCAGCAGTTCGATGTCCTGAAGCGATCCCTTTGATCCGCTCCACCGGACCGTTGCGTATTGCAACAGTCCTGGCGAAAATTGCACGGGTGCCGGCCGCGGGAAATCCCGATGAACCGCATAACCCGTTCAAAATGGGCAATGGAGGATCGTTGCCGAATTTGCACTCCAAGTGCTGATGTCATGGCGAATGCTGCCCGGGAAACCCGCGACAGTCACCACCCCAAAGCAACCAAAGCCATGAAGCCAACATCGATCCTGACCCTCTCCGCCGCTGCGGTGGTCGCCATCCTCAGTTCCTGCACCGTCGAACCGACGACCGTGGTCACACCGTCCGCCGGCCCCGAAATCACGACCCAACGGACCACGCAGACGACCGATCCATGGTCCGGTTCTACCACGACCCGGAAAGAAACGCAGACGACCTCACCTCGCTATTGAGCGGGCGGTCAGGGAAGCCCCGAGAATTCATGGGGTAAATCGCGAGCGAACTGGGTAAGGCGACAGGCCGGACCCCAGACTCCAGCAAGCGAATTGGGCGGGCGTGGCCGGTAACGGTCATGGCTCGCCTTTTGCGTGGGATGAAGCCCGATCCTCACCGGCTTTCACCACCGTCCCTGGCACATCGGAAATCGGAAATCCTCACCAAGAGCTGCCGGAGGTCTGCCGGACTCACCGGCTTCACCAGGTGATCATCGAAGCCTGCCTCCGCGGAGCGCCGCTTGTCCTCCTCCCGCCCCCAGCCGCTCAATGCCACCATGGCGACATTCCCGCCGCCCGGCAGGTCGCGGATCCGCCGCGCCGCTTCAAGTCCATCCATCCGCGGCATTCCGAGATCCATCAGGATCAAATCCGGCATCGTCCCAGCGGCCGCTTCCAACGCTTGAATCCCGTCATAAGCCACGCTCACCTGATAGCCTTCGCCCATGAAGAACATGGCAAGAATGTCCGCGGTGGTCTTGCCATCATCCACCACCAGGACCCGCGGGAACGCGGACCCCGCAGCCACCGGCTCGTCGTGGGGCGCGATCGAGGGCGGCTCCGCCTCGGCTCCGGGGGCCGGCAGACGGATGATGAACTCGCTTCCAGTTCCGTGTCCGTCGCTGTTCACCACGATGCGTCCGCCATGCATTTCCACAATCACCTTCACCATCGCCAGCCCGATGCCCAGGGCCTCTTGCGAGCTGCATTCCGATTGCTCGGACAGATTGAAAATCTCTTCATGCCGGGACAGGGCGATTCCGGGCCCGCTGTCGCTGACGGAGATCCACGGCCACGAACTCTCGTCGACACCGCACGCCAAGCGGATGACTCCTCCCCGCGGCGTATGTTTTATCGCGTTCGAAAGAAGGTTCGACACCGCTCGTTCGAGCCGGACCGGATCGCCATCCACTTCGATCACGTCCCGTCCCGGATTGAACACGAAGCGCTGGCCGTGCTCTTGCAAATCCACCCGGGCGGAATCCACCGCGCTCCCGAGAATCTCGCCGAGCGTCACCCTCGCTTTCTTCAAGGTGAACTTGCCGGTATTGATCCTCGCGACGTCCAGCAGGTCGTCGATCAAGAGAACGATCTGTCCGGTGGCACGCTTCATCAGGGTCGCCACCCGCTGGAGGGTCGCCGGCTCCGAAGCCGCGGCGCGGATGACCTCCAACCCGGTTAGAATCGGTGCGAGCGGATTCCTGAGTTCGTGGCCCAGCGCCCCGAGAAGGCGGTCCTTCCGCGTGGCAGCTTCCCGCTCCACGGTGATATCGGTATGCGTGCCGACCCAAAGCCGGGCTTCTCCGTCGTTGTCGTGCACCGGCAGCATCTGGCACAGATGCCATCGGTATTCGCCATCGTGCCGGCGAAGCGTGAATGCTTTCTCGAGCGGACAGCGTCCGGTGATCGCCTGCTGAAACGCACGCGCCACCGCCGCGCTCTCCTCCACCCCGTGAAAACCCGCCCAGTTTTCCCCGGCTACCGATCCCCGCGCCTCCCCGACGTAGTCATACCAGCGCTGGTTGAACCAAAAGATCTCCCCGTCGGCACGGGCCATCCAGGCGAGCTGCGGAATCGTGTTTGCAAGGGTCCGGAACAGCACTTCGCTCTGCCCGGCCGCGCCTTCCGCGAACTTGCGGTCCTTGATGCCGACCATCGGTTCGACGCGCGTTTTCGCATTGGGGAACGGCGCGACCCTGCCGCGGGATCCATCCCCATGAGAGTCGCGGTCGCCGATGCAAACCCTGACATCCAAGCTCGCGAAGCCCACACCGCCGATCATCGTTTGCTGCGACGATCCGGCTAAAACGCAACGTCCGGGTTCAGCTCCGACCGGTAGATCGGAAAATTCTCCGCCGTCGGGAAAGGGAAATTCCATGAGGGTCGCAAGCTAGAGGCGGCCCGGGCAGGATGCAAGTTTGGCGGGCGTTTCGCAATAGATTCGGACTGAAAAGCAGATCACTCCGCGTGAATCGTGCCGGCACGCGCAGTCCATTCACGAACGCAGTCGGCTGCGCACGCAGACCCGGCCGCCAACAGCAGCACTGCTCCCACAATGGTCAGCGAACAACGAACGGTGAAGGACCAGTTGCACCTGCAACTCAGGGAATGAAGCAGAATGGGATTCATAATTCCTCGGCTTTCGCAGGACCCGGACCAACTGGAGAAACAACGCAAGCGGTTCAAGGAGAGCGGAACCTGCCTGCCATTCACTTCAGCCCGACCGTCTTTCGCGTTGCACCTTGCGCGATCGATTTGCACCGCGTAGCGTATTGCACTTCGCGCCATCCCTTGAAATCCACGCCTGCCCGCTAAGAAGCTGATATCGAATCATCTGCATTTCCGGACAGGTTTGGCTCGCGGAATGGTAAAAGCCACTCCCCGACATTCCTCATCGCCCGTATGGACATCCTTGTTGTTGACGACGAAAAGTCGATTCGCCTGACCACCGCCCTCACCCTCGAGGAAGAGGGCCACTACGTGGAGACGGCGGAGACCGGGAGCGCCGCAATGAGCCGGATGAAGGAAGAGGACTTCGATCTGGTGTTCCTCGACCTGCGCCTCGGCGACGAGAACGGCATGGACATCCTGCGGAAGATCATGACGATGGTTTCTCCGCCTTTGGTCACCATCTTCACCGCCCACGCGTCGATCTCGACCGCGGTTCAGGCGACCCAGCTCGGCGCGTTCGACTACCTCGAGAAGCCGTTCACGCCCGATCAGCTCCGGGCGATCCTCCTCAAGGCCCGGAAGGCACTGGAGACCCGCGCCGAGGTCATCCAGCTCAAGAACACGGTGAGCGAGCTGAAATCCACGGTTCAGCACCTGTCGCCGCCCCTCTCGTTCCTATCCAAGGACGAGCGGACCATGAAGGAATTCGACACCCTCTTCCGCGCGGCAGCGACTTCCGCCTCGATCCTGATCCTCGGCGAAAGCGGCACGGGGAAAAGCGTGGTGGCCCGTGAAATTCACGACCGCAGCCACCTGCGCGACAAACCGTTTGTCACGGTGAGCTGCCCCAGTCTCTCCAAGGAATTGCTGGAGAGCGTGCTGTTCGGCCACGTCAAAGGCTCGTTCACCGGCGCGGTGAAGGACACCTGGGGAAAGATCCACGCGGCCGATGGCGGCACCTTGTTCCTCGATGAAATCGGCGAGCTGCCCCTGGAGATCCAGCCCAAGCTTCTGCGCCTGCTCCAAGAGCGCGAATACGAGCGGCTGGGTGAAAACGTGGTTCGCAAGGCCACGGTGCGGGTCATCGCTGCCACCAATCGTGATCTGTTCGCAGCGATGGGTGCCGGAACCTTTCGTGAGGACCTCTTTTACCGACTCAATGTCATCAGTGTCACGGTGCCGCCGCTGCGCGACCGCCCGGCGGATCTCAAGCATTTTTCCAAGGACTACCTGACCTTCTTTGCAAGCCAGCTCGGCCGCCCCATCGAGGGCTTTAGTGAGGCCGGTCGCGCCGCACTGATGCGTCACGCCTGGCCGGGCAACCTGCGGGAACTGCGCAACGTCATCGAACGCGCCACCATCCTCGCCCAAGGACCGTTGATCGAAGCAGAGGATCTCCCCGATCCTTCGCCGCGCCCGGTCTCCGGTGAAAATCCCAATACCCCCGGGCCCGGCATCGGCGGCGAGTACAGCCTTGAGGAGATCGAGCTCGCCCACATGACCAAGGTGCTCGGATGGGCACCCTCGCTCCAGGATGCGGCAACCGTGCTTGGAATCGACAAGGCCACCCTCTACCGCAAGCGCCGGCGCTTCTCCATCGAATGAACCTGCTCGCCATCGTGCCCGGATCGGGAACGGAAATCACGCATCCCCCGCTTGAGTCCCGCGGATTGAACCGCGCGATTCTCGAGGCCATCCCCTTCCCCGTCTTCATCGTGGCTGACGACTCGGCCGCGGTGCAGCTCAATCCCGCTGCCGCAAAATTCGCCGGAGACCTGGGCGCCGTCGGCCGCTTGCCCGCGAAGATCCAGCATTTGCTCGACGATTGCATCGCAACCGGCCGCCCCTACACGCCCGATGACCCGCGCGAGGCGATGCTGTTCCGGATCCATTCAGAAGACTTTCACTACCTGCCCCGGATCATCCGCTTCGACGCCGGCAGTCCTGCGAATCCCGGCTGGGTGGTGCTGCTCCAGGACGTGAGCCGGATCCGCTGGCTGGACGGGCTCAATACCGATTTGCTGTCGACCGTCAGTCACGAACTCAGGTCGCCGCTTACCGGCATCCGCATGGTGCTCCACCTCCTGATGGAAGACCGGAACAATCATCTCGACGAGCGTCAACGTCTCATGGTGGCTTCTGCCAATGAGGAATCGGAACGGCTCCTGGCCACCCTCAACAAGCTGCTCGACCTTTCCCGTGCGGAAAGCGGCGCGCTCCAGCTTTGCCGGCTACCAGTCGACCTCGGCGCGGCGGTCCGGCGCGCCGCCGAAAGCGGAACTCAGGCTGCGGCGAAGCGGGGCATCCGCATCGAGATCGGACCCATCCCTCCCGGTCTTCCCGAAGTTCCCGCGGATAACGCTTTGCTCGCCGAGGCCCTCAACGCTCTCGTCTCGAACGCGATCCAACACAGTCCGGACGACGGCACTGTCACCCTCCAGGTCTTCCGGCCGGGCGACCGCCACGTCCGGGTTTCAGTCGTCGACCAGGGTCCCGGCGTGCCGGAAAGCAGCCGGAGCAGGGTCTTCGAGCGATTCTATCAGGTGCCCGGCCGGTCCACGACCGGCATTGGGCTGGGCTTGTTCATCGCCCGCGAAATCATCATCGCTCACGAAGGCCGTATCGGACTTGCCGAGCGGACGGACTCGTTGACCGAGTTCTTCATCGACCTTCCGTTCGGGTGACCGGACGCCGTGCGCGTCGGTAACTTTGCATGGTCCGGATGCAATTTGCATGGTTTGGCAGGCTGCGGCCAGCCTACCCTGAGTGGTTGAGGCTTGAGCCACGGCCCCGCAGATAGGGCGCACGCAATGCGGCACGCTTGCTGCGAAGATCAATTCCGCCCCACGGCACTCCTCACACCATGAAAACCCGATATAGCCTTTTGCTTACCGCCGCCCTGCTTGGCCAAGTCCACGCGCAAGTCCCGGCCGCACCGCGCAACGTGACCGTCGCGATCACCGAGGAAACCCAAACCACCGAAACCACCGAAATCACGGAGCCCGGCGCTCCCGGCGCTCCCGGAACCGTCACCAAGACGGTCGTCGAGGAAACCGTCACACCCGGGCCGCGACGCCTTGATCCCGCAATGGCGCGCCGACAACTGTCGATCGCCCCCCGCGTGCTTCAAGTGGAGCCGGCAGTCGTCGTCCCGCCCGGCGCCAAGGTGGAAACGACTGAGACCAAGACGATCGTCAAACATCCAGGCCTGCCGCCCCGTGTTTACAATGTGGAAAAGAGTGTCGTGGTGATCGAAGGGCGCGAGCTCCCGTATATCACCTTGCCCGTGCTCTTCGTGAAAGAAACCGCCGAACTACTCGACGCCGACTCGCGGCTCGCGATCCAGGAAACCGCGGCCGCCATCCTTGAGATCACCAAGACCACGCCCAGCGCGCTCTTCGATGTCGAAGGCCACACCAGCACCGATGGCGAGACGGAAATGAACCTTGAACTCTCGGCCCAACGTGCCCGGCGCGTTTACGAAGAGCTGGTGAAGAACTACGGTGTTCCACCAGCAGTCCTTGCCGCCCACGGCCATGGGGAAAACTACCCCGCCTACCCCGCTGGCACGGAAGAGCAGATGATGCTCGACCGCCGCGTGCTGGTCGTCCGTATCAAGTAAATCCCACATCAAAGCTAACAACTTCCCATCATGAACACCATATTTTACATCGTCGGCGCCATCGTCGTTATCGGCTTCATTTTGAAGATGCTCGGCCTTTACTGAACGCGTTGACGAATCATCCGGGACACAGCTCTAAAGTGCCGCATTTGATCAAACAGGATCGAATGCGGCACTCTTTTTTACTAACCTAGAGATCCCAAGGACTTGCCCATCGCGGTCGTTGTTGAAAGAGGCCCACACCCGCTAGCATCGAATGAGAAACGTCACGCCAGATCACTTCGACAAGGACACCGCCCGTGCGAGCGAGGGAAAGCGATCGTCATCGGCCAAGATCGCCTCCCTCATGGACGACTTCATCCGAATTCCGGGGACCGATATCCGCTTCGGGCTGGACCCCATTCTGGGCCTTTTTCCCGGACTGGGTGACATGGTCGCCTCGCTTGTCGGCGTGGCGATCATCGGCGAAGCCAGCCGTCGCGGTGTCTCGCGCATCGCATTGGTCACCATGGCCCTCAATATCCTCGCCAATGCCGCCGTTGGTGCGATCCCGGTCGTCGGCGACCTCTTTTCGCTTTGGTTCAAGTCCAACCGCCGGAACCACGACTTGCTGCAAAAGGCTCTTTCGACCGAGATCTCACCCGCCGAGCGCGAAAAAGCCGTCCGCCACGCCAGCAGTTTCGCCGTGCTCTTGATCGCCGGCGTCATCCTGGGCGTCGTTTTCATCATCATCGGTTCCCTCGCCCTGCTCAAACTGCTCTTCGACTGGATGTCTGCCTGAAGCCATCCTGCATCTTTATTGAAAACAGAATCAGTGTTTTCATTCTGGCTCCACTTGCAGGTAGCCGAGTATGCCGCTCCGCACGAGCGATCCGGCCATGCAAGTCTCAGCCGCACTCCCGCAATCATCAGCGCGTCACGCCGCCGGGCACGGGGATTGCAAAATCTTGCAGAGCCAGTGCATACCGACACGACCAATGATCCGCAAAGGTTTAGGGCCCGCCCGTGCAGCGTTTACGGTTCGTCCTGATCCCACCTTGGCATGAAACGGGCGAAGGGGCTTTCATGGCTCGTTCAATCTGGAAAGGGGCAATCGCCTTCGGTCTGGTCAACATTCCCGTGGGACTCACCAGCGCGGAGGAGCCGGACTCGGAGGTCGGCCTTCACATGGTCGACAAGAAGAACAACGCCCGGATCCGTTACAAGAAGGTCAACGCCGAAACGGGGGAAGAGGTTCCATCGGACCGGATCGTGAAGGGCTACGAGCATGAGGAAGGTCACTTCGTGCTGTTCGACGAAGAGGAGCTGGAGGGGGTGCGCCCCGAGCTGACGAAGACCATTGAGATCAAGCAGTTCGTCGAGTTGGCGGACATCGAACCGCTGCTCTACGAGAAGCCCTATTACCTGGAGCCCGACAAGCGGGGACGCAAAGCTTACGCGCTGCTCCGGGAGACCCTGCGGCAGTCTGGCAAGGCGGGCATCGCCCGGGTCGTTATTCGGACGAAAGAATACCTGGCCGCCATGTTCGTCAGGGATGACGTGATTGTCCTGGAACTGATGCGCTTCCCGGATGAGGTCCGCCCACCCTCGAAACTGGATCTGCCGGCCAGTGACGACCCCGAGTTTCAGCCAGCCAAAAAGGAAATGGATCTGGCAAAGAGGCTCGTGGACGACATGAGCGAGAAGTGGAACCCGTCCGAGCATCACGACGAGTATCAGACGGCGCTCATGGCCTACATCGAGGACAAGATTGCCACCGGGGCCACCGCCGTGGTGAAAGGCGGCGGGCGTGAAAGCGAGGCTGGCGTGACCGCGAACAACACGATCGACCTGGCGGCCTATCTGGAGAAAAGCATCATGGCTGGAAAGGGCTCAAAAGGGGCGATTTCAAAAAAGCCCGCCCCCCCGAAAGCAGCCGAGAAGGAGAGTGCCAAGCCCGCCGCTAAGAAGCCGGCTAAGAAAGCAGCGAAAAGAACCGCGCGAAAAACGGCATGATCGCGGCGGTGCGCCGAGGGTTGAGATAGCTCTGCTTCCAGTCCGGGCCAAAGACCAAAAAAGCCCTGCAACTCTATGAGTTGCAGGGCTTTGAAAGAGGTGGCGGGAGTAGGATTTGAACCTACGACCTTCAGGTTATGAGCCTGACGAGCTACCTGGCTGCTCCATCCCGCGATTGTGTGGCACCCTTCGGTGCGGGGCGGCACCCTAGTCGGATGGTTACACGGTGCAAGAGGTTTTTTGCAGCTCCATCATCCTTCGATCCGGTGCGGCAGGAAGCGGCTGAGATTGCCGGTGACCGGGGAAGCATCGCCGCGGGCGGAGAGGCCGCGGCATTCGTCGCCGACCATCCACAAGCCCCACACGATGTGCTGGCCGCCGGCTTGGAACAGCGGGGCATGCTGTTGATAGACGGTTTCGCCGGCGGAGTTCACCGGTGAATGGTAGGGACCGCGCTCTTGGATGCTTACCCCGGATCCTTCGCGACCGAAGAACGGCTTCTCCACCCAGCGCTCAACGAGATCGAGAGCGTCGCGTGAATACGATGCCGGCAGTAGCAAGGGATGTCCGGGATTGAGCTCCCACAGGATCGGCAGGATCGCCTTGTTGGAGAGCATCATCTTCCACGCCGGCTCGGTGAAACGCGCCCGCTCCTGCCCGATTTCCGCAAAGAACGGCTCGGCCGCCATCCATTCCCAGGGGTAGAGTTTGAACAACCGCTCGATCGGCTTTTCCGAGGGATCGGTGAAGCGGCCTTCTTCGGAAAACCCGATCTCCGACATGTCGAGCAACTCGACGCTTTTTCCCGCCTGCTCCGCGGTTTCCGCGAGGTAGGCGATGGTCTGGCGGTCTTCGAGATTTTCCCAAGCGCAGGCGAAATGAACGCTGCTTTCCGGGATGGATTTCCATTGCTCGACCAGCGCCTCGTGAATCGAGTTGAGTTGATCACTCTGCGGCGCGATGTCTTCGAGCCATTGCCACTGGATGACGGCCGCCTCTAGCAGCGAAGTCGGTGTATCGGCATTGTATTCGAGAAGTTTCGGTTGGCCGTTTCCATCCCAGGCGAGGTCGAAGCGACCGTAGAGCGAAAAATCCGAGGCCATCCATGAGGTCTGAATCAAGCCTGCCGCAGCATCCGGGATGGCGAGACGATCCCACCAACTCTCCCTAACGATTTTATCACAAGCTTCGAGACAGAGTTCGTGCAATTCACTGGCGGCGTCTTCCAAGGTTTCTGCCGCTTTCAGGGTGAGCACGAGATGTTCGTCCTCTTTCCAGTAAGGCA
>JAYTLR010000179.1:0-44193 GCA_043729195.1 Akkermansia sp.
CGTCTCGCGCCCTTGAGTGAATTTTCGAGGGCGCGAGACGCACCCTCTCCGATCAGAAGCCAATCAACGCGACCAGCTCTTCGTCGCTGTAGTCGGCGAGGTGGTCGGAGGCGGCGAGGAGAACTTCGGTTTCGTAGTTCTCCTGAAGGTCGGCGAATGAGGAATTCGCAGGGACCGTGATGGCGACCGGACCCACTGAATTCGTCCCGCTTTGCAGCGCGAAAACCACTGCGACGAGGGCCGCGGCACCGGCGAGGGCTCCGCCGATCGAAACGGGTATCAAAAGCTTGGACCACCAAGGTTTGGCCGGCTCTTCCAAGCGGGCAGCGCGGGCGACATTGGCCGCGAAATTGGGTCCGGGCCGCAGGGACGGGCTCTGGCGGAGGAGATCCCAGACGGGGTCCTTGTCCAAATCACCGGTGGATGGGTCGCGCTTCATGGTTTCAGGAGACAGATTCTGTCGGGGAAAACCGGCTTGCGAGGCAAAAGTTGCGCAGCGGAACTCAGACTCCTCTCCGGTCGCCCCAGAGCCGGACGTGGAGGCGGTCGCAGAAGCGCCAGCCGCGGGCGATGCAGCGGGGGGCGATCTCCCGCGCGTGACGGTCGAGTTCGTCGGACGAGCGGCCCTCCGGCATGACGAGGATCTTGTCGGCGGGGATGCCGAAGCGCGCCGCGAAGGCATCGATCTCCGCGAGATCGGTCTCGTTGCGGGCGACGAACTTGAACCAGGCCTTGGGGTCGGTGGCGAAGGCGGTGAGGACGTCGGGTGCAATCCGCAGCCGTTCTTCCATGCCGGAGTTGGCTAGCTTTGGCGAGACGTTGAACTGGTCGACTGCCGCCTGAAACTCCTTACTTGGGCGTTTGGTTCCATTGGTTTCCACCTCGAAGACGTAGGTGGGATCGATCGCCCGCAGCCCGGCGATGACTTCGAGCCAGCCGTCCTGCTGGAGCAGCGGTTCGCCGCCGGTGAGGACCACGCGGCGGCAGGGGAAGGCAGCGACGCGAGCGACGATCTCCGCGGCCGGCATTTCAATGGTGACCTCGGCCTTCCGGTGCTTGCGGTAGAGCGGGTCGGTATCCTTGTCGTGGGTCCACGGCGTGCCCTCGAAATTCCAGGTGTGGTCGGTGTCACACCAGCGGCAGTGAAGGTTGCAGAGGGACGAACGGACGAAAACAGCGGGCAGGCCGGCGGAAACGCCCTCGCCCTGGAGGGTGTGGAAGATTTCCGGGCCGTCGTCGAGGCGGGCAAGAAGCATGGCTGATAGAAAGCACCGATCACCGATCTTCCAATCATCAATCGGGTTAGGGCAAGGTTCCTCGGGGCAGAATCCTCCCCGATGAATCCGGTCGGTGCGGCTGAAGTGGATTGGGAATAAGCGCTGGAGGATGAAAAGATCTCATCTCGCCTGTATGAAGGGCGGCTCGGAAGGGTGTGGATCGTGTCCATTTCTTCCGCAGCCGGGGCATTTCCGGCAACAATCCGCCCTTTCCGCCCGTTTGATTAGGTCCATCATCCTCTGCATGAAAAATACGATTTGCGCTCTCCTTTTCCTCGGTTCGAGCTGCGGGCTGTTCGCCGCTGACGCCAAGCTGGTGCCGATCTTCGACGGCAAGACGCTGGATGGCTGGGAGGTCCGGCCGGGTGAGGAGAAATGGTGGAAGGTCCAGGACGGGATGATCACCGGCGGCTCGCTCGACGAGAACGTGGCGCACAACACTTTCCTCGCGAGCAAGAAGCGCTACGCGAACTTCGACCTGCGCTTCAAGGTGCGGCTGGTGAAGGGGGGCGGCTTCATGAACTCCGGGGTGCAGGTCCGCAGCATCCGGGTAAAGGACAACCACGAGATGTCCGGCTACCAGGTCGATGCCGGGATCGGCTGGTGGGGAAAATTGTACGATGAATCCCGTAGGAACAAGGTGGTCGGCGAACCGGTGGATCCGGCGGCGATCAAGGCGGCAGCGAAGGACTGGGATTGGAACGACTACCGGATCCTGTGCGACGGCAGGCGGATCCGCTCGTGGATCAACGGGGTGCCGGCGCTGGATTACACCGAGGCCGACCGCACGATCCCGCTGGAAGGGCTGATCGGGATGCAGGCGCACGGCGGGGGCAAGATGCTGGCGCAATTCAAGGAGATCATGATCGAGGAACTCCCGCCGACTCCTGGCGCGCCGGTGTGGGAAGAGACGGCGGTCCGCACGCCGGAGCGGGAGATGGCGGCGATGACGCTGCCGGATGGATTTGAGATCGAGCTGGTGGCTTCCGAGAAGGAAGGCGTGGGCAAGCCGATCACCATGGCCTGGGATCATTCCGGGCGGATGTGGACGATGACCGCGCTGGAGTATCCGGTCGATGCCAACGAGAACGCGCCGGCGGCCGAGGCGATGTATGCGCGGGGTGGCAAGGACCAGGTGCTGGTCTTCGACGAACCGTGGAAGCCCGGGCCGCAGGTGCCGCGGGTCTTCGCCGAAGGGTTGGCGATCCCGCTGGGGCTGCTGCCGTACAAAGACGGCGCGCTGGTCCAGTATGGGCACGAGGTCCGCTACTACGCGGATCGTAACAAGGACGGCAAGGCGGACGGGCACGAGGTGCTGTTAGGCGGCTTCGGGATTCAGGATTCGCATTTGTTTCCGCACCAGTTCGAGCGCACGCCGGGCGGCTGGTTTTATCTGGCGCAGGGACTTTTCAACTACTCGAAGTTGGTGCGGCCGGACGGGTCGGCCTTTGCCAGCGGGCCGAAGGAGATCGTGTTCAATCAGTGCAAGCTGGGCCGGGCGAAGCTCGATGGCTCGGACTTCGAGCTGCTGACCGCGGGACCGAATAACATCTGGGGCTTCACGACCGGCAAGGACGGCCGCGAGTTTTTGCAGGAGGCGAACGACATCGGTCATCCCGTGTCGGAATACATCACGGGGACCCACTACCCGACGGGATCTAAGGAAAAGCTCCGGCCATACGCGCCGCAATTGCCGGCTTCGACGCCTAACCAGCCGATGGGCGGGACCGGCTTGAGCGGATTGGTGCTGGCGGACGACGAGGGCAGCGCCTTCGCGGCGAAGTGGCCGGATGCGAAGGTGTTCTACCTCGCGAACCCGATCACCAACCGGATCCAGATTGTCACGCTGAAAGACGGGGTCTATCAGAAGCAGGAGGATTTCCTGATTTCGAAGGATTCGTGGTTCCGCCCGGTGTCGATCCAGTTCGGGCCGGACGGCTGCCTCTACATCGCGGACTGGTGCAACAAGATCATTTCCCACAACGAGGTGCCGCGGACGCATCCGGACCGCGACAAGACCCGCGGCCGGATCTGGCGGATCAAGGCGAAGGGGGTGGCTCCGGTGCGCCCGCCGGACCTGGCAAAGATGGGATCGAAGGAGCTGTTAGGTCAGCTCGGTGCAGGCAACGCGCGGGTTTCCCGGATGGCCTGGGCGGAGCTGGGAAATCGCAAGGACCCGGCGGTGACGGACGATTTGAAGAAACTGGCGGCGGACCAGGCGCAGCCTTTGCCAAAGCGGCTAGGGGCCTTGTGGTCGCTGTTAGAGGCTGGCGTGACCGACGATGGGCTGGTGGCCAAGCTGGCGGCGGATCCCAATCCGGACGTCCGGCGCGAGGCGGCGGAAGCTTGGGGCGCGATGTCTTCGGGCGACCCTGCGAAGAGCCCGGAGCTGGTGCAGGTCGTCGGCAAGGAGACCCATTTTGCCACGTTGGCCGCGTGGGCGAATTCGATCCGCACCCGCCGCGAGGTGGCGCCGCCGATGTTGGCGGCCCTAGCAGCAACGGTGCCACCCGCCCGGACTGGCGGCGACCGTGAGGCCTACGAGAGTGCCTTTCTCCGCTTTGTGATCCGCTGGGCGATGGAGGCCCATCCGGATGAAACGTCGCTCGTTCTCGCGAATCATCCCGAGCTGCCGCAAGAGGCGCGCTTGCTTGCGTCGCAAGCCTTGTCACCGGAAAAGGGAGTTGCACTTTTGTTGGAATCGCTGGCCGGGCTGACGCGGCCCTTGACCGGTGAGGAAGTGGCACTGCTGGGATCGCAGTTGACCAACCCGGTGGTCGCCAGGACTTTCAGTGCGCTGCTGGCCGACCGGACCCGGCGCGGGCATCTGTTGGAAGCCTTGTTGCAGCTCGATCCCGCCGCGGCTTCCGACCCGGCGCTGCGTGCGGCCGTGGGAAAGGCGACGTCGGCGATGGTGAAGGAGGATTCGAGGTCGTTGCCTCTGGTGCTCGATCTGGCACGGCGCTTCAGGCTGAAGGAGCTAGCTGCGGTATTGTTAGAGAGGGCGAAGTCTCCGATGAACCCGGAGGAACTGGCGACCCTGCTGCGGACCTTGAACGAGATCGGCGCGGCGGACGCCGCGCTGGCGAAGTCGCACATCGACCGTGCCGACGCGGCAGTGGCGCGCGAGGCGTTGCTGGGCTTTACCACGGCGGGCGGTGCGGCGGCGGTCGACGAAATCGCGGTGCGGTGGCCGAGGCTGCCCGGCGCGATGCGGCAATTCGCGGTGAGCGGGATGCTTTCCAACAAGGACTCCGCGGCTGCCTTCGCCAAGGCGGCGGCGGGCGGAGGATTCGCGGGATTCGATCCCTCGGTGGTGGAGAAACTCTCGGCGGTGCTGGGCGCGGATCATCCGGCGTTCCGCGAGATTCTGGAGAAGGTCGACGGATTGCTGGTCCGCGTGATCCGCCTGCCCGGCAAACCCGACGCGGTGGTGGCGACGGACTTTTCGTTGGAGGGACCTTTCACCGTGGAAACCTGGATCAAGCTCGACCCGGGCATCGACAACCATGACGGGCTGTTAGGCACCCGCGGCGGCGGGCCGGACATGAATTTCTTCGACGCGCGGCTCCGTTTGTGGAGCGGCGCGGGCGACGTGGTGGTCGCCGACCGGCCGGTGGAAGCAGGAAAGTGGACCCACTGCGCGGTGACGCGGGACGGGGCGGGCAAGGTTTCACTCTATCTCGATGGCGAGGCGGCGGGAGTTTCGAGCGGCGGTTTTGCAGGAACAATGAAGTCGCTCGAACTCGGCCGGGCGAATCAGAAGGGCGGCACGGCGGCGAGTTTCGTGGAGTATCGCGTTTGGAACACGGCTCGCAGCGGGGACGAGATCCGCGCGGATTTCCGGACGAGCTTCCCGGTCGGCGAGCCCCGCTCGGGACTGGTGCATCGGTTCAGCGGCGAAGTGCCTGGGCTGAAACTGCGGGGCGGCGCGGCGGTCGAGTGGACGTCCGACTTTCCGGAGCTGGTGACCCCGGCGGCGGCGACTGCGCTGGCGGCGAAGTTCGAGCGCTTCCGCGGACTGGCCGTGAAGCCCGGCGATGCGGTGGCGGGGAAGGCCTTGTTCCAGGCGAGCTGCATGATCTGCCATCAGGTCCGCGGCGAAGGAATCGCGATCGGGCCGGAGCTCGGCGGGGCAGGGGCGATGGGGGTGGAGAGTCTGTTGCGGAACATCCTGACGCCGAACGCGCAGCTTGAGAGCGGCTACTACCGTCACGACATCACCATGAAGGACGGCACGCTGGCGAGCGGCTTCCTGGCATCGGATGCAGGCAGCACGCTGGTCTTGAAGCAAATCGGCGCGGACGCGCGGGCGATCCCGAAAGATCAGGTGAAGGAGCACACCGTTTCGAAGCGCTCGCTGATGCCGGAAGGGCTGATCGACGGGTTTACGGAGAAGCAGGTGGCGGATTTGTTCGGATATCTGATGACGCTGAAGTAGCGGCGTGCCCGAAGACCTTCCCGTGGTAGTGGCGGGGAGGCAGCGCTTCGGCTGTGCGGACTTGAAAGGGCAGCGGCCTGTTAGGGACCGTTCTGCCGGTCTGAAGACCAGCGGTCCCGGGTGGAATGCTCTGCTTCGCAGAGTTCAGACCAGGCCTTTGCGGAGGGCTTTGGAGACGGCTTCGGTCTGGGTGCGGACGTGGAGCTTGCGGTAAACCGCGCGCAGGTGCATGTCGACGGTGTGCTGGGAGATGTCGAGCTGGTCGGCGATTTCCTTTTTGATGAAGCCCTTCACCAGCAGACGCAGGACTTCTTCTTCACGGCCGGTGAGCGGTTCGGTTTCCTCGACCGGGCCGTGCTTGGAGAAGCCTTCGAGGATCATGTTGGCAATCGGGCTGCTGAGCGCGGCGGAGCCGTTCATGACGTCGCGGATGCCCGAAAGGATGTCGTCGGGATCGGCGGTCTTGAGCAGGTAGCCGGAGGCACCGTTGCAGATGGCACGATAGACCCGCTCGCGGTCGTCGAAGGAGGTAAGGATGACGATCCTCTGGTCGGGGAACTTGGCTTTCACCTCGCGCAGCACCTGGAGGCCGTCCTTGCCGGGCAGGCCGAGGTCGAGCATCAGGAGATCGGGCGGGGCGGCGCAGTAGCCGAACTCGGCCATCAGGTCGTCGGGGTGGTTGAAGGCCTTTTCGCAGAGAAGGTCGTCTTCGCCGGCGATGAGGCGCGAGATCTGTTTCGCGAAGTTCGCGTGGTCTTCGCAGATCCAGATGCGGATTGGTTTTTTGGAATCACTCATGGGATGTTTTTTTGGTGGCCATTAGGTTGATGCGTTTTACGGAGAGTCGCAAGGTGGTGCCGTTGCCGGGGGTGGATTCGACTTCGAGGCTGCCCTCGAGGACGCGGGCGCGGTCGCTGAGCTTTTTGACGGCGGCCATTTCCTCGCCTTCGCCGCGGGGCAGGCCGATGCCGTTGTCGGAAACTTCGAGGACCAGCTTGTCCTTGGAATCGTAGAGTTTCACGGTGACGTTGGTGGCGCGGGAGTGCTTCACGATGTTGTGAAGGGCTTCCTTGTAGAAAAGGAAGAGGTGGCGCTTGGCATCGAGGGTGAGCTTGGCGGTGGTCTTGGAGGAACGGCAGACCAGTGAGTATTCGATTTCGCGCAGCAGGCGGGCGGCGCAATCGCGCATCCGCTGGATGAGGTCGCCGATGGTGTCCTGGCGTCGTTCCAGCAGCCAGACGATGTCGCGCATGGCGAGGGAGCTTTCGCGGGCGATGGTCTCCATTTCGCCGAGGTCGCTGGCGATTTCCTCGGGGCCGTGGAGGCGTTCGAGGTCGCGTTTGGCGGAGCGGGCGATGAGCGAGATGCTTCCTAGGTTGCTGCCGATGTCGTCGTGGAGGTCGGAGGCGATGCGCTTGCGCAGCTTGTCGAGGTGAGTGCGGGAAACCAGGCGGCGGCGTTCGACGATGGCGACCGGGATGAGGAAGGTCAGCCCCAGG
The DNA here is from genome assembly GCA_043729195.1 of Akkermansia sp. Taxonomy (GTDB): domain Bacteria; phylum Verrucomicrobiota; class Verrucomicrobiia; order Verrucomicrobiales; family Akkermansiaceae; genus Haloferula. The sequence goes on from JAYTLR010000179.1 coordinate 7,218, forward strand.
GCGATGGCGGCACCCCACGTGATATTCATTTCGCTCTCGGAGGCCATCTTGCCGGCGCTGGTGGTGAGGGTGGCGACTTCCTTTTCGACGGCGGCGCGTTCGACGAGTTGATTGAGCCAGGAGAGGATCGGGAGGATCTGCTTCCCACTGCCGAAACCGTCGGTGAGTTCCTGAATCGGCAGATCGAGTCCGGAGTGGCGGACGGTCACCGGCCGGCCGGCGGCGAGATTGACGTTGTCGGACCAGGCTTCGACCTCGCCGATGGACTGCAGATGGCGATTGCCGAGTTGCCACGCTCTTTCCGAAAGGATGCGCAGGTAGCGTCCTTCAACGGGCTGGGCGGAAAGCATGACCGGGGTGGTCAGGTCGATCGGCAGGTCGCGCGCGCCGTTCGAGGCGATGCAGACGGAGCCATCAAATTTGGGATTGTCGGCGATTTCGACCTTGAGGCTCGGCGGCATCACACCGGGGCCGGAGAGTTCGGGCAGAGCATAGGGAAAGAGGATAAGGTGGTCGATCTGCGTCGGTTCCCCTAGATCGATGATCCATTCGACATTCTGACGGTCGGCCGGGACCTCAAGACAGTGGCCGCGCGACTCGGTCAAAGTGGCGATCCCGCCTTCCCAGAGTCCGAGCGGGGTGCGGCCGTCGACAACGAAGGAAGGCTCCCAGACGCCGGGAATGTTCACGGATTGTCCGGTGGTGACCTCCGCGCCGAGGGAAACGGGATGCTGGTCCGAAAAGACGAAGATCTCCGAAAGGGTACAGACCCCCTTCAGCCCGCGCGTGTGGCCTTCGTCGAACGTGATGCGGATGTGCCGGGCGGGGAGTTCGTCGCCGTTGATCCTGACTGGATAGCCTGCCGGTGAAGGGTGTGACCTGCCGGTGGTCCGGTGGATCGTCCGGGCATCGGAGAAGTCGGGCTGGGTTGCCGCTTGGATGGTGAAGCGGCGGGGGAAGAGATCGAGAGGATCCCCTGCCTGGCGCTGGGCGGGGATGAGGAAGATCTGGTCGAGCGGAAATTCGCGTCCAAGATCAAGTGCGAGCCAGGGTCTGCCCGCTTCGGGGTCGATCAGGCCACAGCGCCAGCCGACTTGTTCGTTGAGAGGGATTTCGGCGAAAACGGCAAGGTCGACCAGACGGCTTTTCAGCCAGATGATCTGGTCTTCATCCCGGACCAAAGTGCGATTGAACAGGCGGGCGACCCGGCCGATGGGATTCGTCGTCGGCCCGGAGGGGGCGGCGGCGAGGGAGTCGGGGAGTAGGGACGTCAGACAGGACAAGGCAACGCAGAGGTGGGGCAACCTCCTGAGTTGAAATTTCATGATTTATGGGCGACAGCGGGGAAGTCCTTAACAAAATTTAAAAATCAGGGCAAATAATTTATCCGGATCTGCTGGGGAGGTGGAAATGGGCCGGGAGGGGGTGGATTTCGGAATTTAGAAATTGGAGTCGGGTGGGGTCAGCGTCCACCATCGCCGCGCGATGGCATTCTCGCCCGATCATGCGTTCCAACTGGTGAAGTCCGCCCACGAGCGGGGCCGGCTGGCCCATGCCTTCCTGATCAGTGGGCCCCGCGGCTGCGGCAAGGAGCGGTTGGCGGCGCGAATCGTGAAGATGCTGGATTCCAAGGGCTCCGGGGGAAGCTTCGACCTGTTCGGGGAGCCGGTGGTGGAAGAGATCCCGCCTTTGGACGATCTGGCGGGCGAGTGGGTGCGAGTGCTGCGGCCGCAGTCAAAATCGCGACGGATTCTGATCGAGTCCATGCGCGACTTGGAGAAAAGCTTTTACGTCTCCTCCGGACCGAAGACCTGGAAGATCGGTGTGATTTGCGATGCCGACCGGATGAACGCCAACTCGACCAACGCCTTCCTCAAGACGCTCGAAGAGCCTCCTCCGCAGAGCCTCATGCTGCTGCTGACTTCCAATCCGGGTGCCTTGTTGCCTACGGTGCTTTCCCGTTGCGTGGGGATAACGCTGATCGGCAAGCCCGACCTCAGCGAAGGAGCGGGCGTGGATCTGTTGGCAGCGTTGGACCACGCCGCCCGGGCCGGCTTTGGTTCGGCCAGCGTGGCGTTGACTTTGAAGTCAGTGTTTTCCTCGATCCTCGAGACTAGCAAGGCGGATGCGGTCGATGCGGCGGAAGCCTTGCTGAAAGAGGAAGAGAAGGCGCTCAACAAGGGCTTCGAGGGAGATTGGTTGAAGCGCCGCGAGGAGGCATTGAAGGCGACGGCGGAGTCCGACTACATCGAGCAGCGTGCGCACTTGTTCGAGGTCTTGCAATCGTGGATGGCAGATGTGCTGCGCTGCAAGACCGGTGTGGAAGGCCTCGAATTCCCGTCTTCGACGGAGGCCACCGGCCTTCTCGCCGGGGCTGAGGACCTGGGCCGGCTGATCCGCCGGATGGAGGCAGTCGGCGAAATGCGGTCGAATTTGGACACCAACGCCCAGGAGCAACTGGCGCTCGAAGTCGGGTTCTTGAAGGCCTTCGCCTGAAGTTTTTAAAAGTCGCCTTTGCGCTTCGGGTCGGTGTGGAGGGCGGACAAGCCGAAACCGGTGGCGACCTCGAGCGCGGCACTTTCCAGCAGACGGTCGAGCCCGGCGATGACTTCGAGGATGCCGTGCGTCCATTCGCCAGCGATCCATGCGGGTTCGGCGAGCTCCAGCAAATGGTCGAGCGCCTCGTCGCCGAGGAAAGGCTCCAGCCCGTAGCCGACGGTCAGGGCGGAGCGGCCTTTCGCGGGATCGAGGGCGAGCAGGATGGTGCGGTTCTCGCCGGCCCTCTGCGACTCGTTGGAAAATCCGCCGCAGTTGAAGAGCCAGAACACGTGGAGGTCGAAGGGCTGGTCTTCCGGGAAGTTGTGGAGCAGCAGGTGAAGCCTGATCTGGGGAAAGGTCCACATGAGGCGGCTGGTCGCTTTGGCAATCTTCGTGGAGTCGGCGCTTTGCAGGACTCCCGCGAGGTCGGCGACGCCGAGCCCAAGGCGAGGAACCGGACCCAGCAGGGCGGAGGCACGGTCCAGCGTCAGCCGGCAGGCGGGGCATTCCACCACGAGTTCCGTCAGTCGCGTCCGGCAATACGGGCAGCGCATGACGGACACCTAACGGAAGAATTCCTGCCAGCGGAAGAGGAAAGCGCGGGCGGTCGGGTGAAGTGGTCGGCGGAGTCATGGACGGCGTGCAGTCTTGTTGCCGCTTTCCCTTCGCCAGTCGGCTGGCGGGTCCGGTCATCGCCTCGCATTTTCCAAGTTGGCAAAGGGCGTCGCGGCATCGCAGGGTTCCTGCATGCAGCGCTTTGCAGGAAAGACGGTTGTGGTCACCGGGGGTGGCCGCGGGATCGGCGGGTCGATCGCCATGGCATTTGCCGCCGAGGGGGCAAAGGTCGCGGTGGTCAGTCGCAATGAATCGAGCTGCGGCAAGACCGCCGGCGAGATCAACCTTGCCTTTCCCGGCGGTGCCCGGGCCTACGCCGTGGACGTGGCCGACCACGAGGCGGTGCAGGAACTCGGCAAACAGATCATTGCCGACTTCGGCACCATCAACATCCTGGTCAATAACGCCGGGGTGACGCGCGACGGGCTGCTGATGCGGATGAAAGAGGAAGACTGGACAACGGTGCTCGATACCAATTTGAAGGGTGCCTTCAACACCGTGAAGGCCTTCATGCGGGTGCTGATGAAAGCGGAAGACCCACGCATCATCAACATTGCATCGGTCATCGGTCTGATCGGCAATGCCGGCCAGGCGAACTACGCGGCGTCCAAGGCCGGCCTGATCGGCTTCACCAAGTCGGTCGCGCGCGAGTTGTCCGGCCGACATGTGACCTGCAACGCGGTGGCGCCCGGATTCATCACCACGGACATGACCGGCGACCTGCCGGAGAAAGTCCGCGAGGAGGTGCTCAAGAACATCCCGCTCGGCAGCTTCGGCACGGTGGAAGACATCGCTGCGGCCGTGCTTTTCCTGGCCGGCAAGGAAGCCCGATACATCACCGGCCAGGTGCTGGCCGTGGACGGCGGGATGACGATGTGAGGGGTGTTAGACGTTCTACTTTAGAGGGTAGAGGTTATTGGGAAATGCATTCTTGAATCCACCCAATAACCGATAACTAGTAACCAATAACCTCAAAATGGAACTCCTTGTCATCCGCCACGCCAAGGCCGAAGCCCACGGCCATCCGCAGGGCGATGTCGCTCGGGCGCTGGTCCCGAAGGGCTTTGATCAAGCGACGCGGATTGGTCGCCTGTTGAGGAAGACCGAGCGTCGACCTGACATTGTGCTGACGAGTCCGCTGGTCCGTGCGCGGCAGACAGCGGAGGCCTTGTGCGAGGCGGCGGAGATGCCCGGGCCGGTGGTTCAGGGCTGGCTGGCGTGCGGAATGGACCCGGAGACGGCGATCCGCGAACTGGTGGCCTTCAGTGATTTCGAACGGGTGGCGATCGTTGGCCACGAGCCTGACCTTTCGGCCCTGATCGAGTGGTTGCTCGGCTGCAGCGGCAGCTCGGTGGAGGTGAAGAAGGCGAGCATCACCGGCCTGATGGTCCACCCGCCGGCCTGGCATGCCCGGCTGCTGTTCCATATCCCGCCGGGATTGATCGAGGAGTAATTTAGTCGATCTCAACCCGATACCGCGGCAGGGTCGGGTCGATCTCCTGGCTCCAGTCGTCGATTCCGCCTTTAAGGGCGCGGGTGTTTTTCATGCCGTGGCCCAGGAACCAGGCGCAGGTGTCGAGGACGTGCTTGCCGGAGTGGTCGTGGAGGATGATGCGCCGCTGCGGGTCGCCGGCGAAGAGCTGCTGCTGGAGTTCCTGCTCCATGAAGACGGCGCCGGGGATGCTCACGGCCTCGTGCTCCTCACGGGTGCGGCAGTCTAACAGGAGCGGCGGGGCGGGGGAGTCGAGCTCGGCCTTCAGCTCGGCGGGGGAAAGCATCATCGATTCGTCATGGGCGTGGCTTGCCAGGAGATGGGCGAGCACTTCGGCGACATCGAGCTCCCCGGCGCGGGCGCAGAGCTGGCCGAGCGTCTCGGTGTCGGCGAAGCCGCAGCTTTGGCAGCCCCCCAGGTGGTAGGCGGAAAAGAGCGCGCGCCGGGCACCGGGCAGGGCTTGCAGGATGTCCCCCATCGGGGTGTCGGGAGTGATCGATTCGGGGTTCACGGTGGAAAGGGTAGCGCGTTACTTGACGAAGGCCGGGATAAGCAACGAAACCGTCGAAACGAACGAAAGAAGAACTTGTTCGCCCGCCATTTCATTCCCCGCGGACATTTCGCGAGCTTTGCCTCGCTGAAGGCCGGGGCCGGATTTTCCGCTATCTCCAAGGCGGGTAATGGGCCATCCTACCGCCCCATGTCCCGCCTGAACGACCCCGACGAGCCGCGGATCTACCTGCTGCCCAATTTGATGACCGCCGGCAACCTCGCCTGCGGTTTCTTCGCGGTGCTCACCATCTTCAAGGGCATCATGGTCGCGACGAGCCCCGAAGGCGTCTATGATTTCGCGTTGGCACAACCTTATTACAAACAGGCGATCCTGCTGATTTTCGCGTCGTGCATCTTCGACTTGCTGGACGGGCGACTGGCCCGTTTCGGGGGCCAGGAGTCGCCCTTCGGCCGCGAGTTCGATTCGTTGGCGGACGTCATCTCCTTCGGCATGGCGCCATCGATGCTGATGGCCAAGGCGGTGCTGCTGCCGCTTGACGACGATCTGAAATTCGAAGGATTCGGCTGGGGGCTGGCCTGTATCTACGTCCTTTGCGGCGCGGTCCGCCTGGCCCGCTTCAACTGCCTTGCCGCTGCACCCAAGCGGCCGAATGCCAGCACCGACTTCCGTGGCCTGCCGATCCCGATGGCGGCGGGCTTCATTTCCTCGCTGACCTACCTGGTGATCTACTTCAACGACACCGACCGCAATCTCGGGGCCTGGAAATACGTGCTGGCGGGCGCCATGCTCGGGTTGTCGTGGCTGATGGTCAGCAGCATCCGCTACCCCAGCTTCAAGAAGGTCGGCTGGCGCACCCGCGGCACTCCGCTGGTCATCGTCGTCGCCGCAGTGGTGGTGATCATCACCGTCCGCTTTCACTACATCATGCCCGCGGTTCTTTTCAGTGCTTACCTGCTCTATGGCTTGGTCGTCCGGCCCTTCCTGCCGGTGCGGGTGCAGCGGGAGATCGAGGCCGAGGATGGACCGGAGATCGGCGAATCAGAGGAGGATTAGAGCGGGAGTGTGAGGTGGAAAGAGATTTGATTCAGCGATCATTTCAGACGCTGTTCGGAGCAATCCCTCGCTCCCCGTTGGGATCACGGGCTCATGACGCCTTTTTTCGAGGGCGACATGATCGCGTCGAGAAAGCGGCGGGCTGGCTCAGGCCAGTCTTGGACGGCTGCGGCGGCGAGGGCTTCCTCGCGGGTTTTGCCGGAGTGATAAACCAGCTTGAAGGCGCGTTTGACCGCGGCGCGATCATCGGCGCTGAATCCGGCGCGCCGAAGGCCGACGGTGTTGAGTCCGGCGATCTGATTGATCCCGTAGGCGGTGCAGAAAGGGGGGACGTCCTGGCTCACCGCGGTAAGACCTTGGACCATCGCGAGATCGCCGACCTTGATGAACTGGTGGAAGCCCGCCGCGCCGCCGAGGAAAGCCTTGTTCCCGACGGTGACGTGGCCGGCGAGGAGGACGTTGTTGGCGAGGATATTGCCATCGCCGAGGCGGACGTCGTGAGCGAGGTGGACGCCGGTCATCAGGAAGTTTCCCTCACCGAGAACGGTCTGACCGCCGGATTTGGAGCCGCGATGAATGGTCACGTATTCGCGCAGGGTGTTGCGCGGACCGAGGATCACGCCGGAGTCGACAGAGGGATCGAACGAAAGGTCCTGGGGGTCCGCGCCGAGGATCGAGCCCCAGCCGATGTCGCAGCCTTCGCGGATTACCGTATGGCCGGAAATCCAGGCATGGCCACCGATCTTCACGCCGGCCGCGATCTTGACCGGGCCCTCGATCACGGTGAAGGGACCGATGCTCACATCGTCGGCGATTTCGGCGTCGGAAGAGATGTGGGCGGTGGGGTGGATGGCGGGCACGGGAGGGTTTTAGATCGCGGTCACGGTGGCGGCAAGTCCGGGTCCATGGCCGGAGGCCACCGGGTGCGCGGAGGCTCCGCCCCGCAGAAGCACGGGAACGGCTTCCTTTGGTAATTTCGGCTGAAATGGGCGACGGGCGAAGGGGGACCGTTCTGCGGGCCGGAGCTGCTCCGCGCACCCAGCGGGGAAAAGCCATTGCTTCGCGGAGCGGGACCGGGCAAGGGTCGCGGCCATGAAAGTTCACCGGTTGCTGGCGGAAGGATGTGCGGGCATTTTGAAGGAGGTTTTCAAGGAGGGCCGCGTGCTGGACCGGGCGCTGGACGAGGCGTTCCGCGCGAATCCGAAGTGGGGCAAGCGCGACCGCGGGTTCATCGCGGAAACGGTGTTCGAAGCGACCCGCTGGCGGCGGGCGCTGGCGTTCGTGGCAGCGGGCGACTCGGTGGCGGCCCTTTGTGCGGCGCAGTGGCGGCGGAGCGGGCTGGAGGTGCCGGAGTGGTGGACGTGGGACGGCTGCGGCGTGGAAGAAATGGCGGCGCGCGAGGCAGCGCTGGCCAATCAGCCGCGGGCGATCCGCGAGTCGGTGCCGGACTGGCTGGATGCGCTTTGCGAGCAGGAGCTGGGGGCGGCGTGGGGTGCCGAGCTGTCCGCGCTGAATCGGCGGGCAAGGGTTTTCCTGCGGGTGAATCCGCTGATGGCGACGATGGAAGAAGCGATCACCTGGCTGACGGCGGAAGGTGTTTCAGTGGAACGGGTTGAAGGTGCGCCGGACGCGCTGGTGCTGCCGGAAGGGAAGACCTTGCCGAAGCCGCTGGCTCAGGACGGGCGGGTGGAAATCCAGGACGCGGGGTCGCAGCAGATCGTGCCCCTGCTAGAAGTCGAGCCGGGGATGCGGGTGGTCGATACCTGCGCGGGAGCGGGCGGCAAGACCTTGCAGCTCGCCGGGGTGATGGGGAACAGCGGGGAGATCCTCGCACTGGACACGGTCGAACGGAAACTGGTCGAGCTGAAGAAGCGCGTCGGCCGGGCCGGGGCGCGGAACGTGCGGATCGAGCCTTGGCAGTCCGATACGCTGCGGCGGCGGAGCGGATGGGCGGACCGGGTGCTGGTGGACGCGCCGTGTTCGGGACTGGGAACTTTGAAGCGCCAGCCGGATTTGAAATGGCGACTCACCGCGGACAGTCTGCGCAAGACGCTGGCGGTGCAGGCGAACCTGCTCGACCGCTATCACCACTTGCTGAAGCCGGGCGGGATGATGGTGTATGCGACTTGCTCGGTGCTGCCGTCGGAGAACGGCGGGCAGGTGAGGGGGCTGTTAGAGCGGGGATCGCCGAAGGTGATCGACGCGGAGCTGACGGTGTCGCCGGCCGCCACGGGGTGGGACGGGTTTTACGCGGCACGGCTGAAGTAGTGCGACCTTGCAGGTTGCGTGCTTGTGGCGGCCCGCTGCTTGAGGAAGACGCGGAGCACCCGGGACGGCTGGAGTTTGACTTTCCAGGGTGGCTGCGGAGTTTTGGGGGCGAGGCGGGCCGTGCCCGATCAAAGTTGTGCTACTCCCGCCGCTGACGGTGGGGGGCATCCGTGCCGGGTAAATTTCGCGTCAAGCGAGTGGCGAGTGCTTGATCCGCCCTGGTGAAGTGGCGTAGGGCTCACAGATGACGACGGGAAAAGGAATTGTGGTGATCCGGGTTCTTGCGCTCTGCAGCGCGATCGGGCTCGGCGGCGGCTACGTGTGGCAGCGGCAGAAGGCAGCGGCCATTCCAGCCGCCCCGGAACCCAACGCGACTGAAGACCGCTCGCTCATGCCGGGCTCGAAAAGCATGGTTTTTGAGGGCGTGGAGGTCCCGGCTCGGGTTGAGGTTGAAAGGTCGATGATTGGCAGTTCCAAGTCGGGCATCATCGTTCTACCGGGCGGGAAAGCCGCGGATACGATCGTCATCCCCGGTGTTCCATCGTCTGATGCATCGCCTCCCGTGGTGGATCCCGCTGCACCACCGCGGCAGCGGACCGTCTTGCCCGGTTCGAAAAGCATTTCGCGGATTCTGGAAAGTCCCGAGCGCAGTCCGGCGAAACCCGCTCCGCCGACCGAACCTCCAGCGGTCGAACCATGAATCTTCCCGGGCTGCTGCTGGGCGTCGGCGGGAGCTTCCTGTTCCTGTGCCTCGTCTTTTACCCGCTTGAGAAAGCCTTTCCGGCGAAGCGAGGGCAGCGGTTTTTCCGGCCGGAGTGGTGGATCGACCTGTGCTTCTTCCTCGGTCAGTACCTGCTGTGGAGCGGGCTGGTGCTGTGGCTGCTGAGCCGATTCGGCGACGGCTTGGACGGCATCATGCCGGGTGGCTTCCGGGCGGCGGTGGCGGGACAGCCGTGGTGGTTGCAGGCGGTGGAGGTGATCCTGCTGAGCGACTTCTTCGTTTACTGGGGCCACCGGCTTCAACATCGCGTGCCGTTCCTGTGGCGCTTTCATTCGGTGCACCACAGTGCGGAGCATCTCGATTGGCTGGCGGCGCACCGGGAGCATCCGCTCGACACGGTGTACACGATGGGGCTGATCAACCTGCCCGCTTTCCTGTTAGGCTTTCCGCTGGAGACGCTGACCGGGTTGATCGCCTTCCGCGGGATCTGGGCGATCTACATTCACTCGAACGTGCGGCTGCCGATCGGGCCGCTGCGCTGGTTCATCGGCGCGCCGGAGCTGCATCACTGGCATCATGACCGGGCGCGCGATGCCGGGAACTACGCGAATATCTCGCCGCTGATGGATCTGGCCTTCGGCACCTACCGATGCCCGGACCACGAGCCGGAGTCGTTCGGGATCCAGGAGGAGACTCCGCGGGGGTATCTGGGGCAGATGCTGCACCCGTTCCGGCGGAAGTAGCTAGATTCCAAGCCTGAGCGCTCCCAGGGGCGGGAGCGCGCAAGCTGGATGGTGTCAGGTCGGGTCCTCGCCGTACTCGTTGGGGCCGACGGTGCCGCGGAGGCAGCCACATTCCACGAACATCCAAATCCCGCCGACGATGGGGATCAATCCGATGAGAATCCACCAGCCGGACTTGGCGCGGTCATGCCAGCGCTTCACTCCAAGGGCGAGACCCATCCAGATCAAAGGAATATAAGCCAGGGCAAAGATCAGTATGCCGATGGGCTTGATCTCCGGCTGTGGGGGGAGTGCGTTCGGATCGACCGACGGCGGGGGCACCGTCATCAACAAGGGCATGCAAAGCCCCAGGACCAGCCCGACGACAAGCGAGGAGACGATGCCCCACAGCCAATAAGTCCGACGAGGAATCCGCCCCTTGAAGGAAAACAGGATGTCTTTGACACTTGGCTTGGGGAGGGAGACGGCCGAGGAGGCCCCGGGCGATTGATAAGGATTGGTAGACATGTCATGGGCTAGATGACAGTCCACCAATCCGGAGGCAATTCAAAAAAGGCACGGGCTCAAGCCGGCTGCAAGAAGCGCCGCTGGGCTTCGGCTTCCGGGTTGTGTGGGGCTTCCTCGTTCTCCGGCTTGGTGTCGGCGATGAGTTCCTCACGGAACTTCGCGATGATCGCTTCCACCGGCCACGACGCCGCTTCGCCGAAGGCGCAGATGGTGCGGCCGTCGATCTGGTAGGCGACGCTTTCGAGGGTATCGATGTCCTTCGGCGAGGCTTCGCCGGCGGCGATGCGGTCGGAGATTTTTTTCATCCACATCGATCCCTCGCGGCAGGGCGTGCACTGCCCGCAGGACTCGTGGGCGTAGAAGGTGTTGATGTTATTGAGCACCCAGGAAATCTTCCGGGTGTCATCGAGCACGATGACACCGCCGGAGCCGGCCATGGTGCCGCAGGCGGCGAGCGAATCGAAGTCCATCGGGATGTCCCAGAAGCCGAGTTCGCGGGTCGTGCCGTCAGGATTCTTCAGGGTGAATTTCTCGTCGCAGCGCAGGATCTTCGACGACGAGCCGCCGGGGATGACGGCCTTGAACTCGCGGCCGTCCTTGGGGCCGCCGCACATGTCGTAGAGCAGCTCGCGCATGGTGACCTTGCCGACCTCCACCTCGAAATAGCCGGGCTTCTTCACGTCGCCGGAAACGCAGAGGATGCGGGTGCCGGTGTTGCGGGCGACGCCGAGTTTGGCGTATTCATCGCCGCTCATGCGGACGATGTGCTTCACGTGGCACAGCGACTCGACGTTGTTCACGATGGTCGGGCACATGTAGAGACCGAGCACCGCGGGGAAATAGGGCGGCTTGATCCGCGGGTAGGCGCGCTTGCCTTCGAGCGACTCGATCAGGCCGGTCTCTTCGCCGCAGATGTAGGCGGCGGCACCGCGGTGGACGTGGATTTCCACGTCGAAGCCGGAGCCGACGACGTTGGGGCCGACGAAGTTCTTCGCCTTGGCCTCGGCGATGGCGTTTTCGAGGATGATCGCGGCTTCCGGGAATTCCTCGCGGATGTAGATGTAAGCGACCTTGGCACCGACGGCGAAGCAGGAGATCACCATGCCTTCGATGAGCTGGTGCGGGTCCTGGTGAAGGATGTAGCGGTCCTTGAAGGTGCCGGGCTCGGATTCGTCGGCGTTGCAGATCAGGTAGACCGGCTTGGTGTTGTTCGGCGGGATGAAGGTCCACTTCAGGCCGGTCGGGAATCCGGCGCCGCCGCGGCCGCGCAGGCCGGACTTCTTCACTTCCTCGGTGATCGCCTTGGGCTCCATGGCGAGCGCCTTGCGCAGGTCCTCGTAGCCGCCGTCGCGCAGGTAGCAGTCGATGGAGGGATCCCAGCCCTCACGGTCGACGTTCTTGAAGATGAGGCGGAACTCGCGGGGATCGGGCTGTTTGCCGGCTTTGTAGGTGATCATCGGAAAGCGATCAGAGAAGGGTCTTGAGGAAGGCGAAATTGGCGGCGGAATCGAAGAGGGCATCGAGCGGAATGCTCATGCCAGGGAAGCTGCGGGGATGGATGTCGGAATGGGCGAGTTTTTCCGCCAGCTTGTATTCGCCGGAGGATTCGAGCACGTATTGCTCCACCGTGCGGTCGTCGGCATCGACGATCCAGTATTCGGCGACGCCGTGCGCGGCGTAGTCGTCGAACTTGACGCCGCGGTCGCGCTTGCGGGTGGCGGGGGAGAGAACTTCGGCGATGAAATCCGGGACCGGGTAAATTGTGGTATCAGGGCCGATGAGCTTGGCCTTTTCAGGGCCGAACCACGCGACGTCGGGCTCGTAGTCATTCCGGGTGAAGGCGCACATGGCTTTCTCGGAGACGACTAAGCCACTGATCTTTCCGGCCTGAATCGCTACTTGTACGGATTGTTCGATCAGTGACCGGGTCGTGTTGTGGGCATGTCGCGATGGAGAGTGCATGATCGTTTCGCCATTGATGAACTCGCCCTTCTCGTGCGGCTGGATCTTGTCCCGGAACTCCTCCCGCGCCTTGCCCTCCTCCGCCAGAAACGCCGCGATTTCCTTCACCTCGAGGGCTAGGGTCGGGCGCTGTAGCAGTTCGAGGGTCAGGCTCATGACCGGAAAATAGACTTAATCCTGATACTTGGCGAGCAAGTCGGCGGCCGTGTCGGGAGCGATGCCTTCGTGGAAGTCGTCGTTCACCAGGCAGACCGGGGCGGTGCCGCAGGAGGCGAGGCATTCGGCGAACTCGACCGACCATTTCCCGCAGGGGGATACGGTGACCGGGTGGTGATGGGAGTCGGCGTGGGAGCGGTCGATGCCGGTGAGCTCACTCAACTTCTCCATCAGCTCATAGGAGCCTCCCATCGCGCAGGACAGGGTGCGGCAGACGCGGATGTGCGTCTTGCCCGGGGCCGACTGACGGAAGCCGGGGTAGAAGGTCACCACTTCGAGGACTTTGATCGGGGTGATCTCAAGCCGCGCGGCGACCCAGTCGATCGCCTCCGCGGAGATGAAGCCGTGGTGGTGCTGGACGAAGTGGAGCAGCGGCAGCACGGCCGAGCGCTTTTGGTCGCCGGGGAACTGGGCGAGGCGCTTGTCGGCCTCGGCTTCCAAGGCGGCGGTCGGAACGAAGGGCGGGAAGAACTTCGAGCCCGGCGTTTCGGGGGAGGCGATGCTGTCTTCGAGGATCGAGGCGGACATGGTTATTTAACGAGTTTCTCAAGCGCTGCGAGATCCCGGAAGTTGCCGAGGTTCTTGCCCTCCAGGTCGCAGACGATGACCGAAGGAATCCCGGTGACACCGTGTTTGAACTCCTTCTTGAACTTAGGAGCTTCCTTGAACTTCAGCTGGGGCCACGGCATCTTCTTGTCGGTGGCATACTTTTCCATGGCACCCTCCTCTTGGTCGCTGGTGATGAGCACCAGCTCGAAATTCTCGTTCTTGTGCTCGTTGTAGAACTCGACAAGGGAGGGGGTGAATTGCTGGCAGGGTCCGCACCAGGAAGCCGTGTAGTAGAAAACGTAGTATTTCTTCGGCCGCTCGGTCATTTCGTATTTCTTGAGCGAATTGCCGTCGAGCTTGACCAGGTTGCCGTCGAGCACCTCGTCGAAAACGCTGGGCTTGCCTTCGACCACGGCGGCGGGTGGCTCCCAGGCTTCGAGCTTCTCGGCGGCATCTTCCGAAAGATCGGAGACCTTGAGCGTGACGGTCTTGCCGTTGCGCATCTTGAATTCGCCGGCCTTTTCGCCGTCTTTCTCAACCACTTTGATCAATTCAAGGTCGGCGGTTTTGCCGTCCTTGTTGGTCCATTTTTCAAACCCGGCGCAAGCAACGCCGGCGAACATCAGACTCAGGAGGATTGTCGTTTTCATAACGGATAGACCATAGGGTCACCGGTCGCATTCGCCCATCACGAAGTCGAGCGAACCGAGAACGGCGGGAATGTCGGACACCATGTGGCCCGGCAGCAGGACGGACAGCGGGGAAAGATTGCAGAAGGAGGGGCTGCGGATCTTCAGCCGATGCGGCACGCCGCCGCCGGTTGAGTGGATGTAGAAGCCGAGTTCGCCCTTGGGATTCTCGGCGGCAAAATAGACTTCGCCGGGAGGGGCGTCGATGCCTTGCGTGGCGACGATGAAATGGTGGATCAACTCCTCCATTCTCATCGCAACGCGCTCCTTATCCGGGAGCATGCTCTTGGAGTCGGCCAGATTGACCGGCCCGGAAGGCATGGTGGCGAGGACTTGGCGGCAGATCTTGATCGACTGCCGGAGCTCCTCCATGCGGACCAAGTAGCGTGCGTAGCAGTCACCTTCGTCGGCGATGGCGACGTCGAAGTCGTATTTCTCGTAGCCGAGGTAGGGGTTGTCCTTCCGCAGATCGCGCGGAACGCCGGAAGCGCGGAGGTTCGGCCCGGTGAGGCCCCAGGCGATGGCGGAGTCCTTGGAGATCGCGCCGATGTCCGCCATGCGATCGACGAAGATCTTGTTCTTGTCGAGCAGCTTGGAGACCTCGCCGATGGTCACTTCGCACTCGTCGAGGAAGGTGAGGACCGCCTTGTCGAAGCCCGGCGGCATGTCGCGGACCTGGCCGCCGACGCGGGTGTATGAGGTGGTGAAGCGGGCTCCGGTGAGCTGCTCGCAGAGATTGTAGATTTTCTCCCGCTCGGTGAAGGTGTAGAGGAAGACGGTCATCGCACCGACGTCCATCGCGCAGACCCCGACGCCGAGCAGGTGGGAGGAAATGCGGGCCAGTTCGCAGCAAAGGACGCGGAGAGCTTGGCCGCGGGGTGGGAGTTCCCAGCCCATGAGCTTTTCGACGGCGCAGGCGTAGGCGACGTTGTTGGCGAGCGGGGCCAGGTAGTCCAACCGGTCCGTATAGGGGACGAACTGGTTGTAGTGCATGTTTTCGGCGATCTTCTCGTCGCCGCGGTGGAGGAAGCCGATGTCGGGGTCCGCCTTGGTGATGACTTCGCCGTCCAGTTCGAGGATCAGCCGCAGCACGCCGTGGGTGGCGGGGTGGGAAGGACCCATGTTGAGGACCATCTTCTCGCCCATCAGGTCCGTCGTCTCCTCGTGGTAGCCGGCGGCCTTGGCCGCGACGTCGGGCGCTTGGTATTCAGTCGTGGAAGTGCTGCTCATGGGAATCCCGGCCGCGGAATGAGGCCCCAAGAGTGGCCCTCGGGCAAGGGGTTTGTGAAAATTTTCACAAAGTCGGGGAGGGGGGCAATGAGGACGTTTCCCGGGCTTGCCATGAAGCACCGGCCCCGCGAGCCTGCGGTCATGAACCGCCGCCATTTCGTCCGTTCCGCCGCCCTTTCCTCGCTCGCCCTGACCCCGGCCGGCAGCCTGCTGGCCGCCTTGGCACCCGACAATGCTTACCGCAAGAACATCGGGATCCAGCTCTACACTCTGCGAGACGCGCTTTCCAAGGACCCTGCCGGGACACTGAAGGCGGTGGCAGCGGCCGGCTACAAGCAGGTCGAGGCCTACGGATTCCCGAAGTGCCAGCCCCTGATCGACGGCGCGAAGGCGGCGGGGCTGGCGATGCATTCCAGCCATTTCGAGTGGGACAGCGTGGTCAATCCCAAGGACGAGGGCATGTCGGACTTCATGAAGATCCTCGACAAGGCGAAGGAGTTGGGGCTCAGCCATCTGGTCATTCCCTACCTCGCCGATGGGAACCGCGGCTCGCTGGACGCCTACAAAAAAGTCGCTGAGAACGCCAACAAGGCCGCCGAAAAGGCCAAGGTGGTGGGGATTCAGCTCGCCTACCACAACCATGCTTTCGAGTTCCAGCCGAAGGAGGGTGGCAAGTGCGGCTTCGACATTTTCACCGAGGAGTTTTCCAAGGACATGAAGTTCGAGATCGATGTCTTCTGGATCAAGGTCGGCGGTCACGAGCCCGCGGCGTTGATCGAGAAACTGGCCGGCCGGGTTTCGCAACTTCACCTGAAGGACCTCAAGGCGGGCCTCAAGCTGCCGGAATTTGGCAGCCTTCCTGAAGACGCTTTCAAGGAACTGGGAAACGGGATCATCCCGATGGAGCCGATCCTCGCGGCGGCGGAGAAGGCGGGGGTGGTGCACTGTCACGTCGAGCAGGACCACTCGCCCGATCCGCTGGCCAGCATCAAACAGAGCACGGCTTATCTCGGGAAACTCTGACAACCGGTGAAGCGTCGCGCCCGATGGTCCGCGTGGGCAATCCGGGGGATCATGATGATTCTCCCGCTCTTCTCGTCCTGCGTCACCCGCCGGGCGGCGGACCTGCTGACCGTGCCGAGGCGGATGGTCGATGCGGGGGACTTTGAACGGGAGACCGCCACGAGCCCGCGGCGCTTCGAGGTGTTGGCGAAGGATGAGGTCGTGATTTCCGTGCTGGAGCTGGATCCCTCGCCCGGGGTCGCCAAGCGCGGGACAGCCTACCTCTTCCACGGCTTCGGCAACCACAAGGAGCAGATGCTGCCGATTGCCAAGCGGCTGGCAGACGCCGGATTCCGGTGCATCGCGTGGGACAGCCGCGGCCATGGCCAGAGCGGCGGCGATCGGGCCAGCTACGGAATGCGGGAGGTGGCCGATGCCCTGCGGGTGATCAAGGAAGCGCGCAAACGGGACAAGCGGCCGCGCGGCGAGGAGGTCGTCTGGGGTTACTCGATGGGGGCCGCGGTCGCCTTGCAGACCTTGCCGGAACTGCCGCGGGTGAAGTCCGCCGTGCTGCTCGCACCGTTCTCCGATCTCGGCCAGGTGCTGAGTCATCAGGCGAGCCAGCACTATTACGGCACGATGAAGCCGTTGCTGCCGTGGGTCCGCTCAAGCGTCCGCAGTACGGCGGGCTTCGATCCTCGCAAGATCAAGCCGGTCGATGCGGTGAAGGACACGCGTGCCCGGCTGCTTTTCATCCATGGCGGGAATGACCGGGTGATCCTGCCCGATCATTCGGCGCGGCTGTTAGAAGCCTGTGCCGCGGGCCAGGGGCAGCGGATTCTCTTGCCGGGGTTGAGTCACGGGGCGGTGATGTGGGATCTACCGGAGAAGACCTATGCCGTTGCCATCGATTTCCTGACGAAGCCTTGAGCGAGGCACGTAGAAGTCCGGATGATCCGGAGCTTGATCCTTTTCCTGCTGCTCGCCTCGTGCTTGAAGGCCTCGCCCTTCTTCGCGATGGACAACGGTGTGCCGGGCGGGCCGGCGGAGGTGGCGGCAACTTTGCACGAGCTGGGCTACGACGGGCTCGGCGGGCGCGGTCCCGGGGTGAAGGTGCTGCGCGAGGCGCTGGAGGGGAAGGGGGGGCGGCTTTGGAACATTTATCTGACGTTGAAGTTCGCGCCCGGCACTCCCGCTTTGACGCCGGAGATCCGCGGCTACATCGAGGAGCTGAAGGGCCACGACTCGACCTTGTGGATTGCGATCCAGGAGGTGACGGGCGGCGACGAGGTCGCGGTGGCAGCGGTCCGGGAAATCGCGGCCCATGCGGAAACGGCGGGCGTGAAGGTCTCGCTCTACCCGCACACCGGCTTCTGGCTGGCGCGATTTGTCGATGCGGTCCGCGTCGCGGCTTTGGTCGATCGCAAGGATGTCGGCACCACTTTCAACCTCTGCCATTGGCTGAAGGTCGAGGGCGATGTCGATCCGATCCCGCTGCTCCTGGCGGAGAAGGCGAAGCTCCAGTTCGTGACGATCAACGGCGCGGACAAGGGCGATACCAAGGCGATGGGTTGGGACCGGCTGATCCAGCCGCTTGATCGCGGGAGTTATGATGTCGGCGGATTCATCAAGCGGCTGCGCGACGAGGTGAAGTGGCAGGGGCCGGTCGGGCTGCAGGGCTTCGCGGTGCCGGGCGACAAGCGGGAAAACTTGCGGCGCTCGATGGCCGCGTGGCGCGCGATGAACGGGACGCTGGATGGCATGGTGCTTTGTGGTTATCAGGGCTGGTTCCGCTGTGAGGGCGATGGCTCTAACAACGGCTGGAAGCACTACGCGGTGAAGGGGAAGTTCGAGCCGGGGCATTCGCACATCGAGATGTGGCCGGATGTCAGCGAGCTGGGTCCGGACGAGCGCTTCGCCACGCCGTTCCGTCACGCCGACGGCCGGGTCGCCGAAGTTTACAGCTCGGTCAAGGAGCCGACGATCCGCCGGCATTTCCGTTGGATGAAGGAGCACGGGATCGACGGGGTTTTCCTGCAGCGTTTTGGCGGGCCGGCGCTGGATCCGCGCTTCCGCGGACCAATGGATCAGGTGATGAAGCATTGCCGGGCATCGGCTGCGGCGGAGGGGCGGAAGTGGGCGCTGATGTATGATATGTCGGGGGTGAAGGCCGAGAATTTCAGGCGGGTCAACGAGGACCGTCTGCGGCTGAAGAGAGAGGGGCCGATGAAGGGGGCGGACCCGGCTTATCTGACGTATCGGGGAAAGCCGTTGATCGCGCTGTGGGGGCTTGGCTTTAGTGATCGCCCGGCTCCTCTGAAGGAGTGGGAGGCTTTCATCCGTCAGTGCCGGGATGATGGAATGGCGGTCATGCTGGGAGTGCCATACTACTGGCGCGGCCTGGAGCGCGATGCGATCGCGGACCCAAAACTGCATGAGATCATCAAGCTCGCGGACATTGTCAGTCCGTGGGCGGTCGGTCGCTCCAGAACGCCGCAGGATGCCGCGGCGCGGGTCGACAAGCTGCTCAAGCCGGATCTGGCGTGGTGCCGGGAACGCGGGCTCGATTATCTGCCGGTGGCGTTCCCCGGCTTCAGTTGGCAGAACTTGCAAAAGAGCCGCGGGAAGGAGAAGGAGTTCGATCAGACTCCGCGCCTCGGCGGCAAGTTTCTATGGAGCCAGGCGGTCGCCGCCAAGCAGGCCGGGGCGAAGGCGCTCTATGTTGCGATGTTTGACGAACTGGATGAAGGCACGGCGATCTTCAAGACGAGCCAGGACCCGCCGGTGGGGGAGAGCCGATTTCTGGCGGAGCCCGGGGTGAAGTCGGACCACTACCTGTGGCTGACCGGGGAGATCGGGGAAATGCTGCGGGGGGCTACAGCGGGGAGCGGGGAGATGCCGGGGCGGGGGGAGGCCGAGTAGGCGCCGTTTGGCGATGCGGGCTGGAACGGGCGGCGGGCTCGGGGGACCGCTCTGCGGACTAAAGATCCGCGGTCCCGGTGGAGATGTCGCTTGATTCGTGCTGGATTGCCCCGGCGGTCCTGACAGCGTGCCGCGCATGTCGTCACGACTTGCCGGACTGCTCTTGCCTGCTTTCACGCCGCGCCGCGAGGGTGATCTCGGGATCGGCGACACGCGCTCGATGCGGCGCTGGATCGACCACTGCGCGAAGCACGGCATTGGCTTCCTTCAGCTTCTTCCGCTCAACGAGACCGGCTCGGACGACAGCCCCTACAACGCGATTTCATCCGTCGCGCTGGAACCTCTTTACCTGACCTGCGAGCCTGCCGAGATCCCGGGTCTCGAAGTTGCCGACGTGGCCGCCGTGCGCACAACCCTCGGTGAGGCTTTGACTGCGGAACGGGTCCAGTACGGCGTCGTCAGGGCCGCCAAGCGTGCGCTCCTCGAGACTGCGTGGAAGCGTTTCTGCGCGGGCCCCGGAAACATCTCGTTCTACCGCTTCCGCCGTGAGGAGCGCGCCTGGCTGGAGAACTACTGCATCTACCGTTGGCTGATGGACCAGGCGGGTGGGAGCGAGATGTGGGATGGATGGCCGGAGGCGTGGCGGACCGTCGAAGGCGCGTTGGCCCACCTCGCAAGGGAACGCGACAAGGATCGTGCGGCGGTGAACGAGCGACTCGAATTTTTCGCATGGGTCCAGTGGCTCTGTTTCGGCCAGTGGCGGGCGGTGCGCTCCCATGCCTATCACCGTGGCGTGAAACTGATGGGCGACATCCCGATCGGTGTCAGCCGTTACTCCGCCGATGTGTTCTTCCAGCGCGACGACTTCGACCTCGACCACTGTGGAGGCGCTCCGCCGGAGACCATGTTCAAGCACGACCGCTTCATCCAGCAGTGGGGCCAGAACTGGGGGATACCGCTCTATCGCTGGAATCGCATGGAAGCCGCGGGGTTCCCCTGGTGGCGCCAGCGGATCTCGAGGCTCACGGAAGTTTTCCATATCTTCCGCATCGACCACGTCCTCGGCTTTTACCGGATCTACTCGTTCCCTTGGCAGCCGCAGCGCAATGCCGAGTTCCTGAATCTCACCGAGGATGAGGCGGCCGTCCTTTCCGGCGGCGAGCTGCCCGGCTGGTCGCCGCGCCCCGACGATACGCCCGCGAACCAGGCGGCCAACCGCTTCGACGGCGACGTCCGTCTGCGCATGGTGATCGAGGCCGCCCGTGGGGCCGCGGTGGTGGCCGAAGACCTTGGTTGCGTGCCGGAATATGTCCGGCCGCATCTCGCCTCGCTCGATGTTCCCGGCTTCCGAATCCCGCACTGGGACTACGACGGGGAAGGTCATGTGGTTCCTCCCGGCGGGCTGCCGGAGTGTTCTTTCGCCACCTATGCCACCCACGATCACGACTCGCTGCCGGCGATGTGGGCGGACTTTCAATCGATCGCCGGAGATCCGGATGCCGAAGAGGACGACCGGGACAACGCGACGCGCAATCTCGCCCTGCTGGCGGAGTTCGGCGACTTCGACCCGAACCAATACTACGGCCCGGAGATCAAGGCCAAGTTGCTCGGCGCGCTATTCAAGTCAGGGTCCCGCTACGCCGCGGTGATGATCACCGACGTCTGCGACCTGACGGACCGGATCAACTCCCCTGGCACCGTGGGCCCGCACAACTGGAGCTTCCGCCTGACACCGGAGCAGGAAGAAAGCGCGCTACGCGAGATGGAGAAGATAAAGCCGCTGCTGATCGAAGCGGGGAGGTGTTAGGCGAAGTTGGTGCAACATCAGCCGCCGAACTTCGCCCATAACCTGGGCAATTTCGCAGCGCAGAGGTCTTCGTCGTCGAAGTCCCATTCCTCGCCCGACGGGTCGGTGGCGATATCAAGTTCACCACGAGGGATCTCCTCGCCGGTCTTGCCGCCGTATACTTCGATGGCGACATAACCGAACTCCTCGTTGGAGAGGAAGTCATCCTCGTCCAGCAGCACGGCCAGCGAGTCCGGGTCGGCCAGCGCGCTCTCGAAGACCTTCTGGCCGCGCGAGATCAGGCCGTAGCGGAAGTCGATGAAGCCGTCGTCGGAACAGCCGCCCTCCATCAGGTAAGCGGCTCCGCACAGCGGCCAGGTGTAAGCCCGCGCATGCTCTTCGTCGAAGTGGCGCTGATAGGCTTCGATGGCTTCAGGCTCGAGGGCATCGA
Source organism: Akkermansia sp. (assembly GCA_043729195.1). Taxonomy (GTDB): domain Bacteria; phylum Verrucomicrobiota; class Verrucomicrobiia; order Verrucomicrobiales; family Akkermansiaceae; genus Haloferula. Next base: position 28,476 of record JAYTLR010000179.1, read on the forward strand.
GCCGCTCCGCGAGTTCGCCACCGGCGGTTTCGGAGTCGAGTCCTTCGAGCAGTTTCCAGAATGCTTGCTTGTCCATGATGCCCCTGACGAAAGCGGGTCGGGGGGCATCGGGAAAGCCCGAATACGGCGGAAACGGGGAAGCTGAGAACTCAGCGGAGCTGACGTTTGACGCGCTTCCTTACCGGGCCGGGACCAGCGCCCTTGTCTCCGGCGGCCTTGGTGGTGGCTTCGAGGTCTGCATACTTGTCGCTGCTCTCCGTGCCGCCGATGACCACCTGGCCCTGAGTGCAAGTGACCTTCCATTCTTCGAGCGATTCCTCGAACTTCTTCTTCCCCCATTCGACCTCGCTCAAGGTGATCTTGCCGAGTTCGACGCTTTTCTTTTCGTTCGGCTTCAGGGCGGGAACATCGACCTTGCCGAGCGATTCCTTCACCAGCTTTTCGTTCTCGCCGACCGCCCGCAGGATCAAGGCGTCGCCGCTGATGGTGGAGGCTTCGACCGGGGATGAGGTGGTGTTGGTGATGTCCACGCGGAGGGTGATGACCTTCTTGCCGCTGCTTCCGCGCTGGCCCTTCAGGTCGTGGTCGGAATCCAGCACCTGTCGCTTGGCGGAGACGGAGACCAGCGGCTTCGGGGCATCGGCACAGAAGCCGGCCGTGGGGAAGAAGCAGGCGATGGCGAGGAGAGGGAGGTAGAGTTTCATCATGGGTTGAAACTCCGGCTTCGGGGAAAGGTTGTGAGGCGGCGGCTGAAGATTGTCGGGGCTTTTTTCCGCACTTACAGATCGTTCGGCTCCGGCACATCGCTCTCCGGAATGTGAAGCCATTTTTCGCCATCTCCGAGCCGCCGGATTTTTCACAGCGTTCGATGAACTAGGCGATGACTTCGGGGGAGGGGTCCTGCATGGGAGGGATCTAACCGGCCGCGGCGGGCAATGCCGAAGGGGAATGGTCGGGCGATTGAGGGATGGCGCGAAGTGCGTTTTTAAAGAAGGGAAGTTCTTGGCAAGGCGGGTCGGAGAGGTAGGGTCGCGGGTGCTGCCCTTGGATTCCAGAACCGATACTGGAGTCACGGCAGCTCTAAAAACCCCTATCAAAACGTCCTGCCCATGAAAACCTTACCCCTGCTTACTGTCGCCCTCGCCCTGACCTCCACGATCCGGGGGCAAGTGCCGGTGGTCGCCCAACCCGGAGGAAAACTGACGAAAACCCCCGCGATTCAGTTCGTAAAGGTCGCCGATGGCCTAGTCGATCCGGTCCACGTCACCGCGCCCAAGGACGGATCGGGCCGGCTGTTTGTCTGCGAGCGTCCCGGAGTGGTGCGCATCGTCAAGGATGGCAAGTTGCTGGAGAAGCCCTTCCTGGATATCAAAGACAAGACACTCAGTTCATTCCTTGAAGAAGGCCTGTTCTGCATCGAGTTCCATCCGAAGTTCAAAGAGAACGGCTTGTTCTATATCTCCTATTCGGACCTGTGGTTCAACGGCTCCACCCTGCTGATCCAGTACAAGGTCTCCGCCACCAATCCGGACAAGGCGGATCTGGACAGCGCCAAGGTGATCATGCAAATCGACTTTCCCTACTGCAACCACCACGGCGGCAAGATGGCCTTCGGCCCCGATGGCTACCTGTACATCGGAGTCGGCGACGGGGGCTGGGAAGGCGACGTGCTCAGCGCCGGACAGGACCTGAACCTGCTGCTTGGCAAGATGCTGCGGATCGATGTGGAGAACTCCACCCCGGACCGCGCCTATTCGATTCCAAAGGACAACCCCTTTCTAACACCGCTGCAGCAGATGACCCTGTTCGGGGTCTCCGAAAAGCAGTTCTCCCAGATCCATCCGAAGGCCCGCCCGGAAATCTGGGCCTACGGCATCCGCAACCCGTGGACCTTTTCCTTTGACCGCAAGACGGGCGATCTTTTCATCGCGGACATCGGGCAGAACCACTGGGAGGAGATCAACCTGCAACCCGCCGCCAGCAAAGGGGGCGAGAACTACGGTTGGAAGTTCATGTGCGGCAGTCACACCTTCCCGATCGAGGACGAGGCGACCAATCCGCGCGTCGGCCTGCTGCCCATCGCGGAATACAGTCATGTCGACCAGGGAATCTGCGTCACTGGCCTGGGCATCTACCGTGGCAAGGATTATCCCGCGTTGGACGGGATCTACTTCGCCAGCGACTGGGGCACCGGAAAAGTCTGGGGCATGCAGAAGGATGGCAAGGGAACCTGGCAAATGGAGGAGTTGCTCGATCTCGACACGCCGATCCGGCCGACCAGCGGTGGCGAGGATGAGGCAGGCAATCTTTACATGACCCACGCCAGCGCCAACTACGGCGGACCGGTCGATCCCTACACTTCCGAACGCGGGGCGCTGTGGAAGCTGGTGCCCGCGGACCAGGTGCCCGCCGGTGCCGAGACGGCCCCGCTCCAGAAGAAATAATCCAGCCGCCAGTCCTCCGGACTCCGGAAAACCCGCTTCCGCCCGTGGCTGACGATTCCCGCCAGCCACGGGCATGGTTCCTCCTCGCATTACTCCAATCGTGTCATGATCCGTATCTCACTCTTCACTTGTTGTTCCCTGTTCCTTCCCGGTCTCCTGTCTGCTGAGGAAAAAGCCCCGGCCGCGCCTGCCTGCCACGAGCTCCATGGCACCACCGCGGCGACGGCCAGTGCGGGACGCAAAATGGAACTGGTCGAAGGCCTGACTTCCGAGGATTTCCTCCGGCTGGGCACGAAGGCGAATACCGTGGATCTGATGGTGATTGCCGCCTTTAACGATGATAATTATGGCATGAACTTCAACGGTTATGCCAAAGGGGCTGCCGTCTATATCATTCCGAAAGGGTGGCAGGTGAATGTCACTTATATCAATCCCAGCCCGGTGCCGCACAGCTTGCTGGTCATCGAGAAGGACGACCTGAAGAAGCTCCAGGCGCCCGAGCCCTATTTCAAGGGGGCCGCGGTGCCCGACCACTTGAAGGGCCTGGCTTATGGCAAAAGCAGCTTCAGCTTTACCGCCGACGAGGCCGGCGAGTTCGCGCTCGCCTGCGGGTTTCCCGCCCACGCCCTGAACGGGCACTGGATCGCGCTCCAGATCTCCGCGGATGCCAAGGCACCGACCCTCAAGCTCGGCGAAGCCGAGGCCAAGCCGGCCAGCCCGGCCAAGCCGGAAAGCCCGCCCAAAACCGCGGAGCCATGAATTTCCTGAACCGGGAGCATACGGTGGCCCCCTCGGGCTTCAACCGCTGGCTGGTTCCTCCGGCCGCCATCGCGGCCCACATGTGCATCGGGCAGGTCTATGGCTTCAGCGTCTTCAACAAGCCGCTGATGGCGGAACTGGGCGTGCCGATTTCCCAGATCCAGTGGGCCTACTCGATCGCCCTGATCATGCTGGGCCTCTCCGCGGCGGTCTTTGGCAAGTGGGTGGATCGCAGCGGGCCGCGCCGCACCATCGCCGTCGCCTGCGCCTGCTTTTGCGGCGGCCTGCTGCTCGCCGCTCTGGGGGTCCATCTCAAATCGCTGCCGCTGGTCCTCTTCGGTTACGGCTTTGTCGGCGGGATCGGTCTGGGACTCGGCTACATCGCGCCCGTCTCCACCCTGGTGAAATGGTTTCCCGACCGCCCCGGGATGGCCACCGGCATGGCCATCATGGGCTTCGGCGGCGGAGCGCTGATCGGTTCCCCGCTGGGTCAGGAACTCATGAAGCATTTCCAGAACGGCGCCAACACCGGTGCCGGTCAGGCCTTGGTCACCATGGCCGCGATCTACACCTTCTTCATGCTCTGGGCCGCGGTCATGATCCGCGTCCCCGCGGAGGGCTGGAACCCGGAGGGTTATGTCGCCGGCCAGCAGAGCCGGCCGATGATCACCAACGCCCGGGTCGCCGTGGACACCGCGTGGCGGACTCCCCAGTTCTGGCTGCTGTGGATCGTGCTGTGCATGAACGTCAGCGCCGGCATCGGGGTGCTGGGCCGGGCGGCGGACATGTTCCAGGACATGTTCCTTGGGGCAGCCGTCAGTGACGCGCAGAAAACCGCCAACGCCGCCATCGGCGCCGGTTTTGCCGGACTGCTCTCGATCTCCAATCTCGGTGGCCGCTTCATCTGGTCTTCCATATCCGACCGCACCGGCCGCAAGGCGGTGTATTGCGTCTACTTCATCCTCGGCGCGGTGCTTTATGCCATGCTGCCCTGGGCGCAGCAGACGCAGAACCGGGTGCTCTTCGTCTGCCTGACGGCCGCCATCATCAGCATGTATGGCGGCGGCTTCGCCACCATCCCGGCCTACCTGCGGGATCTTTTCGGCACCTATCAGGTGGGTGCCATCCATGGCCGCCTGATCACCTCGTGGAGCGTGGCCGCGGTGATCGGCCCGGCCCTCGTCAACGGCCTCTACGATTCCCGGGTTGCCGCCGGCGTGCCGAAGGCGGAAGCCTACAACGGCACCTTCTTCCTGATGTGCGGCCTGCTCATGCTCGGCCTGGTCGCCAACCTGCTGGTCCGCCCCGTCGCCTCCAAACACCATCTGCCATGAAGGCTGCCACGCTCAAACTCGTCATCGCCTGGATGGCCGTGATTCTTCCCCTCGGCTGGGGCGTCTACAAATCCGCCGTCAAATCCAAGCCGCTCTTCCTGTCCACTCCGGGCGTCGCCGACCGTCCGTGACTTGGGCGGTGGAACTGGTTCCTCTTCCTTGGTTGAGCTGAACCTCGGCGCGGTCCGTGGCGAGGTCGCCTCCGACCAATCCCGGCCGGAAACCGGCGAGCAGGCCCTCCACGATGCCGTGGAGTCGCTGCTTGCGGACGACTCCTGAGATCCTGCCGTGATTCTCACCGTGAGAGCCGTGCTCCGCGGTCGGGTTACACCCCATGGCGCGAAAGCAGCGTCAGGATGAACATTATGGCCGGCAAGGCAAAGGCCACCCTCTTTATTCGAACAAGCTTCCAACCACACCGACATCATGAACCCATCCCTCCATTCAGAGCCTCTCTTGGATCAATCCTTAGATGCCACCTGGGAAGCGGCCCATCGCGCCACCGGCGCGGCGAAGGACATCTACCAATCGGCGGTGGAGAAAGCCGGCGATAGCCTGGCGACCTCCAGGGAGTTTGTCCGCCAGAATCCGGTGCCCGTGGTTCTCGGGGCCATCGCCTTTGGTGCGGCCCTCGGCTACCTGCTGATGACGGCCCGACGAAGGCCGGCATTCCGTGATCGGTTCGCCGACGAGCCCTTGAACGCCGCGCGCGAGGCGCTCCTCGGGGCCTTCGGGCCCATGGCGCGAAGGGTTCATGACGGATATGATTCGGCGCGGGATGGCGCAGGAAAAGTGATGGACCGGGTGCACGGCTTCGACCCGCGACGCGCTGGCGACTCGCTTTCCGATCAGCTCGGCCGCCTCGGCAACCACCTCAAATTCTGGTAAGCCATGAATGATCCATCAAAGAATCCGGCCGCACCACTGACCCTGGAGGAAGGGGTCCAAGCCTTGCTGGGCAACGCGAAGCAGGACCTCCGCCACCGCTACCAGAGATGCGAGAACCGGATTCGCAGATCGCCTGCGACCGCGGTGCTCGGAGCGGTCGCGGCCGGCTATTTCCTGCACCGGATGCCGGTGCGTGCGATCCTTGTCACCCAGGTCCGCGTGCTTTCGGCGCTGACCCCGCCCGCACTGCTTCTGTTCGGGGCGGCAAAGCTTTATGAATTCTTGCAAAGGCAGGAGCCGGGCATGAGGCAGCGGCTGGATCGAGTCGTTGATCCCGGCAGGCCCGAGGTGTGAAGCCGATCGTTCACACCAGTCGCCGCTGCGTCGCAGGCGAGGTGGTGGCGATTTGACCTCGGGGGAGTGCCGAAGGTAGGTTCGGCAATGCCCCTTTGCAAAGGCAGGGCAGACGAAGATTGCAATTATCGACCGATTAAGGCAAATGCGTCGGCAATGAAGTTTTGTTTCCGTCTCTTTCCTGCCCTTCTTCTCTTGCTGTCTTCCTTGCGGGCGGAGGTGTCGCTGGAGGAGGGAATCAGGTCGCATCACGGCAAGCTGAGCGCCGACGCGCTTCCCGGCATGGCGGTTCTTGTCGCCCGAGATGGTAAGATAGTCTATCAGGGCGGTTTCGGCTTTGCCGATCTCGAGAAGAAGGTCCCTGTCACGACCGAAACGAAGTTCCGCATCGGTTCCGTCTCCAAGCAGTTCACCGCCGCCGCGATCCTGCGCCTCGCCGACGAGGGCAAGCTCGGGTTGAACGATCCGCTCGAGAAATACTTCGCCGGATTTCCCGCAGGCATCACGCTCCAGCATCTTCTGACCCACACCTCGGGGATTCGCAGCTACACCGACAAGCCGGATTTCCTGGGCAAGGTTGCGAAGCCGATCAAGCCGGAAGAACTGATCGCGTGGTTCCGCGACGATCCGCCGGACTTCGCGCCCGGCGAGGGATTCCACTACAACAACTCCGCTTACTTCCTGCTCGGGGAAATCGTCGCGAAGGTGTCCGGCAAGCCCTTCGCCGACTGCCTTGACGAGATGTTCTTCGGCCCGCTCGGCATGAAGCACAGCGGCATCTATCAGAACGCCTCGCCGCCGCCCGATGCGGCGGCCGGCTATTCCATGGTCGAGGGAAAGCCCGGCCCTGCCCTGGATTGGGACATGTCGTGGGCGGGCGGGGCCGGCGCCATGTTTTCGACGGTCGGGGACCTGTATCTTTGGAACGAGGCCCTTTTCGCCGGCAAGGTCCTGAAGCCGGAGTCCTTCAAAGCAATGATCACCCCGGCGAGGCTGCGAGAGGGAGTGGACGGGATGAGCTACGGGTACGGCCTCGTGATGTCGGAGTTGAGCCGTCTGCCTGCCATCGGCCACGGCGGCGGTCTCAACGGCTGGTCGAGCGATCTGTTGCGCCTGCCGGAACAACGCTGCACGGTGGTCGCGCTTGCCAACGCGCTTCCTCCGGTCGCCGGCTTCGAGCCCGCCGCGGTCACCCGCAAGATCGCCGGCAAGTTCCTCGAAGCCGACATCGCCCGGTTGCCGCCGCTGGCAGAAGATCCCGCCGTAAACAAGAAGACGTATCCCGATTTCGCCGGACGCTATGATTACAAAAACGCCGTGATGACCGTGACGGTCGAAGGCGAACGGCTCCACGCCCAATTAAGCGGCCAGCCGAAATTCGAGATATTCCCGTCTGCTCCCGACGCGTTCTTTTGGAAAGTCACCGATGCAAAGGTCGTCTTCCAGCGCGATGTGAAGGGCGAGGTGGTCGCTGCCCGGCATACCCAAGGCGGAAATTCGTTCACCGCTCCGCGCATCACCGCTGTGGCGATTGAACTCTCCGAGGCCGAGCTCGAGGCCATACTCGGCCGGTATCAATACGGTCCCGGGGCGGTCCTCACCGTCACCCGTGACGGCCAATCCGTCTTTGCCCAGCTTACCGGCCAGCCGAAGTTCGGGATCCATCCGAAGTCCGCCACGGAGTTCGAATGGCGCGAGGTGAAGGCTTCGATTACTTTCAAAAAGGACGCCGACGGCAAGATCACCGGCGCGACGCACCGGCAGAACGGCGCGACCTTCGATGTCGTAAAGATCAAGTGAGAGCTTTCGTCGCGAATAGCGCCAGCTCCTTGTGATGCACCGCGAGTTGTTGCAGGCGGATCGTCGTGAAGCCCATCGACGCGAGTGCGGCGAACCAGGTCGGCTTGTCCGCGATCTGCATGAGATCGGTGAGCTTCAGGGTGATCAGCACGCCGCGGATGTCCGGGCACATTCGGTGAAAGCGGGCGCATTCCTTGAGAACGACCTCAGGCGACTGGTTCATGTCGGACAAGAACCAGCTCACGCCGTGGCCGAGGTCGCGCTTGCTGGCGAGGGCGGCGGGCTTGCGGCTGTGGAAGAACCACGGCCGGTCTTTCGGGGCTTGCTGGCGGTTGTCGATGGCCGACGCGAGCACCACCTCCGCCATTTTCGCGGGATCCACGCCGACGACCGACACCCCCCGCCGCAGTAGCGCCAGCACCACCCCGCCGGGCGCGCAGCCGACCTCGACGGCGATCTCTCCGGGCCTGAACTCCAGATTGAAAAAGCGGATGGCCTCCTCCAGTTTTAACCAGGCGCGCGAGGGCGAGTCGGCCGGCATTTCGATTCCGGAATCCCCCGCGGGATCCGGGCTGAGGCGGGGAGTGTGGCGGTGCAGGCCCGACCAGAATTCGCCCGGGCCGAGCTCGACCACGGTGCCGACCAGTTCGCCGGTCTTCGGCCGAGCGGCGCATGGCTCGCCCTGCATCTTCCGATCATAAAAGCGAGCGTGATGGATCATCGTGGCCGCGCTGACTCGCTCGACCGCTTCTTCCCGTGTCGCCGACTTGCCGAGCGAAAGGCAGCAGCGGCGGGCGAGGGCGAGGTCCGCCGCAAGCGAGTCGAGCGTGAACGGTGCGTCGGCCTTGAAGGTCACGAAGCCCCGGCGCTGGTAGCTCAGCCGCCAGCCGAGCGCCATCGACTCAACCTCCAGTTTCAGTGCCTTCTCCGAGCCGGGATTGCAGAGGGCGAAGAGAAACTCGGATTCGATGGGAGGCACGGTCCGGCGAGACTGGAAATCCGGCACGCGCCCGGCAAGTGGCATTTCCGCTTTGTGCTTTCTCCAGGCGCGCGGCAGGCACAGCGTTTCGGCATGAACGACGCCGCGCATGAACTCGACCTCGCCGTGATCGGCGGCGGTGCCTCGGGGTTCTTCACCGCGCTGCAGTATGCGGAAATGGCGCCCGGCAAGGAGGTCGCGATCTTCGAGAAGAGCGCGGACGTGCTCCAGAAAGTCCGCATCTCCGGTGGCGGTCGCTGCAACGTGACCCACGCTTGTTTCGATCCCCGCGAGCTGTCGAAGAACTATCCGCGGGGCTCGAAGGAACTGCTTGCCGCTTTCCACCGCTGGCAGCCGTCTGATACCGTGGAGTGGTTCAAGCAGCAAGGGGTGGAACTCAAGGTCGAGGCCGACGGGCGGATGTTCCCGGACACCGACTCGTCGGAAACCATCATCCACTGCTTCCTTGATCGCGCCCGCGAGTGCGGCATCCCGGTCCATCGGAAGCGGCCGCTGTTAGGCATCGAGCCCCGGGAGGGCGGCGGCTTCCTGCTGCGCTTCGATTCCCTAACAGAACCGGTCGCGGCCCGCGCGGTCTGCATCGCCACCGGATCTCTTAAGGGCAGCCCTTTGCTCCAGTCGTTGCAGGGGCTCGACCAGGTGATCGAGCCGCTGGTGCCGTCGTTGTTCGCTTTCAACGTGACGGATTCCCGCATCGCGGATCTGGCCGGCGTCTCGCATCCGAAGGTCGCCGTCCGCCGGGAAGGATCCACCCAATGGCAGCAGGGTCCCTTGCTGATCACCCACCGCGGCTTCAGCGGTCCCGCCATCCTCCGGCTGTCTGCATGGGAAGCGCGGGCGATGGCGGAAACGCAGCACCATTTCCCGTTTCTCATCGACTGGTTGCCGGATGTTTCCGCCGACGCGCTGGTCGAGCGTTTCGCGGAAATCCGCCGCACCCAAGGCGCAAAGCTGGTGCGCAACACCCCGATCCCGCCGCTTTCAAGGCGGCTGTGGGAGCGCATCGTCGCCTGCGTCGGCATCGACGACTCCGCGGTCTGGGGGCAGTTGCCGAAGCCCGAGACGCGGCGCTTGTCAGACGCGTTGAAATCCGCGCGCTTCGAGGCCACGGGGAAGACCACCAACAAGGACGAGTTCGTCACCGCCGGCGGCATCGAGCGCAAGACCGTCGACTTCCGCACCATGGAAAGCCGCGTCACGCCCGGCCTCTACTTCGCGGGGGAGTGCTTGGACATCGACGGCATCACCGGCGGCTTCAATTTCCAAGCCGCCTGGACCACCGCGCACATCGCCGCCATGTCGTTGGCGAAGTTGTAAGGGGTGGCGGTTTCGACGGCCGCCACACTGCGCGCCATAGCATTCCAATTTGCCACATGCAAAATGCTGCCGCTGTGCCAGACTCCGCGCCAGTGCACGGTTTGTTAATTGGCTTCTCCGCGATTTCCTTCCTCGGTTTTGGCTTGGCGTGCTTTCTCTGGCTGCCGATGAAGGCGGAATATGTGCGCTACGGAGTTTCGCGATTTCGGGCCTTGGTCGGCTTCCTGCAGGTCGCGGGAGGACTTGGCCTCTTGACGGGATTTGCGCTACCTCTCGTTGGGCAACTCGCCGCCGGCGGGCTCGCTCTTTTGATGTTTTTCGGTGCCTGCCTCCGGAAGCGCATCAAGGACAGCCTGGCACAAACGCTCCCGGCGATTCTTTATATGGTCCTCAACGTTTACCTAGCGGTCGAGGGCTTCAATTAGCGGCACTCCTTCCGGATACCGCCCGGGATCACAGCTGGATGATCACAAGGATCGCCACGGCCATGATCAACATGGCAAGCGCTGGAACCGCGGCCTTGAAGGGATCCTTCACTTTCATATGCATGCCGAAAGCGCCGAGCATCAGCAGGATTAGAACCAGCGCGGCCGGTTGGACCAGGGCCGGTATCCAGACGCCAGCCAGCAATGCGAGCGCCACCGCGATCTTGAGCAGCCCGGTCACCCACATGGCCCAGACCGGCAGACCGTAGGCTTCGAATTCGCCGCGCATATTCTCCGCACCTTTTCCGCGATAAGGAGTTCTCCGGCCGGCTCGGAGGAGCCACACGTTCAAGAGGCCCAAGCCGACGATGATTTGCAGGGCGATTCGAAGATTATCCATATTGACCCATGTGACGACGTGCTTCCTCCCGCGAATGTCTTACCGCGGACGGGCGCGGCGGACAATGAATTCTTCCCCTTTGGGACCCGTGGCCTAGGATTCTGAAATTCCTCTGGTTGGATTCGAAGTCATCGAAGCCCTCCATGTCGCAGGGGATGGCGGCGAGGGCGATGAAAAGCACCTCCCCGAAATAGTGGCACTCGGCTTTGCCCTGGCGGGGATCTGTTAGAGATTGGAAAGCTTTCATACCGGCGGGGAAACCACCGGCATATTCTTCGGTGCGAGTCTTCTTTATGCGAGCCATCCGGCCCGCTTAATCCAAACGCTCGTTTCGTATAAGCCCGATTGATTACCAGAATGAGGTAGCCCTGGGGAACCCGTCTTGACGGGCATTCAATCCCTGGGTATATACGACATATGACAACCACGATTTTCCTCAATGGCCGCTCCCAAGCCATACGCATCCCCAAGGAGCTGCGTTTCGAAGGCAAAGAGGTTTCCATCCGTCGCCTCGGCGACGGGGTCCTGCTCGAACCGGTGAAGGCTGCGACTTGGCCTCCGGGATATTTCGAAAGCATCCGGATCGACGACGAAGCCTTCGTCCGCCCCGATCAGGGCGAACTGCCGCCGGTGGCGGATTTCGGCGCATGAAATACCTGCTCGACACCAACGTTTGCATTCGTGCGATGAAAGGCGACCCGCAGGTGACCGCCCGCTTGGCGCAGGCGGTCCCCAATGACTGTGGAGTGTCGATGGTCAGCGTGTTCGAACTCTTTGCCGGTGTGGAGCGCTGCCGAGACCCGCAGGGGGAGGGGACAAAAGTGATGGAATTCCTGCGCCCTCTCCATCTGCTTCCCTTCGACTGGGACTCCGCCTTGAAGACCGCTGCGATCCGCCGGGAGTTGGAAAAGATCGGGAGAAAGATCGTGCCCTACGACCTCCAACTCGCCGGTCAGGCGCTGGCCTTGGATGTGACGCTGGTCAGCCATAACCAGAGGGAGTTCCGCCGGGTCGGGGGATTGAGGGTGGAGGATTGGGAGGGGGCTTGAGAGGCGGTCGAACCGGTCCAATGCGATTTGGTGAGACCCTATCGACGGCGACGCCATCAATTGCTCACTTCATCGATGACATCATCGGCGCAATCCAAAGTGTTCATGGAGCGTTTCGAAAAAGACTTGGAAGCTTCGCGATTGGTTTCGGGCGGGATCCAGGTGCGGAGCGATTACGGAGGCCCGGCCGACCTTGGTATGATCTCCCGTCAGCTCCGCCAGCTCCTGCGAGGCGTTGGTCAACTTATCAGGATCCCGATACTTCGCGGTCGTATTCGAGAAGCGGCAGGCGGGAAAGGCCGCATGCACCGCCTCGCTGTCACCGATGAACCAGCTCTCTAATTCCTGGCAGACCACCCGGACTCTGAAAGCCTTGTCGACCGGGGCGGCGAGCTTCTCAAGTCGCTCCTTGAGCTTGCGGCAGTCACTTCCGTCGTTGTCGCGAAGGATCACAAAGAGCGGGTCGCCGTAATTCCACTCCCTCATTCGCTCCGGGAAGCGCTTTTCCAGGTCCGACTTCCCTTTGAAGTGGATGACAAACCAGTCCAGCCCCTGGATCAAATCAGGAAACTGTCGCGCTATCAGCCCTTCGAGAGCCGCGTTCATCGACTCTTCCTCCGTGAAGATCACGATCATGGCTGTGGCTTCGCTGCGATCCGCTGTCCGATACCCTTGAACATGCCCTGATCCCAAAGGTATCCGGCGTGGTCGCCTTCGTTCATGAGGTTTGCAATGAGCGGATCTTCCTGCACCCTCCACACCCGGCTGACACCTTGCTCTTTCTCCAGTACGAAGATGGATTCAAGCTCCACGGCGTTCAGGAACTCCGGTGAGTGGGTGGAAATGAACACCTGGCCTCCGCGTCGCGAGTAGCTCTGGAACTCCTCCGCCAGCAGCACCATCAGTTCCGGGTAAAGCTGGTTCTCAGGCTCCTCCACGCATAGGATCTTGTGCGGCTTGGGATCGTGAAGCAGCAGCAGGTAGGCGAACATCTTGATCGTCCCGTCCGAGACGTTGAGGTCGAGGAAAGGTTCGTCGAAGGCCCCGTCTCGATAGCGGATCACCAGCGCGCCGTTCTCCATCGGCTTCGCCTCGATCTGCTTCACTCCCGGCACCCGCTGCTCCATCTTGCGGCAGACTTCGTCGAAAATCGGCCGATGTTCGTTATAGAGCCGCAGTGCAACGGAAGGGAGGTTGTCACCCTGGGAGGAAACGTGCTCGCCTTCATCCGCCGGCTTGGCCCCACGCGCGGCGTTGATGTGGATGTCGGAGATGTGCCAGTTCTCGATCAGTTGCCGGAAGGCCTTGGCCGCCTTGAAGCGGTCGAACTGGCCGAGGCCTTTGATTGCAAGGATGTCCGCGGAGCCGAGGGTCTGCTCCTCGCGATCAAGTTCTTCGTCCGGCTTGTTGAAGTCCTCTTCATTGCTCACCGCGGTGCCACTGCCATTCTCGAAATTGATGAATTGGAAGGGTGATCCGTAGCGGCCCCGTTTGTAACGCAGGATCTCCCTCCGGACGATGGGCTTGCCACCTGTCTGGCCGATCTCGAGGCGATAGGTCACCAAGCGCTGCCGGTCCGCGATCTCCATGCGGAACTTGATCTCGATCGAGATTACATCCTTCTCAGGATCGAGCCCGCGGCTGATCACTTCCTTAAATCCCAGCAATCCGCCCTCGCGCTGCAGCGCCACCCGGACGTTGCTGCTGAGGCATTCCTTGAGGAAAGCGAAGATGCGGAACAGGGTCGTCTTCCCGGTTCCGTTCTTACCCACGAAGACCGACATTGCCGGCAGGCTTTTCAAGTGCACGTCTTTCAGCGCCTTGAAGTTCTGGATGTGAATTTCTTCGATGATCATGATGGCGTGGGGGAAGGCGCGGGAAAAAAGCCCTTACTACAACATCACCGGGGGAGGAAGCAGTGGTGCGGGTGAACCCTGCACGACCGGAGTCATCCGTTGGCGGACCTTTCCGCTGACGTCCCTGCCGGATTCCTTGTCCTCGATCCAAACGACGAAGTTGTCGCCTTCGACATAACCCTTCGGCTGATACCAGCCGCCGGCCCGCACCATGACGTTCACTGTGAACTCGTTCTTGTAGTAGGGCGGCTTGGCGACCCCGCATTGTGAGGCTTCCACCACGATCCGGTGAGGCCCCGGGGTGAGGAAGAACTTCTTTGGAGGCACCACGATCCAGAAATAGTCGATCGGGCGTCCGTCCACCGCGTAGACCCGGTAGGTCTCGTGCCTGGCCACTCCCATGACGACGATGTTATTTGTGATGACCGCGTGGGTCGTTGGGTCGTTGGAGGGCGATTTGTAGTAGTTGGTGCAGGAAGCGAGTACCGGCAGCAGGGTAGCTAGTGTGAGGCGGGAGAAGATAGCTTTCATGAGTAATGATCACAACACACCACGTCCGAGGTCCCCGGTGGAGTAAAAAATCCGTGAGCCTTTTCATCCAACCCATTTCGAGCGGACTGTAGTCGGCGGTCAAGTGCAGGGTGAGGTCTGCTTTGGCCTTTGCCGGAAGAGGCTTGTGTCGGGACGCCGCAGCCACTTTCAGACCAGACGCAGCAGAAGGTCGTCGCTGTCCACCTGGTCCCCCTTCTTGACGAGCAGTTCCTTCACCACGCCATCCGCGGAAGCGCTGACGGTGGTGAGCATCTTCATGGCTTCGAGGACGATCAGCTTGTCGCCGGCCTTCACTTCCTGGCCGGGGGAGATGGCGATCTCGGTGACCATGCCGGGCATCGGGGCGCAGGCCTGGGTGGGGTCGGTGGTGTCGCCCTTGAGGCGGGCGGCCTTGGAGGTGGCGACGAGCGACTTGTCGAGGATCACGCTTTCGCGCGGCATGCCGTTGAGCTCGAAGAACAGGGTGCGGCCGCCGGCGTCGTCGGCCTCGCCGAGCGAGAGTAGTTTGACGAAGAGCGTCTTGCCGGGATCGATCTCGACCTCGACTTCCTCACCGACCTGGAGGCCGTAGAAGAAGGCCGGGGTGGCGAGTCCACTAAGGTCATCGTACTTCCCGCGGAAGGCGTTGAAGTCGGCGAAGACCTGCGGATACATCAGGTGCGAGTAGAGGTCATCGTCGCTCGCCGGGCGGCCGAGTTGCTTGGCGACATCGGCGCGGGTGGCTTCGAGATCGACGGGTTCGGCCAATTCACCGGGACGGCGGGTGGTCGAGGACTTGTTGCCGAGCACCACCGCCTGGACCTCCGCGGGCCAGCCGCCGTCGGGCTGGCCGAGGCCGCCGGCGAGCATGTCGATGACGCTCTCCGGCCAATCGATCGAGCCGGGCTTGAGCTTCGGCACGTCGGCCGCCTTGATGCCGCGGGTGATGAGGAACATCGCCATGTCACCGACGACTTTCGACGAAGGGGTGACTTTGACGATGTCGCCGAAGAGCTGGTTGACGTCGGCGTAGGTGCGGGAAATTTCGCGCCAGCGGTGGCCGAGGCCCATCGCGTTGGCCTGCTCGCGGAGGTTGGTGTATTGGCCTCCGGGCATTTCGTGCTCGTAGACTTCGGCGGTGCCGGAGCGAGGGGAGGTGTCGAAGGGTTTGTACTGGGCGAGGACTTCCTCCCAGTAGTCGGAAATCTCGTTGAGGGCGTCGAAGTCGAGGCCGGGATCGCGTTCGGTGCCGGCGATGGCGGAGCAAACGGAATTGAGGTTCGGCTGCGAGGTGGAGCCGGACAGCGAGGCCATGGCGAGGTCGACGATGTCCACTCCGGCCTTGGAGGCGGCGAGCACCGAGGCGGCGTTGAGGCCGGAGGTGTCGTGGGTGTGGAAGTGGATCGGGATGCCGATTTCCTGCTTGAGGGCCTTCACCAGGTCGTAGGCGGCCTGCGGTTTGCAGAGGCCGGCCATGTCCTTGATGGCAAGGATGTGCGCGCCCATCGCCTCGACCTCCTTGGCCTTGGCGACGTAGTATTTGAGCGAATACTTGTCGCGC
>JAYTLR010000180.1:0-36156 GCA_043729195.1 Akkermansia sp.
CACGCCCCGACGGGAACGGTTGAACCCACCTTCCAGGAACACCCCGCCGCCGGCAGCGGCCCCCGAGTGATGAGTCTCCATCCGTTGGCTCTTGTTGAAGCTTCACCGGGATAAGCCGCGGGCGGCCGGGGTAGCCTCCAGACCTCATCAACATCATCCCATGAAACGCCGCCACACCTACCTCATTCAGCCTCGCCACTGCGAACGCTGGATCGAAATCAAGCGCTCCGCACTTCCCGAACTCCGTCAGCACATGGGCAAACACCGCGTGAGAATTCACAAGCAAGAATCCGAGCGGACCGTGACCCACTTTGTAGAAATCACCCCCGAATAATCCACCACCTATGAAACAATCCGGCAAGTCCATCCAGAACGCCAACCTCCAGCTCTTCCTCGACAGCGCGACCAACGCCCTCGACCAGGGACAGCAGCAGTTCTACACCCCGGCCAATGTCGCCGCCTCACTCATGCGCCCGCTCCCCGGCATGCGCAAGGAACTGGTCTTCGATCCCCACTTCGGTTGCGGCTCGCTGGCCCTCGGCTCCCAGGCTAAGCGGGCCATCGGCCTCGACATCGACGACCGCGTCCGCGACCTCGCCAGCCCGGAGGATGCCGAATGGTCCCTCCACCACGCCGACTTCACCCTCTGGTATCCCGTCGCCCACGAGGTCGGCTTCACCGCCCCCTTCCTGGTCATGAATCCGCCCTTCTCCCTCCAGTGGCACGCCGATCGGCTCGCCCCCCTGCGGAATTGCGGCATCCATGAAGTCGAGCGGGCCTTCGCCTGCTACCCGGATCACATCGACTCCACCCTGGCCAGCTTCCTCTGCGCCCTGCACATCCTATCCGCCACCGGGGACGGCCTCATGGTGTGCAATGCGTCCACCGCCCGCCGCTTCTTCGGTGATCCCTCAAGCGCCGATGCCCCCGCCATCCATCCCGAGCTGCGCAAGTTCATCTGGCTCTGGCTGGAAATCCCCGAGGCCATCTACGAAAACCAGCACACCCGCTTCGATACCGCCGTCCTCTACTTCTCCCGCAGCCACGCCCACCATAGCGACGGCCGTCGCCCGCCCCTCTTCGTCACCGCCGCCTCCGGGGATCCCGCCGCCATCGACAGCGCCCTCATGGTGCCCGACGTCTTCACCGCCCACCAGGGCAGCCGTCTCCGCTATGAGCACGAGGTCCGCGCCGACCATGTCCGCTCGAATTTCTCCGCCATCTGCCGCGAGTATGCCGTCCGCCACGAAGGCCGCCGTCCGGACTGGAACATCCAGCTCGGCGCGGATGGCCGCCTGTCCACCTACCTCACCCCCTTCCAGCGCGTCTCCCAAAAGCTGGACCCCGCCCTGGTCGGTCGCCTGAATGCCATCAACGGCCAGTCCCCCATTTCTCTCTGCGTCACCGCCACCAGCCGCACCGCACTGCGGGAGGCTGCCGAGTGCGGCGTCTGGACCATCCATCCGGATGTCCACCGCGCCATCGACTCCGCCCTCATGGAGTTCGAGTCCGAAGGCGCTCCCTTCTACCGCCCCAGCGAAAGCCAGGCCCTCGGCTGGATCGACGAGCACTCCACCCTCCGCTGCAAGGCTGCAGGCATCGGCGACTGCCAGCCAGGCCGCACTTACACCATCTCCACCTCCATCGAGACCACCGAGTGGAAAGGCACTAAGATCAACCTCGCCGGCGACAAGGAGAAGATCCGCTACAACGGCCGCGAGCTGCTCGTCACCATCACCGACGGCTCCGAGGTCAAGCACCACTTCCACGTCCGCCGGGACGATGCCAAGGGTGGCGAGGATGACGCGGATCCCGACAAGGAACTCACCGAGCGGCACTACTGGTTCGAGACCCTGATCCACAACTTCGAGATCCCCACCCCGCGCGACATCACCTCGCTGCGCCCGGACGACTTCGCAGCCAACCTCGCCCGCATGGACATCATGCAGCAAGAGATCAACGCCCGCCTGGCAGGGGCCGCCGCTTGACCCCATCAATCCGGTCAACACCGTCAATCCCGTCACCCGCCCGGCCCCGCTAAAGGCCGGGCTTTTTCGTGCCCTCATCCCACCACCATGAAACGCAAGCCATCCGCCACCTTCGCCACCTTCGAGGCCGACAGGCAATCCAATCGCACCGCCGCCAAGCGCGACGCCGCCGAAACCCGCCGGCTCGATCGCCTCACCCTCGCCGCCCTGGTCAAGCGCCTTGACGGCCGCCGCCCCCGCCCGCTCACCCACCGCCTTCAGCGCGGCCGCATCCGCGTCTATCGGGATCCCCGGGACATCGTCTTCCGCTACCTCCGCCGCTTCCGCAAGGGCGACTGGCACCGCGGCGGCAGCCATGTCGCCCGCCTCGACTTCGGCCCCGGCATCGGCTTCCGGAACTTCCGGAACGATCGCCGCCACAAGATCCAACCCATCCTCCTCGACCGATGAACGCTACCACCAAGCTCGCCGCCTACGAAAAGAAGCGCCTCGACTACCTCGCCACCAACCACCTGCTGTATGTCCGCCGGGATGGCACCTACTTCTTCCGCCCCAGCGCCATGCGCTTCCACCGGAACGGCACCGTCTCCGGTTACCAGCCGGGCGAAGGCGGCTGGACCCGCCTCGATGGCATGTCCGCCGATGGTCCCCGCTCCGGGGATAGCTGGCAATTCCCAGCCCCATGATCCGCTGGTCCGTCAAGTGGCGGCTCGCCGACCCCGCCCTGCCCAACGAGATCGAGCGCCTGCGCGTCGTCTTCGCCGATGACCCCGAGGCGCACCTCGACTCCCTCGCCCGGAACAAGTGGCGCACTTTCGAGCGGCGGCCGCAGGCCGACGACAAGATCCGCGAGCTCATTGCCAACCCCGACATCACCTACGTCAACCTCAACCGCATCGAGCCCTGGCAACACGTCATGGCCTGGGATGCCGCTTGGGGCGAACCCTCCATCGCCATGGCAAAAGGCCGCTACTCCTCCGCTTACCGCAACCGCATGAAGGTCACCCAGGCCAGCATCCGCCGCGCCCAATCCACACCGATTCCCGATCCAACTCCGACCCCTACCACCACCATGAAATTCGCCACCGACGAAGAAGAATACGCCTCCGGCAATCTCCCATCCACCATCCACCATCCACCATCGCCGAAGGCCTTCACCTTCCGCTCCTACCAGCGGGAGGACATCGCCCGCGCCGCCATGCACGATGGCGCCATCATCGCCTGGGATCCCGGCCTCGGCAAGACGATGGCCCTCTTCGCCTTCTTCATGCTGAAGAAAGCCCGCCGCGTCCTCATCGTCGCCCCCGCCGCCCTGCACGAGCAGATCATCGCCGAAGGCCTCAAGTTCTTCGGCGTCACCGTCCGCCCCCTGCCCGATCAGGACACCGCCTTCGCCTACATGCGGGAAGGCATCCTCCCCATGCCCGGCCAATCGGAAATCGAGAATCCTCAATCGACAATCGACAATCCCCTCCCCGACTACTTCATCACCGCCTACAACTGGCTCGGCTATAACCAGGGCGACGAGTGGCAGGCGGACGATGACGAGACGAACGACCTCATCCGCCGCCGCCGCTACGTCGTGGCCGCCCGCCTCTGCGGCCTCTCCGCCCCGGATCTCTCCGCCTTAAAAAAAGGCGAATCTTCCCCCGGCAAGGTCCTTGGCCTCGCCCCGGGTGCCAAGCCCGCCGCCATAGAGCAGGCATGGATGTCCTCCGCCCTGCTGAACGACCCCGCCCTTCACGCCGGGGACGCCGAGGTTTCCATGCGCTCCGCCCGCATCAATGACGCCTACCGCAAGCTCACCCGCACCGCCGACCCTGAGCATGACCAGGCCTTCGCCGCCAATCTCCAGGAACTCCGCCGCACCGACAATCACCGCGAAACCATCCGCCGCCTCCGCGAGATCGAGCAGGGTATCGGCACCGAGATGCGCCCCGGCACCAAGTCCCCCGAAGGCGAGAACAAGTCCGATCACCTCATCCGCTGCGTCTTCAAGCCCACCCTTTGCTCGCTGGTCAAGCACCTCTTCGACGGCGTGGTCTGCGACGAGGCCGTCCGCCTCAAGTCCGGCACCGCCTACCAGGCCGAAGGCGTGCTGCGGATGGAGGCAAAATACCGCCTCGCCCTCACCGGCACCCCCATCAAGAACAAGCTGCCCGACCTCTTCTTCCTCGCCAGCTTCGTCACCGGCAGCAAGGCCAAGGCCACCGCCCGCTGGCCCTACGGGAACCGCACCCAGGACCGCGCCCAGTTCGCCCAGGACTTCGGCGTCTGGGAAGAGAACATGACCAAGCAGGAGAAGGCCCGCCAGGACGGCAAGACCTCCATCCCCCGCGGCAAGACCGACCCCACCCGCATCTGCAATATCCACCGCCTCTGGCGCATCATCGCCACCGTCCTGATTCGCCGGCGGAAAGACGATGTCCCCGGCACCGACATCGTGCCAAAGACCGTCATCCCCGTCCGCGTCATGCCCGGCACCGAGCAGCAGCTCACCTACGAATTCCAGCTCCGCAACCCGCCGCCGCACCGCAGCGACCTTGCCGAGCTAGGCCACCAGCTCCAGTGCCTCCGGCAGTCCGCCCTCTACCCCGCCAGCCGCTCGCTCTTCCGCCCCGGGCAGCCCCGGGCGCAGTCCGCCCAGCGCTTCACCCCCAAGTCCGCCGGCATCATGCAGCTCGCCATCGACCTCTTGGCCACCGGTGAGCAGCTCGTCATCTTCTCCCCCTTTCAGGACTTCGCCGCGGATCTGGCCGACCGCTTCGTCCGGGCCGGCATCCCCCACCTGAATCTCGACGGCAAGACCGATCCCCTCAAGCGCGGCGAGCTCGTCACCCGCTTCAAGTCCGGCGAGTTCCCCATCCTCATCGCCGGCATCGAGTCCATGGGCGAAGGCCACTCCCTCGACACCTGCTCGAACCTTGTCCTCCCCTCCCTCTCATGGGCCTACGACAAGAACGCCCAGGCGATCGAGCGCGTCCACCGCCTCACCAGCAAGAAGCCCGTCACCATCTACGTCATGGTCACCCGGAACTCCATCGACGAACGCCTCGTCGCCATGTTCCAGGAGAAGGGCGACTCGAACGACCTCGCTCTCGACGGCCGCCTCGTCGAAACCGACAAGGAAGAGATCGACCTCGGCCAGCTACTCCGGGATGCCGTGAAGGACTTCGACCCCACCGCCGCCACCATCGACGAGCGCGAGGTGGAGGATCAATGGGCGCTCACCCTTGCCCCCGGCCTGCGGGACGCCTACGCCCTCTTCCGCGAACTGCGGCCGCTGCCCGCCGCCGCCCCCGAAAAGTCCCGCAATGACGAGCCCCGCCGCAAGCCCAAGCCCGTCATGGTCCTCCCCGACCGCCCGCCTCTTCCTCAGATCAACAATCAACAATCGACAATCAACAATCAGCAATCCTCCAAACCAGTCCGCCTTTTCGATCTCATGAAAGACCTCCGCCGCACCGACACCCCCGCCGCCGCTACCGAACCATCAACCATCAACTCTCAACCCTCAACTCCCAAGGACCCCGTGATCCCCATCGGCAAGATCATTCCCTTCCCCGGCCGCTTGGGGAAAGTCATCCCCGGCCAGCCCGCGAAAAACCCCGTCGTCATCCCCGCCTGCTTGAGCTAACCTCCACCCTGCACCGTGACCCCTCTCACCGACCATCTATCCGCCCCATGAACCAGACCCCTGACTTCGCCCGCATCCTCGCCGAGTGGAATCCCGGCTCCCCCGACACCATCACCTTGGAAAATGTCCGTGAACTTTGGTCCCGCCTCCGTGCCGTCGTCGAGGCTTCCTCTTCACCGCCCGATCTTCCGCTCGGCCTCGCCATCATTCTCCTGAGCATGAAGCACCCCGCGAACCAGCACCGCATTCCCACCGCTGCCGACTCCGTCCGCTGGATCTTCCTCCGCCTTACCGATGCCCGGAGGTTGGCCGCGGTCGAAATCAAATTCCCCGTCGCCCTGCCTCTCGACTCCTTTGATCAGACCTTCGATCGCCTGGCCAGACTCTACAGGACCATGAACAAATCCGAGCAGTTCCAGCTTTTGGTCCATTGCGTCGGCAGCCGATACTCCGACGCCCTTGCCATCCTCTTTGAACATCCCGACCTCCGACCCGCCTAATCCCATCCACCCCCTATCGCCATGCCCGACTATTTCGTCGTCTATTCCCACTGCAATAAGAACCGGCCCAACGTGGATATCGGCCCCACAAATACAATCCTCCGCGGCGTGCATCCCGTATCTTGGGCAGCAAATCCTCCGCAGGTTTTCCGCGACACCGGCAACGTCACCACCCTTCATTTTTGGGCAGAGATCCCACCCTGCGTCACGGACACCCGCTCCGGGTGGTGCGACCTTGAAGATCATAGCAGCCCTGACCTGACCGCACCGCCCCCGTTGGGCGATTGGATACCGGTTGAATCGTTCTCCCCCCGCCCGGGTGACCGCTATCTGGTATGGGGCAAGCTCCACGACTTCAGCCTCTCAAAACATCACGGGGTCTATGAAGCGGAGCGTGATCGCAACGGCGTCTGGCGGTCGCCGCTGACCTATTCTTCGGCACCCGATGAAAATTGCGAGATCCTCAATGTCACCCACATCATCGCACTTCCTACTCGCGGATGAACATCTCCCTCCGCTGACTTTCCCCCAATAAACCCTATCACCTCAATCTCTTAATCCCCATCCGCCCCATGAAACACCCCGGCATCTATCTCCACACCGAACCCGCCGATCCCGAGTCCCCCCTCTGGATGCTCCACTGGTCCACCCTCACGCTGGCCAAGCTCGTGCTTACCCCGGATCCCGTCCTTATGGTCAGCCGCCGCCGCCCCCCGCCGGATGCCGCCATCGAAGCCTTCGGCAAGGTCCTCGAAGACATGGCCCCCGGCATGTCCGAAGGCCTTACCATGCTCTCCAGTGACACCCCGGACGTCGCCCCCGCTGAACCACTCTTCATGGCCCCGGCCGACTCATCGATTCACGGCTTCGCCGCCTACTACCCCGCCACGGGCCTCGCCATCGGCGCGATCGAAGGGCAAGGAATCATCGGCCCCATCTGGAATGGCCTTCCCTGCGACTCCCGTCGCCGCGAACTGGCCATCCACACCCTAGCCACGTTCGCCTACACGGAAATCCGCCGCATGTATAAGTCCATTTCCGTTCTCACCGGACCCACGGGACTAGGGCACCTTCCCTTACTGCTTGAGATCCTACAGGGAAGCACCTACTTTCCCGGGCTATGGATACAGAGCCCCGACCTCAACGCCCGCACCGCCCAGCCCGCAACCGCAGGCTGATCCTCCTGTCTTGTCTCTTGCCTCTGGTTTCTGGCATCTCCGTAGCCCAAACCCGCCTCACCCCCATCGGCCCGGATGGCAAGCCAAAGCCGCCGCCCGCCCTCCCCCATCCATCCACCCGCACCCTCCGCCCTACCAACCAACCATCCGCCGTGGACACCACCCAGCCAAAGCCCCTCATCCCGCGCCAGGTGAAGGCCAGCCCCGACACCTACCTCGGGCTTCCCATCCGCGTCGCCGGCCATCCGACCCTCAAGCAGGACACCGCCACTGGCAAATGGACCGGCACCTCCGATGGCATGGCCGTCGAAGTCAGCGCCGAGGCCTACGAATACTACCAGCGCATGAAGCCAAAGGGCAAGCGGCCCGTCTTCAATGCCGAACTCGTCCGCCGCGGCGGCGACTACATCCTCATCTACAAGTCCGGCATCGAGCCCGGCAAGTAGCCCCGCCCCCGCCGTCAAGCCGCTTTACCCAGGACCGGATTCCGCAAGGACTCCGGTCTTTTCATTTTCCCCGGATAGTTAGGCATGCTTGCGCTTTTTGCTTGCACGCCACAAGCGCAACAACTAATTCCCACCACAAGCAACCAACTCGCCATGCCACCGAAATCCGCCAAGCCGCCCAAGTTCAAGAAGCCAGTCCTTCCGGAGATAGCCACCCGCCTGAAGGCCTTCGCCGTCACCGTCACGGATACTCTTTACCTCGATCCCCGCATCATCCTCCGGGAGAAGGGTTTCAACCAGCGTCTCCCACTGGAACTCGCTGCCAATGCCCGCCGCCTCAAGCCCGACGTCAAGGCGCACGGCATCAAGGGCACGCTCACCATCCGCAAGGAAGGTGACAAGGTCTATCTCGTCGATGGCGACTGCCGCCTGACCGTTGTCGAAGAACTCATCGCGGAGGGCGAATGGCCGGAAGACCCCAAGAATCCCGGCTTCCCCATGCCCGTCCCCTGCAAGCCGGAGGGCAAGGAAATCGCCACCCGTGCGGACCGACTCTTCCTCCAGCTTTCCCTGAACAATTCCAAGGATTTCGGACCCTTCGAGAAAGGCATGGTTTACCTCGGCATCCAGCAGGAAGACCCCTCCATCACCGGCTCCGCCATTGCCGAATGCACCGGCGAAACCAAGCAGGCCGTCAGCAATGCCCTCCGCCTCGTCAAGCACGCCAGCCCCGCCCTGGTCGATGCCATCCGCGCCGGCACCTTGGCCGACTCCACCGCCCTCGAAATCATCAGCAAGGCGGGCGAGGACCACGCCGCGCAAGACGCCCTCTTGTCCGCCGCCGCCGCAGAGGCCGCCTCCCACGGCCGGGAGAAAATCATGCCGAAGGACATCCCGGATCCGCTCGACCTTCTTAACTTCAATCTCCACACCGAAGAACGGGGCACCATCATGACCATGGGCCGCTCTCACGGCAACCACGGCCTGGAGTTCGGTCACTTCACCGCCGGCCGCATGATCCACTGCGACCTCGGCCCTTCCCGCGACTTCCAGATCGGCTGGCGCTTCATGGAAGATGGAAAATGGCTCGTAGGCCACTGGTTCCAGGACGGCAAGAAGATCATGGTCCGCCCCACCGACAGCCGGAACAAGGACTGCCGGATCTTCGACGACCTCCGCACCGGCATCATCGACAGCGTGGACATCGGCATGGAGTTCTTCGGCTGGCCCCACGAAAAGGCCGAAGAGATGCAATATCGCATCCTCACCGTCGTCCCCGCCCACGCCTGCTGGAACAAGAACATGCCCGCCGCTTCCCCGTCCACGGATGAAAAGCCGGAAACCCCCGCCTCCACCAACTACTGGCACATCCGCGAACAGGAACACGCTTGGACCGCTGACAACATCTGCCCGTCCCCGACCGTCATCTCCCTCGCGAAGGAACTCAAGGGCCACGAGGGCATGACCCTCGAACTCCGCGTCGCCAAGCGGGACCGCCTATGGTTCTACGGCTACCAACTCGACCTCGCCGGCACCGCCAGCCAGTTCCTCCCCTGCTCCACGTATGACGGCTACCCCACCGAGCCCGCCGCCATTCACGCCGCATGGTTTGACGCCAGCACCCACCTCGCCAAGCAGAAGCGCCCCGGCCTGGATGCCGTCGGGGCGAATGCCTCGTATGGCTCGCTTCGCAAGGAACTTGAACACCTCTACCCCGACTCCCGCTGGCAGGAATCCGACGAAGTCAACAACGTCAATGACGTCAGCAACGTCAATTCCCCCTCCATCGGCCGCTTCGTCTCGTACCAGATGACCGGCTCCCCCACGGATCCCCTCGAAGACGGCACCTTCCACGAGACCGAGCGACTGGTCCTTGAGGACCGTCCCAAGGACTTTCCCCTCCTGCACCTGCTCGTCCATGCCACGCCCGCCGGTGCCTACTACGGCTACCGCTTCGACGACTCCGTCCAGCTCCCCGATCCCCAGGACCTTCTCACCGCGAACCTCCACCCCGTGGATGCCTTCCAGGACATCCTTAACTTCGCCACCCGCGAGAGCCCCCGCCACGTTGAGATCCAGCCCGCCCTCCAGGCCGCGCTCCAGGACGCCCTCGCCCGTTACTACCCGGACAAGGGCGAACCTGAAGACTCCGTCCTCTTAGCCTTTTCTGCTGGCACACCGCCAGCACAAGCGGACCCGGCCGCACTTGAGCGCATCAAAGGTGCCGCCAGCACCGAGCGGGACGGCACCGGCACCGGCCACGGCAATGACGGGCGGTTCAAGGACATCGAAGGCCAGGCCAAGAAGCTCGACCTCATCCTCGAAGAGCTAGGCGACAAGGGCGACGAGGCCCGCCTCGCGACCGCCAACCTCATCTACAACTTCCTCATGGCGGAGTCATCCCCCGCCACCGTCAAGAACCACCTCCTCGGCAAATAGCCACCCCCGTAGCGGCGCGTCTATGACCGCCGCACTTCACCTACCTTTCCCACATCCCCGTCATACCACCATGCAAACTACCATCATCACCCCTTCCCCTTTCGAAGGCTCCCACGTCCTCAAAGTCGAGGCATCTACCGAAGACATGCGCCTCATGCTTGGAGAATATCAGTCCTCCCGCGTCGGCCCCCGCCGTTACGCTCTAAATCTTCAGATTCATCAGGTGCTTGAGAGGGCCGAGGGATGTCCTGGATTCAATGTCATATCCGACACCGCCGAGTTTGACAGAGATGAGCCCGCCAGCCCCCCCGCACCCAAGAGGGGCGCGGGCGGCTCGCCCGCAGCAGCCCAAGAGAATACCACCTACCCACCCCTGTCCCCCGAACAGATCGTCGCCGCCCTCCAGCGGATGGCGGTGAACTTCAACTGCGACTTGAAAGAAGTCACCGATCAATTCAACCGCCTCAGTCCGGAATACCCAGGCGATCCCGCGCTTTTGCTTCGAGCTACCAGCATTTCCGTGATGGACCACGGACGTCGCTCCCGCGAGGAAGCCGACGCCGCTGCCTACCTTCTCCGCTGCCGCACCAAGCCAGGCCAACCCCTCGGCGACGCCCAGATCCGCCTCATCATTCGCATGGCAAAGGACGCTGCCCGCATCGCCGGCATCCCTCTCGCCGATGCTGTCCGCCACGCCGTCAATCTCCGCGGTTACCTCCCGCCGGAGACGCTTGAGGAAGCCCTCGCCCGCCTGTCCGACGCACACGGCGTCCCTCTCGCCGATCTCCAGGATGCCGCCGGGCGCTGGTCGCGCTTTCGCTTCACCGCCAACGGCCGCCAGCGCCGCCTCACCCGGGACGAAATCCTTGCCGCCGTCCTTAGCGCTTTCCAAGCGGCCAGTGTCGCAGGGGCATCGTTGGACCATGTCGAGTCCTCCATGCAGTCGATCTTCAGCCGCCTCAGCCATGACATATCTCCCGCCCCCGTCTCCAACGACGGCCCGCTCCGGTCCACTGGCTTGACCAACCACGGCCACCAGCTCTCCCCCGAGTCACCCGTCAACCACGCCGCCCCGGCGGAAACCTGCGACCACCCCGACCTCACCGCGGAAGAACTGGACGCCCAGCTTGTCCAGTTCTCTGAAGACTCATTCCCCCCTGTGTCGATCAACGAGATCCGCGAGTTCGCCCGCAGCGTCCGAGAGTCGATCCCGCAATGCTCCAACCGCTACATCCTCGAATACGCCACCCACGTTTACACGGACACCCCCGCTTCCACCGAACCCACCAGCTTTACATTCACGGCCGCTCCCGCTTGCCCTGCGCCAATTCCAGCACTTCCCGCCACCGTCAAGATCGAGATCGAGTTGAGCGAGGAAGAAGCCGCCTGCTGGTGGGCCGATGTCACTTGGAACGGCAAGGCCCCTCGCAGCTTCGACTCCATCGCCCGGGACCATGTCCTGCAACATCTCCACAAAGTCATGCGCCAGACCATCAGGCCTGGTCGCGAGCAAGCCGTCGAAGACTTCCGCAAGTTCAACCCCCGCTGATCCCGCCATGCCTGCACTCCAACCTCTCGCCGTCACCATCAAGCCATGGTTGCGCGCCCAACTCGGCAAGAGCTGCTTCGCCGGCCTTTGCTCGGGTGAACTCGACGCCTTGTGCGCCGCCATCCACGTCATCGGGATCTACGCCTACCGCCCGCTGCCGTCCCTGCTCGAAGCGTTCGCCCATGTCGTCCTCACGATGCAGGAGCATAACCGCTTCCTCGCCTACCACGCCATCGCCCACGTGATGGACTGGCCGGATCGCGCTCGCCTCTGGCACCTCGCCGGACTCCCCGACTGCGGCCCCGGCCAGTGCATCGACGAACGCGGACCCCTACGCCTAACAGAAGTCACCCCGTGAAATACCTCATCGTCCCCTGCCTCCCCTTCGCCGTCATGTCCTTCGGCATCGACACCCGCACCGCCTCCGCACCGCCGCTCGTCCTCACCATCATCAACACCTTTCCCTACGCCCTCGCCTTCATCCTCATCCTCTGTCTCCTCCTCCGCCTCTCTCGCACTGATCACTGATCACTGCTCACTCGGCACTTAACCCCATCCTCCATGCCCAGCATCCAGCAACTCCGCGACCGCGCCCTCGCTCTCAAGATCGAGAAGGCCGACAACGTCGCCGACATCGCCGACCTCAACCGCCAGATCGACAGCAAGAACGTCCGTTCGCAGGACCTTGAGAAAATCAAAACCGAGCGCGCCGAACTAGCCGCCGACAACGCCGAGATCGAAGCGGAACTCTCCCAAATCAACGCCCGCGTCCTCGGCGCGGAACATGCCGAACGGGAGCGCATCCGCCAGACGGATGCCATCCGCACCCTCGTTGCCGCTCTCCTCATGCGGAACGGCGCACACCACCCCTTCGATTCAATCGTCAAAACCGCCCACGACATCGAAGCGAAGATCCAAGCCTCAATCCCTCCCGTCGAAATCAAGGACATCCCCGACACTGATCACTGCTCACTCGGCACTTAACTCCACCATCCCCCTCATCTCATGGCTAACAAACTCAAACGCAGTCCCTACGCCCGCCGCGGCTCGCGGAACCGCCACGCCCACGAGTCACCCCTCGTCCGCGCCCACCTCGATCCGCGCGTTGTGCTTTACGTCCGGGCCTCGACGCTCGACCAGGTCAACACGCTTGACGCCCAGCAATACGAGGGCCGCGAGTGGGCGGAATCCCGCGGCCTCGAAGTCGCCGAAGTCTTCGTCGAGCCCGGCGTCTCCGGTGGTTCCATCTTCCTGGAGCGCGAGCATGCCCGCCATGCCGTCGCCTACATGGAGAAGCACAAGATCCCCACCCTCCTCATGCTCGACCAGGACCGCGGCTTCCGCGACGTGATCGACCTCCTCCAGACCGTGGACTCCCTCATCGCCCGCGGCATGTGCCTGCGCATCTCATCGCCGGACATCATCATCTTCGACCCGCAGACCCGCCTCGTCGCCACCATGCTCGCCGCCATGGGCGAATACCAGCTCCGCAATACCAAGAAGCAGCAGAAGCGGGCCACCGATCAAATGCGCCGCGAAGGCTACGCCCTCAACCAGCACGCCCGCTACGGCTGGGACCTCGGCGAAGAGGACCCCACCCGCACCAGCGTCACCGGCAAGCCCTACCGCCGCATCGTCCCCAACCAAAAGGAACAGGCCGTCCTCCGCGAGATCATCGCCAGGTATGAGGCGAAGGAAACCCTCCAGCGCATCGCCGATTCCCTCAACGAGCGCAACATCCCCACCAAACGCGCCGGCCAGCAGATGAAGTATCAGGGCCGCCAAGTCACCATCTCCGGAAAGTGGAAACCACAGACCGTCCAGAGCGTCATCGACCACGCCGAACTCGATGAACGCAGCCAAACCGAACCGGCAACCGACACCAACGAACACACAGACACCGCAGAAGCATGAACATCGAGAACCTCCAGATCCTCACCGGCACCCCGGATGAAGTTGAAAAGAAGGCTGAAGACTACTTCGCCAAACACACCAACGCCCGCGTTCTCGGCACCGCCCTCTCCGTCCACCGCGCCCCGAAGGCCGTGAAGGAAGAGAAGGAGAAAGCCAAGCCCGCCAAACCAGCAGCGAAGAAGGCCGCCAAGAACGCCGCCAACGCGCCGAAGGACGACGACAAGGACAAGGCCGCCGAAGGGGAAGCCCCCGACTCCAACCTCGCCGTCCTCGTCGAAGTCGAAATGGAGGACGTCATCACCGCCTCCATCACCATCGCTCGCGTCTGGGATTAAGCACCCCACTCCCGGCCGGGGCGGCACACCGTCGCCCCGGCACCTTTCCCGCCATGAACAACACCATCTTCAAAAGCCGCCTCACCCGCCACTCCGCCTTCATGGCCAGGTGCGCCTCCGCCCGTCTCACTCCCAACCAGTTCCTCTTCCTCTCACACACCCACAGGAACCCGGGATCCGGGACTACCGATACCGCCAAAGCACTCGGCATTTCCCGCTCTGCGGTCACCGAAATCTTCCAGGTCCTCCGCGACCGCGGCCTTGTCACCAACACCATCAGCCAACTCGACGAGCGCCGCACCATCTACCAACTCACCGAAGAAGGCATCCGACTCCTCGCCACCCTCCTCAACTGAAACCCGACACCACCATGCTCGACCATCTCCACCGCTTCCGACTTCGCGCCGCCGCCCTTCAATCCGCCGCCGGCATCCCCGTCTCCGACGCCGCCGATCCCGCCGAAGTCTTCGTTTCATACCAAGTCATGCCGTCCCACATAGACGAATTCCGCGAACCAGTCATCCCCGGCAACTCCGTCGTCATCGACATCGAGACGCTTGACCAGACCCCGCGCTCCGTCATCACCGAGATCGGCGTGGTTGCCTTTGTCCGCCAGAACTTCAAACCCTTCGCCTCCATCGACCTCCGGCTCGACCTCTTCGACCAGATCGCCACCCGCCAGGTATCCGCGGACACCATCGCCTTCCATCGCAAGAACGGCACCCTGCCCAAGCTCGAAGGCGGCCTGTCTCGCTTCCTCGCCGCCGCCAAGCTCACCGAGTTCTTCGCACTCCACAAGCCGAAGCATGTCTGGATCCAAGGCCCCTGCTTCGACCGCCCCATCCTGGAGGACTTCTTTGCCGACCTCGGACAGCCCCTTCCCTGGCGTTACTCCCTCTCCCGCGACTGCCGCACCCTATGGGATACCACCTTCCCGGGAGTGAAGCACCCACCCCGCCCCCACTGCGCCGTCAATGATGCCTTTGCCACCCTCTATTGCCTCGAAGAAGCCCTCACCGCCCTCGGCCGCCGCCACGCCTGCTGAACCCCGACCCTGATTCACAATGACCGCTATCGCAGGTTTCACCGATGGGAAGAAGGTCTGGATCGGGGGCGATTCGGCAGGAGTCGCCGGCTATTCGATCCGCACTCGCACCGATGCCAAGGTCTTCAAAAACGGCGAGATGGTGATGGGCTTTACCACATCTTTCCGCATGGGGCAGATCCTTCAACACCACCTCACGCCGCCGACGCCACTCGAAGGCCAGGATCCATACGCCTACATGGTCAAGCAGTTCATCCCGGCAGTGAAATCCTCGCTGCGAAACCACGGCTTCGAAAAGAACACGTTGGGCCGGGACGAAGGCGGCACCTTCCTCGTCGGCTATCGGGGTAAAATCTACGAGGTGTCCGACGACTACCAGGTCGGAACCCTTGCGCAGAACTACCACGCCTGCGGCTGCGGCCGGGAACTCGCGATGGGCGCGTTGTACGCCTTGGACTTCTACGACATGAGCCCTGAGGAACGCATCACCACCGCCCTCGAAGCCGCCGCGGAGTTTAGCGCCGGAGTCAAACCACCCTTCACCATCCTTAGCACATGAACCGCGCATCTTCACCCGCCCACGGCACCCAGCAGATCGACCCAGCCCGACCGCTCCTCCACCCCTTCTTCCGCGAGTCCTTCCGTTGGGGCGACCAGACCGTAACCATCCACGCCCAGCGAAAGGAAGCCGGCAGCATGGAGACTCATGACCAATGGTTCTACCTGGAGCTTCCCGACGGCACCTTCCACGAGGTCCAGTTCTTCCGCCTCCGCTCCCACCTGGAGCGGCCGCCCGGCTTTCCCGCCACCCCCTGCATCGCCCGCGCCTTCGAGGCGGAGAGCGATAAGTCCGCTGACCACCTGCGCCAGCTTGCCCTCGCATGCGGTTTGGATCGCTAACCCTTCATTCGCCTGCTGGCACGCACCAATCATAAGCATGAATTCCGCCCGGATCATCACCCTCGTCAATGACGCCGCCACCGGCCGCGCCAGCATCCCCCAGCTCCGGGAACTGTCCGCCCTCTCGCTGCGCCAGCTCCTCACCGCCCGCCGCCGCTACCTCGCCGACCACCGTCACCGCGCCGGCATCGCCATCCCCACCGTCCGCGTCGTCCGCGTCATCCACGCCCTCCTGCAAGCCTTCCTGTCCCGATCCACAGCCAGCCATGCACCCGTCACCCATACCACCACATCATGATCGCTATTGGAGAAGACAACTGCCCGCCCCTCCGCTCGCTGGAGACACGCGACCGCGTCGCACCAACCCGCCAATTCGCCGTCGCCCTTGAGCCCGGCCGCGCCGCCTTCGTCAACTTCGCAGCCTACCGCACCGGCATCCACGCCGAGACATCCACCCCGCTTGACGTGGAGATCGACAGCGCTCTCCGCGACATCGCCCAGCTGAACATCACCGGCCGTCTCGTCGGCGAGTTGGAGTCCAGTTGCACCGGCCACCCCGCCCGCGTCCTCAGCCTCCCCTCCGGCCACCACCGGGAACTCTACATCCACGCCCTCATCGTCTCCCACGGCCAAGACCACGCCGCCCTCCACACCCCTACGGATGCCGAGTTGAAGCAAATCTTCTCCTTCCTCACCCGCTGCCAAGCCCTCGCCTGATCCATCCAACTTCAACCTATCAATCATGAACACCGACAACATCCCTCCCATCGAATCCGTCTGGACCTCCGCCAAGGAGGAATTCTCAAACCGTGTCGGCCAGGGCCACGCCTGCATGCTGCTCGGCCTCGTCCTCGCCCACCTGTTGCACGATGACATTCTCGCCCGCTTCCACGCCCTCCCCGGCGCATGGATCCACGGCGTCCCTTACTCCGGCAAGACCCAGCTCGGAGCCACCGTCGCCGCGTTGTTTGGTTCGCCTCACTCGCCGGTCTTTTCGGAGCTGGTCACGGACGCAGAGCTCCGCCGCATCCTCGAAACCCCTCACTCCAGCCCCGTCCATCTCGACCATTTCCAGAACGAGTCCGCATCCGTCGCACGCATCGCCCTCCTCCGCCAGCCCTTCAATCGCACCACCTCCATCAAGGGGCAGTCCGCAACGGACATGACAGTCTCGCAACCCCAGCACCCCCCTATGATCACCGGCGAGGGCCGCTGCTCCGACTCCGCGACAGCCTCGCGCTACCTCCATTTCAGCATCGGAGGACCGCTCGCTCCCATCCCGAGCCAATGGCAGGAACTCGAAGCCGCCCGCAAGCACTTCCCCCTCGTCACCCGGCAACTGCTCGAACATCGGGACACCTGGCTGAAGCTCACCATTTGCTCGATTGAATCCATCCGCGATTCAATCCCTCCCTCAGGCATCCACGAACGCACCCGCTTGGCCTCGTCCATCGCCGCCGGAGTCTTCATCGCCGCGGATTACATCCTGTCAGGGGCAGACATGACCGCAGGCGAACAGGACGCCCTCGCCTGGCTCCGCGAACACATCGCCAACCTCTGAACCGCGCACCGCCATGCACCTCGACTTCTGGCACGCGCCCATCACCCCCGGGGATCCACCCATCGACCGCCGCGCCATCGCGGAGGAAGAGCTCGCCACCTACGTCGCCACCCTCGGCGAAGGCGCGGCCATGCCCTTCGTCTATCTCCAGCATGACATGGACTGGCTCACCCCCGGCATCCCGCCCGAGTGGATCGCCGACATGCTCGCCACCATCGCCCGCTACCCGGGCTGCCACTACCGCATCGACACCGCCACCCCGGAGCTTTGGCAGCAGACCATCCGCGCCGTCGCCCAGCTCGATGGCCCCGGCGGCAAGATCGCCCGCGACTGGCGCGACAACATCCCGCCTCTCGACCTTTATCTCGACTGCCCGGACGACAAGCGCCCCATCCTCTCCGCCATCCCGCAGCGCAAGTTCCACCACCTCCTCAAGCCCGGCACCCGCATCACCTTTCTCCGGGAAATTGCCGAGCCCGACATCGACCCACGCGACGGCGAACTCCTGGACGCCGGCACCTTCGCCCGCCTGGGGGACTTCGGCACCGTCGTCCGCCATGCCGGCCGCCTCGGCTACCTCGTCCGGCGGGACGGCTCCGCCTTCGAGTTCGAGGCCCTTCACGCCACCGACTTCTCCGTCATCCCGAGTCCCGGCGTCTGAACCATCAACTCTCAAACATCAACCACCAACTTTACCAATGGCCAACCTCAATAAAGTCCTCCTCCTCGGCAACCTAACCCGCGATCCCGAGATCCGCTTCACCGCCAAAGGCGCCGCCGTTGGAGACTTCGGCATCGCCGTCAACCGCCGCATCAAGGACAGCGCCGACAACTGGACTGACGAGGTCACCTTCATCGACATCACCGTCTGGGGACGCCAGGCGGAGAACGCCGAGAAGTATCTGAAAAAGGGCCGCGGCGTCTTCATCGAAGGCCGCCTACAGCTCGACCAGTGGGAGGACAAGGAGAGCGGCCAGAAGCGCAGCAAGCTCAAGGTCGTCGCCGAGGAAGTTCAATACCTCCTGGACAGCAAGGTCGCCGAGTCCTCCGCCCGCGCACGCGAGACCGCCACCCAGCGCCAGGAACGCGAAGCCCGCGAAGGCGGCGGCAACTCCTCCCCCGCCCCCGGCATGAGCGACGACCTCGACCAGCAAGGCCCCGCCGAGGAAGACGACATCCCTTTCTGATTCGCCATGCGCCACGCCTCCTTCTTCCTCACCACCGACCAGTATCGCGCCGGCACCAAGACCGTCACCCGCCGCCTCGGCTGGAAGAACCTCCGGCCCGGGGATCTCGTCATGGGTTGCGTCAAGTGCCAGGGCCTTGGCAAGGGCGGGCGCATCGAGCGCATCCACCCCTTCGAGGTCATCTCGAACCAGCCCGAGCGCCTCGGCCGCCTCATCGAAGATCCCGCCTACGGCCGGCTCGAGGCCATGCTCGAAGGCTTCCCGGATCTCGATGGCCCCGGCTTCGTCGAAATGTTCTGCCGCCACATGCAAGCCACCCCTTCCACCTTCGTCCAGCGCATCCAGTTCATCCACCGCTTCGACCTTGCCCACCTCGCCCGTCAAGCCACTTGACCCCAACCCAACAAACCCCGCTAACCTATGCACACCCTCGGCAATCCTGAAATTCTCATCGGCTGCGATGTCACCCATCGCAAACCCCTCAAAGGCTTCCCGCCCGGCCGCGTCCGCGTCCTGATCCGCCATCCCCATGACGAAGTCATCGCCTGCGTCCGCGACCCGGAAGGCCTGCGCACATTCCTCATCGCCGAAAAAGACGGCCATTGGATGCCCGTCCTCGAAAGGTGCCAGGGAAACTACCGCCCGCTCCCCGTCAATCCGGTCAACACCGTCAATCCGGTGCCGCCCCCACCCGCCCGCGTCCTCCCAGACCACGGCTTCGACGACTTCACCACCGAGCGCGGAATCACCTGGAGCAACAGCCCCGCCCCCACCTCCAGCGAGAAAGCCCTCGCCATCATCATCCTCGCCGCCGCCATCGGCTTCGTCCTTTTCATCTTCTGGATCCTCTCCTTCTCATGATCTCCACCCGATCAAAGCCCGTGAAACCCGACACCGCGAAGATCACCTTCCGCGCCCGGATCCGCGCCGTTAATTACGGGGACGACCTCACCTTCCACGAATGGAGCATCCGCATGTTTCACCGTGGCAAGCTCGTCGGCTCCACGCCGGAAACCTGGCGCGGCCACTCCTGCCACCTGGACGCCCGCACCGCCGCCCGGCGCGAGATCCGCCGCCTGCAAAAGCGCCGCCTCTTCGTCATCCCCGTCACCGCCAGGTGCATCGCCGACGGGCAAGAGCGGGACTGCAACACCTGCGCCATCGCCCAAGCCCTCTGGCATTCCCAGGAACGCATGGGCTACCCGAAGCGCGACTACAACTTCCGCGTCTCCACCTACGGCGCGTGGATGGATTGCCCCGGCATCGTCCTCTCCGGCGAAGATGCCGAGACCCTTCACATCCCGCCCGACAAGCTGCCGCAGGTTTTAACCCAAGGCTACGCCGAGGACATGGCGGATTGGACCATGGGCTGGGACGATTGGGCGGAGTCCCGCCACGAGACCGCCGAGGAATGGCGGGAGCGCACCGGCGAGGACGACGACGAACCCAAACCCTGCCGCCCGCTCCCCTGCACCTTCGTCCTCGACCTCGATGACTTCGCCCCGCTCGGCGACGACTACGACTGAACATCCTTCTCCCACCCATGAACCAGCTCATCGTCATCCATCCCGCCGTCCTCACCACCGAACAAGCCCATGCCTACGTCGGCGGGAAAAGGATATGGGAAGAACTCATCACCCTCTACGGCCCCGACACCCAACTCAAGATCCTGCTCCCCATCCGCCGCACCAAACGCGGCGACTCCTCATGGCGCGTCAAGACCATCGACAAGGTCCTCGATGTGGCCGAAGCCGAAGGCTCCCTCCTCCTGTCATCCGCCGATGACTGAGCGCTAGAATCTCCAACTCCTCAACCACCACCGAAAACATGAATCTCCGGCACATTCCCCACCTCGAAATCAAATTAGGAGGATACTTTCGCCAGGAACTCCGCCTTAGCGACTTCACCCTTTCCATCACCCGCATCTCCCCGTTCCAAAAAGCAGGCAAGGAACCGGGAACCGTCGTCCGGCATGCAAGCTTTTCTCCCGGAGGTCACGAAGTGGAACTTCCCGTGAAGGCCATCTCCACCTCGCTGCAATTCCGCCAGTTCTGCCTCTGCCATGGGAACTACAATTGGATGGGCAGCGACCGCGATCTCCAGCACCTCGTCATGGACCTCCATGCCGAAAACGAAAAACGCCTCACGCCCGGCGAGAGCGACGGCATCACAGCACCGCCAGCGGATTCACCCGAGACGGAATAAAACCCGCGTAATGATCCTCCGCCACCTGCACCGTATCCCCCAGCAAGTTCGCGATTGTCGCGATCGGCACGTCGGCCATCGCCAGGTGCGTCGCGAAGGAGCGGCGCATGATATGGAAGTTCAGCTTCCGCACTCCCACCGCGGCCCGCAACGTCGCCAGCGCCTTCCGCGCGTCGTAGCGCTTGCTCTGCTTGTCCTTCGGCCAGCGTTCCTTGTCCGGCCTAACCACCCATGGCGCGTCCACCCCGTGCTTCTTGAAGTATTTCAGGATTTCCTTGTGCATCGGGATCTCCCGCCGGTCCCGGCCCTTCGGCCGCCACGTCCCGACCGTATCGTCCTCGTAGGTGATCCTCGTGTCCTGCACCCGGATCGTCCCGCGCTCCCCGTCGGGCGAGATCCACACCCATTCCGGCGACATCGCCAGCATCTCCTTGTCCCGCAGCCCTGCATAGAATCCCAGCAACAGGATCAGCCGCAGATGCTTCGGCGTCCCTTTCGGTTGGAGCAGCTTGTCCCGGTCCAGCGAGGTCAGGAAATCATGCACCTTGGTCGCCTTGATCCGCGTGTGCCGCTTGAGCTGCACCATCGGATCTCCCTCGATCAATCCCTCCGTCCGCGCCCAATTCAGGAACGCCCGCACCGTGATCAGGTAGCTCTTCGCCGTGGAGGCCGCGATCGGTTTCGGCTTCTTCGCATCCTTCGTCCCGCCCTTGGTCATCAGATGTTCCCGCCACTCGCCCAGCATCGCCGCGTCGATCGCCTCCATCCGCGGATTCCCCAGCACCCCGGAGAAGTTCCCCAGCACCATCTCGCGCACCCGCCGCGTGTCTTCCGAATCGTCCGCCTTCGCCTTGTAGTACTTCGCCAGCGCCTCGTCCAGCCGCCCGCGCTTCGCCGCCTGGCTCACCTGCTGCGCTCCGGCCAACCCGCCCACCTTCACCACTGCCTCGACGTAGTCCTTCGTCCCCAGCGCCACCGGCTTCGGCCGGGCGGATCCGTCCTTCGGAGTCGGCGGCTGCCAGTACCACCACTCGCTTTCCCGTTTTTGATACAGCCCCTTGACCTTCTTCCTCGCCGCCATGCTACCCGAGTAGCAAAACCGGGTAGCAAAATCTAGGAACATTGCCCGCAAAGTCCGGAAAATTCACATGATCGACAAAATCCCATTGACCCCACCCCCTCGCATGTTACCACTTCCCCGCCGCTCACAACGGCACACATCATCAAAGGGTTACGGAGCAGGACCCGACCGAAATCCAGCCAACGCCTCGGTAGCTCAGTTGGTAGAGCAGAAGACTCTTAATCTTTTGGTCCTTGGTTCGAATCCAAGCCGGGGTATCTTCATTCTCAGTCAGTTACGACGAAAAAGGCGGGAGGCCAAAAACCTCCCGCCTTGATTTTGCCTTACTTGGGCTTGTTGATTCACAAGGGGCGGAAACGGCGCGCCTTACTGAATCCGCCTCCAAATCGCGCAAGACTGGCCCCGGATTGCCCGCTGTGCCGGGTGCGGCACCCGCTCGAAAAGCCAAACGGTTTCTTCCTCGTAGCGGTCGGGCGGCTGGAACCTTTGCACCCCTCCCCGGCCCCACCATTCAAGCCGCCAGTCGCCCACGCGGCAATAGACGAAACGAAACGCGGCGGGCCGCCACGTTCACTTGAACACTTCTTGCCGGGTGGCGTCAAGGCGCTTGATTTTGCGCCAGCGCCAAGCGAGCCAGCCGCACCAAGGAACAAGAACGAGGAGGATTAGGAACCAATAAGGAACTTGCACCGTGGTGGGGGCATCTACCCGCTCCGTTATTCTGACAACCGGAAGACTTAGCCGCTTCGACGACTTTAGATTGTAACTATGAAAGCGAATGCCGGAGTCGTCAGGCCCCACCCATCCGCGGGTGCCGATAAGGTGGAATACAGCTCGGCTGTCTCCATGCCGCCAGAGCAGTCCTTGACGGTGAAAGTAGGCATCCCGGGACGTAGAAAGCGAATCGGCCCACGCCCACCCAAGAAACCCAAGCACAAGGATTCCAAACCAAAACGACTTCCAGCGATAGAGCGGGCGCGGCTTCATGAGCTTGGTTCCACTTCTGTTTGCCACCGTTTCAGGCGACGCCAGCGCCAAGCGAGGAACGCGGACCAAGGAACGAGGAATAGAAGGATGAGGAGCCAGTGGGCTATGGAAACGGTAGGGCCGTTGGGTCTCCTCTCCACCTCCACGAATCGCCCAAACCAAGCCCCATCCAGACTGAACTCATCCGTTGAAAACTCAAAGCCTCTCGGATGAATCACGTAATTGCTTCCACGAAACACGCTCACCTCTCCTTCGTGCTGCAAAAGGTCGATTTCGTGGGTTCCGTCCCCCGATGCCCACAAAACGCAATCAAGGTGTCCCATCGACCGCACCCACGCCCACCCAAGGAACGCGATGACCAGCACTCCAAGCCAAAAGCTTTTCCAGCGGTATAGCGGGCGCGGGGTCATGGATTTACTCTTGTATGCAACCGCTTCAGGCGTCGCCAGCGCCACACGAGGAACGCGGACCACGGGACAAGGAATAGGAGGATGAGGAACCAGTGACTTACTGCCCAAATTGAATAGGAGGGGGTCCAATGGTTTTCTCTGACCAAGAAAGAGTGACCAAACGCACGCCGAAGCCATCCATGGACCGAATGAGCCAGAGGCCGCGATGATAATGTGAAATAGCGAAGGCCAAGCTCACCTGAATTTCTATACTCCATGAGTTCCGCCGCCAACAATCCTTCAGCGGAAGACAAATGCCACACGTCTGACGAATGATGAAAACTGACCAAATCCGAATGCCCTATTGACCGCACCCAAGCCCACCCCAAGAACACCAAAACGAAAAGCCCAAGCCAAAAGCTTTTCCAGCGGTAGAGGGGGCGCGGGCTCATGGCGCGGTGTGAAGTTTCAACAGGCGGGTTTTGTGGCGCTGCCACCATGCGAGGGTGAGGAGCCATGTTGCCGTGTAGGCGAGGACCGGCCAGTAATAGGGGATGAAGACATAGCGGAACCCCTCGCCCATCTCCTCCGCCTCCGCCCAATCCCTCTTCACCACCGCGATATCCTCCGCCCCCACCTTCCGGTGCCCCCCGTTGAAATTCCGCCACTCCGGCCCTCCGCCAGCGTCCCAGACCCCATAAACCTCCCCCCCAATCTGCCCCAGCCCCCAAGCGCGCGGTTCCGCGAACCCCGCCCC
The DNA here is from genome assembly GCA_043729195.1 of Akkermansia sp. Taxonomy (GTDB): domain Bacteria; phylum Verrucomicrobiota; class Verrucomicrobiia; order Verrucomicrobiales; family Akkermansiaceae; genus Haloferula. Next base: position 24,099 of record JAYTLR010000180.1, read on the forward strand.
CGACCAGTGCCCCGTCGAAAGCCACCAACCCCACAGCAGAAACACCAATCCCGGCAAACCAAGCCAGAAGAGCCGGGAGCGGTAGAAGGGGCGCGGTGTCATGGCAGCATCTTCGCCAGACCTTCCGCCGAAAACAAGCCCGCCGCGTGAAGCTCCTTGGCCAGGTCGCGTTGCCTCTGGCCAATGCTGTCCCCTTTGCTTTGGTTTGCGCTCAGGGGCATGAATTCGAGGTTGGCTAACACGTTGTCGAGTTCGGGCGCAACCGCTTGGGGAATGATGTAGTCAATTGAAAGTATCTCCCCGCCATGCTGGCCGGTTTCCAAGATGGGTTGCGCCCCCTCCTCGGGGTCAACGCAACCAAGAGCCTCGGCAATGGTGATACTTCCGTTTTCAAATCACCCGTGCGCACTCCGGCGGGTGTTTCATTTTCGGGGAAAGCCATTCCTTGCCCCGCCCCCCGCTCCTCGCTATCAGGAGGAACAATGAAAAGGATCCTGCTCCTCCCTCTCCTAATCACCGCTGTTTCCGGCAAGGACGGCGACGACTTGAAACAGGCCGACCTCGCGAAGTTGCTCGATCCTGCCCTTTGCCCGGCCGAGGTCGCGCGACTGGCGGATTGCGATGGCAAGGAACGCCTCCTCAGTTCCTTCCGTCTCCATCGCGCCCTGCAAAGAGACCCACGCGGCGAGTTGATGGTCCTGGCGGCGGCTTATGACTACCACTTCGAGTCGAGCATCGGGTCCGACCGCGATTACAAGATCGAGAAACCCGAAGAGCTATTCGGCAAGAACGCGCCGGCCGCAGGCTCGCTCGAGCCGGCCTTGTCGGAGATTCATGATTCGGTGCTGCTGGTGTTCGGTTCCGACGGCAAGGAGCTGCGCCCTTTCGGCGGAAACAACTACATCAACGCGGGCTATCTCTACGACCTGAACCGCGACGGCATCCTGGATCGGGCCGACTCAACATCCTACGGCGTCAAAGGAGCCAAGGACCACGACATCGACGTCTTCGAACTGGAGACGGTGGAGCGGAATTCGCGCTGCCTGCTGCGGGTTGCGTTCAACTGGCATCCGCGCCGCGCGGCCGATTCGAATACCTGGACCTTCACCTGCCGCGATGAAGACGGCGACGGATTCGCCGAGATCGCTTTCGGGCCGGCGGAAGTCGCTCCGGGTTCTGAGAAGGAAGGCTTCGTCTTTCGCTGGGACCCGCAGACGAAGGCTTACAGCGCTGGTGACATCCCGGCGCACTCGCACGTCCGGGTGCTGCACGATGGCGAAACACTGGAGCAGATCGCGAAAGAAGGCGGGCTCGGTTATCCCCTCCTCGACGAAGCGCCGGACGATGACGCGGAAGGGGCACCCGCCGCCCGACCGGCGGCGAAGCCCTATGCTTTTGTGTCGCTGCAAGGAGCCTCCGACGCCGACCTGCTGGCGTTTTTCCGCGGCAAGGAACGCCGCGACTGGACGGATGGACCGGAAGATTCCGTCGATACCACGCTTCCAGCGGGCTTCTGGGACATGGACCCGCGAAAGGCGGCTCTGGCCTTCGCCGACGCCAACCGCACCGCTTCGCATCGCCAGAAGTGGCGGCTGGTGATCGACGACCGCGGCGGCATCACTCCGCCCAAATCCGGCTGGGTGCTCCACGATTGGGGATCCTCAGGGTGCTACAGCTACAGCAGCCATGTCTTCGCCTTGCGCTTCGGCACCGCGCGGCCCGGCATGATGGCCACCGACTACAACTCGCACGGCGTGGTCGGAGCCAATCCGCTGGCCGACCAGCCCGGCTTCAGCGCGCGGTGGATCGACTTGTCGGAAAAGGAAGCGCGCTTCCTCGCGGACACCTTGTTCTGGCTCGACCGCATCCGCTCACGCTCGTCGGAAAAGAAGAGCGATTCCATGGGCGGCATGTCCTCGACCGCCGACGGATTCGGCACCCTGCACCTGCTGCCCGACGACGCTCCGCCGCGCAAGGTCGCCTCCGCCACCGTCTGGGCCATCCGGGCGATCAGCTCGAACTGGGATGCCGACTATTCTCCGGAAGTCTGTCTCAACCTCGCCGAGCACCTGCTCGACACCGCCTTGCCCGCCCACCTGGGCAAACGCTGGCAGATCGCGCCGGAAATCGACCGCCGCTCGCTGGCGACCCCGCTCGAGCAGCGCCTCAAGCCACGCCATGACATGAGCGCCCGCGATTTGCTGACGGAAGCAATCGCCAACGCACTGAAGCGCCACCAAAGCGATCCCCTGCCCGCTCCCGTGCTGGAGCCGCTGGTCCGCTGCGCCGGCGAGGAAGCCCTGCTCGACCTGCTCCCCGCGCTCGAAGCCTTGCAAGCGGCGCTGCCGCCACCGGGTCCGGAAGACGCGGAGTTCCAGACCCTCGAAAAGCGCTTCGACCGCGATCACTTCGGCACGCCCACCGCCGACGATCCCTCGGACCATCCCAAGGACTACGCCCGCTATGAGGCGCTTCTTCTGAAGCGCGAGCTCGAGCCCGCCCCCGTCCTCCGCGGCCCCCTCGCCGCGGCCTTGCAGAAACTCCGCATCGCCGGCAAGGCGGAGCCGCTCTTGAAACAGGCCCGCGGCAATGACGCGCTCTCCACCTGGGCACTTGCCCGCCTGCGCTTGCAGTTCCCCGAGCGCTGGGCCGACTACCTCATCGGCGAGTTCAAGGATGCCAACCTCGAGGCTCGCCGGACAATCTTTGAAACCCTCGCCGCCGCCCGACCCGAAGCCGCAAAAGACCTGATCGCGCTGCTTTCATCAAAGGAGGTCGACGAGCTCACCCTCGAGGTCACGGAGTTCCAGATCCGCCATGACCCCGCCGCGGTCCGCGACCGCGTGCCGGCGATGCTGGAGATGGTGCGCCAGCGGAAAGAGGACTACATCCGGCGGGGTGAAGCGATGCGCCTGCTCGGCTCCATGAAACTCGATCCCCCGGTCGCGGCCGAACTGCTACCGCTGCTGCTCGCCGAGATCAAGGATCCGCAGAAAGGCGAATATCCCGGAGCCCACACCAGCGCCGCGGCGATCGACGCCCTCTCCCGCCTGCCCGGTGCCGCCGCGCATCTCGATGAAATCGTGGCAATCACCGAAGGGGGCTACAACGGCTTCGATTCCGGCATCGATGCCCTGCTGCGGCTGACCCGCGACCTGCCCGACCGGAACAGCCGCTTGGAAGCGTTCATCCGGCCGCGCTTGAAGGAGCACGACGGGATGATGAACGACGTTTTCATCGCCGCCCTCGCCCTCGACCTCCGCGGACTCGCGCCCGACATCGCCGCGCTCGCCAGCGAATCCCCCGCCGTGCAGGACGGCGATGCCGCCGACTATGGCGGCGGGAATTTCAAGGGCCCGGCGGGCCAGCGCTATCACATCGCCCGCGAGATCACGGCCCTCTGGAACGAGCCCGATCCCGGGACCCGTGCCCGCATGTGGCTGGCGCTGATCGTGAGCCGTTCCTACCAGTTCTCGCCGAGCTATCAGACCTCCGATGCCGCAAAGGCGCTCCGCGAACGCGCCGCGACCGCTCTTCAAGGACTCGGACCGGAAGACCGCCTGCGGACGATGAATGCCTTCCGCGCGGCCACACCGAAACTTGCCAACGACCCCGAAACCGTCGCCTGGCTGGATCAAGCCACGAAGTCGGGCGACTAACACCTTGTCCGGTTTTCGCTTTCTGCTCCTTGCCCCGCAGGCATGCGGATCGATAGAACTGATCCATGAAGTGCAAAAGCGAGTCGTCCTTGGCCTTGTTCCGAAGCCTGCCGCCTCTGTTCAAGCTGTCATGGCTCCTGTTTGCGCTAGGTTTTGTGGGCATCGCGGCCGGTTATACCCTCCCCTTGACCGGGCCCGGATGGGTCGGCATCACCCTCTTCCTCTGCGGCTACCCGCTCGGCCTCTGGCCGGTTCTTCGTTCCCGCCCGGCGGGAGAAGCGGCCGGGCGCTACGTCCGGGGACTGATCATGAGCACCATCACCGCGGCGTTCTTCCTCGCCATCCAACTGGTCATGGCAGGACTCCTCGCCGGGATCCTCCTGATGCTCGGCCGCTTTCACGGCGAGAGTGCTTTGAGGATCCTGCACTTCATCGCACTGATGACTTCCGCCGCGGTCCTGATCTCGATTCCCCGGGCTGCCCGTATCGTGGATCCAAGGAACGGCTAAGCCGACCGGTCGTTCACTCCTCTTCTTTCTGTTCTTCCAGGAAACGCTCGAATGGCTTCTGGCTGGCGGATTTGCAGACCCACTGACGTCCGAATCCCCCGTCCTCCCCAAGACCCACCACGTAGCCCTTGTAGTCGGTGCCCACCGTCCTGTAATGATCGTAGGTCACCTCGAACTGGAACTTCCCGTCCGCAGACACCTCCTTGATTTCAGATTTGTAGATGCCCACCCCGTTTTTCAAGGGACCGAGCCAGTGGATCGTGACGAAATACTTGCGGCCGTGAACGCTCGACAAGGCGACTTCGACAACCCTCTTGTCGTACTTGGTGCCAGCCTCGTCGCTTTCCACCGCAAGGGTCCTTGTGACGAGCGCGGGGTCGGGATGCACGTCGGCTGCCGCGATGTATTTCTGGTCCGCCTCGCTCAAGCTCACCAGCGGCACCTTCGCCCTCTTGCCGCTTTTCAGGAGGATCTCGGCCGAGGTCTCGTCCTTGCCGACGAGCTTTCCGGTAATTTTGCGGCCCTTGACATCGGTCCAGTCGCGCGAGGATTCGGCTGCGGATGAGACAAGCACCAGACCTAGAGCTAGAAAGGGGATCAATTTCACCCGTGCAGGCTATCTCTTCCCCGCATCGCCCCACAAGCCGATTCAGTCACGACCGGGCACGGAAGATGCAACTCTCCCCGCTCGACTCCGCCGTGTCCGTCTTTCACGCTTCCCACATCTCATGTCCCGCAGAACCAAGATCATCATCACCCTCGGCCCCGCGACTGAGGCGGAGGAAACCATCGGGCAACTAATCGACCGCGGCACCAATGTCTTCCGGCTCAACATGAGCCACGCCAAGCACGATTGGGCCCGCGAGATGGCCCGCCGGGTCCGCCGCGCTGCCGCCGAACGCGAAGCACACGTCGCGGTGCTGTTTGACCTGACCGGCCCTTCGATCCGCACCGGCGACCTGGAAAAGCCCTACGAACTCAAGATCGGCGACATGGTGGAGTTCCGCAAAAGCGATGCCGCACCCTCGATCGAGCTTTCCACCACCGTCAACTACGGCGGCCTGATGGACGACGTCGCGGAAGGCCGCACCCTGGTCGTCGACAACGGCACCATGCTGATGGAGATCAAGGTCAGGAAGGACGACCGCATCATCTGCGAGGTGAAGACCGCCGGCCGACTTGGTTCCCGCCGTCATATCAATCTCCCCGGCACCCGTCTCAATCTCCCCGCCCTCACTGAAAAAGATCGCATCGACCTGGCCCTCGCCGTCGAATGCGACGCCGACTACGTCGCCGGCTCGTTCGTCCGCGATGCCGCCCACGTCCGCGAGTTGCGGGAGGCGATCGAAGCGCTTGAAGGCGGTGCCCAGATTGTGGCGAAGATCGAGGACCAGGAAGCGATCCGCAACATCGACGCCATCATCCAGGCCACCGACGTGATCATGGTCGCCCGCGGCGACCTCGGCGTGGAAGTCGAGTTCGAGGAGCTGCCCATCCTCCAGCGCCGCATCGTCAAGCGCTGCCACGAGCTCGGCAAGCGGGTCATCGTCGCGACCCAGCTTCTGGAATCGATGATCCAGAACCCGACGCCCACCCGCGCAGAAGTCACCGACGTCGCCAACGCCGCTTACGAGGAAGCCGATTGCCTGATGCTTTCCGGCGAAACCAGCGTCGGCCTCCACCCGCTGCGCTGCGTCGAGGCGCTGGTGCGAATCAGCATGCGGATCGAGCGCACCGGCGGCCTCGGCTACGGTCAATCCGTCCTGCTCCGTGACGAACGCCAGAAAGCCGCCCGCGCAGCGGTCACCCTGGCCGACTCGCTGCCCGACGCCCGCCTGATTGTCCTGACCCGCCGCGGTGTGATGGCAAACCACACCGCCATGCTGCGTCCGCGGACCAACGGCTTCTACGCCTTCACCCCAAAAGACCGCGTCTGCCGTCAGCTCGCCCTGACTCGCAACGTGGAAGCCTTCAAGCTGCCCTTCGCCGCCACCATCGACGAAACCATCCAGCGCGCCGTGGAAATGCTCCGCCAGGCCGACCTCGTCCGCCCCGGCACCCCGCTGGTGATCATTTCCGACATCCTCTCGGACCACTTCGCCGCGAATTCCATTTTGCTGCACCATGCCTGAGGAACCCGTCCGGACATGAAACCGGGTGCCGACTGGCTGGCTTGGGCCCTTCAATTCGTCGCCGGGGCGATTGCCGGACTCTTGCTAGGACTTGCCTTTCTCGGGAGCCGGAATGGCCTGCGCAGCTTTTGGCTGGGCACAGACCTGATTCCCGCATTCCTGTCGGGCTGGGCCCTCGTCGGTGCCGGTCTTGCTTCATGGCACGGCGACCGCCTTTGGCTGGGGCAGTCCTTCCGAGTGGTTCGTCCCGACGGGGTCACGCACAGCAGGACCAGCAGGATCGCCTCGCTCACGGCCGCGGTCGCCGGTGGACTGGTGGTCGCAAGGGTCACCCTGCTGCACCTCGAGTCCTGAAGCCTCTTTCAAATTGAACCCTGCCACGCCCACAGCGTGGGATCCAATTCCTGGCGTGCCGCTTTGATCAAGGAATCCGCGCTCTGCAGATCGCGGAGCACCGCGAACATCGTTGAACCGGACCCGCTCATCAGCGCGCCGGCGACTTCCGGCCGGCCGAGCAGCCAGACTTTCATCTCCGCAAGAAACAGGTGCTTCCTGAAAACCGGGCGTTCCAGGTCATTGACCAGCTCACCCCACGGAAAGACCTGCGGACCGTAAGGCACTCCGCAAAGTTCCTCCGCATCCTTCCAGCGACCATAGGCGTCCGGGGTGGGCACTCCGAACGAGGGCTTGAGGAGCAAAACCGGCAGAGTCGGCGACGCCGGAGCCGCCTCGATGACCTCCCCGCGACCCGTCGCGCGGGCAACCGGTGAACCGAGAAAAAAAGGAATGTCCGACCCCAGCGTCGCCGCAATCTCCATCAACCGTGCCGTTCCAAGCGGAGTGGCGCTGAAATGGTCGAGCGCGGTCAAGGTCGCCGCGGCATCGCTGCTCCCACCACCCAATCCCGCACCGTGAGGAATTGACTTAATGAGATTTATGGCGACTTTCACGCCAGAATCCGAAACGGATCGATACGCCGCTACGGCCTTTAACACCAGGTTCGAAGCATCGCCCGGCACCCCCGGATCATCGCAAGTGAACGAATCAACAGTGGCCTCGGTCACGGACAGCCGGTCACAAAGGCCGGGCAGTCGCACCATCAACGAATCGATTTCATGGAAGCCGTCCTCCCGCTTCCTCAAGACGCGTAGCGAGAGATTCAGCTTCGCGGGGGCATCAATGACCAAGCTGTTACTCATGAATTTTCCTCCCCGACGATGAGGGCGAGCATCCGCCCAGTGCGGCCCTTCTCCACTCGGTAGCTGTAGTAAGCCGCTAGGTCGGCGGCGGTATTCCGGCCCTCGTCGTGGAACTCCCCGATCCCGGCGATCTCCGCCTGACGGCCGATCTCCTTGGCAAAATCCACCTCATAATCCGGCGGCCGGATGCAGGGCCCGAGCACCACGACCAGATCCTCCGGACGCGTCCCGAACTCATGACCCATCCGGGCGACGGCCCCGGACAAGATCCCAAGCTCGGTGCCCTTCTTGCCGGAGTGAAGCAGTCCCACCGCCCCGGAGCCCCGGTCGGCGAGCCAGATCGCGCCGCAATCCGCCACGTATATCCCCAGCATTTCTCCAGCGGCGTGAGTAATCAGACCATCCACCTCGGGCACCACGGGCAATCCGTCGGCCGCCATCCGCGTCTCCGCGCCGGGGACCCGGGCAATGCCCGCGCCGTGGATCTGCTCCGCCCGCCACCAGCGGTCGCGACCGAAATCGCCCATCACGATTTCTTGATGCCGTGGCTGCAGGCGAGCCAAAGTCTCGTCGCGATCGGTGGTGACCGGGATGTCATCCAAGCGACCAATCCAGCCCGCCCGGAATCCGGGCAGGCGGTTGATGGGATCTAGAAAAAAGAGCGCCTCCGTCACGGGCACAAACCGTAACGGAGGCGCGATCGATCCGCCAAGAGTATTGGCGTCCTCATCGCTCACGCGATAGCACGTGCCCGAATGGCGCGCTTCGTGTGCTCGACAGTCTCGGCCTGGTCCTCATCCATTTCGGACAAGATACCCGCGAGATCCGTGGCAATTTCCTTCCGCATTTTTCCGACCAGCTCCACACCTTTATTGGTGATGCGGACCATGATCTTGCGGCGGTCTTCCGCGGCATGGACTCTCTCGACGTACCCGAGCTTTTCCAAACGATCGACGAGGCCAGTGGCCGCGGCGGTCGAGTGTCCCATCTTTTTCGCGATATCCGACATGGTCAGATATTCTTCGCTCGAAAGGTAGGCGAGGAGGAAGAACTGGGGGAACGACACGTTGCCTTTGTTGAGTTCGTTGGACAGGTTCAGGATACAGCTTCGCTGCGTGAACAGGACGAAGTCAGCGAGGCGATCTGCATCGGCATGCAATGAGGCGCTTGATGCGCCCGAGGTGCTCAGTTTCATGGCTGGTTGTAGTATTCATCTTTCGGGACTTGTAAGGGAGCACAGCCTTTGCGGTTAGCAACCTAACAAGGGACCCGGACTGTAAGCAAGACCGAATTTCAAATTTCCCACCTAACACTCAGGATTCAGCTCGATCATTTTGAAATTCATTGGCTTGCGGGTAAATCATCAGCGTTATTTTGTGTTTCAATCTCCGGTAAAGCTGCTGCGGAAGCGGGTGATTCTACGGAAATTTCGTTCCCGCTCCCGCTCTCGGCCCCGAGCGGTCGATAATACACCGAATCCCCGACTTTCGCGACTCCTGAACGAATATCGGCCGCGGCGTGCTGCCCCAGCTTTTCGCCGGTAACCACCAGATTGCAGGTCCGGCCCTCGTCACCGGATCCGGTCAGGACCGATCCCTCCGCCACTCGCCAAGGCCCGTACGATTCGATCAAAACGAAGTCCTTCTCGGCCGAGACCGAGTCGATTCGTCCGACAAGGCGCGGTGCGGATTCCGATTCCACGGGCTGCTCGTCATCGCCGTTGAAAAGCGAGCAGGAGGTCAGCAGGGAAACACCGAGCAGAAGGTGGATTCGCATGTCCTCGATCACGCCATTTCGGACCTGACCGTTCAAGCATTGTGCGCATGCCTGAGATTTCCTCTCCGCGATGGTTGACGAGAATCCACCGCTGTGTTCAACCTCCGCGCGACGCGAGTCTCCATGGATCGGTGGCTGAGTGGTCGAAAGCACACCTTTGCTAAAGGTGCGTACTTCAAAAGAGTACCGAGGGTTCGAATCCCTCCCGGTCCGCCACCCCCGATCGACGATTGTTGATTGCCGATTGACGATTGTGATCGCCCTCGAGGCCGCCCCCAAACCGGGACCGGGAGGGATGAGAACCTTGCCGCAGGCCCAGGGTTCGAACGCAGGAGCGAGCTTCGCGAGCAAATCCAAAACCCGCGCAGCGCAAACTGGCATGGCCGCAGGCAATCCCTCCCGGTCCGCCACCCCCGATCGACGATTGTTGATTGCCGATCGACGATTGTGATCGCCCTCGAGGCCGCCCCCCCAAACCGGGACCGGGAGGGATGAGAACCTTGCCGCAGGCCTTCGACACACTTGCACTGCTCCCCGGGCTTCCTCCAGCCTTCGCCATGCGCCGATGGCTGTGCGTTCCTTTCCTGGCAAGCGCTTCCCTGCACGCCCATCAGATCGCGGAGATCTCGATGTCGCTCGACGTCTCCGGCGATACCGTCACCGCGGTGATCGAGGCCGATGCTGCCTACCTGCTGCCGGAACTCCGCGGTGATGAGGACGAGGAAGCGAAGGATCTCGCCTGGCTCCGCCAGCAAGGCTCCCCCGGCTGGGCCCGGATCGAAAAGGAGGCCGCGGTCTATCTTAAAGAGTGCCTGCGCTTCGAAGCGGACGGCCACGAACTGCCGTGGACACTCACGATTCCATCATTTGACGAGGCAAGCCCGCGCTTCACCACAGCAGGCGAACCGGAGGACCTGCCGATGGTCGATGTGATACTAACGGCAACCCTGCCCGCGCATTCCCGCAAGCTCGACGTGGTGTGGGAGGAGCCTTTCGACGTCGTCCTGATCGCGACCACCGGCAGCGGTAAGTCCGCGGAAACCACGCCGCTGGTCAGCGGCGAACGGGCCACCCTCGCCGAGCGTGAACCCGCCGCTCCGGCAATGCAGCCGACCGCCCCCTCACCCGGCCGCTGGGTCGGACTCGGCTTCATCCACATCCTGCCGGAAGGCGTCGATCACATCCTCTTCGTCCTCGGGCTTTTCCTGCTGGTCCCGAAATGGAAACCGCTGCTTCAGCAGACGATCGTCTTCACCCTCGCCCATTCGCTTTCCCTGGCGGCGGCATCGCTCGGTTGGGTGAGCTTTCCCACCACCCCGGTGGAGGTGCTGATCGCGGCAAGCATCGCGTGGGTGGGACTGGAAAACCTGTGGAAAAAGGAACTCGGCAAATCGCGACTCGGACTGGTCGGCATCTTCGGCCTGGTCCACGGGCTCGGCTTCGCCGGCGTGCTGGCGGAACTCCTCCCGGCGGACCAACCCGAGAAGATCCCCGCCGCCCTGTTAGGCTTCAACATTGGTGTCGAACTCGGGCAAATCGCCGTGCTGGCGATCGCAATCGCGTGCTTCGGCTGGCTCGACGAAAAGCGCTTCCTTCCCGTGAAGCGCGGCGGTTCGATCTTGGTCGCGCTGGCGGGGTTGATCCTGATCGTTGAGAGAATCGGCGGCATCGAAATCGTGCCGTTCCTTTGAGCCAGCAGAAGAGCCGGTCCTACAACGAATCCAAGTTCTTCGGCGTCCGCCCCTTCATGAGCGGATTGCCCTTCTGGATCCGCAAAGGCACCTCAAAACGAGCTTGCAGCCCTTGTGTCGAACGTCGGGCCACCTTCCGAACCGCCGACTCCTTGATGCTGCCATCCTTGATCACCAATTTCCGGTCGCCCCGCGTCGCGAGTTGCTCGTCGTGGGTCACCACCACCAACGTGGTGCCGCTCTCCGCGGCGAGGCCGAGCAGCAGGTTCATCACCTCCGCGCTGTTGCGGGAATCCAGGTTGCCGGTCGGCTCGTCGGCAAACAGCACCGGCGGATGATTCACCAGCGCCCGGGCGATCGCCACGCGCTGCTGTTCACCCCCGGAAAGTTCGGCCGGCAGGTGCTCGGCACGGTCCGCCAGCCCCACCCGCTCCAGCGCGGCCAGCGCCGCCACCGAGGCATCGCGCCCGCCGATCGCGCCCGGCACCAGCACGTTCTCCAACGCGGTCAGCTCCGGCAACAACAGGTAGTTTTGGAAAATGTAGCCGATCTTCTCGTTCCGGAAAGCCGCCTGCCGCTTCGGCCCTAACGAATACAGATCCACTCCGTCGATCTTCACCATCCCCTGCTCCGGCCGCTCCAGCCCGGCCAGGGTGTAGAGCAGAGTGCTCTTCCCCGCCCCGCTGGGTCCGCACAGGAACACCCGCTCGCCGCGGGTGATCGTCAGCTCGATCCCGTGCAGCACCTCGATGCTCTTCTTCCCGATGCGGTAGCTGCGATGGAGATTGGAAGCTTGGATCACGGCGTCGGGCATGGGAGGAGAGACCAGAATCCAGCGGCAAGAGTCAAGACAGGGCGGACTCGGCGTTCGGTGGAAGTCACTTTGGAGTGCGGTGGCAGAGTGATTCTTCGAACGCCGACACCGCTTTCGCATCACCCCAACGTTTCCTCACTTCCACCTCAGCCCCGCCTCACCTCTCCACAGCGTCTCCGCCCCTTCAAACCCACTCCGCTCCCACCAACCACCCAAAAGCTCCGTCGCCGCTCGAAGACTCGTTCTGCCGGAGCACCAAAGACTCCCCCCTTTCGAAT
>JAYTLR010000181.1:0-16052 GCA_043729195.1 Akkermansia sp.
TTGTTGCTGCGCCTGCATGACCCACAGGCCGGCGCCATCATGGTCGGCGGGGAAAATATCCGCGCGCTGGACCCCAAAACCCTGCGCCGGATGATCGCGGTCGTCGCGCAAGACACCTACCTGTTCCATGGCACGGCGGAAGAAAATCTCCGCCTCGGCCGGCCGGAGGCGACGCGCGAAGAAATCGAGGCCGCGACGCGCGCCGCCAACGCGCACAACTTCATCAGCGCGCTGCCGCACGGCTACGCGACCATGATCGGCGAACGCGGCGCGCTGCTGTCCGGCGGCCAACGCCAGCGCATCGCCATCGCCCGCGCCCTCGCCCCGGAGCCGAAGTTGATCATCGCCGACGAGCCGGTCTCGGCCCTCGACGTCTCCATCCAGTCGCAGATCCTCAACCTGCTCAAGAAGCTCCGCGCCGACCTCGGGCTGACCATGATTTTCATCACCCACGACCTCGGCGTGGTCCGCTACCTCGCCGACCGGATCGTGGTGATGTACAAAGGCAAGATCGTCGAGGAAGGCGAAGCCGAGGCGCTCTTCGCCAACCCGCAAAACGCCTACACCAAAAAGCTCCTCGCCGCGATCCCGAAGCTGGCGGCGACGGCTTGATTGTCCGGAGGTTTCCCTTGCTCGTTCCAGCAGCCTGACCAGACTCCCCGCGATGAATCCTCTCGTCCTCAAGACCATCCACCTCGCCGGTGCCCTCGGCGTATTCACCGCCATGGGCGCGATCCTTGCCGGTGCCAGCGGCCAGCACAGGAAGTGGGCCTCGATGCTTCACGGCATTTCATTGCTGCTGCTACTGCTGTTAGGCTTCGCCATGCTCAAGAAGCCGCCGATGGACCAGCAGTGGTGGATGGTGAAGGTCGTTATCTGGCTCTTCCTCGGCGTCGCCCCGGTCCTCGCCAAGCGCAAGGTCCTCCCTGCTTCCGCCCTGATTGGCCTGTCCCTCGCCAGCGGGGTTCTCGCCGCTTACCTCGGCCTCGCCAAACCCTTCTGATCCGCGGGATTCGCGATTTTCACACCGGATCCTGCGGCAGGAGGAGTCTCCTCTTGCGTGGCCGCGGAGCCGGACCTAATTCTGCCGCGCGCTGATCCACCGTCGTCGCCCCATGACCTCCTCTGCCTGCTCATTTCCCATCGTTGGCCGCATCTGGAAATCCTCCATCGGCCGGAAGTTCATCGTCGCCGTCACCGGCCTTGTGCTCGTCCTGTTCCTTGCCGGACACTTGACCGGCAACCTTCTGATCTTCGCCGGTCGCGAGGCGTTCAACGATTACGCGCAGTTCCTCCACGGTGCCCTCCACGGCGCCGGTGTCTGGATCGCCCGCATCGGCCTGCTGGCCGCCACCGCCCTCCACGTCGCCGCCACCATCTCGCTGTCCCGCGAAAACAAAGCCGCCCGCCAGGCCTACGCCCACCAGGCGACCATCCAGGCCAGCAAGTCGTCGCGCATCATGATCTGGAGCGGCCTGACCATCCTCGCCTTCATCATCTTCCACCTGCTTCACTTCACCGTCCAGGCAGGGAGCGATTTCAGCACCTATGTGGACGAGCCCTACTTCGCCAAGACCGGCGAAGAACGCCACGATGCTTGGAAAATGGTCATCGTCGGCTTCTCCAACCCGCTGGTGGTCGTGTTCTACGTGATCGCGATGACCCTGCTCTGCTCCCACACCAGCCACGGTGTCGGCGCGATGTTCCAGACCCTCGGCCTGCGTTCCAAAAAGTCCGCCCCGATGGTCACCGCGATTTCCAAAGGCTACGCCCTTCTGATCTGGCTCGGCTTCATCTCGATCCCGCTCGCTATCCTCGTCTTCAAGTTCGGCCGCTGAACGCCCATACCGCATTGCCATGTTAGACAGCAAAGTTCCAACCGGTCCTATCGAACAAAAGTGGTCCAAGCACAAGATGGACTCCAAGCTGATCAATCCCGCGAACAAGCGGAAGTTCAGCATCATCGTGGTAGGTTCCGGTCTCGCCGGGGGTGCCGCCGCGGCCACTCTCGCCGAGCTCGGCTACCAGGTGAAATGCTTCTGCTACCAGGACAGCCCGCGCCGCGCCCACTCGATTGCCGCCCAGGGCGGGATCAATGCCGCGAAGAACTACCAGAACGACGGCGACTCGGTGCGCCGCCTCTTCTACGACACCGTCAAGGGCGGTGACTTCCGGGCCCGCGAGGCCAATGTTCACCGCCTCGCTGAAGTCTCGGTCAACATCATCGACCAGTGCGTCGCCCAAGGTGTCCCTTTCGCCCGCGAATACGGCGGCCTGCTCGACAACCGCTCGTTCGGCGGCGCGCAGGTTTCCCGCACTTTCTACGCCCGCGGCCAGACCGGCCAGCAGCTCCTCATCGGCTGCTATCAGGCGCTTGAGAAAGAGATTCACAAGGGCGGCGTGAAGATGTTCCCGCGCACCGAGATGCTCGATCTGGTGCTGGTCGACGGCCACGCCAAGGGCATCGTCGTCCGCAACATGGTCAGCGGCAAAATCGAATCCCACGCGGCCGACGCCGTGATCCTCGCCACTGGCGGCTATGGCAACGTTTTCTTCCTGTCGACCAACGCGATGGGCTGCAACGTCACCTCCGCCTGGCGCGCCGCCCGCCGCGGTGCCTACTTCGCGAATCCCTGCTACACCCAGATCCACCCGACCTGCATCCCGGTCAGCGGCGACTACCAGTCGAAGCTCACCCTGATGTCCGAGTCGCTCCGCAACGACGGCCGCATCTGGGTGCCGAAGTCCGCCGAGGTCGCCGCCAAGATCCGCGCCGGCCAACTCAAGGCCTCCGACGTCAAGGAAGACGACCGCGATTATTTCCTGGAGCGCAAGTATCCGTCCTTCGGCAACCTTTCCCCGCGCGACATCTCGTCCCGCGCCGCCAAGGAAGTCTGCGACGCCGGCCTCGGAGTCGCCAAGACCGGCCTCGGGGTGTTCCTCGACTTCCGCGACGCGACCGACCGCCTCGGCGAGGCCACCATCCGCTCCCGCTACGGCAACTTGTTCCAGATGTACGACAAGATCGCCGGCGAGGATCCCTACGAGCAGCCGATGAAAATTTACCCCGCCGTGCACTACACGATGGGCGGCCTCTGGGTGGACTACAACCTGATGTCTAACATCCCCGGCCTCCACGTGCTGGGCGAAGCGAACTTCTCCGACCACGGCGCGAACCGGCTCGGTGCGTCGGCCCTAATGCAGGGCCTGGCCGACGGCTACTTCGTCATCCCGACCACCATCGCCAACTACCTGGCCACTCAGAAGCCGGGCACTATCAAGACCGACCAGCCCGAGTTCAAAAAGGTCGAGGAAGAGGTCAACGCCCGCACCAACCGGCTTCTCACCATCAATGGCACCCGCACCGTCGATAGCTTCCACAAGCAGCTCGGCGAGATCATGTGGAACCAGTGTGGCATGGCCCGCTCCCGCGAAGGCCTGACTCAGGCGATCGCCGAGATCCCGAAGCTGCGCGAGGAATTCTGGAACAATGTCCGCGTCCCCGGTTCCGGTGCCAACGCCAACATGGAGCTCGAGAAGGCCGGCCGCGTCGCCGACTTCCTCGAATTCGGCGAAATGATGTGCTACGACGCCCGCGACCGCGAGGAGTCCTGCGGCGGCCACTTCCGCGTCGAGCACCAGTTCACCGAAGCCGACCCCGAAGTCCAGGCCGGCAAAACCCAGTCCGGCGAGGCCAAGCGCCACGACGACAAGTTCTGCCACGTCTCCGCATGGGAATACAAAGGCGAGGGCGCCGAGCCGGTCCTTCACAAGGAGCCGCTCGAATTCGAAGCCGTCCACCTCTCGATCCGCAGCTACGCCTGAGGTCATCCCGCGCCACACCGGCGGCAATTCGGCCGCTGCATCACCCCTGCAAAAAAGGCTCCACCTCCAGAAAATCCTGGCCGTGGATGATCTCCGCGAGAATCGGCACGCCGGTCAGCTGCTCCAGCACCCCCTTGTTGGTGATCGACGCGGTGTCCAGCTCGTCCGAAAGCTGGTTCACCACCAGCCCCGCAATCTCCAGCCCGCGGGCCCGGATCGCGTCGACTGTTAGGATGGTGTGGTTGAGTGCACCGAGCCGGTTGCCCACCACCACGATGACCGGCAATTTCAAATCCGCCGCGAAATCGGCCATGTCGTAACCCTCCGCCAACGGCACCCGCCAGCCGCCGACCCCTTCCACGATCACCACCGGATGCTCCGCTGCCAACGCACGGAAACCCGCGTGCATCGCGGAAACATCCACCGGGCGGTTCTCCAGCATTCCCGCCACCAGCGGCGCGACCGGGGCCCTCAGCCAAACCGGATTCACCCGGTCCGGATCCAGCCCGCCGGACGCCGCGGCCAGCAGCAGGGCGTCGTCGCGATCGCCGCAGCAGACGGGCTTGTAGCCCACCGCCGCGATGCCTTCCGCGCGCAGGGCCTCGATCAGCAGGCAGGAAAAACGGGTTTTGCCCGCGCCGGTATCGGTTCCGGTAATAAAGTAGCTCACGGGGGAGAGAAGAGCCCAGAGGCAAGAGTCCAGAAACAAGAAAGACGTGCCGGCCGGACGATTCCCGGCGACTGCCGCTCACTCCGGCTCGGCCACGGGGATGCCCTTCGGCGGCGGATCGCCCGGACCGGTCCACTCGCCCTGCTCGCGCAGATGCTCCTTAATCAGGAACCAGATCGCGATCGCCAGCAGCAGTGACACCGTTTTCGGCACCAGGTTCTTTCGGAACGCCTTTCTCATGGTTGTTTACGTCGGCTAGGAAAATCTCGGCCATCCGCACGCGGAATTTCTCTTCGCCCAGGTTCCGCTCCAGATGGCCCTCGATGCAGATGGAAATCGCCCCGGTCTCCTCGCTCACGATCACCGCCACGCAGTCGGTTTCCTCGGTCACTCCGATCGCCGCACGATGCCGCAGGCCGATCGAGCGGTCGCTCAGCTCGCGCTGGCTCACCGGGAAAACGCAAGCGGCGGAGGACATCTTCTTGTTCGCGATCACCATCCCGCCGTCGTGCAGCGGGGTCTTCGGGAAAAACACCGTCATCGCCAGCTCCTGGGAAAAGTCCGCGTTCAGGATCACTCCGGTTTCTTCAAATGGCTTCAGCGCGATGTCCCGCTCGATCGCAAACAGAGCGCCGATCCGCTTTTTCGAAAGCGCCACCACCGCGTCCTCGAAGACCTCCAGGAAGTCGAGCTGGCTCTTGTTGGAGAACGAGAAGAAGCGGCTGCTGCCCAGCTTCGCCAGCGCGTTGCGGAGTTCCGGTTGGAAAATGATCGGCACCGCGAAAACCAGCAGCAAGGCCGCCCGGGTGATCAGCCAGGAGATCACTTCAAACTCGAAAAGGCGCAGCAGCAAGGTCACTGCCACCAGGATCACCACCAGCCCCACCAGGATTCGCGCGCCGCGGGTCGCCCGGAAGGCCCGGAAAATCTGATAAATGGCAATCGCCAGGATCAGGATCTCAATCCCGTCCCGCCAATGCTTGATGAAAAAATCCCACGCCATTCCTAGGCCGTTTCTACTCCCGACCGCTCCAGCCTGTCATTCCCTTTTCCACCAGAAGGCCAATTTGAAGCCTCCCACTTGGTGGCTAGTAGCAATGGTAGGGGTGATGGCCGCCGTAGTAACCGCCGCCATAATAGCCTCCGCCGTAGTAGCCACCATGGTAGCGCGGCTCATTGTTCTGGCCGATGGCATAGCCCAGTGCCCCCACCGCCAAGGCCCCGACCGTCGCTGCGGCGGGATCCACCGTCTGAACCGGGCGGCCGTAGGCGTCGTAAGTGGTCATGCAAGACGCGAGCGGCAGGATGGCCAGCAGCGCGGCGGTTTTGATCGGAAATGCTTTCATGCGATTTATGAGACGCAGACCGAGCCGGATTATTCGGCGCGGCGGGATTTTTTTGCGGCACCGAAAAAGCACACCCCTGTCTAGCGGCCCTGATTGGCTTCTTTCCCGGAATGCCTTCACTCGTCCTGAATGACGAAAAAAAGCCGGGCTGAGTAGACAGTATCGGAAGCCGGCCATGGGAGACCGGCCGCCTGAGCTTGCAGTTCGTCGTGCGTCTCGTTGTCGACCAAAACCTCAACCGTCGGCGCGTCGGAGGGTAGGTGACAGTAGAAATACCGGATCCAGTGGAGACCCGGCGAAAGAGGAAGATTCTGCACGTGCCCCTGAATCCGCTCAAAGACCGGGGGCCAGTGATCGAACGGAAACGCTCCTCTCGTTCTGAGCCAACCAAAGGTGACCTGTCTCGTCTGACCTCCGATTGTCCATATCTCGCGATCCACGTGATCGCATGGATGATCCAGCAATGAGACGAACAGGGCATGGAAGCAGGAGTCCTGAAAACCCTCGCAGGCATCCTGGATGGCGGTCGACCCGTCGGGGCCAATCCCTGCCAGCGACTCTACGATGTGCTGTCCGTCAACCGTTAGCGTTACGAAGTCGGCTTGGATTACCAGATTCTTGGAAGGCCTGGGATGGTCGAAATGGGATGCCCGGGTGAACACGCGCCCCCCATCGACACATATCCAGTTCCCAACTCGAACAGCGAGCGCACCATGCTCTTGATACATGCCAGAAAGAAACTCCATCAAGCGCGGGTCCGGCGAGGGGTAATCAAATTCTGGAGGCGCGCTCACCGGAGGGATCCGGTGGAGTCCCCGCACGAAGTAATCCCAAGTGAACTTGATGCGATCAAAAAGCGAGGGCATGGGGTCGGGTGTGAACGATGAGCGGCGGCACCGGCTTGATCGCGTTACGATTCACAACTTGCCGGCGTTCGGCCTTATCGCGACCTCACTTCTTCAACGTGGAAATACGCTCCCTCAGCTGCTCCTGGTCAAGCCGAGTATACTTCCTGAGAAGCGGATTGGTCTGATTCATGTAATAATGGAGGAAAGCGTAAGCCAAGAAAACCCCGGACAAACAGACCAGGATGTCGCAAAGCCCCTGAATGACCCCAGTCTTGGAGAGATAAATCCCGAGGCCCATTGAAGCGACACCCGCAACCGAGAACACAAGGGTCCTGATGCGGTTCTCCCGCGCAGCGCCATCGGCATCAAGGTAAACCTTCTCGAGTTGCGCCAGGATTTTGCTCTCTTGCTTTGGATTCTGCATCGGGGTCTGGGGAGCGATCGTCGATTCATCCTACGCCTGTCAGGATGCGAGACATCGACGATTGTTTGAAGTTCAGGCGTGAATGACTGAGGGAACTGGAGGCGAGTCAGGCGTTAGGAGCAAGGCAGCCGTCCGGGTCGATTTGCTGCGGAAAAAAGAGCTCCCGTGTCTTGAGGAGCTTGTCGCTGTGTGTCCAGCCTGTCGACGGATCTGCTGCGGGAAACGGTCTCTCCGCATAGCCGCAGCGCTCTTCAAAGTGGAAGACCGCGTGAGGCACGAGGTTGATCAGCAGCGCTGCAGCCGTGAAATCGCGTGTCCACATGATCTTCACTCGACAGGGCTTGTCGCCATCGGTGACACCTTGGGAATTGTAGATGTGCAAGGCATCAACAAAAAAGCGCTCCGGCTCCGAATAGTCCCGGGCGTAGAAGTAGCCGGTCTCCCCATCGTCCTCGAATACGACCCCGCGCGTCCCGTCGGGTGAATCAGACTCGATCACAGTTTCCGTGCCGACCCTCAGCTCTTGCTCTGCACCTAGTAGTGGAGGCTCCATATTCTTCACCGAACAACGATTTATCTGGAGCAGGTCAACTCGTACCACCCGCGTCTTCCTTCCCAAAACATGCACCCCCGATCCCTGCACTGACAAGGATCCTTTGGTGGTGGGTTCGTCGATCCGGATGCAGTTCGAACGGCCGATCGCCGTAGCCAATCAACCCGGAGAAAGAGTCAGGCCAATCACACCCCGAACAAAATCGCCTCCACCATCCGCACCGCCTCGACGTTCGGCTTCACGTCGTGGACGCGGTGGATCATCACCCCGGCTTCCCGGGTCCGGGCGGTGATCGCCACCGTGGGCCAGGCGCGGTCATCTAGATCGGGGCTGCCGAGGACCTTGCCGATGAAGGATTTCCGCGAAACGCCGAGCAGCAGCGGCCGGCCGCCGACACCGAGCTCCGGCAGGGCGCGCAGCAGGGCGAGATTGTGCTCCACGGATTTCCCGAAGCCGATCCCCGGGTCGAAGCAGATCGCTTCGGGATCGATCCCCGCCGCGACCAACGCCGCCAGCCGCTCTTCAAAGAACCCGCGGACTTCCGCGACCACGTCTTCGTAACGCGGGGAAAGCTGCATCGTCCGCGGGTCGCCCTGCATGTGCATCACCACCACCCCGCAGCCGGTCGCCGCGCAGACGCCCGCCATCGCCGGATCCGCGGTCAGGCCGCTGACGTCGTTGACAAGGTCCGCCCCGGCTTCCAGCGCTGCGGCAGCAACTTCGGCCTTCATGGTATCGACTGAAAGCAGGCCGTCCCACTCCGCCCGCAGCGCCGCGACCACCGGCCGGGTGCGGGCGATTTCCTCCTCCACGGAAACCTCTGCCGCGCCGGGCCGGGTCGACTCGCCACCGATGTCGATGATTTCCGCGCCCTCCGCGATCATCCGCCGCGCATGCTCCAGCGCCGCGGCCGGACCAGCGTGACGGCCGCCGTCGGAGAAGGAGTCCGGCGTGACATTGAGAATGCCCATCACCCTCGCCCGCTGGCTCAGATCGAGCCGGATTCGTGCCGATTTCCACCACATGCCGGCCCGCAAATGGCCACTTGCCGTGCCATCGGCCAAGCCCTAATCTCCGCCTCATGAAGATCGCCAACCTCGTCGCCGCAGCCCTGCTGCTGGCCGGTAGCGCCCTCGCCGACGTCCCCGGACTGGAGGTCAAGGGCCCCTACGCCAGCGTGAAAACCAACAAGGACGGCTCTCGCGAGTACTTCTCCCGGACCCGCGACATGCGGACCATCACCAAGCGGACCGACGGTCCCGACGGCAGATTGCGCCTGACCACCGTTTACCGCATCAGCCCCGAAGGCAACCCGATGGCCTGCGACATCTATGACGGCAAGGGCACCCGGCTCTTCAAATCCCGCTACGGCTATGACCCGAAGCCCGGCCTGACCTACGGCAAGCTGGTCGAGGAGCAGATGTTCGACGCCCGCGCGAAACGCACCGACGCCAGCGGCCAGGAAATGCCCGTCCGCCGGTTCCTCTACACCTACGACGCCCAGGGCAACCGCAACGCGCCGATGGCCATCACCCTCGTCCCTGGCAAGGACGCCAACGAGCTCTACGGCCCGTCCGCCCTCGAGTTCGATCCCTTCGACGGCCAGCAGCCCCCGGCCCAGAAGCAGGCAAATCCGCGGGCCAAACCAGTCGGCGGCAGGTGATCCCACGCTGCCATGCGTCCTGAGAAGATCTTGCCGTGGCTGCTCGGCGCAGCGATCGGTGCGGCCGGCCTGATCCAAGGTTTCCACTGGCGGTCCTCCGCCCCGGCGGCGGGCGACGGCGAGGCCGAAAGCAAAATCGTCGCGCTCGAAAACGAGGTCGCCCTGCTGAAGCGCGAGAACGAAAGCCTCCGCTCGCTCGCCCAAGGAGGCGGGGATTTCCATGTCGATCCCGCCCTGATCGACTTCACCGAGGAATCCCTTGGCATGGATTTCAAAAGCACCCCGCTGGTCCACCAGGTCGCCGGGGAAGAACTGCGCGACCGCATCGTCGCCAGCATCGAGGCCCGCTACGGCCCGCACGGCCTCGATTCCCGCCAGCAAGCCTGGGCCTTCATGGGCCTGCTCACCGCGGACGATCGCTTCGCGCCGCAGCTTGCCGCGACCAAGTCGGTCGGCGCGCGATCGTGGTTCGACGAGCAACTCGGCGAAGCCTGGGTCACCGACCGCTTCGACCCCCAGTCCGTGCCCGACCAAGCCGCTCTCATCCGCGCGCTCGGCCGGATTCTCCTCCACCAGCACTACCCGCCCGCCCCCGGCTGGCCCGGCGACGAGGCAGCAATGGCCCGCGAAGCACTCCATCAGGGTGCCGCGATGGCTGCCGAAAACCGTCTCCTCGCCCGCCAGGCGCTCGCCACCGGCTTCACCGGCTTGCAGGAAAACGCCGAGGCGCGCGAGTTGATGGCGAACCTCCCGCCCTTCGTCCGCGGCCTGGCCACCTTTCCCTCCGCCCTCGGCGTGCCCCGCGCCTCGCGGCTGATGGACCAGGAGGAAATCCTCAGCGCGCTGCACAAGCCACCCGCCATCAGCGCGGATTTCTTCCCGGAGCACGAGGGCATGGAAACCAATCCTCCCGGCCTCCCGGAAACCCCGGGCAACACGCTGTTAGATGAGTCGATCGGCATGCTCGGCCTCAAGCTGTGGCTCGAGCCGCTCGGCGAGGAGTTTCCCAAAATTGGCGACGGCTGGCGCGGCGACCATTACCGACTCTTCGCCACCAGCGACGTCGCCAGCCACCTGGTCTGGGACCTCCGCTTCGACTCCGCGAAGACCGCCGACGCCTTCCTCGCCGCCGTCGGAGAGATGATCTCCGCGCTCGCCGGCACCGACAAGTCGCCGTCCCCCGGTGAAATCACCGCCACCCCGGAAGACCGCTTCATCGCCCTCGCCCGCCCATCGCCTGACACCGTGCGCTTCATCAATACCGCGGACCGGCCGACCGCGGAAACCCTGGCCCGTTAAGGCCGCCGCATGCGCTAACGTCTGAAGAAAATCCAGACAACCCGCGACTTCGCCACCGAAGCATTCATCGACAAGGCCGCGGATCTCTTGCGGAAAAAGTTCGGCAAGCCCGACGAATTGAATACAGCGGAGTAGAGAACAACGAAATCATCGAAACTTCGCGAAAGTTAGATCATCTCTTCATCGACTACGCCCTCCCTCGGGAAGCATCGTCCGCGCACATTCCTCTTAAATTTCGTCAGTTTCGTCCTTTTCGTTGTTCCACCTCCCGTCCCCGGATGAACCCCCACTTCCCCCCACCCGATCGCGAACCCCCGCCGCTGCCCGAATGGGCACCGCTGCCGGACGGCGAGCCACCGCCGCTGCCCTCGCCACCTGCAAAACCACGCTTCCAACTCCCCGCCTGGAGCGCCGCTGCCGCTCTCCTCCTGCTCGCCCTCTACCTCGGCCCGCTGCGCGCCGAAATCCTCTTCGCCGACGACACCGGCCGCATCCCCACGCCCTTCGATCTCACCCTGCGCTCCGGCTCCGCCGAGAAAAAGATCCGCATCGAAGAAGGCAGCCTCCACCTGCTCCGCGGCCGTTGGGATGAGGTCGAAGTCACCGATCCTTTCTACGAGACCACCATTCATCCACTGAAGGGCGGCACCATGCGCTTCACCATCCAGCGCAATCTCCGCCTCCGCCTCAAGCAGGCCTCCACCGGCCACCGTTCCGTCCCCCAGCGCGGCGACCCGGATCCACGGGAGGATTGATCTCCCAGATGTTCCTCGACGGGGTGACGAGGGATACCGCATCCTCCGCCCCGTGATTGCCCGACGCGTGATATTCGAAGGCCGCGTCCAGGGCGTCGGCTTCCGCTACACCACCAAGGACATTGCCAAGGGCTTCGACGTCTGCGGCACCGTCAAGAACCTGCCCGAGGGCACCGTGGAAATGGAAGTTATGGGCGAACGCGAGGAGGTGGAAGCCTTTCTCAAGGAGATCGCCGAGGAGTCCGCCATGGCCCATCACATCAAGGGCATGCACGTGAAAAACATCCCGCCGCTCGATGGCGTGAGGGGCTTCACCATCGAGCGCTGATTGGATCCGTAACCGCCTTGTTACGGGAAACGATTTCACTCCGGGACCCGGATCGGCAGCCTGTGGATGCTTCAAACAGGCTCAGCTCGAAACGCCAGCCACTCCCGGAACCATGAAACGACCCACTTTCTTCCTCGCCGCATCCGGCCTCCTCGCCTTCGCCGCGACCAGCCCCGCGCAGACCGTGAGCATCGCTTCCAGCGATACCAGCCTCGCCGAGACCACTCCCGGCCAGCCCGCGAATCCCGCCGCCATCCAGTTCACCCGCAGCGGCCCCACCACCGCCCCGCTCACCGTCTGGGTGAAAGTCAGCGGCACCGCGCTGCAAAACACCGACTACCGCTTCGGCAGCCCGGTCGGCTCCTTCGTCACCCTCCCCGCCGGAGTCGCCCAGCTCAATGTCCCGGTCACCGCGATCGACGACGCCCTGATCGAGACCGCCGAAACCATCCGCGTGGAACTCGATGACGAAACCTCCACCGGAGCGCTCGTCCCCTACACCATCGGCACCGACCGCGTGGACCTGACCCTCGCCGACAACGAGGACCCGCTCGCCCCGCCGCTGCCGATCATCACCGTCACCGCCTTCGATCCCCAAGCCGCCGAGTCGCCCGCGAACCCCGCCGCCTTCCGCCTGACCCGCACCAACAACCTCACGGTCGGCTTCAACGTCAGCTACTCCCTCGGCGGCACCGCCAGCGCCGGCACCGACTACGTCGCACCGCCCGCCACCATCGCCTTCCCGCCGGGTGCCGCCTTCGTCGATTTCATGATTGCTCCGATCAACGACACCCTCGTCGAGCCCGTCGAAACGATCGTCTTCACCCTGCTCCCCACACCGGGAACCTACGCCTTCGGCCCGGCCACCAGCGCCACCGCCCACCTCACCAGCGAAGACCTGCCGCCGCCACCCGTCGTCGCCATCACCTCGCCCGCCGCCGGCTTCAACGTGACCTCGCCCGCCGCGTCGCCGGTCTCGATTCCCATCAGCTTCACCGCTTCCGATTCGAACGGCCACATCGCCAGTTACGTCATCTACGACGGCGGCCGCGTCGTCACCCGCGGCACCGCCACCTACCCGGAGCCGCCCGCCCCCGGCACGCCCTTCACCACCACCTTCACGATGCCGAACGCCTACGGCGGCACCCACCAGCTCCGCGTGGTGGTCACCGACAACAGCGGCATCACCGCCACCTCCGCCGTCGTCGCCGCCACCGTAACCTACGACTACCCGACGATGTCCGTCACCGCCCTCGACGCCAGCGCCGCCGAAAAGGCCGCCGGCGAGGAGCCCGACCCCGCCGTCTTCGTGATCTCGGTCGACGCGCCGATGCCCATCGACCAGTACGTCTTCTACCGCCTCACCAGCCCCGGCCCGGCCATCGACTTCGTCCTGCCCGCCGGCTACAGCCTCAGCAACTGGCCGATCCACATCTTCAGCGGCCCCACCGACTACGGCGTCGCCGTCTTCCCCGCCGGCACCACCAGCGTTGAAATCCCGGTCACCCCCGTCGATGACCTCCACCTCGAAGGCGAGGAAACCCTCACGCTCGAACTCTCCTACCCCTTCGTCATCACCGAGCGCACCTTCGAAGGCATCGTCCAATACACCCAGGGCGGCTTCCACGTCGATCCGAACGCCATCCCGGTGGTCAATTTCCAATACGAGATCTCTAGTAGCCCGACCTCCACCGCGACCATCGCCGACAACGACACCCAGCCCGCGCCCTTCTCCATCGTCAGCCTTTCCGTCAGCGATTCCGACGTCGCCGAAACCGCGCCGAGCACTCCCGCCAATCCCGGCGCCTTCACCATCACCCGCGACGGCCCCGTCGACCGGCCGCTGAGCGTCCACTACGCCCTCACCATCCCACCGCGGCCGACCGTCATCACCAGCCAGGTCGCCGTCGCGCAGAACGGCATCGACTTCGCCCCGATCTCCGGCAGCGCCACCATCCCGACCGGAGCGACCAGCGTTGAAATCCCCATCGCCCCCATCCACGACCTCCTCGTCGAGCCCGGCGAGCTCGTCCAGATCTCGCTCCGCTCCTCGCCCGTCGCCGTGCCGGACCCCACCAGCTACATCTTCGGAGCCACCGCCGTCGCCAGCCTGACCATCCTCGATGCCACCCTGCCCGCCGGCACCCCGGTCGTCCGCGTCAGCGTCGCCGATTCCCAGGCCTACGAATCCGCCGCGCCCAGCCGCGCCGCTTCCTTCCTCGTCCACCGCAGCGGCGACCTCACCCTGCCGCTCACCGTCGCCTACGCGATCGGCGGCACCGCCACCACCGGTACCGACTACAACGCCCTCCCCGGCACCATCGAGATCCCCGCCGGCAGCGCCAGCGCCGCCGTCCTCATCAACCCCGTCGCCGACGGCCTCCCCGAGGACATCGAAAGCGTCGCCCTCACCCTGCAAGCCCCGCTTGCCACCGATCCACCGACCTACGTCCTCGGCGCCACCACCTCCATCCAGCGCTCCGGCGGCGTCACCATCCGCGACACCTACACCCCGCCGCTCAACCGCTTCGAACGCGCCCTTCGCCTCCGCTTCCCCGGCCGCTATGCCGTCGTCCAGCGCCCGCCGCTCGCCGCCGAAAGCACCGCCACCGCCGAAGCCCCGGCCGCCCCCGCCGCCTGGAATGTCGAAGCCTCGTCCGACCTCATCCACTGGGAGCAAATCGGCACCGTCCAACCCGGCGAGTCCACCGACGAATTCGTCGACCTCGACGCCCACAATCACCCCCAGCGCTTCTACCGCTTCGTCCCGGTTCCCGCGGCGGAGCCGTGAGCGAGGCCGTGAGCGGGGCCGGCAAAAGTGCCGCCTCGCGACTCAGACGCAAGGATAGGATCGAAGTGGCATTTCAGGGCCAAGGGCCCATCCCATACCAGCCTAGGCCGCAGGCCTAGGTTGCTTCCGACCGGAGATTTGAAGGGCCAACGGCCCGCTCTATCCGCCGCCACGGACCGTTACCCGATGTGGACCGGACCGTTGGCCCTCCCGAATGACTGCGGTTCTAGTCCTAGGCCTGCGGCCTAGTCTAGAATGGAGCACGCCTTTGGCGCTGGAGGACTTGCAAGCGGGGAAACGCCGGTCGCAATATCGCGGCTTCGCCCCCCGACCCGCGAAGATCCAATCCCTTCACAGTCCCCTCAAAAGCCTCCTCCGACTTCCTCCTTGCCACTCCCGCCAACCGCTTTAAAAATTTCACTACGATTGGAAGAATCGTCCGGACGAGATCGAGAATTCATGAACGCCCAAAGAATAACGGAAGAGGAATTAGATTACATCCTTGATAATTCATTTAACCCACCCGTCATAACTGAGTTTTTCACTGAAGCCATCTTCTTCAAGGAATGGCATCGCACTCGGGACGCCTTGGTGGAGGAACTCGGAACGTTGGGCGATTTTGACTCCTATGAGCAGGGAGATTTTTACGCAGGAGACAGCGCCGACTTTTCCAGAGGCATTGGTGTTTCGATCACCTCGGAAAAAATGCTTAACGTCCTATTGATTCCTGCGGTTTTGCGCATTCTGGAATCCCTAGAGGAAGATTACGAAGTCCTGATCGAAGTAGAATCGGATGGACTGCATTATGTGGCGGTCGCAAGGGATCGAATTCGAGCGTGTTGCCCGGATGAAATCGCAAGCGCCTTAGGCATACATTGGCGGGTGTAATCCACGCTTTGCCATTCGGAGGCAACGTTTTTACCCGTCCCTTCCGCACCCTTTCAGGAAATTCTCGTCGCTCCGATAACAGGGGGAAGCCCGCGGTAAGGCCGCATTCCCCGGCTGCTCTCCAAATCATGCCATCCCCCCTCACCCCCACATCGCCCTCCACTCCTCGAACTCCGACGGCCTCACCCGGTATCGCGCGAAGTTTCCCTCGTGGATTCCGGCAAGGGTTTCTTCCGCGGTGGCGACGAAGCGTTTGCGGTCGCTGTCGATCACGGAGGCTTCTGCCCATTGGCGGAGGCGGGCGACGGCTTCGCGGCGGTCGCAGCGGGAGCGGAGCTTCAAACCAAGGGATTGCTGAAGCGCACGCCAGCAACCCGACCGAAGTCCAGATCCACCGTGTGAACTTCGGCATCCAGAACGGAGGGCGACGGCGGCGATTTGCGCGTCGGTGGTCAGGTTTCCGGCGGTTCCCGCGGATTCCAGCAGCGAGAGTGCGGCATTCACGTCTTCCTACAGCATGTCATGCAGGCGGACTTGTTTCCGGCCCAGCCACGAACGAAGCCAGAACGGTGTCCAAAGTTGAGCGGGATTTTCGGGCTCCAGCGGCTGACTGACGGGACTGACGCGACCGTGGCGAAGCCGGTAATGACTGGATCGGAATC